>NZ_BAABED010000001.1:2462389-3077986 GCF_039539965.1 Arthrobacter methylotrophus | reverse complement strand
TTGGCTTCGTCGATGGAAGCGCCGGGCTTGATGTGCTCGGCCACGCGCTCCTGTTCGGAGATGAGCCTGTCAAGTTCCTGCACGCCCCACGCGTACGTTTCCTCCAGGTCCACGGTTGCACCGAGGAAGGAACGCGAGGCAAGTGCATAACGTTCGCGGCCCACAGCGTCTTTTGCCGGGGCGAAGGGCAGGAGCTCGGCTTCGAGGAAGTCGGCTAAGCGCGCGTAAGCGGAACGCGCGACGGCGGCACCGGCGTCGAGCTTTTCCTGCAGTTCCGCCGGCAGCGGCCGGCCGTCGATGGTGGCCCCGGAGGCGAGCTTGGCGAAGAATCCGTCCTCGGCCGAATATTTGCCGGCCTGTTCGATGACGACCCTGACCTGTCGGACGGCGGACACCTTTCCCTCTTCCTTGGCGGAACGAAGGGAATCGATATAGCCATCGATCGCATGCGGAACGTTGGCAGCGCGGCCCGCGATGTGCACCCAGTGTTCGGCCGTGTCGGTGGGCATAAGGTCGAAGATCGCCCGGATGGTCTGGGCAGGGGACTCGATGTTGTTCAGGTCCGCGGCGTCCCAGCCGGACTCGTGGATCTCGAGTGCCAGGCCAAGCCGTTCGCGCATCGCGTCAAGGGTGACAACATCGGAGGCGTCCACGGGTTCGAGGGTGGCCAGTTCGTCGAGCGCGCCACGGGCTGCTTTGGCGAAGGCGGCTGCGCCGGCGGGCGAGAAGTCCTGGTATTCGGTCTCGTGTCCGGGCAGGCCGAGGGTGGTGGCGAGGCTCGGGTTGAGGGCAAGGAGGGTGTCAGTGTAGGCGTCGGCGACCGCATCGATGGCAGTCTGGAGCCGTGCCGGAGCTGTGTTAGGAGTAGTCACCCCAAGAGCTTAACCGCGCCCGGTTATTTGTGAAAGAGTTGTTGCACTCTTCGGCAACCCAACTGGCTGGCACTTGACGTCGTTGTGAGCCTTCAAAACGACAACAAATGCGAGTCAGTTGGGTCAGCGCGCCGCTTCAGCCCCGGCTGCGCTTCCAGGCGCCCGGTCCCGGAGTGGGCTCCATGCGCAATTGCTGCCGCCGCAGCCAGTGCCGCGCACTGGGTCTGGGGGTCTCGGTTTGTTCCGGCGCTCCGAGGGAGGCGACGACGGCGGCAAGCGCCGCGAGCTCTTCCGGCGTCGGGTCTCCCTTGACCACCGAAAGCAACGGCTTGGCCGGCCCCACTTCGGTGGAATCAGGCCCGGAGTCGGGGATGTTTTGTTCGGCGCTCACAGCGGGATATTTCCGTGCTTCTTGGTGGGCAGGCTGGCGCGCTTGTCGCGGAGCGCCCGGAGGCCCTTGATGATCTGCAGGCGGGTTTCCGACGGCGCGATGACGGCGTCGACGTAGCCAAGCTCGGCAGCCTGGTAGGGGTTGAGGAGTTCTTCCTCGTACTGGCGGATGATTTCGGCCCGCTTGCCCTCGACGTCGCCGCCGGCCTCGGCGACGGCGGCAAGATCGCGGCGGTACAGGATGTTGACGGCACCCTGGGCGCCCATGACGCCGATCTGTGCCGTGGGCCAGGCCAGGTTGAGGTCGGCGCCGAGCTTCTTGGATCCCATCACGATGTACGCTCCGCCGTAGGCTTTGCGGGTGATAACCGTCAGCTTGGGCACGGTAGCCTCGGCGTAGGCGTAAAGCAGCTTGGCTCCGCGGCGGATGATGCCCTGGAACTCCTGGTCCTTACCGGGTAGGAAGCCGGGGACGTCCACCAGGGTGATGATGGGAACGTTGAAGGCGTCACAGTGGCGGACAAAGCGGGCTGCCTTTTCCGAAGCGGCGATGTCCAGCGTGCCCGCGAACTGCATGGGTTGGTTCGCCACGATGCCAACGGTGTGGCCTTCAACCCGGCCGTAGCCGATGATCACGTTGGGGGCGTAGAGCGACTGCATCTCAAGGAAATGGGCGTCATCGACAATCTGCTCGATGACCTTGCGCATGTCGTAGGGGTGGTTGGCCGAGTCCGGGATGAGAGTGTCCAGGGTGAGGTCGTCGTCGTCGAGCTCCAGTTCCTGCTCGTGCTCCAGGACGGGGGCCTCGGAGAGGTTGTTGGACGGGAGGAAGTCGAGGAGTTCGCGGACGAACTCGATCGCGTCGGCTTCGTCGCTGGCGAGGTAGGTGGAGGTGCCGGTGGTGGCGTTGTGCTGGCGGGCGCCGCCGAGGGTTTCCATGTCTACGTCTTCGCCGGTCACGGTCTTGATGACGTCGGGGCCGGTGATGAACATATGCGATGTCTTGTCCACCATCACCACATAGTCGGTGAGGGCGGGGGAGTAGGCGGCGCCACCCGCGCAGGGGCCCATGATGAGGGAAATCTGGGGAACGACGCCGGAGGAATGGACGTTGTTGCGGAAGATATCCGCGAACATGGCCAGCGAGGCGACGCCTTCCTGGATACGGGCGCCCCCGCCGTCGTTGATTCCGACCATGGGGCAGCCGTTGCGGAGGGCGAACTCCTGGACCTTGACGATCTTCTCGCCGTTGACCTGACTCAGGGAGCCGCCGTAGACGCTGAACTCCTGGCTGTAGATGGCTACCAGCCGGCCATCCACGGTGCCGTAGCCTGAGACCACCCCATCGCCGAGGGGCTTCTTCTTCTCCATGCCGAATGCGGTGGAGCGGTGGACGGCCAAGGCGTCGAACTCGACGAACGAGCCCTCGTCAAGGAGCATGTCGATGCGTTCGCGGGCGGTGTTCTTGCCGCGGGCATGCTGCTTCTCGATGGCTTCGGGGCCGGAGGGTTGTTCTGCACGGGCCTGGCGGTCGCGGAAGTCGGCAATCTTTCCCGCTGTCGTTGTCAGATCGTGGCTCATTAAATGTCTCCGGCTCTGTAGCTGATTTATGCTGGCACTGCTTCGTTAGGCATGCGCTCTTAAGTAGCATCCGTACAACGTGCTGGCCCTGTTGGCTAGTCTAATGACGCAAAAGCCCCGGACCGCTGTAGAAACCCTACAATTTTCCGACTTCAAGTCGAGCATCGAGCTATGTTACTCACTAGTAACATAGCTGGGCTACAGTATCCTCATGACCTCAAGCAACGATGCTTCTGCAAGCCCTGCCCTTCCCTATCAGGCGCGTGAATCACTGGAGGGCCGCACCCTCCTGATGTCCGGCGGAAGCCGCGGCATCGGCCTGGCAATCGCCACCCGCGCAGCCCGCGACGGCGCCAACATCGTTCTCCTGGCCAAAACCGGGAAACCCCACCCCAAGCTGCAAGGAACGGTCTTCACGGCCGCTGAGCAACTGGAAGCAGCCGGCGGACAGGCGCTACCGCTCGTCGGGGATGTCCGTAACGACGACGACGTCGCCGCGGCGGTTGCCGCCGCCGTTGAACGCTTCGGCGGAATCGACATCGTCGTCAACAACGCCTCGGCCATCGATCTCTCCCGAACTGACGCGATCGACATGAAGCGCTACGACCTCATGCAGGACATCAACGTCCGCGGCACCTTCCTGCTGTCCAAGCTGGCGCTGCCCGCCCTGCGGAAATCCGGCAACGCCCATATTCTGACCCTTTCCCCGCCCCTGAACCTCGACCCGAAGTGGGCAGGCATGCACCTGGCCTACACCATGGCCAAATACGGCATGAGCCTGACCACCTTGGGCCTGGCCGAAGAGCTCAAGAACGACGGCGTGGCGGTCAACTCCCTGTGGCCTTGCACCCTGATCGACACCGCCGCCATTCGAAACATGCCTGGCGGGGAACAGATTGTCCAAGCCGCCAGGGGTCCCCGAATCATGGCCGACGCGGCCCACGCCGTTCTGACCGGCTCGCACTTGGCCGGGTCCAATCCGAACGGCGGTTCAGCAAGTGATACGGGCAACTTCTACACCGACGAACAAGTATTGAAGGCCGCGGGAGTTGAAGACTTCAGACCCTATAGCTTGGGAGCCCCGGAGGCGAAGCTGGTGCCGGACATCTTCCTCTAAGCGGACAACTTCTTCCGGGACCTGCTTGGCTCGATAGGATTCTCTCTATGGATGTCGAACAGCCCGCCAGCAGTGAACCACGTGCCCCGCGCCCGGGCCTGGACCGCGACGCCCTGCTTCACCCCGGTTTCCTCGCGGCCGCTGGTATTCCGCAGCTGAAGATCGTGGAGACCACCGGCTCCACCAACGCTGACCTGCTTCGCGCCGTCACCACAGAGCCCAAGGAATGGGCCGACCTCGCCGTGCTTACCGCGGAGCACCAAACAGCGGCGCGGGGCAGGCTCGACCGCCACTGGGAATCTCCCGCACGTTCGGCGATTTCCGTTTCGATCGTCCTGCGTCCCGTCAACGCCCAAGGCCTGCCGGTCCCGACCCAGAGCTACTCCTGGCTTTCCCTGCTGGGCGCGCTGGCCCTGCGTGAGACCCTCCTGGAAACCGCAAGCCTGCCCGCCGAAATCAAGTGGCCCAACGACGTCCTGGTCAGGGGCAAGAAGATCGCCGGCATCCTTGCCCAAATGGGACCGATGGGGGATGGTTCGGTCCCCGCCGTGATCCTGGGTACCGGCCTCAACGTGACGCTCGAGCAGGACGAATTGCCCGTTCCGACCGCGACGTCTCTCCTGCTCGAAGGCGCCTCCACCACGGACCGCACCGTACTTCTCCAGAACTATTTGTCCCGTTTCGCAGCGCTCTACCGCAGTTTCTGCAATGCCGACGGCGACCCCACGGCAGGACTGGCAGGCGGCTCTTCCCTCCACAAACGGGTTGAAGCTGTCATGGTCACTTTGGGACGCGAAGTGAAAGCGCATTTGCCGGGCGATCACGAATTGGTGGGACACGCCTCCCGGCTGGATGAGTACGGGTCCCTTTTGGTGGTGGACCATGGTGGCCACGAGCACGTGGTGACCGCCGGCGACGTCGTCCATCTCAGGGCTACCGAAAGCGGCTATGCGTAAAGAGCTCCTGCGTGGGGAGCAAGTCATCGTGATCACGCGGCAACAGCCAAGGATGCTCATTGGTCCCGTCCTGGCATTCATCCTTGTCCCGGCTGCATCGGCGTTCGCGTGTGCCTGGATAGTCAAGGGCGGACCGGGCAAGCTACTTCCCGTGATCACGAGTGAGTGGAACCAATGGCTGGTGGGTGCGTGCCTGGCTGTTGTTGCGATAGTGCTGCTCGGCTACAGCCTCCCTGCCTTCATCCGCTGGCGCGGCATACGTTACATTCTGACAAGCGGGCGAATAGTTGCCCGTTTTGGAATGCTTCGCAGGGGCGACTGGCAGGTGCCTCTGGCTGCGGTGCGTAGCGTGGGGATCAAACAATCGCTGCTCCAACGGATATTGCGCTCCGGGAATATATCCTTGGATACCGGGCACCCCGGCGATGCCGTCCTGACGGATGTCCCGGAGGTCGGCACGTTCAGGAGCTTCATTCTGGACGCCATGGCCGAGCTTCCAGCGAGTGTCCGCTTTGAGTCCGGCCGCGCGACGGGAACCGGCGATGATGGCGACTTTAGTGGGCCAACCGGCTATCCGGATGCCGCGTTGCCCTGGCATATGAGAGAAGGTGGAAGAGATGAGCGTTGACGAGCAGGAGCCTGAGTACATGGACCACGAGCCCGACGCCGTGTCCGAACCTTCCGTGGACCAAGCAGTAACGGGGGCCCTCCCGGTCGTCTCTGCGCCAACCGGCGCCTTGTCTGCTGAACGTGTTGCCATCAAGGCCCTTGAAAGCAGGCTGCTGGGCGGCGAACGCAAACTCCGGCGACGCGAAGTGGCTGCTGGAGCAGGCGTCTCGTTGTTGTCAGCCCGCAAACTTTGGCGAGCACTTGGATTCCCTAACTTCGGTGACCAGGATGTGGCGTTCACCGAGCGGGACCTCGCGGCCCTTTCGACCATCCTTGACCTCGTCCGCGCCGGAAAGCTCACTGAGGAAGCTGCCATTTCCGTGACGCGCGCCATCGGGCAAATGACCGACCGGATGGTGGTGTGGCAAGTTGAAGCGCTGATCGAGGACATGGTGGTGCAGCAAGGCATTCCCGACGCCGTTGCCCGCAAACAGCTGGTCAATGAACTGCCCAACCTCGTCGATGCCATGGAAGAGATCCTGTTGTACTCGTGGCGCCGTCAGATGAACGCCGGCGTGCAGCGGCTGGCCGTCCGTGCCGAGGCCGGCCTGCAGGCCAGCGAGGCAGGCCGCGAAGGGGACGAAGACGATGCGCCCTTGCCGTTGGCCCGCGCCGTCGGTTTTGCCGACCTTGTCTCCTACACGAGCCTGTCGCGCCGCATGAACGAGAAGACCCTGGCGCAGTTGGTCCAGCGTTTCGAGAACAAATGTGCGGAGATCATTTCCATCGGCGGCGGACGCCTCGTCAAAACCGTTGGCGATGAAGTGCTCTACATTGCCGAAACACCGGCGGCCGGTGCCGAAATCTCCTTGGCGCTCGCCCAAGCTTTCACCGAGGACGAAATCCTCCCGGAAGCCCGCGTGGCCATGGTTTGGGGGCGCATCCTTTCCCGGCTCGGCGATATCTACGGGCCCACGGTGAACCTCGCGGCGCGCCTCACAGCCTTGGCGGAGCCAGGAACGGTTCTGGTCGATGAGATGACGGCGGGGGCCCTGGGCCAGGACGAACGGTTCGTTCTGGTGCCGCAGAGGGCTGAAAACGTCCGCGGTTTCGGGGAAATCCTCCCCGTCCGGTTGGAGCGCGGTCTTGGCAAGGGCCTTGTTCTCGACTGATCCCCGAAGGGACACAGGCCTTGGGGATGACTCCCGGATCGTGGCATAGTCGTCTCCGCAGCCCAGGGGACCGCTTGGGCAACCGTTCCATCCACCGAGGACAAGAATGAATTCGCCGTCCGCAGCAACCGCACCCGAGCCGGGATTGACACTGGCCTTTGGCTGCCGGACAGACCGCGGCCTCGTTAGGGAGCTCAACGAAGACTCCCTCCTTGCGGCGGACCCGGTCTTCGCGGTGGCTGATGGCATGGGCGGACACGAGGCAGGCGAGGTCGCCAGCGAATTATGTGTGAAGACGCTCCGCCACATGCCCCCGTTGGCGGCGGGCGTCCGATCCTCCACCGCGGTTGCCCTGCAAGAGTGCATCTTGGCCGCCGACGCCCGGATCCGGAATGCTACCGGTGGCCGGGCGGGAACGACGCTGTCCGGCGTGGTCGTCGTCGAGCAGTTCGGCGTCCCCTACTGGCTGGTGATGAACATTGGAGATTCCCGGACCTACCGGCTGAGCCAAGGCCTGTTCACCCAGATCAGCGTGGACCACTCGGAGGTCCAGGAACTCGTGGAAACCGGAAGCCTTACGCAGGAAGAGGCCGCCGTTTACCCGCGTCGCCATGTCATCACGCGGGGATTAGGTACCGGAGACGCTACCGAGGCCGATTTCTGGTTGCTGCCCATCCTGGACGGGGACCGGATTTTGGTGTGTTCGGACGGTCTCAGCGGAGAACTGGACGACGAACACCTGTCCCGGATTCTTGGGACGGTGGCCGACCCCCAAGCGGCTGCGGATGCTCTGATTGAGGCTGCGCTGCGCGGCGGCGGACGCGACAACGTCACCGCGATCGTGGTGGATGCCAGGCTCACGATCAGCGACTCCAAAAGTACCGGTACTCGCTCATCTCACGAGCGCCGAGGGTGACGGGATTTGCGACACGCCCGGACTTTGTAGGAAGATTCCGGTCAATACCACCCCAACTCCGGGCGGCCTGTGCCGCCCTGCAGAGGTAAACATGACCCAACGTTCTTCCGCGCGCCTTGGCGGCGCGCCCCGTGCTGCCGTGCGTCGCCCGTTCTCCGTTGCCCTCACGGGCATGGCCATGGCCATGATGATGTGTGCATTCCCGTTGCTTTCGGCCCACGCCGAGACCGTCGGCCCTCCCGGCCAAGGACAAGTTTCGCAGTCGCCCGAGGCGCCACCGGCTCCGAGCCCTGCTCCCGTGCCTGCCCAGTCGACGCCAGCGCCCAGCACGCCGGTCCCGCCTGCACCGGTCGTCGAGCCGGTTCAACCCGCCCTCGTGGTGCCGGTGCCCGCCGCGCCCGTACCCATGACACAGGTGACGGTGGAACCGGAACCCAGCGTGGCGACGTCGGAGGCTCCTGTGGCCTCCAGCCCGGCGACCCCGTCGGACAGCCCGACGACGAGCAGCGCCTCGCCGTCGGCTTCGTCCAACTGGAACACCCCCATCCAGGACGGACTCAACGCCACCCAAGCGGCCTCGGTGAGCGGCACTTCCGGGCCGGGTTCGGACATGTTCGCGGTGGTTGCCATCATGGGCGGCGTGCTCTTGGTGGCGGCAGGCGGCATTGCTTTCGCTTTATGGAGCCGGCACCGGTTCTCGCACTAAGGTGATTGCAAAAGGCAAGCACTTCAGGAGATGACATGTCCCTCGTCCGTGTGCATAACTTCTCAGTCTCCCTCGACGGCTTCGGCACTGGCGAGGGCCAGCAACTCGACGCTCCATTCGGTCACGCAGGCTCACGGCTCATGGAGTGGGCTTTCGGGACGCGCACCTTCCGCGAGATGGGCATCCACGGGGAGTCGGAGGGATCCTTCGGCGTAGACGACGCGTTCGCCAGCAGATGGGGGCCCGGGATCGGCGTGGAGATCATGGGGCGCAACAAATTCGGCCCTCAACGCGGTCCCTGGGAGGACGAGGAATGGAAGGGATGGTGGGGCGACGACCCTGTCTTCCACACCCCTGTGGTTGTTCTGACACACCATCCTCGGCCGGTACTCGAGATGGCAGGCGGAACAACCTTCCACTTCGTTGACGCCGACCCCGTCTCCGCGCTTAAGCAGGCCCGCGCCCTGGCCGGCGACCTCGACGTCCGGATCGGTGGCGGCGTCAGCACGATTCGACAGTTCCTCGACGCCGATCTGATCGACCACATGCACATCGTGGTCGTGCCAATCGTCCTGGGCCGGGGCGAACGCCTCTGGGATGGACTCGAAGGACTCGAACAACGCTTTGAAATCGAAGCGACCCCTTCTCCCCATGGAGTTCTCCATCTGGTCTTCACTCGCCGCACGGCAGGGTAGGCCTACCTGGGAGCCGCAACGGCAGGCACGTCATCCGCCATGGAGGCCGTGGATTGCGGCAAGATAGGTACGTGAGCACAGCAGAGAGCGAAACCGCAGTTCCAACCGAATCCGTACGGGAAGAGTACGAAAACTTGGCGGATCTCGTCCGCAAGTACCGCTACGCGTACTACCAGGAAGATGCCCCGACGGTCTCGGATGCCGAGTTCGACTCCCTGTATCGCCGCCTCGAGGAACTCGAAGCCCTGCATCCCGAGCTCGTTTCCAACGACTCTCCTACGCAGGAAGTGGGCGGCGAGGTCGCCGCGGCATTTGCCGCCGTCCCGCACCTTCAGAGGATGTACAGCCTGGAGGATGTCTTCTCGCTCGACGAGTTGGAAACGTGGGTCCGCCGGGCTGAGGCTTCGGTCGAAAAGCTGGGCACCACGGCTTCCCGCGTCGCGTGGCTGACGGAGCTGAAGATCGACGGCTTGGCCGTGAACCTGCTCTACCGCGACGGCAAGCTGGTGCGCGCCGCCACGCGCGGAGACGGAACCACAGGCGAGGACATCACCCACAACGTGCTCACCATCAAGGAAATCCCGCGCCAACTGAGCGGCGGCGGATTTCCCTCCGAGGTGGAAATCCGCGGTGAAGTCTTCATTCCGTCCAAGGCTTTCGCCGAATTCAACGAGGCGCTCATCCAGGCCGGTAAGGCGCCACTTGCCAATCCCCGCAATGCCGCGGCAGGTTCGTTGCGCCAAAAGGACCCCGCAGAAACGGCCAAGCGTCCGTTGCGGATGTTCGTCCATGGCATCGGCGCGCGCGAAGGCCTCGCTTCCGTGAGTCAGTCCGAAACGTACAAACTGCTGGGGGAATGGGGCCTTCCGATCAGCCCGTACCTGAAGGTCCTGGGCTCCCTTGAGGAAGTCCTGGACTTCATCAAGCATTTCGGCGAGCATCGGCACGACCTCCTGCACGAGATCGACGGCATCGTGGTCAAGATCGACGATTTCGCTACGCAGCGTGCGCTCGGTTATACCTCGCGGGTGCCGCGTTGGGCCGTTGCCTACAAATACCCGCCGGAGGAAGTCCACACCAAGCTGCTGGACATCCAAGTCAACGTCGGCCGCACCGGCCGCGTGACTCCCTACGGGGTGATGGAACCCGTCAAGGTCGCCGGATCCACCGTGGAGATGGCCACCCTGCACAACCAGGATGTGGTGAAGGCCAAGGGCGTGATGATCGGCGACATCGTGGTGCTGCGCAAGGCCGGCGATGTCATCCCGGAGATTGTCGGGCCGGTGCTGGCGTTGCGTGACCAGCAGGATCCTCCCGTGCGCGAGTTCGTGATGCCCACGGAATGCCCGTCCTGCCACACACCCCTGGCTCCAGCCAAGGAAGGCGATGTCGACATCCGCTGTCCCAACGCGAAGTCCTGCCCATCGCAACTGCGTGAGCGTGTCTTCCATGTGGCGAGCCGTGGCGCGTTCGACATCGAGGCTTTGGGCTGGGAAGCAGCCATCGCGCTCACGCAACCCGAGGAACCGGAAACTCCGCCCCTGCGCAACGAGGCGGCCTTGTTCAGCCTCAGGCCGGAAGACCTCGCCGACGTGCGCATCCGCCGCGAGAAGCGTTCGAAGGGCGTGGGCACGGGCACCTTCGAACTCGTGCCGTACTTCTACTCCAAGGCCACTGCCAAGACTCCCTCGAAACCCACGGCCACTACGGAAAAACTGTTCAAAGAACTCGAGAAAGCCAAGACGCAGCCCCTTTGGCGCGTCCTTGTTGCCCTGTCCATCCGGCACGTCGGGCCCACCGCGTCAAGGGCCTTGGCCACTGCCCTGGGGAGCATGGACGCCATCAGAGCCGCCTCCGAGGAGGAACTAGCCAACGTTGACGGGGTAGGGCCGACCATCGCCGCGGCGCTCAAGGAATGGTTTGCCGTGGACTGGCACCGGGAGATCGTGGACAGCTGGGCCGCCGCCGGCGTCCGCATGGTTGACGAACGCGACGCCGGTGTCCAGCGGAACCTGGAGGGCCTCACCATCGTGGTGACGGGCTCCCTGCCCACCTTGAGCCGGGACGAAGCCAAGGAAGCCATCATCATCCGGGGCGGCAAGGCGGCGGGCTCGGTGTCCAAGAACACCAGTTACGTCGTGGCGGGAGAGAATGCAGGCACCAAGCTGGATAAGGCTGAACAGCTCGGTATCCGGGTGCTGGACGAGGACGGTTTCAAGGCATTGCTCGACGGCGTGCTGGAACCTGCCGGCGGGGCCGGCCCAGACGACGAAGACGCAGCTGTTGCCGCGGGCGAAAGTGTTGCCCTGGCTGAAATGGAGGACTCCGAATGACCGCCGAGGTTTTGAATCTTCTCGCCGTTGCCCGGGCGGCGGCTGCAGCCGGTGCACAGGTACTGGCCGGCCGGCCCTCGGGCCCCAACACGGCGGGGAGCCTCGGCGTCGTGAACAAGGGCGACGCCGGCGACTGGGTGACGGCTTTCGACGTCGCGGCCGAGAACGCCGTGCGGGAGGCCATTACCGCCGAACGCCCGCACGACACCATTACCGGGGAAGAGCACGGGACGACCCGGCCCGAGCAGCCCAGCGGCTATCGCTGGTCGATCGACCCGTTGGACGGGACCACCAACTTCATCCGCAACATCGTCTACTACGCCACGTCCGTGGCGGTTGCCGATGCCGACGGCGACTGGCTGGCCGGCGTCGTCAACGCCCCGGCACTGGGGCGTGTCTACTCGGCCGCCCGCGGCCACGGAGCCTGGCTCGAGGAAAATGGCCAACGCACCCAACTGAGCGGACCGCTCGCTGGCCGCACCGGGCTGATCGTTGCCTCCGGGTTCAGCTACGATCCCGGCACAAGGGCTGAGCAGTTCGCCGGGCTCGGGAACCTCATGGAAGGCTTCGCGGATCTCCGTCGTCTCGGCTCTGCCGCGCTGGACCTCTGTCTCGTCGCCGACGGAACGCACGACGCTTTCGGGGAGCGTGGGCTCAACGAGCACGACTACGCGGCGGGCGCTTTGATCGCAGAGGAAGCCGGCTGCTGGGTCCGCCGTCCGCGATTGACCAGCCCGCTGGATGGCGGTCCAACGGACGCTGAGCGGCTGGAAGCCTGGACCTGCGCTGGGACCTTGGAACTGTCGGGCAAGTTGTGGACCCTTCCGTGATAAGGACACTGGCCATTTCCAATTACCGCTCCATCCGGGACCTGACCATGGAGTTGCATGGCCTGGACCTGGTCACCGGTTCCAACGGCAGTGGCAAATCCTCGCTGTACCGTGCCTTGCGGCTCTTGTCCGAGTGTGCCGGGAGCGACTCAGGGGGTGTGGTGGGGTCACTGGCCCGCGACGGAGGACTCAACTCAACGCTTTGGGCCGGACCTGAAACCATCAGTGAAGCCATGCGGCGAGGCGAAGTACCGGTGCAGGGAACTGTCCGGAAGGAGTCCGTGAACCTGAAACTGGGTTTTGCCGGGGACGACTTCGGCTATCTGGTCGACCTCGGGCTCCCGGCTCCAGGAGCGGAGTCGGCGTTCAACCTCGACCCGGAGATCAAGCGCGAACAGGTTTTTTCCGGCCCCGTAGCCAGACCCGGGTCGGTGCTGGTGGAGCGCAAGGGGGCCATCGCCCGCCTGCGAGGCGCCAAGGGTGAGTGGACGGAGCTCTCCCGGCGCCTGCATGCTTACGAAAGCATGCTCACTGAACTCTCCGACCAGGACAGGGCCCCCGAAGTGCTCAGGGTCCGGGACATGGTGCGGTCCTGGCGGTTCTACGACCATTTCCGCACCGACCATGAAGCTCCGGCCCGCCAGGCCCAAATCGGTACAAGGACTCCCGTACTCCACCATTCCGGGTGGGACCTTGCGGCGGCCTTGCAGACGCTCCACGAGACGGGCCAGAGCGGTCTGCTCGAGGACGCGATTTGCAGCGCTTTCCCGGGCAGTAAGCTCCGTATCGCCGTCGTCGAAGGCCGCTTCAGCGTCGAACTCCAACAGCCGGGCATGCTGCGGCCAATGGCGGCCTCCGAACTATCGGATGGCACCCTTCGCTACCTCATGCTCGTTGCAGCCTTGCTGACACCGCGGCCGCCGGAACTCATGGTGCTCAACGAGCCCGAAACCAGCCTGCACACAGAGCTGATTCCGGCGCTGGCCCGGCTCATTGTCCAGGCCAGCGAAAGCAGCCAGATGATTGTGGTCTCGCATTCTGCATCGCTGATCGCCGCCCTGAGGAAAAGCGGACGCGCGCACCAACACGAGCTTTACAAGGACGTGGGCGAGACCAAGATCAAGGACCTGGGCGCTTTGGAAGGGCCGCCCTAGTATTGGCCCAGTCGCTGACTCCTGTCCCGGATTCATCAGGCTAGGCCTCCGGTAAGCGGCTCCACCTCCGAGAACCGAGCGGTGGGACGATCCAAGCCGTAGTGTTCGCGGAGTGTGCTGCCGGTGTATTCATTGCGGAACAGGCCCCGCTGGCGCAGCACTGGCACCACTTGCTCAACAAAGGTTTCGAGACCTGTCGGCAGCACGGGCGGCATGATGTTGAAGCCATCGGCGGCGCCGTTTTCGAACCACAATTGAATTGCATCGGCCACTTGCTCCGGCGTTCCGGCGAAAGTCAGGTGGCCGCGGCCGCCTCCCAGCCTGCCGATCAGTTGGCGGACGGTGAGGCTTTCCCGGCGGGCAAGCTCCACAATGAGTGTGTAGCGGCTCTTGGCGCCTTCGATTGAGTCCTCGTCCGGAAGATCGGCCGGAAGCGGGCGGTCCAACGGTAAGTCCTCCGGCTTCACGCGGAGGGTCTTGGCCAGTTCGGCCTTCGCGTATTCGGGCCGAATGAGTTCGTCCAACTCCCGTTCCAGGCGCAACGCTTCAGCCTGCGTAGAGGCGATCACGGGGACAATGCCCGGGAGGATCTTGATGCTGTCAGCCAGCCGGCCAAGCGCTACGGTCCGGGCCTTCAGGTCTGCGTAAAATGCCTGTGCATCCCCCAATGTTTGCTGGGCGGTGAATACGGCTTCGGCGTACCTTGCCGCCAGGCCTTTGCCGTTCTCGGAGGAGCCGGCTTGGACAATCAGGGGGTGGCCTTGGGGCGAGCGCGGTACATTGAGCGGGCCGCGGACCCGGAAGTGCTTGCCAACGTGATTGATCGGCCGGACCTTGGCTGAGTCTGCCCAGACGCCTGCTTCCTTGTCTGCCAGCACGGCGTCGTCATCCCAGCTGTCCCACAGCTTGGCGGCAACATCGAGGAATTCTGCTGCCCGTTCATAACGCGTGGCGTGGGCGGGCTGGTCATCGATACCAAAGTTTCGTGCGGCTTCCGGGCCTGCTGTGGTGACCACGTTCCAGCCAGCCCTTCCGCCGCTGACGAAGTCCACCGAGGCGAAGCGCCGGGCCAGGTTGAAGGGGTCGTTGTACGTGGTGGACGCGGTGGCGATGAGGCCGATCCTTTCCGTCGCGGCCGCAATGGCCGTGAGCAGCACGGTTGGTTCCAGCTTGCCCGCGGGGCGGCGTCCGACGTCGCCGAAGATCACGGGGGAGTCGGCGAAGAAGATCGAGTCAAAAGTGCCGCGCTCCGCAATCCGTGCGAGGTTCTGGTAGTGCCGGATGTCCGTGCTGGCGAGCGGGTTGCTTTCGGGCAGCCGCCATGACGCCTCGTGATGGCCTGTGCTCATGAGGAATGCGTTGAGGTGGAGCGTGCGTTGCTGCGGGCTCATGTGTGGGTCCTTTCAAGTTGTCTTGGCTGCCAATCAACCACGCAACAAGCTGGGCGCGCCAGCACGGCGAAACCTTTCCGCAACAGCAGGAAACCGGGCTTCATGGCCAGCAACCAGGCTCAATCTGGCGCAATGGAAAGCAATGTTAGCCGAGGGCAATATTGGTGAGCCGTCCCTGACGCACGCTCACCTATGCGGGGTAATTCCTCGACGCTCCTTCACCTATATCTGAACCCGCCAACGAACGCCGGCGCATATCTGGGTGAGCCTCGGGGTGATAGCTCGGTCACGGAAACGACCCTTTGGCGCCCTTGGCCCCGCGGACGCGACTACCATGGATCAGTGCATTCGCAGATTACCGTCCGTCCCGCCCTGCCCAAAGACTACGACGCCGTAGCCCGCATCACGATGTCGTCTTATGTGACCGCCGGATACTACGGCAGCCCGGATCACCCATATTTGGAGAAGCTCCGAGATGTGGCCGGCCGTGCCCGGCATGCCGATGTTTTCGTCGCCGAGCGCGATGGACAAGTCATTGGTTCCGTCACATCAGTCAAGGCAGGCGGCGACTTTTCGGACATTGGCCTCCCGGACGAACTCGAAATGCGCACCTTGGTGGTTGACCCGGATGTTCAGCGCTCCGGAGCAGGCCGGGCGCTCGTGCAGGCAGTAGTCGAGCAGGCCCGGATCACGGAGGGCATCAACGCCGTTTCCCTCACCACTGGGGCCACATGGGAAAGCGCCAATGCACTCTACGCCAAGACCGGTTTTGTGCGGAAACCGGAGCGCGACTGGTTTGTTCCTGGAACTGACATAAAGCTGTTTGTTTACCGACAGGATGTCCGTCAGCCATAGAGTTTCTTGGTAAACCCGATCGCTCTTGAAGGCAGATGGGTGCGGAAACTGAGAAAGGCGCAGCATGCGTAAGACATTCGGCACGGGATCGGTCTGGGAGCAGACCCTTGGATACTCCCGGGCAGTCCAGGTGGACAATACCCTCTTCATTTCGGCCACGGCGGCGTCCGGAACCGTTGATGGCAAGAACGCGATTGTGGGGGATGACTTCTACTCGCAGACCAAGTACATCCTCGAGAAGCTCGAAACCGTCCTGGCCGATGCCGGATTCTCCTATGAGGACGTGGTGCAGTCCAAGTTGTACCTGACCGACATTAGCAAGTGGGAAGATGCCGGCCGCGCACACGGCGAGATCTTCGGCGAGATCCGGCCCACCCTCTCGTTGGTCCACGTCCTGCCGTTCCTTGATCCGGAAATGCTGGTCGAAATCGAGCTGGTAGCCCAGAAGAGCGCCTGAGTAGCCCAACTAACTCGCAGTTGTTGTCGTTTTGACGCCTCAGAACGACATCTATTGCGAGTTAGTTGGGGAGGGGACGCCATAGCGATGTTCCGGGCGGCCCGTGGCGCCGTACCTCAATTGGATCTCGACGGCGCCATCATCGGCCAGCGAGGAGAGGTACCGTTGTGCCGTGGCCCGTGAGACACCCACCCGTTCTGCCACTTCCACCGCGGAATATTGCGCCCCCGGGGCCAACGAATCCAACACGGACGCTTCGGTCGCCGAGCGCGGCTTGCCCGACGGCGCCACGTCACCGGCGATGAGCGACCGCTTGGCCCGCTCGATAGTTTCCTGGTCCACGGCATGCTGCTTGCCGAGGATCCGCCGGAATCTGGCATAGGAACGCAGCTGCTGCGACAGCGACTCGGCAGTGAACGGCTTCAGGAGATACGCCAAAGCCCCGCGGCGCAGGGCCGTCCGGATGGACGCAGCATCCGAAGCCGCGGTCAGCATCATGGCATCCACATCGAGTTGGCCCAGAAGATCCAGGCCTGAACCGTCCGGCAGGTAAACGTCCAGCAACACGAGGTCCGGCCGGAGGCTGTGCACCGCCTGCAACGCCTGTGTGGTGGATCCCGCCGGAGCCAAGGCAAGGAAGCCGGCCACTGAATCCACATAGGCGGCGTGGAGCTTGGCGACGTGGAAGTCATCATCCACAATCAAGACCCTGAAGTCTTCGCTCATTGTTGTCCTTCCGTGGGTTCGGCCGAGGTGGAGAGGGCGGCTGGCGCGGCGTCGTCCGGAGTTCCGGTGACTCTGGGCATGGTGGCCATGAAGACGGCGCCAGGACCACCGGGGGAGCCGGGTTCCAGGACGCGCACGTCGCCACTGCGACGCCGGGCGAGTTGCCGGACCAATGCGAGGCCCAGTCCCTGGCCACCCGCGCTGGCCATTCCGCCGCCAGTGGGCTCCGCCGTCGTGAATCCTTCCACGAACACCCTTTCGCGCTCGATGCCGCGCAGACCGTCGCCGGAGTCCGCGACGACGATGTGCAGCGTGCCGCCGTCGGGCCCCGGTTCGTCGAGCAGCTCAAGCTCTACCCAGCGTTGCGTGGAAGAGCCGGCCACGGCGGCGTTGACGGCGTTGTCGATCAGGTTGCCGAGAACCGTGGTGACGTCCTGCGGCTCGGTGACATGGCCGCGCACGAGAGTCTCCGGACCGATCCGCAAAGCCACGCCTCGCTCGTCCGCCTCCACGCCCTTCGCTCCGACGAAAGCCTGCAGATAGGGATCCTGGAGGAGCTCGGCTTGCTGCACCGGAAACTTCAGCGGACCGGTGGCTGAGATCCTGGCGAGATAGTCTTTGGCCTGGCCGTGTTGGCCGATGCTCAAGAAGCCGGCGATCGTGTGAAGCTGGTTCGCGAACTCGTGACGCTGGGCTCGCAATGCGGCCGACATGGTGCCGACAGCGTCGAGCTGGCGGGTCAACTGCTGCAGTTCGGTGCGGTCGCGGAGCATGACGACCCAGCCGAGATCCTCTTGACGGTGCAGCGCCTTGCGGGCGTTGGCAACCAGGACCCGGCCACCGGCGACGATTTCGACGGCTTCGGCGTCGTGCGCCGAGGGCTGGGTAAGGGCCTTCAATTGTGCCGGCACGTCAGCATCCGCCCAGCTGCTGCCCGTCAGGACATGTCCGTTGGTGGAGCCATTCCGGGAGGCGTCACTGTGGGCGGGGGAGCTCGGGGTTGCCGGTGCGTCCGGGATGTCTAGCAGTCGCCTCGCCGCAGCGTTGAAGACCGTAATGCGGCCGTCGGCGGAAATCCCGATCACGCCGTCGTCGACGCCTTGCAGCACGGCCACTTGATCATGCACCAGGGTGCTGATCTCTTCGGGTTCGAGCCCCAGGGTCAGCCGTTGCAAGCGTCGACGCATGAGGAACGATGCAAGGGCGCCGACAGCCAGGGAGCCTGCCGCCGTGAGGGCAATGGGGACGATGTCCTCGCCGAGGCTTTGGCCGAGCGATTCCATCGAGTAGCCCACACTGACTTCGCCCACTACGGAGGTGGCGGAGCCTGGTGCATAGACCGGAACCTTCGCACCGGCGGACGGCCCCAGGGTGCCGGTGTTTCGTGTGGTGACTTCCTTTCCGGCCAGGGCATCCGAGGGATCCGTACTGACCCGTTCGCCAAGCCTGGCCCGGTCCGGGTGGGCCAACCGCAGGCCCGTCTCGTCCGTGACGACCACGAACAACGCTCCCGTGCGCCCCCTTGCAGCCTCGGCGGTGGCCTGGATGGGTCCCGCTGCGAGTTCCGCGGCCGGCGGGGTTCCCGGTTCCCTGCTGATGGCTTGGACTTCGGAACGGATCACGGGGTCCGAGGCCACAGTTCGCGCCAACGTCAGTGCGTGCCTTTCCGCTTCTGCACCGATGCGGCCGTAGACGAGCCACGCGTGGACCGTACCACTGAGCAGCACCACCAAGAGGACGACGCCGAGCTGGAGGAGCAGGGTCTGCGTCGAGAAGCGCGGGGCAAGCTTGGGCATCCTGCCTCCTTCGGCGGGGATCGGGCGGCCGGAGGGGCGGCGGCGCTGTTTCTCGAGGGCTATCTCTCCATTGAAGCACTGAGCACAATGAGCAAAATGCTCTCAATCAGCAGTATGTCCATCAAATCCCGCAAACGCCTTGTTGTGAGCGCGGCCACTATACGTTCTGTATCGCGCATCACATCGAGGTGGTGCCATTCACTGATGTAAGGAGCCGGCTGTGCTGGTATTGCTTGGATTCGCAATGATTGCGGTGTTCATGGTCCTGATCATGACTAAGAAGTTGACGCCCGTTCTGGCGCTGATCATCGTCCCCACCATCTTCGGACTGTTTGCCGGTGCCGGCCTTGGCATCGGAAGCATGGTGATGGACTCGATGAAGTCAATGACGTCGACGGCCGCCCTCCTGATGTTCGCGATCGTGTACTTCGGACTGATGATCGATGTGGGGCTGTTCGACCCGCTCGTGAAGTTCATTCTCCGCAAGCTCGGCAACGACCCCGCCAAAGTGGTGCTCGGCACCGCCATCCTGGCCGCCGCCGTATCGCTCGACGGCGACGGCTCCACCACCTTCATCCTCACCACGGCCGCGATGCTGCCCGTCTACCTCCGCTTGAAGATGAGCCCCGTGGTCCTGACCTGCGTGGCTGGCCTGGCGAACGGCACCATGAACATCCTGCCGTGGGGTGGCCCAACGGCCCGCGCAGCCACCGCCCTCAAGATCGACGTCAACGACGTCTTTGTTCCCATGGTCCCCTCCCTCATCGTGGGCCTCGTGGTCGTCTTCGTGTTCTCTTGGCTGTTGGGCCTGCAGGAACGCAACCGCCTTCGCGCCGCGGCCCCCGAGATCTGGGGCGACGCCTCCGACGCCGGTGACGTGTTCGACGGCGGCACGCACGACGGCGGCACGGGCGGCGGGTCTGCGGGCGGCGGGTCTGCGGGAGGCGGGTCTGCGGGCGGCGGGTCGGGCTCGAGCCGCACCGCCGCCAAGCCTGGCACCGGCGGAAGCGCCGGCGTCGGCGTCCTCGAACGCAGCGAAACGCCGGTTGACCTCGCCGACACGGGCCTGACCGACACCGCGCTGGATCCCCAGCGCAAGACCCTGCGACCCAAGCTCTTCTGGTTCAACCTCGGCCTGACGGTCGCCGTGATGGTCATGCTCGTGGCCAACCTGGTGCCCCTGCCCTACGTCTTCATGGTGGGTTCCGCCATTGCCCTGCTGGTGAACTTCCCCAAGGTCAAGGAACAGGGCGCACAGTTGGTGGCCCACGCGCCGTCCATCGTGGCCGTGGTCAGCATGGTCATGGCAGCGGCCGTCCTCACGGGCGTCCTCAACGGCACCGGCATGGTCAAGGAGATGTCCGCGTGGCTGGTCCACATCATCCCCGCCGAGATGGGTCCGTTCATGGCCGTCATTACCGGTCTGCTCAGCATCCCCATGACGTTCTTCATGAGCAACGACGCCTTCTACTTCGGCGTCCTGCCGGTCCTGAGCGAAACCGCCGCGCACTACGGCGTCAGCGGCGCGGAAATGGCCCGCGCCTCCATCACCGGCCAGCCATTCCACCTCCAGAGCCCTTTGGTCCCGGCGATCCTGCTCCTGGTATCCCTCGCCAAGGTGGAACTGGGAGACCACCACAAAAAGGTCCTCTGGCGCACCGCGGTGATCTCGGTCGTCATGCTCGCGGTGGGCATGCTGACGGGTGCCATCGGCATCGGGTAACAAAGCAATCGCCCGCACCAAGCAACGCGGGGTCACTTACGGCCCATCCGGACCTCCGGATGGGCCGTAAGTGACCCCGCGTCGTTCGTTGTCCAACCAACGTAGACTAGTCCGGAAAACCATTTGAACTTTGCAGGGGAGATCCATGGCTGCGATCAACCGTGACGACGTCGCGCATCTTGCGCGTCTGGCTCACATTGAAATGAGTGCCGAAGAGCTGGACAGGATGGCCGGCGAGCTTGCCGTCATCGTGGAATCGGTGAAGTCCGTCAGCGAAGCCGCCGGGGACGATGTCCCGGCCACGTCCCATCCGATTCCGTTGACCAATGTGTTCCGTGAGGATGTCGTGGGCCACACATTCACTGCCGAGCAGGCGTTGTCAGGGGCTCCGGATTCCTTCGAGGGCCGTTTCAAGGTTCCGGCAATCCTGGATGAGGACTAAACGAATGACTGAATTGAACAACACCGAACTCATCCGCCTGTCCGCAGCGCAACTGGCCGCCAAGCTGGCCGCGCGCGAGATCACATCCGTCGAGGTCACCCAGGCGTACCTGGACCGGATCGCCCTTGTCGACGGCGGGGCTGCTGGCATCCATGCGTTCTTGCACGTCAACACTGAAGAAGCGCTCGCCGTCGCCGCCGAGGTGGACGGGATCCGCGCGGCTGGCGGTGCCGAGGCCGAAGCGTTGCACGTACTCGCCGGCGTGCCCATCGCGGTCAAGGACCTCATTGTGACCGTTGGACAGCCCACCACGGCAGGTTCGAAGATCCTCGAGGGCTGGTACAGCCCCTATGACGCCACCGTCATCAAGAAGCTGCGCGCAGCGAAGATGCCCATTCTGGGCAAGACCAACCTGGACGAATTCGCGATGGGTTCCTCCACTGAACACTCGGCCTACGGTCCCACCCGCAACCCTTGGGATCTGGACCGCATTCCGGGCGGCTCCGGTGGTGGCTCCGCGGCCGCCGTCGCAGCTTTCGAAGCTCCGCTAGCCCTCGGCACGGACACCGGCGGATCCATCCGTCAGCCCGGCGCAGTCACCGGCACCGTCGGCATGAAGCCGACCTACGGAGCTGTTTCCCGCTACGGTGCCATCGCCATGGCGTCGTCGTTGGACCAGATCGGCCCGGTCTCGCGGACCGTGCTGGACTCGGCCCTGCTGCAGGAAGTCATCGGCGGCCACGACCCGTTCGACTCCACGTCGCTGACGGATCCGTTCGATACCCTTGTTGCCGCAGCCAGGACAGGCAACATCACGGGCATGAAGATCGGCATCATCAAGGAACTCCACGGCGAGGGCTACCAGGCCGGCGTCGAGAACCGTTTCAACGAGTCCCTCGAGCTGCTCAAGGGCGCCGGCGCGGAAATCGTCGAGGTTTCCTGCCCCAACTTCAAATACGCCTTGGGCGCCTACTACCTGATCATGCCGTCCGAGGTTTCGAGCAACCTGGCCAAGTTCGACGGCGTGCGCTACGGCTTGCGTGTCCTGCCGGAGGACGGCCCCATGACGATCGAACGCGTCATGGCCGCGACCCGTGCCGCCGGTTTTGGCGATGAGGTCAAGCGCCGCATCATCCTGGGCACCTATGCCCTGAGCGCAGGCTACTACGACGCGTACTATGGCTCGGCGCAGAAGGTCCGCACGCTCATCCAGCGTGATTTCGATGCCGCGTTCGCGCAGGCCGATGTTCTGATTTCGCCGACGGCTCCCACCACGGCCTTCAAGCTGGGTGAGAAGCTGGACGATCCGTTGGCCATGTACCTCAACGACGTGGCGACCATTCCGGCGAACATGGCAGGCATCCCCGGACTGTCCTTGCCGGGCGGCCTGGCCGACGAAGACGGTCTGCCCGTCGGCATCCAACTTCTGGCTCCCGCCCACGAGGACGCCCGTCTGTACCGCGTGGGTGCCGTCCTTGAATCCTTGCTCGAAGAGAAGTGGGGTGGTCCGTTGTTGGACCGCGCCCCCGTACTGCAGGCCCCTGCCCTGGAGGCACCCGCTCTCGGTTCCAGCTCCATCACCGCCGGAGGTTCCAACTGATGTCTACCGACGCCATCCTCAGCTTCGAAGAGGCCATGGAGAAGTACGATCCCGTCCTTGGCTTCGAGGTCCACGTGGAGCTCAACACCAAGACCAAGATGTTCTCCTCCGCCCCGAACGTCTTCGGCGACGAGCCGAACACCAACGTCAACGAGGTGGACCTTGGCATGCCAGGTGTCCTGCCGGTCGTGAACAAGACTGCGGTGGAGTCTTCCATCAAGATCGGCCTCGCCCTGAACTGCAAGATCGCCGAGTACTGCCGTTTCGCCCGGAAGAACTACTTCTACCCGGACACTCCGAAGAACTTCCAGACCTCCCAGTACGACGAGCCCATTGCCTATGACGGCTACCTGGACATTGAGCTTTCGGACGGCACCGTTTTCCGCGTCGAGATCGAGCGCGCACACATGGAAGAAGACGCCGGCAAGCTTACCCACATGGGTGGCGCCACGGGCCGCATCCAAGGTGCCGACTACTCGCTGGTGGACTATAACCGTTCGGGTGTTCCGCTGGTGGAAATCGTCACCAAGCCGATTGAGGGGGCGGGCAGCCGCGCGCCCGAGCTCGCCAAGGCGTACGTTGCCGCCGTTCGGGAGATCGTCAAGAACCTCGGAGTCTCCGACGCCAAAATGGAGCGCGGCAACGTCCGCTGCGATGCCAACGTCTCGCTCCGCCCGCACGGGCGCGAACGGTTCGGCATTCGTTCCGAGACGAAGAACGTGAACTCGCTGCGCGCCGTCGAGCACGCCGTCCGCTACGAAATCCAGCGCCACGCCGCCGTCCTGGACTCCGGTGAGCCGGTTATTCAGGAAACGCGCCACTGGCACGAGGACACGCGCACGACGACGTCGGGCCGGGCGAAGTCCGACGCTGACGACTACCGCTACTTCCCGGAGCCGGACCTCGTTCCGGTCCTTGCATCCCGGGAATGGGTGGAAGAGCTCCGCGCGACGCTGCCCGAGCCGCCCGCGGCTCGCCGCAAGCGGCTCCAGGCCGACTGGGGTTATTCGGACCTTGAGTTCCGCGACGTCGTGAACGCCGACGTCATGGACTCCATCGAGGAAACCATCGCGGCCGGCGCCAGCGCTTCCGTGGCACGTAAGTGGTGGATGGGCGAGATTGTCGGACGCGCCAAGACGGCCGACGTCGACCCCTCCGAGCTTGGCGTCACTCCGGCGACCATCGTGGAGCTGAACAAGCTGGTCGAGGGCGGCAAGATCAACAACAAGATGGCGTCGCAGGTGCTCGACGGGGTCCTCGCCGGTGAAGGCACCCCTGCAGAGATCGTCCAGAAGCGCGGCCTCGCGGTCGTGTCCGACGACGGTCCGTTGCTGGAAGCGATCGACGCCGCACTGGCGGCCCAGCCGGACGTTGCGGAGAAAATCCGCGGCGGCAAGGTGCAGGCCATCGGTGCGATCGTCGGCGGTGTCATGAAGGCCACCCGCGGCCAGGCCGACGCCGGACGCGTGCGCGAGCTGATCCTCGAGAAGCTCGGCGTCGAAGGCTAACCGCACCGTCTCCCGCCACACCCAACTAGCTCGCAGTTAACGTCGTTTTGAGCCCTCATAGCGACAACAAATGCGAGCTAGTTGGGTCTGGATCCACAGCCGGAACACAGCTTCAAGGCTCATCATGGAGTCATCAGTTCTTTGCTGCCCGCCCCTTACCGGCTCGGGGAGGAGCGGAGAAAGGATTAGGCCATGTCCACCATGACTCCGGGGCTTCGTAAAGCTCTCATCGCCGGCGGTATCGCCGTCGTCTTGAGCGGCGGTGGTGTGGCCGCAGTCTGGGCTGCCGGCCAGATCATCCCCTCGTACGTGGGCGCTTCGCCTACGAGCACCGCGTCGCCCGCTACCCCTTCTCCCGGCGCTACCGCGCCCCCTGCCCCTTCGCCCGGCAAGGCCCGGCCATTCCCCGTACTTCCGCGCGGTTTCGCAGGCCCAGGGATCCACAGTGAGTTCACGGTCAAGAACAAGGACGGCACATTCACAACGCTCGTGACACAGCGTGGCACCGTGCAGTCCGTCAGCGATTCGAGCATTTCCGTGAAGAGCGATGACGGTTTCACGCAGAGCTTCGCGATCACATCGTCTACCACCATCGTCAAGCTCGCCGGGGCCGGAACTGGAACGCAAGGCCGGCGGCCGTCGCTTCAAAGCATCAAGGCTACTGACCTGAAGTCGGGAGACACCGTTGTGGTCTCCGGCATCAAGAGTGGCAGTGCAGTCACAGCGAACCGCATTATTGCGGGTACCCTGCCCTCGTCACCCAACGACGGCGGACGGCGGCTGGGTTACGGGAGCAGCGTTTAGAGGGCGTCCCCTCCCGCAGCCAAGTAACTCGCAGTTTTTGTCGTTTTGAGCCTCCAAAACGTCAACAAATGCGAGTCAGTTGGGCTAAGAAGCCCCGGAAAGTTCGCTCATGACGGTCTGCAGTGCGTCGCAGACCGTCATGACCGATTTCCGTTTCAGGGTTTCCGGCCTCGCCAGGATGTCGATCTTGCGCACCGAATTCACCCCCGCCAGCGGACGCAACACCACGCCCGCGTCCAACACGCGCTGGGCGGTGAAGCGGGGGAGCAAGCCGATTGCGCCACCGGCCGCCACGAGCGAGGCCACCGTGGAGTAGTCGTTGATACGGTGCAGGACATCGGCCGGACGCCCGTTGACGGCGACGACGGCGGCCAGCACGTCCGCGGGGGAGTAGCCGGCGCGGCTGGTCACCCAAGGCTGCCCGACGACGTCGGCCGGCTTGAGTTCGCGGCGCGCCGCGAGCGGGTGCCCGGCAGGCAGCGCGACGTCGAGCGGTTCGTCGGCGAGGGGGATCACCGCGACCTTGTCGGTGGGCCACTCGGGACTGTGCTCCATGCGGTGCGCCAACACAAGGTCGT
This sequence comes from Arthrobacter methylotrophus, assembly GCF_039539965.1. Taxonomy (NCBI): domain Bacteria; kingdom Bacillati; phylum Actinomycetota; class Actinomycetes; order Micrococcales; family Micrococcaceae; genus Arthrobacter; species Arthrobacter methylotrophus. Next base: position 3,052,775 of record NZ_BAABED010000001.1, on the reverse strand, counting down.
ACCGCGCGGCGAGTCCCGGGAAGTCTTCCTGGGCGACGTCCTCGTCGGCGAGCTTCACCTGGGGCACGCTGTTTTCCGGATCAGTGCTGCGCGCGGCGGCCAGCAAGGCCGCAAGCGGCGCAAAGAGAGCCTGGCCCGCGCTGTGGAAGGCGCTCACGGTCACGGTGGAGCCCGGCGAGTCGTGGTACGCGCCAATGGCGGCACGGGCGTCCGCCATGGCGTTCACGACGGCGGCTCCGGCGTCTGCGAGGACCCGGCCCGCATCCGTCAGCACCAAGGCGCGGCCTTCCTTGCGGGTGAGGGGTACATCCACCGATTTCTGCAGGAGCGCGAGCTGCTGGGAGACGGCGGACGGAGTGACCATGAGGGTCTCTGCCACGGCCTTGACACTGCCTAGATCCCCTAGTTCCCTGAGCATTTGGAGCTGATGCACTTCCATTTAGCAAATGCTAAATCGTTGATTGAGAAAAACCTAGTTGTGCTAAACCGTTCGTGAGGTTTCAATGAAGTGAAACGGCACACAAACCGCCCCATCCCTGAGTGAGGAAGACCCATGAAGGCTCTCTACAAATCCGGTCCGCACGCTGGTTTTGAACTCGTCGAACGGCCCGAGCCGGAGGAAGGTCCCGGCGACGTCAAGATCCGTGTCATGACCACGGGCATCTGCGGAACGGATCTGCACATCCAGTCCTGGGACGCCTGGGCGCAAGGCATCATCGAAGCGCCGCTGATTGCGGGCCACGAGTTCTACGGCGAAGTCGTGGCCGTGGGCGAGGACGTACGCGACGTCAAGGTCGGTGACCGTGTGTCCGGTGAAGGCCACGTGGTCTGCGGAATCTGCCGCAATTGCCGTGCCGGCCGCCGCCAGATGTGCATCCACACAGTGTCCGTTGGCGTGCAGCGCGATGGCGCCTTCGCCGAGTACGTTGTCATCCCGGAGACCAACGTCTGGGTCCACCACGATCCCTCCGTCACTCCCGAGCTCGGTGCCATCTTCGACCCCTTCGGCAACGCCGTCCACACCGCCCTGAGCTTTCCGCTGGTCGGCGAGGACGTGCTCATCACGGGTGCCGGACCCATCGGGCTCATGGCAATCGCCGTCGCTCGCCACGCCGGGGCCCGCAAGATTGCCATCACGGACGTCTCCGCCCCCCGCCTCGAACTGGCCCGGAAGATGGGCGTGGACCTCGCTGTCGATGTTTCCAAGATGCGCGTCAAGGATGCGCAGCTCGAACTCGGCATGCGTGAAGGATTCGACATCGGCCTGGAAATGTCGGGACATCCCACGGCCCTGCCTGAGATGATCAACAACATGAACCACGGCGGACGCATCGCCATGCTCGGCTTGCCCAGCCAGTCCATCGATATCGACTGGGGCAAGGTGGTCACCCACATGCTGACCCTCAAGGGCATCTACGGCCGGGAGATGTACGAAACCTGGTACGCCATGAGCGCCATGTTGTCCTCCAACTCCGCTCTGCACCGCAACATTTCCGCCGTCGTCACGGACAAGCTGTCCGCCACCGACTGGGAAGAGGGCTTCGAAATCGCCCGCGCCGGCACGGGCGGCAAGGTTGTCCTCGACTGGACCGAACTCTAAGACGCCGTAAAGTCCGCCAAACCAGCACTCTACCCCCAGTACCAGGAGCCACCCATGTACTCAAGCATCAAAGACCAGCTGCAGGGCGAGCTTGACGAGATCCGCACCGCAGGCCTCTTCAAGACCGAACGTCACATTGATTCGCCGCAAGCCAGCCACATTGCCGCAGGCCAGCTCGGCGAGCCAGCGAACACTGTCCTGAACTTCTGTGCCAACAACTACCTGGGCCTCGCAGACCACCCTGACATCATCGCGGCCGCCAAGTCCGCCATGGACGAGCGCGGCTTCGGCATGGCGTCGGTCCGTTTCATCTGCGGCACCCAGGACCTGCACCTTGAGCTCGAAGCCCACGTCTCAAAGTTCCTGGGAACCGAGGACACCATCCTGTTCTCCAGCTGCTTCGACGCCAACGGGGGCGTCTTCGAGTCCCTGTTCGGGCCCGAGGACGCCATCATCTCCGATTCCCTGAACCACGCCTCCATTATCGACGGCATCCGGCTGAGCAAAGCCAAGCGCTTCCGTTATGCCAACCAGGACATGGCCGACCTTGAAGCCAAGCTGATCGAGGCTTCAACTGGCGAGGCGCCGGCCCGGCGCAAGATCGTCGTCACCGACGGCGTGTTCTCGATGGACGGCTACCTCGCCCCGCTCGAGGCCATCTGCGATCTCGCGGAAAAACACGATGCCCTGGTCATGGTGGACGACTCCCACGCGGTCGGCTTCATGGGCCCCACGGGCGCGGGAACTCCGGAACACGCGGGCGTTTCCGGCAGGGTGGATATCTACACCGGCACGTTCGGCAAAGCCCTCGGCGGCGCCTCCGGCGGCTACGTTTCCGGCCGCAGGGAAATCGTCGCCATGCTGCGCCAGAAGGCCCGTCCGTACCTTTTCTCCAACTCGCTGGCACCGGCCATCGTTGCAGCCACGATCAAGGCCATTGAACTGGTCCAAGGCTCAGGAGAACTCCGCTCCAGACTCTTCGAGAACGCCGCCTTGTTCCGGCGCCGCATGAGCGAGGAAGGCTTCGAGCTGCTCGACGGCGAGCACGCCATCATTCCGGTGATGTTCGGCGACGCGGTGGTTGCGGCGAAGGTGGCCGACGAGATGCTCCACCACGGAGTGTTCGTCACGGCGTTCAGCCATCCCGTAGTACCCAAGGGCGCCGCCCGGATCCGGGTGCAGCTCTCGGCAGCACACAGCTCGGAGGACGTCGAGGCGTGTGTCCAGGCCTTCGTGAAGAGCCGCGCCGCCGCGGGGCTCTGAGTTCCATGATCCTCACCATCCTGGGCGGCGGCGGATTCCGGGTTCCGCTGGTCTATTCGGCGCTGCTTGCGGACCGTGAACCTGGCCGCGTCACCGAGCTCAGGCTGTTTGATGCCGACGCCGCGCGCCTGGGCGTCGTCGCCAGGGTCCTCTCTGAGCTGGCCGAGGGAATGCCCGATGCGCCGATAGTGCGGTTGTTCACCGAGTTGTCGGAGGCATTGCCCGGTACCGACTTCATCTTCTCGGCCATCAGGGTGGGCGGGCTGGAGGGGCGTGCCGCCGATGAACGGATTGCCCTTGAACACGGCGTCATCGGGCAAGAGACGGTGGGCGCAGGAGGGATTTCCTACGCCTTGCGGACCATCCCCGTGGTTCTGGACATCGCCGAGGCCGTGAAAAAGCACGCGCCGGAGGCTTGGTTCATCAACTTCACCAACCCCGCCGGGGTCATCACCGAGGCCATGACGGAAGTCCTCGGCACCAAGGTGGTGGGGATCTGCGATTCGCCGGTCGGGCTGGCCAGGCGATGCCTCCTCGCAGCGGGAATCCACCGCGGCGCGGCGGCCTTTCGCGATGGCTCCGTGGAGATCGACTACTTCGGACTCAACCACCTCGGCTGGCTACGGGGACTGGTAGTCGACGGCGAGGACGTCCTGCCGCGCCTCCTGGCCGACGCCGGCGCTATCGAGTCCTTTGAGGAGGGCCGGCTCTTCGGCGCTTCGTGGATCCAGGCGCTGGGAGCGGTTCCCAATGAGTATCTGCACTACTACTACTTCAGGCGGGAAGCGCTCGACGCCGATCGCCGCGCCGAAAGCACCCGCGGCGCCTACTTGGCGCGGCAGCAATCGTCCTTCTACAACGGCCTCCTGAACGGGAACGACGGCGGAGCGGCGCCCGCCCTGCGGAGTCCGACGTCGAAGGCAGCCCTCGGGCTCTGGGAAAAGACCAAGCTGGACCGCGAAGAGACGTATATGCAGAGCAACAGGGACGCCTCCGGAACCTTCGAACGGGCACCCGAGGACCTGGTGACCGGCGGATACGAATCCGTTGCCTTGGCCATCATGCGGGCCATCCGCCAAGGGGAGGCGGCCCGCCTGATCCTGAATGTCCCCAACAGGGGCACCTTGGCCGAGCTCGACGCCGACGCCGTCATCGAGGCACCCTGCCTCGTGGATGCCGGGCAAATCCGCCTCCTCCCCACCCGGCCGTTGCCGGACTACGCGCGAGGGCTCGTCGTCAACGCCAAAGCAGTGGAACGCGCAACCATCCACGCTGCCCTGACGGGCTCCCGGCGTTCGGCCTACAAGGCTCTGGCAATGAACCCCCTGGTGGATTCCGTCAGGGTGGCTCAAGAGCTCCTTGACGCCTACATCGATCACTTCGAGCAGCTTCAGTACCTCCGCTAAAGTCCCCGACCCTTGCCTGGCCCCTTGACCCGCACCTGGCCTGCTGTGCCGATCGGGATCCGGGGCCTAGGATCGGCACTATGAATAATGATGCAGTGCAAGCTCCCGCCGAGGTGTTGGATCCCCAGGAATGCTGGAATCTCCTGAGAAGCGTGCGTGTTGGCAGACTCGCCGTATGGCTCGGCGACCGCCCGGACATTTTCCCCATCAACTACACGGTGGACCACGGGACCGTCGTCTTCAGGACGGGGACAGGCACAAAGCTGGACGCCGCCCTGAGCGAATTCCCGGTGGCCATGGAAGTCGACGGTGTCAATGAGGACACCGGCGTCGCCTGGAGCGTTGTGCTCCACGGCAAGGCTGTCCCGCTGAAAGCGCCCGAGGACGTGGTTGACTCGTTCGCCCTCCCGCTCTTTCCCTGGCAAGCGGGCAGGAAGGACCACTTCGTGCGGATTCCCGCGGACTCAATCTCAGGGCGGCGCTTCACAGTCACGGCGCCCCTGACCTGGTGGACTCCCTACAGCGGCATCAAACCGTCGTCGGTGGAGTAACCCGAGCCAAGCCCTTCGAAACCGATCACTTCGCGACCGGTCCCCTTACATCCAGGCTTCCGCGCTGTCAGGATGGAGGGATGGCTGCAAATTATGATGTGGTGATTGTCGGTGGCGGCATCGCCGGGTTGTCGCTGGCTTCCGCTTTGGCCGGCCAATGTTCGGTGGCCCTCGTGGAAGCCGAACAAACGCTCGCCTACCACGCGTCCTCCCGCTCGGCGCGGCAGTTAATCCCCAGCCTCGGTCCGGCCGTCGTGCAGGAACTCACGGTACGCACGCTGGAACTCATGGCTGCCCGCGACGCCGAGTTGCCGGTACCGGTGTTGGAGCCGCGCTCGTTCATGTTGGTGGGCGACGAAGCGACGGTCCGCGCGGAAGCCAGCGGGCACATGCATTCCATCACGCACGCCGAAGCCCTTGAACTGTGCCCGGCACTGAATCCGGGGTCTTTCACGGCTGCGGGGCTGGATACCGGATCCTTCGCCTGTAACGCACCAGTGCTGCTGGAGGACCACAAGGAACGCGCCGAGGCCGGGGGAGTGGACATCATCACCGGCGCGCGGGTGCACTCGGCCCAGCGACTCGGCTCCGGATGGCAACTGGGGGCCGGGCTGGAGGGCTTCCAGACCGGCGTCGTCGTCAATGCGGCCGGTGCCTGGGCGGACGAACTTGCGGTGCTTAGCGGGGTGGAGAAGCTCGGATTGCAGCCGTACCGCCGGACGGCGGCGATCGTCGACGTCGAACGCCCCCTTCCGCCTGGCAGCCCCTTGGTGGCTGCGGCGGACGATTCGTATTATTTCCGGCGCGAAGGCGAACAAGTCCTGATCTCGCCGTCGGAGAAGGTGCCGAGCGGCGCCGAGGACGCGCGGCCGCGGCCCGGCGACGTGGAAGAGCTCGTGGCCCGGTTGAATTCCCTGACTTCGCTGGGCATCCATTCGGTCGCCTCGGCCTGGACCGGGCTGCGCACGGAAGCTGCCGATGGCGTACCGGTGGTGGGCTTCGACGCGGAGGCTCCTGGTTTCTTCTGGCTCGCGGGCCAAAGCGGCTACGGTTTTCAGACATCCTCCGCGATCGCCGAACTCGCGGCAGCTGCAATCCTTTGCCATGGTTCGGAGGCCAGTCCCGTATCCCGGACACCGGGGGCGCTCGCCGCCGCCCGTTGGTCCATCCGCCGTTGAACAATAGGTTCATGAGCGGGCAGACGAGCACACTGATTAGCAACATCGGCGAACTGATGACCCAGGACTCGGAGCATCGTGTCCTCCAGGATGCGGCCGTGGTGATCGAAGGTGAGCGGATCTCGTGGATCGGCCACGCCTCGGAGGCTCCCTCGGCCGATGAGCGCGTGGACGCGGGAGGCCGCGCCGTGCTCCCGGGATGGGTGGATTCGCACACGCACTTGATCTTCGCGGGGGACCGCACCGCCGAATTTGAGGCGAGGATGGCGGGCCAGAGTTATAGCGCCGGTGGCATCGCGGTCACCACCGGCGCCACCCGTGCCGCGAGCGACGAGGAACTGACGCGCCTCGCCGCCGGACGCGTGGACGAAGCCGTCTCCCAAGGCACCACCTACCTCGAGAGCAAGACCGGCTACGGCTTGGACCTTGAGAACGAGGCCCGCAGTGCACGCATCGCCGCGGCCACGGTGGACGAAGTCACCTACCTGGGCGCGCACCTGGTCCCTGCCGGCGTCGATCCCGAGGAATATACGGACCTCGTCTGCGGCCCGATGCTCGACGCCGTCCGCCCGTACGTGCGTTGGGCCGATGTGTTCTGCGAGCGCGGTGCTTTCACCGAAGGGCAATCCCGCCGCGTCTTGTCGGCCTGCCGTGAAGCGGGGCTGGGCCTTCGTGTCCACGGCAACCAGCTGGGTGAAGGGCCCGGTGTCCAGTTGGCTGTCGAGTTCGGCGCGGCGAGCGTTGACCACGTCAACTACCTTTGCGAGGCCGATATCCAGGCGCTCGCGGGCTCGTGGAGCGGCTGGGACGCGTCCACTGGATCGGGTTCGCGCGGCACAGTGGCCACGTGCTTGCCGGCCTGTGATCTCTCAACGCGGCAGCCGCTCGCTCCGGGCAGGGTTTTGCTCGACGCCGGGGTGCAGATTGCGTTGGCCTCGAACTGCAACCCCGGCACCTCATACACGAGTTCGATGGCTTTTTGTGTCACAACTGCGGTGCTGCAAATGCACTTGAGCGTCCACGAGGCCGTCCGGGCGGCGAGTTACGGCGGTGCGCTGGCGTTGGGGCGGGAGTCGGGCAACGACGTCGACGGCGAACGGGCGGTGGGTTCGATCGCCGTCGGGCACCGCGCCGATCTCCATATGCTCAGGGCGCCGTCGGCAACGCACCTGGCGTACAGGCCCGGCATCCCGCTGACGTTCGCTGTGTGGCGGGCCGGAGTCCGCGCGCTCTAGCAACTCAATACCGCAAAAGACGGTACTCAAATGCAGGGTCACTCCGTAGGGAGGGGCCCTGCTTTCTTCCTTCGGCATCCGAGAGTCTCCCACGATCCTTGTGCGATTGAAAATGATCGTTTAGTGTTTTTATAGATCAGAAAACGTCAAATAGTTGAATACTGAAGTGCACGTCGAAGAAATGTGGACAGGGATGGTAAGTGTGATGAGCAACAATGTTCTCGGGGCCTTCATGGAAGAAGAACTTGTTTCGCAGCCCGAGGTCTGGCAGCGGGCCATCGAGCAATGCAAACTTGAGCAAGCCAAGGCAGGGCACCTGCTGCCCGCTGACGGCGAGCGGATCGCAGTCGTCGGGTGTGGCACCTCATGGTTCATGGCGCAGAGCTACGCTGCTGCCCGCGAAGCCGCGGGCAAAGGCCTGACTGACGCGTTCGCAGCGTCGGAGGCCTTCCTCAACCACAACAGCGCCGCTCGCCAGTACGACGCCGTCATCGCCATCACCCGCTCCGGCACCACCACGGAGGTTCTTGAGCTCCTGGAGGAACTGCGCGCTAAGGCTGTCGGTGGAAAACCCAGGACCATTGCGGTGATCGGCGATATGAACTCACCGATTACCGCCCTGTCCGACTCCGTCATAGGCCTGACCTACGCCGACGAGAAATCGGTGGTGCAGACCCGCTTCGCCACCACCGCGCTGGTGTACCTTTTGGCGAGCTTGGGCATCGAATTCGACACCGCGATCGAGCAGGCCCGCGGTGCAGTCACAGAGCCGGTGTCCCAGGAGTTCCTCGACGCCGAACAGTTCACCTTCCTCGGTACCGGCTGGACTGTCGGTCTGGCCCACGAAGCCGGGCTCAAGATGCGCGAAGCGGTCCAAGGCTGGACGGAATCCTATCCGGCGATGGAATACCGGCACGGCCCCATTTCCATCGCAGCCCCTGGCCGGGTCACCTGGCTCTTCGGTGCGCAGCCCGAGGGTTTGGACGCCGACATGGCCCGAACAGGCGCTCTCTACGTCAACACCGGCAAGCATCCGCTCGCCGAGCTGACCCGGGTCCACAAGGTCACCCTTGAGCGGGCACGCGTCCGTGGGCTCGACCCGGATGTGCCCCGCAACCTCACACGCTCTGTCGTCCTGAACGCCACGGCCTAGGTCTTCCCATGGTTCTCGGAGCCGCTGAATCCGCGGTCCTCGCCTTTGACGTCGGCGGTACGGACCTGAAGGCAGGCCTTGTCGACGCAAGCGGGAACATCCTTGGGCTGCGCCGCGTCGCAACGCCCCGTGATCCCTTGCGGGCTGGCGAAGCGATCCTGGACGCCGTTGAAGCGTTGGCCTCGGAGTTTGCCGCCGAGTTCCCCGGCCACCCGGCGAAGGCTGCATGCCTTGTGGTTCCGGGAATCGTCGACTCCGATATCGGTGTGGGGATCTACTCGGCGAACCTGGGGTGGCGGAACTTTCCCTTCGGGGAGAAGGCCTCGCAGCGACTCGGGCTGCCCGTCGCCTTCGGGCACGACGTCAGCGCTGCCGCCGAGGCAGAATTCCGTTTCGGGGCACCCCGGGATTTCCGAAACATCGTGGTCATGGTGGTGGGCACCGGGATCGCCGCCGCTGTCATCTCCGACGGCTACCCGGTCCGGGCGGGTGGTTTCGCCGCGGAACTGGGCCACGCCCTCGTTCCGGACCCGGATTCGGACTCCTCCGGCCACACGATCCTCGAAGCCGTTGGTTCCGCAGGAGCGATCGCCCGGCGCTACAGCGCAAAGGCCGGAATTCCACTCGCCGGTGCCCGCGAAGTCCTGGAAAGGGCCAAGGACGGCGATACCCTGGCGGCGCGGATCTGGGCCGACGCCGTGGACGCCCTCGCCTTCAGCCTGAGCCAATGTGTCAGCATCGTCGGCACGGAAGCAGTGGTGGTGGGCGGCGGTCTTGCGGAAGCGGGGGAGGGACTCCTTCAGCCGCTCCGTTCCCGCCTTGACGAGCTGCTCGACTTCCAACGCCGGCCAGTCATCATGCGTGCCCAGTTGGGCCAGGACGCGGGATTGCTCGGGGCTGCCATGCGCGCGCGAGCCTTGCTCCCGGCTGCGAAGGCCGCCTCCGGCACGCAGGCAAGGTCATGAAAACGGTCATCACCGTCACCCCCAATCCGGCGATCGACCTTAGCTACCACGTCGCCGGGATCACTCCCGGTTCGAGCCATCGCATCGGCACGCCCCTCAGCCGCGCAGGGGGAAAAGGCCTCAACGTTGCCCGCGTGGCGCACCAGCTCGGCCATCCAGTGTTGGCACTGGCTCCCACGGGCGGTGCGGTCGGCGCGGAATTCGCTGCCGAGTTCCGCAACAGTGGCGTGCCCCATCGCCTGATTCCAGTTGCAGCGGAAACGCGGCGCAGCATCGCCCTCGTGGATACGGTGGGCGGCGAGACGTCCATCTTCAACGAAGAGGGGAACCCCCTCCGGCCTGCCGAATGGCAGGCACTGGCTGCCGCCGTCGTCGAGGCCCTCGACGGGCACGGCGCCGGAGTGCTTGTCGGCTCCGGCAGCCTGCCGCCCGGCGCGCCGGCGGACTTCTACCCGGCGCTGGTACGCCTGGCGCACGACGCCGGGATCCCGGCCGTTGTCGATACCTCCGGTCCCGGAATCATCGCCGCCGCGCGGGCCGGGGCGGATCTGCTCAAACCCAACAATCACGAACTCCTCGACGCAACAAGGGAAAGCAGCCTCGAGTCCGCAGCACGGCACTTGATCGCTCTGGGCGCCAAGACCGTCCTGGTCAGTGCCGGCGCTGAAGGCATGCTCGCCTTCCACCATGCCACCCCCGGCGGCTATTGGAGCGCACGCCTCCCGGAACCGCTCAGTGGCAACCCCACCGGAGCCGGCGACGCCGCAGTGGCGGCGGCCGCCGTCGCCCTCGCGAACGGGATGACTGACATCACTGATATTCCCGGGATTCTCCGCCGGGCAACAGCCTGGTCCGCCGCCGCGGTTCTCATGCCGGCCGCCGGAGAAATCTCGCCGCTCCACACCGACCTCGAAAGCCAACTCATTCTCAGCTGGAAGGAGACCCCGTGACCCTCGTCAACACACGGGAACTCATGGATGCCGCCGCAGCCCATGGAATCGGACAGGGCGCCTTCAACGTCATCCACCTCGAAACCGCAGAAGGCCTGGTGGCCGGGGCGGAAGCGGCGGGCGTTCCCCTGATCCTGCAAATCTCCGAGAACTGCGTCCGTTTCCATGGTGGGCTCGTGCCGCTCGCCCGGGGTGCCATGTCGATCGCCCGGGACGCCTCGGTTCCTGTGGCCCTGCACCTTGACCACGCAGAGTCCGAAGAACTGGCCCTTCAGGCCGTCGACCTCAGTTTCGGGTCCGTGATGTACGACGGCGCCCACTTGCCGTATGACTGGAACGTTCAGGTCACGCGTCGGGTCGCCGAATACGCGAGGAAGCGCGGCGTCTACGTTGAAGCAGAACTCGGAAAGGTCGGAGGCAAGGACGGCGCCCATGCTCCGGGGGTCCGAACCGATCCGGCCGAGGCCCGCTCCTTTGTGGACGCCACCGGGGTTGACGCGCTCGCCGTCGCCGTCGGTTCCTCGCATGCCATGACCGAACGGAACGCCACCCTCGATCTTGCCCTCATCGCCCGGCTCAAGAAGGCGGCGAAGATGCCGCTCGTCCTTCACGGGTCCTCCGGCGTGGCTGATGAGACGCTTGTCGCGGCAATCCGGGCCGGTATGACTAAGATCAACGTATCCACACACTTGAACGGGTTCTTCACCCGCGCAGTCCGTGAGTACCTGGATGCCAACCCTTCTGTGGTGGACTCCCGCAGGTACATCAAGGCCGGCCGGGATTCCCTCGTGTTGGAAACCGCACGTTTGCTGACGCTGTTCGCGAAAGTGAACTAGTTCCAATCTCCGGAAGGTTTGTGATGACCCGCAACGATCGACTGACAGCCATCCTTGATCTCCTCGCCGAGTCAGGGCATGTTGAGGTCGAGGACATCGTGACTCGTCTAGCGGTCTCACCGGCCACGGCACGGCGTGATCTGGACAGCCTGGCCAAGCAGCGGCTCCTGAGCCGTACCCGCGGCGGTGCGACCACGGGATCAGTGGCCTACGAACTCCCCGGGCGTTACAACAGGGACGACCACGCGGAGGCCAAGCAACAGATTGCCCTGGCTGCGTCCGAACTCATTATGCCCGGGGCCGTAATCGGACTCAGCGGGGGCACCACCAACACGGCGCTGGCACAAGTCCTGTCCACCCGGGAAGACCTTAACGCACCTTCCAACCGGCCCATGCTGACGGTGGTCACCAACGCCATCAACATCGCCGCCCAGCTTGCCGTGCGGCCCAACATCAAGATCATGGTGACAGGCGGCATCCTGAACCCGCGTTCCTACGAACTTGTGGGACCCTATACCGATGTCGTCATGCAGAAGGTTGCCCTGGACATCGCCTTCATCGGCGTCAACGGCGTCGATCCGAAGATCGGCCCCACCATCACCGACGAGGGAGAAGCCATGGTGAATACCGCGATGGCGCGCCGCGCCACCAACTCCTATGTCCTGGCCGACTCCACGAAGATCGGCAAGCGTGCCTTCGCGGCCATGGCCGGGTACGATTTCCGTCGTCTCATCACAGATTCCGGCATCACCGCCGAGGACAAGGAAGCATTCGAAGCCGGCGGCACCGAAGTGATCGTGGCCAAGGGCGCCTAGCTTCGGGCGCCGTCGTCCCTAGAAGTTCATCGGCGGAGCGTTCATTACTGTTTCGTCCGTGCTTCGCTGTACCCACTGGCTGAATGGTGTGTCCAGATCATACTTGCCCTGATCGTTCCGGATGAGCGTCCGGAGGGCGGCGTTTTCCGGGTTGTTGAGGGACTCGAAATACTCCACCGACCAGTGGAACCAACGCATGCAGAAGAGGCGCATCGTCAGGCCATGGGTCACCAGCAGGGTGTTGGGCGCGTAATCGGGCTTCTCCCAATGCCTGTACAGCGTTTCCATGAAGGACGAAATACGGTCGAAGACATCGGACCCTGATTCGCCCTCTCGGAATCGGTAGAAGAAATGGCCGTAGAGGTTGCGAAGCTCCTTTTGGTCCCCGATGTCTCCGGCAATCTGGAAGTTGGCCCAGTCCTGTTCGCGGAGCCGGGGTTCCTCGATCACCCTTTCTGTCAGGCTCCCTAGATCCAGTGCCTCGAGGGTTTGGTATGCCCGAAGGTATGGCGAGACGTAGACGCACACAGGCTCGCCGTCGAGCTGCTTGCGCAACTCCTCACCTACGGCCTTGGCCTGCTCTAGGCCAAGCTCGGTCAGCGGGATGCGGTAGTCGGGCACACGGTTGTAGATGGAAGTGTCGGCATTGGCGGCGGATTGGCCGTGCCGGATCATGAAGATTCTTCCTGGCGCGCTCATCCTCCCAAGCATAGGGTCCATCCCTTCCCTACCCATGCAGGCGCTACCCGGCTCGTGCGGGCGCCGGGCGAATGCGGCCGGCTCCCGGCTCGTGCGGGCGGTTTGTGCGGGCGCCGGGCGAATGCGGCCGGCTCCCGGGAAACATCAGGCAAATGCAGGCAAGATAGGAACATGCTCCTTGCCTCAACGCGCCGGCTGCGCGCCGAAGTGCTGATTGTCCTCGGCTTGTCCCTGGGCCAATCGGCCGTGTACTCCGTGGTGCAGCTATTGGACAAGATGACGAGTGCGCCGTTGTCACAGGCAACGTCAACCCTTAATCGCTCCCAGAGCACGCGCGAGTACTTCGACCTCACCTACCAGTTGCTGGACATCGCTTTTGCCCTGGTCCCGGTGGTGTTGGTGTTCTATTTCCTGTCGATGCACCGCCAAACGGCGGAGAGCCCCTCGGGATTCACCCGGCTGGGCTTCAACTTCGCCCGCCCGGGCCGCGACGCGCTGCAGGGACTGGGACTCGCCGCCCTGATCGGGATCCCGTCGCTGGGTCTTTATGCGGCCGGCCGGGCACTGGGGATTACCACCGCGATCATCCCGAGCGGCTTGGATTCCTACTGGTGGACGGTGCCGGTGCTGGTGCTGTCGGCCATGCGGCACGCCGTCGTCGAAGAAGTCATCGTGGTGGGCTACCTCCTGGACCGGTTCGGGAAGTTCGGGTGGAGCACTCCCTTGGCGATTGTGCTCAGCGCGCTCCTACGCGGGAGCTACCACTTGTACCAAGGCTTTGGGCCGTTCATTGGCAACGCGGTGATGGGCCTGGTGTTCGGTTGGATTTACACCAAAACCAAAAGAGTCATGCCGCTGGTGGTGGCCCACGCCATTCTGGACATCGTGGCGTTCGTGGGCTTCAGCGTTTTCGGCAAGGCAATCGGGCTGGGGTAGGCGACACACAAATTCGCCAAGGACACCCACATTCGCGGGCGACACCCGGATAGGCGTGACCTCCGTCCGTTTGCGAGTCTTGGGCGAATATGTGACCGGTTAAAAGGTTTCGGCCGCCATTGCGGGTGACGTCATTGGCACCCGCATATGGCGGCCGAAGTTCTTCCGGGCCTTCCTGGTCCGGTGGTCCGTCAGATGGTGACGGCTCCGTTGGCGGTTTCAAACGTTACCGACATGATTCCGGGCGTTCCATGCGGGGCCATCCATTGGACGGCAACGTCCTCCAGCGGCTTCTCCACGGGTTCTCCGAGCCACTCGGTGACGCGTTCGGCCGAGCCGGCAATGGTAAGGCTGGACATCTTGACATTGCTCGGGTAGACGAGGGACGGGTGAAGTGCGGGGTCACCCTCCCAACGGAGCAAGTACGGGACCTGGGGGTCGGCGATGAGCCCCAGGATGCCGATTTGCGACCAGACGAGTTCGCGGCCGTCCGGAAACTTGCGATTGCCGGGGACAGCGGCGCGTCCGAGGCGTTGTTCGAAGGGGCTCAGGTCGTCAACAGCGACGCACCAGCCCATCCAGCCACCTCCGGCAGCGGAGCGTGCACGGACAGCTTGTCCAAAGGGTGCCTTGTCGGAGGCCGGGTGGTTAAGGACCTCGACAACCTCCAGGTATTTGTGGTCAGCAAGGGGAATGATCATGTTCCGGGTACCGAAGCGCGGATGCACTCCGCCCCGGACTGCGTCCACTCCCAATGCTGCGGAAATCCGCTCGGTGGTGGCCAGTAGGCCATCTCGTTCACAAGCGTAAGAGACGTGATCCATGCGCATGGCTTCATCTTGGCACTTTGTGATGGACCTCTCAGCTAAGTCAACCCTTACTAAGGTGGGATGTATCGAAGATGACCCTCCAAGTCACCTCATGTCGTACCAGGACCGAAAACTACAGGGTTCGTCACAAAGCTTCCGGAGGTGCGTAGCCCTGCCTAGACTTGCGGCAATAGTGGCCAGCGGGCTGAAAACCGCGGGCCCGCACACTGAACCACGGCCCAGAGCCACGAGCAACCAGGAGTCCGCATGTCCCAAGGATGGTCATTCGAAACGCGCCAGATCCACGCAGGACAGGAGCCGGACGCCGCAACCGGCGCCAGGGCGCTCCCCATCTACCAGACCACCTCGTTTGTCTTCCCCAGTGCCGAAAGCGCGGCAAACCGCTTTGCGCTGGCCGAGCTGGCGCCTATCTACACCCGAATCGGAAACCCGACGCAGGATGCGGTGGAACAGCGCGTCGCGAGCCTTGAGGGTGGCTTGGCTGCACTCTTGCTGAGCTCCGGCCAGGCAGCGGAAACGTTCGCCATCCTCAACGTGGCAGAGGCCGGCGACCATGTTGTCGCCAGCCCGAGCCTCTACGGCGGGACCTACAATCTGTTGGCCCACACGCTGAAGAAGTTCGGGATATCCGTCACCTTCGTCGAAGACCCGGACAACCTGGACCAGTGGCGGGATGCCGTGCAGCCAAACACCAAGCTGTTCTTTGCCGAAGTGGTCTCCAACCCGCGTCAAGACGTTCTGGACATCGAGGGCGTCTCACGGACCGCCCACGAGGCCGGAGTCCCGCTCGTCGTGGACAACACCCTGGCCACGCCCTACCTGATCCGGCCCGTTGAATGGGGCGCGGACATCGTGGTGCATTCGGCCACCAAGTACCTGGGCGGGCACGGAACAGCCATTGCCGGCGTCATCGTGGACTCGGGCAACTTCGATTTCGGCAAGGACCCTGAGCGCTTCCCCAACTTCAACACCCCGGATCCCAGCTACAACGGCCTGGTCTATGCCCGCGACCTGGGCAAGGACGGTGCACTCGGGGCCAACCTCTCCTACATCCTCAAGGCCCGGGTGCAGCTCCTGCGCGATCTCGGCTCGGCTGTGTCGCCGTTCAACGCTTTCCTGATTGCTCAAGGAATCGAGACCCTTAGCCTCCGGATGGAACGCCATGTGCAGAACGCCAAGCAAGTGGCCACGTGGCTCGAGGGGCGCGACGACGTAGAGTCGGTCGCCTATGCGGGCCTGCCTTCCAGCCCTTGGTTCGAACGCGGCCGCAAGTACGGGCCGCGAGGCACCGGAGCGGTGGTGTCCTTCACGATCCGTGGCGGGATCGACGCCGGCAAACGCTTCGTGGACGCCTTGGAACTGCACTCCCACGTGGCAAATATCGGCGATGTCCGCTCCTTGGTCATCCACCCTGCGTCCACGACACACAGCCAGCTGACGCCTGAACAGCAGGCCGTAGCAGGAGTGAACCCCGGCCTGGTGCGCCTTTCTGTCGGAATCGAGCACATCGACGACATCCTCGCAGACCTTGAGGCCGGATTCCGGTCAGCCAAGAGCGCCTAGACGCATTGCCGGTTCGTTCCGTGACGGGCGCCCCTTCGGATGGGCGCCCGTCACGGGGTCAACCCGCGATGTAGTACCCGGAAGTGTCGGCGATGAGCTGCACTGTGCCGGCGGAGTTATTGGTGAAGGAAATTGTGCCATCCGGAGCAACGGGCGTAATGGCGAAGTTCGGGATGATCTGTCCCGTTGCGTAGTTCACGTTCGAGGTGCTCGGCTGCGGGGTTCCTCCCGCGTAGGCGGTGATGAAGCCGTTGGACGTGGCGTTGGCGACGGTGATGTTCATCGCGACGGCCGAAACCCCCGAGCCAGGGAGGCCACCGCGCCCCGTGACTTTGACGTTGATGGTTTGTCCCGGTCGCACGGGCCCGGTGAACCCTCCCGTGCCATTACGAGTATCCAATTGCCGGAACGGAGCCTGGACGGAAAACGCGCCGGCATCCGTAGCCGCACCGCCAAGGAAGTAACCGGAAGTGTCGGCGATGAGTTCGACGGTGCCGGAGGAGGTGTTGGTGAAGGAGATTGTTCCGGCAGCGGATAGAGGGGTGATGGCGAAGTTGGGGACGATCTGCCCTGGTGCGTAGTTGACGTTCGAGGCGTTCGGTTGCGGGCTCCCGCCTGCATAGGCAGTGATGAAGCCGTTGGACGTGGTGTTGGCGACCGTGATGTTCATCGCAACAGCCGAAACCCCCGACGCCGGGACGCCGCCGCGCCCGGTGACTTTGACGACGATGGTACTTCCGGGAGCGACGGCTTGTTTTGGTGCGCCGGTACCGTCCCGGGTATCCAGTTGCCGGAACGGAGCCTGGGCGGAGAACGTCCCGGGAGCGGACGATGCGCCAGCGGCAAGGTAGTAACCGGTGGTGTCGGCGATGAGTTGGACTGTGCCGTTGGAGCTATTCGTGAAGGAAATCGTTCCGTCGGACCCCACCGGCGTGATCGCGAAATTCGGGACGATCTGCCCGGGAGCAAAATTCAGGTTGGAGGTCGCCGGCCGATTGGTTCCACCGGCATAGGCAGTGATGAAGCCATTCGACGTCGGGCTGGCCACCGTGATGTTCATCGCCACAGCGGAAACTCCGGAAGCGGGGAGGCCGCCGCGTCCGGCAACCTTGACGCTGATGGTCTGTCCAGGGGCGACCGGCCCGTGGACACCACCGGTCCCGTCCCGCGTGTCAAGTTGCCTGCAAGGGGTCGTAGCCGCAAAACCGCCCATAGGGTCTTGCGATGGGGAGAAGAGCGAAGGGCTGACGTAAAGCAGCCGGTTAGGCATGCAGTTTCCAGTCGACTGGACCATCCCGGCTGTTGCGCCGACAGTCAACGTTGCTGAGACCTGCGCGGGACTCCACGATGGATGCATGGAGAGGAGCATCGCTGCTGCCCCTGCCACATGGGGAGAGGCCATGGATGTTCCATCCAAGGTGTTCGTCGCGGTGGGTGAGGTATACCAATCAGAAACGATACCGACGCCTGGCGCGTAGAGATCCACGCAAGGGCCGTAGTTGGAGAACGATGCTTGGTGATCTGTGCTGTCGCTGGCCGCTACGGTCAAGGCGGCGGCAACCCGTCCGGGCGAACTGTTGCATGCGTCGGCGGCGGGTAAGCCGTTTTGGCCTTGGTTGCCCGCTGCCAAGGTCACGCTGATTCCGTGATCGATGACGCCTTGGACGGCAGCGTCGAGAGTGGTGTCTATTGCCTCCGCGCTCAAGCTGAGGTTGGCAACCGCGGGAGTTCCGGCTAGGTGATTCGCGGCTATCCAATCCAAGCCGGCAATGACATCGGATGCGGTGCCTGAGCCAGTACAATCGAGCACCCGGACAGGGACGATGTTGGCTGACTTGGCGACACCGTACTTTGTTCCGGCGATGGTTCCTGAAACGTGGGTTCCGTGGCCGTTACAGTCCTCGGTGCCATGCCCGTCGTCGGGGGTGACTCCGGCAAATCCGGGCAGGACGCGGCCGCTGAAATCCGTGTTGGCGGAAGCGATCCCGGTGTCCACCACGTAGACGGTGACGCCCGCGCCGCTCGACGGCGGCGTGTAGCTTCCATCCAGAGGAAGGGTGCGCTGGTCGATCCGGTCAAGGCCCCAAGAGGGCGCCGGCTGTTGGGTATCCGTAATCCGCACCGGAGTGTCACGGTCCACGGAGACAACCCGGTTCGACGTCGCCAGCGCGGCGGCCTTGGCGGGCGTCGCGGTGACGACGGCGGCCTTGAGGGCATGCGTGAACGTTTGGTCCACCGCGACTCCCTGCGAGCGGAGCTCCGCGGTCTTGCCGGCAACGTCCGTGCCTTCGGCGTAGTGGACAACGTAGCGGCCTTCGCCCGTTCCCGTGTCGGCATGCGCCGGCAGCGGCACTCCGAAAGTGAAGCATGATGCGAGCAAGAACAGGGCTATCGGACCGAGGCCGAAAGGCTTTTTCACGAGCTTCAATCTTCCTGTGACGGACAGTGCCGGGGAGGCATCCGAAGGATGCAGGCTGCCGCCCAATTCTATCTCCTGTAACACAGGCATCACCCGACCCTTCAATTTCAAGGCTCACAGCCTTTGGCGTAAGCGAACAAAACGCGGCGAAGTGTCACAAAGATGTCATAATCTTCGTCAGGAGGGGTCCGGATTTCCTAGACTCTTCCTATAGGTCATGAGCGCCAGCGACAGCCCCGGCTTGCTGGCCGGCAACCCTCCTCTCGCGGCGGGGTGCCCCGGGTGAAGACCTGGCCCTCCGCTGTGTTGGCGGCAGGCAAGCGCGATGTGAGGTGTCAACGAATGACAATTGCTGCAACAGCCATACCCCGCTCCGGTACCCAGGACGGAACCTTGAAGTATGTTTCGATCGGCGGACTCGAACTGGAGGCCGGAGGTTTCCTGCCCGAGGTGGTCCTTGCGTACGAGACGTGGGGGCGGCTCAATGCCGATGCTTCCAACGCAGTCCTGGTGGAACATGCCCTCACGGGCAGCACGCATGTTGCCCGTGGCGAGAGCGACGAGGAAGGCTGGTGGGAGGAGCTCGTCGGTCCCGGCGCCACCATCGACACCGAGCGCTACTTCGTCGTCTCCGTCAACATCGTGGGAGGTTGCAACGGCAGCACGGGGCCGTCGTCGACCGCTCCGGACGGCAAGCCGTGGGGTTCCCGTTTCCCGCTCGTGACTCTGCGGGACAGTACCGTGGCCGAAGCCCGGCTGGCAGACGCCCTCGGGATCCACAGCTGGCACACAGTGGTGGGCGGGTCCCTGGGCGGCGCGCGTGCACTGGAATGGGCCGTCGGCTACCCGGACCGTGTCAAGCGATGCGCCGTCATTTCGATCGGTGCGTACAGCACCGCCGAACAGATCGCCTTCGCCCAGGCCCAGACACTCGCTATCCGGCAAGATGCCGCCTTCAACGGTGGCGACTACTATGGGCAGGCTGCGCCCGAGGCCGGTTTGGCCCTCGCCCGGCGCATCGCACATATCACCTACCGTTCGGCAGATGAACTGGACTTCCGCTTCGGCAGGAAGGCCCAGGACAGCGAAGCGCCGCTCCGCGCCTCCGCTTTGGGGGAGCGGGGCCGCTACCAGGTGGAAAGCTACCTGGACCATCAGGGAAGCAAGCTGGTCCAGCGTTTCGATGCCAACAGCTACATCGCCATCACTGAGGCACTCATGAGCCATGACGTCACGCGCGGCCGCGGCTCGTTGGAGGATGCGCTGTCCGTGGCGACGGCGAAATTCTTTGTTGCCTCGGTGGACTCGGACCGCCTTTACTTCCCCGAACAATCCCAGGAGCTGGCCAAGGCGTTGCCCGGAGAGGTTCCTGTCCACGTGATCGAAGCGCCGATCGGGCACGACGGTTTCCTCACCGAGATCGGCCAACTAGGCCCCCAGCTGCGCGAGGCATTCTTCAGCTGAATCAGCCGTTCATGATCTCCTGGCGGAGTTTCATGTATTCCTCCATGGGGATCTTCCCGTCACTGTACTGCTGGTCCAGTTCGGCAAGTTTCCGTGCCCGGTAGCCTTGGTAGGCGGCATTGGCTGAGGGAGTAGCCGACGACGGCGGGGCGGCCTGCGGCGCGGGTGTCGCCACCGGGGGCTGCGGCTCAGCCGGGATGGTCACCGGGGGCTGTGCCGGGTATCCGTAGGGGTAATTCTGGGGAGGACCCGGGTAGTTCGGTCCGGGGTAGTTCGGTCCAGGGTAGTTCTGCGGAGGGAAGTCCCGGATCCTGCGTTGGCGCGATCGGTTGTACATGCGGATCCCCATGGGAATCAGCCAAGAGCAGACGATGATCCAGAAGATCAAATTGTTCACGGTGGAGGCCTTCCTGTCCTCCTCCAGCTTAGTCCCCGCGCCTGTGGCAAGCCGTTGGGGCCCCGGTCAGCTCCGGGGCACAACAATATCGGCCGGACCCAAGACAGGTCCCGGCGTCGGGCGTTTTGGCAGGATTCCGTCGCCTGAGGACTGATGGCGGAGCCGGCGGATGACCCACGGGACAAAATATTCCCGTGCCCACACCAGGTCGCTGGAGCGCGCTTCGCGCCAAGTGCGCTGGGGGAGCGGCTTGGGGAGGAGCGGCTCGAGATTGTGGGACACGTTGAGCGAATCAAGGACCATTGCGGCGATGGTGTGGTGGCCGAGCGGCGAGAAATGCAGCCGGTCTTCGTTCCACATCTGTGGGTTGGCAAGTTGCCGCAAGGACCACATGTCCGCCACCACGGCATCGTGGCGGGTGGCCACTGTGCGGAGGTTCTCATTGTAGATTGCCACCTTGCCGCGGATCCGGCCAAGTACTGATGACAGGGTGTCCGGGCCGTTGAACAGGATGACAGTGGCACCCTCGGAGCCCAAGGTCTGTACGGCGGCATCGAGCTTCTCGGCCAGGGCGTCTGGATCGCCACCGGGCCGGATGAGGTCGTTGCCGCCCGCGGAGATGCTGATAAGGTCCGGCTTGAGGTCCATGCATGGGCCAAGTTGCTCGTCCAGGATTTGCTGGAGAAGCCGCCCACGGATAGCCAGGTTGGCGTAGGCGAAATCCCGCTGTCCCCGGCTCAGTTCCTCTGCTACGCGGTCGGCCCAGCCGCGATGTCCGCCGGGATTGTCCGGTTCGGGGTCGCCGATTCCTTCGGTGAACGAATCACCTAACGCCACGTACCGGGTCCACGGATGAATCCGCTCTTCCGAATTTTCCCCCACTGTGGAATCAGTGTCACTCACGTTCATTTCCTGCCTCTTGCTGCAACGCCACGCGCCCGTAGCTTGTTACTCATGGGTAACTGTAAGAATAGTCCCATGAGTCAAGCCTCCGCCTTTCCTGCCCCTGCTTTTCCGAATCCTGTCGTTTTGTGGTCCCACGAAGAGGAAGAACGGGCTGGAAAGCCGTTGCTGGTCCTCTTGCACGGTTACGGATCCAACGAGCAAGACCTCTTCAGCCTTGCAGGCCTGCTGCCCCAGGAATTCGCGGTGGCCTCGCTCCGCGCACCGATCGCCACGGGTCCGGGCTTCACGTGGTTCCCGCTCACCGCGTCCATCGACTATTCGCTCGACGCCGTCAAGGCCGCGGCCGAATATGTGTTTTCCTGGTTGGATTCCTGCAAGTCCAACCACAGCTCCGTGACACTCCTCGGATTCTCCATGGGCATGGCCATGGCCACCTCGCTGCTCCGGCAGCGGCCGGCGGACTTTGCCGCCGTCGTCGGACTTTCAGGCTTCGCAGTCGATGCGGAAGGGGACCCGTCGTTCCGCGACGCGGAACTGGACGGTTCCGTGCCACTCTTCTGGGGACGGGACCAGCAGGATCCTGTCATTACCCCGGACAAGATCGAATACACCATGGAGTGGGCTCGTCGGCACACGGACGTCACCAAGGTGCTCTACACGGGTATGTGGCATGGCATCAACCAGCAGGAAATCGGCCATGTGGGCGAATTCCTGGAACACAAGGTGCTCACGTCCGTCTAAAGCAACGCGGGGTCACTTACGGCCCATTCTGAGGCACTTAATGGGCCGTAAGTGACCCCGCGTTGCTAGGAAGTGGCTGTGATTCGCACCGTTTGTCCGTTGACGGTCACCGTATCGCCGGCATGGAGTTGACGTCCGCGCCGTTCGTCGATCTCGCCGTTGACTTTGACCAGCCCGTTCTTAATGAGTTCGGTGGCTTCGACTCCGTCCTCCACCAGGTTGGCGAGCTTCAGGAGCTGACCGAGGCGGATCATGTCGTCGCGGATCGGGATCTCTTCAATTTCCGGGTTGCTCATACAATCAATGATGCCTGAAGTAGGGTGGTGAAAGTGCCGCAATCGTCCCGCCCCCTGTCCATAACCACCTCTCGCGCTGCCTCCCTTCCATTGCTCACAGGCTTGATCCTGGCTGTGGCCACCGGACTCGTGATTCCTCTTCAGGGACGGATTAACGGCGCGCTGGGGGCCAAGCTCGACGACGGCATCGCGGCCGCCGTCGTGAGTTTCACCACCGGGCTGGTACTGATCGCCGCGATCGGCTTGGCGCTGCCGAAGGGCCGCGCCGCGTTGCGCAGGATCCTGCCTGCCCTCAAGCAACGCAGCTTTCCACGGTTCTATGTACTGGCCGGCGGCATCGGCGCCCTTTTCGTGTTCGCCCAGTCGTTTACGGTTAGCTTGCTTGGGGTGGCCTTGTTCACGGTGGCCGCGGTGACCGGGCAGACCCTCAGCGGGCTTCTGGTCGACCGGACGGGCATGGGGCCCGGAGGCAGACGCTCGATCACCGGAGTCCGGATCCTGGGCAGCGTCCTGACGATTGCCGCCGTCGTCTGGGCCGTGTCGCCTCGCCTCGGGGCGGCCGCCGACGTCGGGACTTTACTGCTCCCTCTCCTCCTGCCCGTCGTGGCGGGTTGCCTCGTGAGTTTCCAGCAGGCCATGAACGGCACCGCAACCGTGCACTACGGCAGCCCCATCGCCGCTACGGTCGTGAATTTTGTGGCCGGCACGGTCATCCTTTGGATCGCCTGGCTCATCAAATTGCTGTTGGCCGGTCCCGGCCACGGACTGCCTGCGGAATGGTGGTATTACCTCGGCGGCCCCATGGGCTGCGTCTTCATCGGACTGGCGGCCCTGCTCGTCCGCAGCCTGGGCGTGCTGGTGACCGGCCTGGGGATGATTGCGGGGCAGTTGCTCGGATCCCTCACGCTGGATCTCGTCCTTCCCTCGCCCGGAACAGTGGTTGCCTTGCCGACGGTCCTGGGCACCCTGCTGACGCTCTTCGCCATCATCGTGGCCACCTTGCCCTGGCCAAAGGGTGCGCTGACTTCCCGGAACCGCGCCCGGGCGTTGGCAGTCGGGTCCGGGAGGCAGGACCGGGGCGAAAGGCCGGTAGGCTAGGACTCGCAGCTTCCTGCGCAGCACTTCCCCCAAGACAGCGTTTCCCAAACGACTGTTTCCGTAGAGCATAACCGCGGACCGCACCCAGCGGCCCTGTAGAACATTGGAGTACCCATGGCAGCAAAATCCGTCCTCGACCAGGTCATTTCCCTCTCCAAGCGGAGGGGTTTCGTGTTCCAGGCCGGTGAAATCTATGGTGGCTCCCGTTCTGCATGGGACTACGGCCCCCTGGGTGCCGAGCTGAAGGAAAACATCAAGCGCCAGTGGTGGCAGAGCGTGGTCCGTGGCCGCGAGGACGTCGTAGGCCTGGACTCTTCGGTGATCCTGCCGCGCCAGGTTTGGGAAGCGTCCGGTCACGTCGAGGTGTTCTCGGACCCTCTGGTCGAGTGCCTTTCCTGCCACAAGCGCTACCGTGCGGACCACCTCCTGGAAGAGTACGAGGAAAAGAAGGGCCGTCCCGCCGAAAACGGACTCAAGGACATCGCCTGCGCCAACTGTGGCACCCGCGGCGAATGGACCGAACCACAGGAATTCTCCGGCCTGCTCAAGACGTTCCTCGGTCCCGTGGCCAGCGACGAAGGCCTGCACTACCTGCGTCCGGAAACCGCCCAGGGCATCTTCGTCAACTTCAGCAACGTGCTCACCACGTCCCGCAAGAAGCCGCCTTTCGGCATCGGCCAAATCGGCAAGTCGTTCCGCAACGAGATCACGCCGGGCAACTTCATCTTCCGTACCCGCGAGTTCGAGCAGATGGAAATGGAATTCTTCGTCGAGCCGGGTACGGATGAAGAGTGGCACCAGTACTGGATGAAGGAACGCATGTCCTGGTACACCGGCCTGGGCATCAAGGAAGAGAACCTGCGATTCTTCGAGCACCCGCTGGACAAGCTCAGCCACTACTCCAAGGGCACCACGGACATCGAATACCGCTTCGGTTTCCAAGGCTCGGAGTGGGGCGAGCTCGAAGGCATCGCCAACCGCACCGACTTCGATCTGACCACGCACTCGAAGGCATCGGGAACTGACCTCAGCTACTTCAACCAGGCCACCAACGAACGCTACACGCCTTACGTGATCGAGCCCGCGGCCGGACTGACCCGCTCCTTCATGGCCTTCCTGATCGACGCGTATACGGAAGACGAGGCACCCAACGCCAAGGGCGGCGTCGACGTCCGTACCGTCCTGAAGCTCGACCCGCGACTCGCACCCGTGAAGGCAGCCGTGCTGCCCCTGAGCCGCAACGAGGACCTGTCCCCAAAGGCGAAGGCCCTGGGCGCGCAGCTTCGAAAGAACTGGAACATCGACTTCGACGACGCCGGCGCCATCGGCCGCCGTTACCGTCGCCAGGACGAGATCGGTACGCCCTTCTGCATCACCGTGGATTTCGACACCCTGGATGACCAGGCGGTCACCATCCGCGAGCGCGACTCCATGAGCCAGGAACGCGTCTCACTCGACAAGGTTGAGGGCTACTTGGCCGCGCGACTGATCGGCGCCTAAGCGTGGGAATCGAGTACCGCGAATGGCGGGAGGGCGACGACCTTGCCCTCCTGGAAATGTGGGGCGGGCCGGAAACCCTGCCGGGCCAGCAGTTCCGTGCAGCCTTCGCACCGTCGAGCAACAGCGGTCAAGGCCAGCCTTGGCGCCGGTGCATCGTGGCGGAGGACGTCGTTGACGGCATCGGCATCCCTGTTGCGGCCGGGGTGGTCCACGAGGCCTCCCTGCATCCGGAACGGCTCTGGGCCTACATCGAGGTTGCCAAGGACCACCGCCGGAGCGGGATAGGGGCCACGCTCCTGACCATGCTGCGGCGCGAAGCCGAACAGTCGCCGTCGGGGGTTAGCAAGTTGCGCAGCAAGGTGGAGCCCGGCACGTCCGGTGCCGCGTTCGCCGAGTGGGCGGGGCTTGCACCGATCCAGCGTTCGCAACTCGTGGTGGTCGATCCCGAGCCACTGCGGCTCCCGGTGTTCGGGGACGGTTCCGAGCAAGCGGCTTCCGAGCAGGTGGAAGACCTCGCCACCGGATCGGTGGAGCTGAGCGACGTCGTCGGCCGGTACTACACCGCCGTCCACCACTGGGACAATCCGGGCGAGTTGGCCATCCCGACGGTGCAGCGACTGTTCCTGGACGATCTGACGGGGGCACATGGTGCCCTCGTGTTGCGCGCGCCCAAGGCCAGTGCTTTCGGCTCGGGAGTTCCGGCCACCCGCAAGGGCAAGTTGCAGGCTTTCGCCATCAGCTACGCCCAAGGCAGCTCGGATGAACCTTCGGAAGTCTTCCTGGGCCACGAGCCACGCTTGCGGGATGACGAGGCGCAGGAGGCAATCCGTGACCTGCTGGCCCTCATTGCCTACCAGCACCCCGTGCTCCTCGAAGTGGACGATTCGATGACGGCCCTGCGCGCCGTCGTCGATCCTTTGCTGGAGCGGGGCAAAGCGAAGCTCCGCGGTGC
Organism: Arthrobacter methylotrophus; assembly: GCF_039539965.1. NCBI lineage: Bacteria > Bacillati > Actinomycetota > Actinomycetes > Micrococcales > Micrococcaceae > Arthrobacter > Arthrobacter methylotrophus. The sequence goes on along the minus strand of NZ_BAABED010000001.1, from coordinate 3,027,022 downwards.
GGACACCCTGGTGGTCAGCGAGTAGAACCGGGCACTACGCTGTCTGCTGACCCAACTAACTCGCATTTGTGGTCGTTATGAGCCCTCATAACGACCACAAATGCGAGTTAGTTGGGTGAACCCTTGACGATGCCGTGGCGTGGGTGTAGGCATGACGACGTAAGCCCCGGCCGTTGGTCTGGTGGGGTAGCGGCGGGTGGAACTAATCCGGTCTCATGAAGAGAATCGGCGGTAACACCTATGAATGCAAACGCGCTCGATGGACTGCGCGAACAGCTCCGCGGGCAACTCGTCACCCCGCGTGATCCTGAGTACGATTCAGCCCGTGCCGTCTTTAACGGGATGATCGACAAACGCCCGGCAGGCATCGTCCGGGTGGCACAAGTTTCGGATGTCATCGCGAGCGTGAACTTCGCCCGGGACAACTCCCTTCCTGTGGCCATCCGGGGCGGTGGCCACAGCGCTCCCGGCTTCGGGACCTGGGACGACGCTCTGGTCATCGACTTCGTCAACCGCACCGGAGTCCGTGTCGACCCCGAAGCGGGCACGGCCCGTGCCGAGGCCGGAACAACCTGGGCAGACTTCAACCACGCGACCCACGCTTTCGGACTCGCAACGACGGGCGGGATTGTGGGATCGACCGGTATCGCCGGACTGACCCTCGGTGGCGGCATCGGCTATCTTGCCCGCAAACACGGCCTGAGCTGCGACAACTTGATCTCCGCAGACGTGGTGACGGCAGAGGGCAAGTTCCTGACCACCAGCGAGAACCAGAACGAGGACCTCTTCTGGGCATTGCGGGGAGGCGGGGGCAACTTCGGCGTCGTGACGTCCCTGGAATACAAGCTGCATCCGATGGACATGGTCCACGTCGGCATTGTCATCTACGGAGCGGAGAACACTGAGACGGTCGCCAAGTTCTACCGGGATTACATGGACTCTGCTCCCGAAGAGTTCGGGGCGTTCCTCGGGTTCCACCAAGGCCCACCGGTGCCGTTCCTTCCCGAAGAATGGCACGGCAAGCCCGTGTGTGTCGTGGTCGGGATGTGGACGGGAGACTCGGCCGAGGGCGAATCCCGGTGGCAGCCGTTCCTCGACGTCGCACCTGTGGCCGGATCCCTGATCACACCGATGCCCTATCCGGCACTCAACGTGGCGTTTGACGGGCTCAATCCGAAAGGCATGCAAGCGTATTGGAAGGCCAATTTCATCAGTGAGCTGAACGATGGTGTCATCAGTGCGCACTCGGAATTCGGTGCCACGATTACCAGCGTCAACACTGCGGTTCACGTTTACCCAATTGACGGTGCTGTGGCCCGGGTTGGAGTCCAAGACACAGCGTTCGTCAACCGCGGCATGAAGTTCGCCCCCGTGATCGCGGCACAGTGGCAGGACCCTGCAGACAACGAAGCCAATATTGCCTGGGCCCGCAACTATGCAGAGGCGCTCCGGCCGTATTCGGCCGCAAGCGGCTACATCAACTTCATGGATGCGGAGGACCAGAACCGTGTGACTGAGAACTACGGGGTCAATTACGAGCGACTTCAGGCCATCAAGGGCAAGTACGATCCGGGAAACCTCTTTCATGTGAACCAGAACATCAAACCCGCCTGAACCACAGCCTGAGCGCGACCCAACTAACTCGCAGTACATGTCGTTGTGAGCCCTCATAACGACAACAAATGCGAGCTAGTTGGGTGGGTTTCCGGGCGCTGCGGGTTCCGGGTCGCAGATGCCCGTCCGGCCCACGTAGGGTAGTCGGCATGAGGTTTTGCAGCTGATGGGTCACGGTCATTCACACGGTCACACGGAGCCTTTGGAGCCAAGCCCGCAGGCGCTCGCGGCACGCAAACGGGCCAACTGGCTCCTTGTGGCCGTGTTGGCCCCCATTGCAGTGCTCACGATCGTTGCCATGTTCCTCATGTGGCCGTCGGGAAGCAAGGAAGGCATAACGTTCGCGAGCCCCTACCAAGCCGCTGCGGGTGTGACGTTTGATACCGGCAAGATCCAAGCCGTCACCGTGGAGAGTTGTACGCAAGGGACCCAAGCTCCGGCTACTGCCCAAGGCAACGGTGTGCAACAGCAAGGATCCCAGTGCACCTACGCGTCCACGCAACCGGACACCGGCGGAAGCCCCGTGAAGGTGGTCATCAACCCGGATGTCGCCAAGTCCCACGGCGTTAAAGTCGGGGACAGCATCCGCTACCTGAACCTCTCCCGCGTGCAGGGCGCAGCGGCAGGCAACGGCTCGCCGTCGTATGTTTTCCTGGACTTCGTGCGGAACGTTCCCATGGCCCTGCTGGCGATCCTTTACGCGGTGGTGGTCATTGCAGTCGCCCGCTGGCGTGGCTTCAGGGCGCTGCTTGGCTTGGCCGGAGCCTACGTGGTGCTTGTCAGTTTCATGCTTCCGGGGCTGGTGGAAGGAAAGCCGCCGTTGCTCGTGGCTTTGGTCGGGTCCACGGCCATCATGATAGGGGTGCTCTACTTCGCCCACGGATTCTCGGCCAGGACATCCACCGCATTGCTGGGCACGATCTTCGGGCTCGGGATTACGGCGCTGTTGGCGGCCTGGGCCACGGACGCGGCCAATCTGACCGGGATCGGGAGCAGCGAAGGCGCCACTCTGGTGAACATGTCGGACAAGATCTCCCTCTCCGGGATCATCCTCTGTGGGCTCATCATCTCCGGGCTCGGCGTCCTGAACGATGTCACCATCACCCAGTCCGCGGCCGTGTGGGAGCTCTATGAACTGGCACCCGAGACCGGCGCACGCAATCTGTTCACTTCGGCCATGAGGATCGGCCGTGACCACATAGCTTCCACGGTCTACACGATCGCTTTCGCCTACGCCGGGGCGGCGCTGCCCATCCTCATCATCGTCATGCTCTACGATCGCCCGCTGGTTGATGCCCTGACTAGCGCGGAGCTGTCCGAGGAAGTCATCCGTACTTTGGTGGGCTCCATCGGCTTGGTATTGGCCATTCCGGTGACCACCTTGATCGCGGTGTTGGTGGTCAAGGCGACCGGTTCCAAGGGACGTGCGGCTGCCGGCACCGCGGCTTCGGAAAGAGCCCACGACGACGGCAACCTCCGTGAGCTTGAAACCGCAGAGTCTGCGGATGCCTTCGAATCGTTCGACACCGGCGAGCTTGCCGCCGTCGTGATGACCAGGCGGGCACGGAGGGAAGCCGAACGCCGGCAGTAGTGTCTACATGACATTTGTCATCCCGCATTGGTGACACACGCCCGGGCGCCCGAGGCCGATGACGGCTTGGATGGTAGGAGAGTAAACCAAAGCCAAGGAGCGTCATGACAATAACGAGTGTGCCGGCCGTCCATGCCGCCGGACTGCACAAGAGCTTCGGGAAGGTCCATGCCGTCCGCGGCCTGGACCTGACCGTGCAGCCGGGGGAGGTGGTGGCGTTCCTCGGACCCAACGGCGCAGGCAAGACCACCACCATCGACATGATCCTCGGACTGAGCGCGCCGGACCAAGGCAGCGTTTCCATTTTCGGCCACAGCCCCCGGGGTGCCATCGCCCGCGGCCAGGTGGCAGCAGTGATGCAGACCGGCGGCTTGCTGCGGGACATCAGCGTCCGCGAGACTGTGCAGCTCAACGCGGCGATGTTCGATTCCTCCCGACCCGTGGACGAGGTCCTGGCGCGGGCCGGCATCCTGGAGATCGCAGACCGGAAGGTGGAGAAGTGCTCGGGCGGCCAGCAGCAGCGCCTCCGCTTCGCGATGGCGCTTGTCTCCGATCCCGGTTTGCTCATCCTGGACGAGCCCACCACGGGAATGGACGTTGCCGGGCGACGCGACTTCTGGACTGCCATCAGGGCCGACGCCCAGCGCGGACGCACCGTCATCTTCGCCACCCATTACCTCGAAGAAGCCGATGCCTACGCCGACAGGATTGTCCTGGTCCGGCAAGGCAGCATCGTTGCGGACGGCACTGCGGCCCAGATCAAGAACCTTGCCTCAGGCCGCACCGTCAAAGCGTCGCTTCCGGCAACGGAGCGTGGATTGCTGGCCGGGATGCCGCCTGCGGAGAGCGTCGAGTACGACGGCGGACGCCTCACCGTCCGTACGGGCGACTCGGACGCCGTCGTCCGGTACTTGCTCAACAGCACGGGAGCCTACGACGTCGAGGTGGCGGCCAACAACCTTGAGGAGGCCTTCGTGGCGCTCACCGGCGACGATGCCATTCCGGAACCCGTGAGCATCGACTTTGAAGGAGACCTCGTATGAGCACGGCAACAGTCATCCAGGACCGGAAACCGTCCGCAGGCGGGGTCAACCGCACGTTCCTCTGGATCGAGATCAAGCGCATGCTCCGGAACCGCCGGACCATCATCTTCACGGTATTCATGCCCGCCGTTTTCTTCTTTATTTTCGGCTTGTCCAACAAGGACAAGCTCCTGCCCAACGGGCACAGCTACGGCCAGTACATCCTCATCAGCCTCACGGTTTATGCAGCGATGACTGCTGCGACGGGCGCTGGAAGTCAAGTTGCCGTGGAACGGGCCCAAGGCTGGAGCCGTCAGCTTCGGCTCACGCCCCTCCTGCCCGGTGCGTATATCGCGGTGAAGGCTATGGCCGCGTTGACGCTGTCCCTCGTGGCGGTCGTGGCCCAGTTCGTCATCGGTGCCCTGGCGGGTGTCACCATGGATGCACAGACTTGGCTGACAGCGGGCTTGGTGGCGTGGCTGGGCTCCCTTGTCTTCGCAGCCCTCGGACTGTTCGTGGGGTACCTCATGCCGAGCCAGAACGTCATGCAGATCCTTGGCCCGGCGCTGGCCATCCTTGCGATGCTCGGTGGACTGTTCATGCCGATCGAGGTCATGGGCGAGACTTTCGGGAACATTGCCAAGTTCACGCCGGCGTACGGGATCGGACAGCTGGCCCGGAGTCCCATCACCGGCACCTTCGACTGGGCGTGGATCGTCAACGTGGTCCTCTGGCTCGTGATCTTCGTGGCCGGGGCCGCGATGGCCTTCCGGCGCGACACCAAACGTGTCTGAACAAGCTACTAAGGTGGGCACCATGACCAGCAACCCGGACGGCACTTCCTTCAGGGACGTAGTCTCCGGAAGGGTGTTGACCGGCACCATGTTCCGGCGCAGTGTGTTTGCGGGTCCCGGGCCGCGAGGCTGGTTCATCGGTGCGGGACTTTCCATCTTGCTCTGGGCCTGGCCGACGTGGAACATCGTGTGGTCCGTGGATGAGCCGCTGGCTTGGAAAGCGGCGGCGTCGGCGTCCCTGATCGTGTTCTTCGCCGCCTACGTCTTCCTGCCCCAGATCAGTTGGCGCCTTGGCGTCCGGGCGGGCATCGTGTCGGTCTGCATCCTCTTGGCGCTGAACGGGCTGGTCATTTTCCTCATCGGCAGGGAAGCCTTGTGGACCTGGACGTTCCTCGCTTGCGCCATCGCCATGACATCCCTTCCGCTGCGCACGGATTTCTTCCTCATCGTCGCTTTGTCCCTCGTCTCCTTCTCCACCCAGTTGATGACGGGCAACGGGGAGCAGGCCTTGCTCCAGGCCGGGATCATCCTGTCCCTGGGCCTCATGATGTCCGCCTTCGCGCGGCTGATCCGGCAGACCGCACGGCTCCGGGAAGCGCAGACAGAGCTGGCCGATGCCGCCGTCGCCGCGGAACGCAGCCGGGTTGCCCGGGACATGCACGACATCCTGGGGCACTCCCTGACGGTGATCGCCGTCAAAGCCGAGCTGGCCGGGAGGATGCTGGACACCGTCCCCGGAGACCCGGCCAGGGACAAAGCCGCGGCCGAGATTGCCGCGGTGCAGGACCTGGCCCGCGGTGCACTCGCCGACGTCCGGGCCACGGTGGCTGGCTACCGCGGCGTCAACGTCCTGGCGGAGCTGGCCGTCGCCCGGACGGCATTGGAATCGGCCGGGATCGACGCCGAATTGCCAGGAACCGTGGAACAAGTTCCCGCGAGGCACAGGGAGCTCTTCGGCTGGGTACTTCGCGAAGGCATCACCAACGTGGTCCGGCATTCAGGTGCTGCGCGCTGCCGCGTCCGGTTGACGGCGTCGAGCGTTCTGGTGGAGGACGATGGCGTCGGCCCCGAATCCGAGGACCGCTCCGGGAACGGACTGGCTGGGATCCGCGAACGCGTGCGTGCCGCCGGGGGATCGGTGAGTATCGGCTCGAGCGACCTGGGAGGGTTCAGATTGGCGGTCAAAGTATGAGCATTCGATTGGTGATCGCAGACGACCAGGCGCTCGTGCGCGGAGCATTGGTGGCTTTGTTGGGGCTGGAGCCGGATATCGAGGTGGTCGCGGAGTTGGGTGACGGGACGGGGGTGGCGGCCGCCGTCGTCGAGCACTCCGCCGATGTTGCAATGCTCGACGTCGAGATGCCCGGCTTGGACGGGATCAGTGCGGCAGCGGCCGTGCGGCGGGCGGCGCCATCATGCCGGGTTCTCATGGTCACCACCTTCGGGCGGCCAGGCTATCTCAAGCGCGCCATGCAGGCAGGGGCCTCCGGATTCGTCGTCAAGGACACCCCGGCGCGGCAACTGGCTGAAGCCGTGCGTCGGGTCCACCAGGGTCTCCGGGTGGTGGACCCGGCCCTCGCCGCGGAATCATTGACCGCGGGGGACAGCCCGCTGACCGAACGCGAGGGAGAGGTGCTCAAGGCAGCGTCCGACGGCGGAACGGTCGCCGATATCGCGAAGTCGGCGATGCTTTCCGAAGGGACCGTCCGGAACTATCTCTCCGCCGCAATGGCCAAGACCGGCGGCCGGACCCGTGCGGAGGCCGTGCGGATCGCCGAAGACAACGGCTGGTTGCTCTAACGTCGGCTGGTCCGGTCGATTTGCCACGCTTTGAGACAATGGACGGGTGACTGTAGTAGCAACACCCCCTTCGCCCAAGCTCGAACTGCCACCGCTGCAGCTCGGCCGGATCACGGTAGACACCCCCGTGATCCTTGCCCCGATGGCCGGCATCACCAACTCGGCCTTCCGTCGGCTGTGCCGCGAATACGGTGGCGGTCTGTACGTCGCGGAGATGGTAACCTCCCGTGCCCTGGTGGAGCGCACCCCGGAATCGCTGCGCATCATTTCCCACGACGAGGATGAGAAGGTCCGCTCCGTGCAGTTGTATGGGGTTGATCCTTTGACGGTGGGCCAGGCCGTGCGGATGCTGGTCGAGGAAGACCGTGCGGACCACATCGACCTCAACTTCGGCTGCCCCGTGCCCAAGGTCACCCGGCGCGGCGGGGGTTCAGCCCTGCCGTGGAAGATCGACCTCTTCACGTCCATCGTCCAGACCGCGGTCAAGGAAGCCTCCAAAGGCGATATCCCGCTGACCATCAAGATGCGCAAGGGCATTGACGAGGACCACCTCACGTACCTCGACGCCGGCCGCATCGCCCGCGATTCCGGTGTTGCCGCCGTCGCGCTTCACGGCCGCACGGCCGCGCAGTTCTACTCCGGCCAGGCCGACTGGTCCGCGATTGCCCGCTTGCGGGAGGCCCTCCCGGACATTCCCGTCCTGGGCAACGGCGACATCTGGTCCGCCGAAGACGCAGTACGCATGGTGCGCGAAACCGGGATCGACGGCGTCGTGGTGGGCCGCGGCTGCCAAGGCCGCCCGTGGCTCTTCGGTGACCTTCAGGCAGCGTTTGAAGGAAGCGAGCAGCGCCACCGTCCGGGTCTGCGCGAAGTAGCCGAGGGCGTCTATCGCCACGCCGAACTCATGATCGAGACCTTCGGCAATGACGAGTACAAGGCCCTGAGGGAGATCCGCAAACACATGGCGTGGTACTTCAAGGGCTACGTCGTGGGCGGAGAATTGCGTGCCAAACTGGCCACCGTGCCCACCCTCGAGGTTCTGCGCGAGCTGCTCGACCAGTTGGACATGGATCTGCCGTACCCGGGCATCGACTCGGAGGGCCCGCGCGGCCGTGCCGGTTCACCCAAGAAGCCGGCCCTGCCCAAAGACTGGCTGCTCAGCCGGCAAATGGACGCTGACCAGACCCGCGACATCGCCGCGGCAGAGTTAGACGTTTCAGGCGGCTAGAGCGCGTCTAGAACGCGGCTAGAGCGAGGCCCGGGTCGCCGCGTGCACGCTCACGGCCCGAGTCGTGGAAAACTGGCTGCATAGACACGGGCTGAAGAGACGCCGGTGCACGGCAAGCGGAGGAGGCAGATACCCATGGGAACTGAAGCGATGTCTGCAGCAGGCCCGGCCGAAAGCGCAACCGGGATTGCCGGCTATGTCGAATCCGACTCAGCGCGTTGGGTCCAGGAGCCCCGGAAGAACACCTACCGCTCCGACTTCGAGAGGGACCGGGCGAGGGTGCTGCATTCCTCGGCCCTGCGGAGGCTCGGGGCGAAGACCCAAGTGGTGGCCCCGGACACCGACGACTTCGTCCGCACCCGCCTGACGCACAGCCTTGAGGTTGCCCAGGTGGGTCGCGAATTGGGACGTGCGCTCGGTTGCGATCCGGATGTTGTGGACACTGCGTGTCTCAGCCACGATCTTGGCCACCCGCCCTTCGGCCACAACGGTGAATCCGCCCTCAACGAGGTAGCCCACGGAATCGGTGGATTCGAGGGCAATGCTCAGACCCTGCGCCTGCTGACCCGTCTGGAGCCCAAGGTTCTCACCGCCGACGGGCGGCCCGCGGGCCTGAACCTGACCCGGGCCAGCCTTGACGCCGCGTCCAAATACCCGTGGTCAGCCGTCGACGCTCCCGTCATCCACGGACAGCGGAGCAGCAAGTTCGGCGCGTATGAGGACGACCTGCCCGTGTTTACTTGGCTTCGTGACGGCGCACCGGGCAACCGCTCCTGCATCGAGGCGCAGGTGATGGACCTCGCTGACGATATCTCCTACTCGGTCCACGACGTGGAGGACGCCATCGTGGCCGGCCATTTCCAGTTGAAGTGGCTGGACAATCCCGATCACCGCGCCCGAGTGGTGGGGTACACGAAACAGTGGTACCTGCCCCACAATGATCCCGCCGAAATCGACGCCGCCTTGGCCCGCCTTGAAGCCACGAGCGTCTGGGTCCGTGAGGCTGATGGCAGCCGCAAATCGATGGCTGCGCTGAAGGACATGACCAGTCAGCTGATCGGCCGTTTTTGCCAGAGCGCCTTGGAGACCACGCGTGCCCGCTTCGGCCCGGACCACCTCACCCGCTACGGCGCGGAACTCATGGTCCCGGAGGAAACCGTCACGGAGATTGCCGCCATGAAGGGCCTCGCCACGACCTTCGTAATCTCCACCGATCATCGGCAACCCGTCTACGAACGCCAGCGCGAAGTCCTGCACGCCCTGGTCGGCGTGCTCAACGCGAGCGGGGACCGGCATCTGGAACCGATGTTCGCTGCGGACTGGCGGGACGCCCCCGACGACGGCGCACGGCTTCGCGTCGTCATCGACCAGGTGGCGTCCCTGACGGACGTTTCGGCGCTGGCGATGTACGAACGCCTGGTGGGTAGTTTGCCGTCGCTCTGGTAGGAGCCGGGTTGCCCTCGGCCCGGGGTCCATCGCACGGAGCGACTAGGATGGTGACGTGGCTGGCCTGATCAAACGTGAAGATATCGACGAAGTACGCCAGCGCACCGATATCAAGGAAGTGGTGGACGGCTACGTCACCCTCAAGGGCGCCGGACTGGGCACCTTCAAAGGCCTCTGCCCCTTCCACGACGAGCGCTCGCCGTCGTTCACTGTCCGCCCGCAAGTAGGCCGGTACCATTGCTTCGGCTGTGGCGAGGACGGCGATGCCATCTCCTTCGTCCAGAAGATGGACCACAGTTCCTTCCACGAGGCGGTGGAAAAGCTCGCGGCCAGGATCGGCTATGAGCTTCGCTACGAAGATGGCGGCACCGGGCCCAACCGCGAAGAGGTCGGCAAGCGCCAGCGGCTTCTGGATGCGCACAAGATCGCCGACGAATTCTTTCGTTCCCAGCTACTCACGGCTGGGGCAGCCGAGGGCCGCAACTTCCTTCACGGCCGCGGCTTCGATCGGGGGGCAGCCGAACAGTTTGGCGTCGGTTATGCCCCGCAAGGTTGGGACTCGCTCCTGAAACACCTGCACGGACGGGGGTTCACTGATGCCGAATTGAAACTGACCGGGATGTTTTCCGCCGGGGGACCCGGTAACCAACAGAGAATCTACGACCGCTTCCGCGGCCGGCTTATCTGGCCCATCCGGGACATTGCCGGGGACACCATCGGCTTCGGTGCCCGCAAGCTCTATGAGGACGATAACGGCCCGAAATACCTGAACACTCCGGAGACCGTGCTCTACAAGAAGTCCCAGGTCCTCTACGGAATCGACCTCGCCAAGCGGAACATCGCCAAGGAACGCCAACTGGTGGTGGTGGAAGGCTACACGGACGTCATGGCCTGCCACCTTGCCGGAGTCGGTACCGCTGTGGCCACTTGCGGCACCGCTTTCGGCACCGACCACATCAAGATCGCCCGACGCTTGCTGTCCGACGACGGCACCGGGGGAGAAGTCATCTTCACCTTCGACGGCGACGCCGCTGGGCAGAAGGCTGCGCTGCGCGCCTTTGAGGAGGACCAGCGCTTCGTCGCGCAGACTTATGTAGCGGTGGAGCCCAGCGGAGCCGACCCCTGTGATCTGCGCCAACTCAAGGGGGACGCCGCTGTCCGCGACTTGATCGGGACCCGGCGCCCACTCTTCGAATTCGCCATCCGGGCCTCCCTCAAACGCCACAACCTGGACACCGTGGAAGGTCGGGTGGCCGCGCTACGGGAATCGGCCCCCGTAGTTGCCCAGATCCGCGATTCGGGCATCCGCCCGGCCTACGTCCGTGAGCTGGCCGGTTGGCTCGGCATGCCCATCGAAGAGGTCAGCCGGGCAGTCGGTTTGGCCGCCAAACGGGCTGCCTCCGGCGCGCCAGCGGCGGGTACTTCAGGAACTGGAGGAGCCACGGGGACCGGGCAAGGCCCGTCGCCGGCGCAGGCTGGCCAGCCGGCGGCAGCCCCGACGTCGGGCGCTTCCATCGCTTTCATGCGGCCGGATCCGCGGGATCCCGTGGCCGCCATGGAACGGCAGGCCCTCGAGGTGGTCATCCAGAACCCCGCCGTGCTGGGCGGCGAAGCTGCGCTGAGCGGTGGAGCTGTGCCTGGTAGCGAAACCTGGGAACGGTTTGAGGCCTGCCATTTTGTCACGCCGGCTTACTCCGCAGTGCACACGGCTGTCCGGGCTGCCGGACTGGCCCATGTGGGCGACCCCGTTGCCTGGGTCGAGGGGATCCGGCAGGAGGTTCCGGAACCGCTGCAGGCACTGGTATCCGAGCTAGCCGTGGTACCTCTGCCCGCGAGCACGTCCGAAGCACTGCAGCGGTACTGCCGTGACATCCTGGCCCGGCTGTTCGAACTGCAGATCACCAGGGTCAAAGCGGACAAGATGGGACAGTTGCAGCGACTGGATGCTTCAGCCCAGCCGGAGGATTTCCAACGACTCAACCGGGAACTCATGGAGTTGGAAATGCAGCGCCGCGCCCTTCGTATGGATAGCTAAGGGCCTCTTGCGGTGCCGATTTCGTTTCCCGCCGGGGCTTTGTTAGGCTGATACACGCTTCATTCCTCCGTAGCTCAATTGGCAGAGCATTCGACTGTTAATCGAAGGGTTACTGGTTCAAGTCCAGTCGGAGGAGCGCTACTCAAAAATCCCCGTCCTCATATGAGGGCGGGGATTTTTGGCGTCCGAGGAGTTTCCCGGTTACTGGGTGGTGAGGGCGACGTCGTCGAGGTACATCCAGGTGTCATCAGCCGGACTGGAGCCGTCAAGGTGGACGTTGAACCAGAGCACGATGGTCTGGCCTTTGTAGGCAGAGAGACTGGCGCTGAACTGTGTCCAGGTGCCGTTGTCGTTGCAGAGTTTGAGTAGGCTGCCTAGGACCGTGCCGCTGGTATTGCGGACTTGGACTTCCATCCAGTCGTACTTGCAGGCGGTTCCGCTGCAGGGGTCCTCAGCGGAGTGGGGCTGGTACCAGAAGGACAGGGTGGAGGTCCCGGTAGCAGGAACGGGGATGGTCTGGGCGACACTGCTGTCCCCGAGGGGTTCGGCGCCGGATGCCAGGCCCAGGAGTGCCGAGCCGGTGCCCGTGTGGGCGGTGGTGGATGCCACGGGCGCCCTGACGCCGCCGGTTGTCCAGGCCGTCAGCCCGGACTCGAAGCCGCCGTTGGTGATGCCTGACGTAGTTGTGGTTCCTGAGGGAGTGACGGATGCCGATGCGGCCGACGCCGTCGAGGTGCCGATGGCGTTGGTGGCAGTCACCGTAAAGGTGTATGCGGTGCCGTTAGTCAGCCCGGTGACGGTCGCCGTCGTCGCGGGTGGATTCCCGGAAACGGTGACCGGGGCCAGGGTAGTTGCCCCTGCGTGCGCAGTCACGGCGTACGAGGTGATCGCGGAACCGCCGTTAGCCGGTGCCGTCCAGGACACGGATGCCGAGGCGTTGCCCGCCGCCGCGGTCACTCCCGTTGGTGCCGATGGTGCGGTCGCCGTTGTTTGGCTGTTGCCGAGGGCCACGTCGTCGAGATACATCCAGGTATCGTCCGCTGGGCTCGAACCGTCGAGATGGACATTGAACCAGAGCACGATGGTTTGGCCGCTATAGGCGGAGAGATTGGCGCTGAGCTGGGTCCAAGTGCCGGTGTTGCTGCTGAGTTTGAACAGGCTGGCCAAAGTGGTGCCGCTGGTGGTGCGCACTTGGGCTTCCATCCAGTCGTAGCGGCACGTGGTGCCGTTGCAGGTGTCGTCCGCGGTGTGGGGCTGGTACCAGAAGGACAGTGTGGAGGTCCCCGCAGCCGGCACGGTGATCGTTTGGGCGAGACTGCTGTCGCCAAGGGGCTCAGCACCGGATGCCAGGCCCAGGAGCGCAGAGCCGGTGCCGGTGTGGGCAGTGGTGGATGCCACGGGTGCCCTCACGCCGCCGGTGGTCCAGGCCGTCAGTCCGGACTCGAAGCCACCGTTAGTGACGCCGGGAACGGGCGCCGCAGGCGTGACAGGCGCCGAGGCCGCAGACACAGCAGACGTCCCGACGGCGTTGGTCGCCGTCACGGTAAACGTGTACACCGTGCCGTTGTTCAATCCGGTGACGGTCGCCGTCGTTGAGGGCGGACTTCCGGAGACCGTCACCGGAGCCAAAGCCGTGCCACCAGACGAAGGCGTCACGGTATATGAGGTAATCGCAGAGCCGCCACTGGCCGGCGCGGTCCAGGATACGACGGCGGAGGCGTTGCCCGCCGTCGCGCCCACCCCCGTGGGAGCCCCGGGAACCGTTGGAGCCGTCGGGGTGACCGGTGGTGAGGCGGCGGAAGGCGGCGAGGTGCCTATTGCGTTGCTGGCCGTGACCGTGAAGGTGTAGGCGGTGCCGTTGCTTAGCCCCGTCACGGTGGTGCTGGTGGCGGGGGGAGTGCCGCTGACGGTGACAGGTGCCAGGGCGGTGGTACCGGCGTACGGAGTGACGGCGTACGAGGTGATCGCAGAACCGCCATTAGCCGGCGCGGTCCAGGATACGACGGCGGAGGCGTTGCCCGCCGTCGCGCTCGCCCCGGTTGGCGCAGCAGGTGCCGTCGCGGCCGCTGCGAGCGTTACCGCGTGCGTAACTGTCCCCGTCAGGCCGGTGTTGTCTGTCACCGTGAGCTTCACTTGGTACGTTCCGGCCGCGGCGTAAGTGTGCGATGGCTTCACGCCGGTGCCTGCCGGGGAACCGTCGCCGAAGTCCCAGCTGTAGGACGCCACGGACCCGCCTGGATCCGACGAAGTTGAGCCGTCAAACGTCGCGGTCAGGGCCGCCGTCGAGGAGGTAAAGGCGGCCACCGGCGGAGGGTTTGAAGCACTGCCCAGGGCCTGGGCGACAGTTTGGACCGACGTTGTTCCGTTGGCCGTTCTCGCTGCGAGCCAGGTAATGAAGGTGTTGAAGAGGGTGGGGCTGATGGTCAGGGTGGGGTCTGTCCCGACGGCAATATGGTGGAAGGTGAATTGGACCCATCCGCCTCCCGGTTCGGCGTTGGTGACCAGGTTCTCCAGGTTCTGGAGCGTCCAGGTGCTGTCGACTTCGTCCGGGGCCGCGGTGTTGTACGGATTGGCCGGGGGAATGGTTTCCGCGAAGGGACAGCCCGAGCAGCTGGCCGGGGAGCGGATGTCACCCAAGTTGCGGGCACTGGCAAAACCGCAATTCTTCACGATTTGTTCGACCGAAGAGTTTTCGGCGGCGAAGGGATAGGCGAAGTCTGTGGCGTTGAAGCCCCAGCTGGCGAGCGTGGTCCGCCCACCGCAAACCTCGTTGGTGGCTGCGGAGGTGGACAGGGTGGTGAGGTCCGGATGGGTTATGGTGTGGCCACCGATCTCGTTGCCGTCCGCGGCAATGGCGTTCAGGTTGGCTCGCGTGAGCCAGGACGGAGAACCGATCCAGCTGGTCGTAATGAAGAACGTGCCGTGCAGCCCGTTGGCTTTCAGTACCTGTTCGGCAGCGAGCTGATCGTCATTGCCGTCGTCGAACGTCAGGCTGATGATGGTCTTCGGAGTTGCTGCCCGGGCCGGCGTCGCGACGTAGCTAACAGAGTACCCGAGCAACAAAGGGACGGATGCGGCGGCGGCCCAGCGGAACCACCGCTTGCGCATCTCACGGGTCGTCCCGTGCCACATGGACGAGTGCCAAACGGACGAGTGCCACGCGGAAGATAGCCGCCGGTGCCGCCGGGACAGTATGGTCAGGAGCCGCATCGGCTTCCCCTTTATCTGAACAGACCGGGTCAGAATCCCCAGATCCGGAGCCTATGGGCTAGGCGCGGAACGGGTTAAGAGTGGGTGGTACCTGTTTTGGGCCGGCTTCCCGCCCCTTCACTCAGGCCCGGATACGCGTACCGCCGTCCGTGGCCCGGAAGGATGGCCTGAGCGCCCAGTCGTCTGGGAGCGGCAATCTCCGTAGCAAGGGCGATACCCTGGAGGGGTATTTTCCGGGTGTCTGCCATGGCTTTGTCTCGATTTCACTTGAGGCAAAACCTTTGCTAAAGTCATAACCGCTTCATTCCTCCGTAGCTCAATTGGCAGAGCATTCGACTGTTAATCGAAGGGTTACTGGTTCAAGTCCAGTCGGAGGAGCGCGAAGGCCCCGCACCTGGATGATCGGTGCGGGGCCTACTTTTTTGCTTAGACGAAGTCCATCTCAACTTGCAGGAATCTCGCCGCTTCGGTCACGGCGGACTGGAAGGCATCATCCTCGGTGGGCGGGGTCCTGGGCTCCCGCGGGTGCCATTCGTGGGCTGCGGAGTGGACGCGGGTGAATCCGCCGCCGGGGGGTGCGTAGAAGATTCCGAAGCGTTGGACTGGCCATTCGGGAGAGGTCTCCGGAGCGACGAGCAGGGCCGCTCCATTGCTCGGATTGAACCATTGGGCAATCGGGCGGCGGCGGTCCTCGGTGAAAAGCCCGGCCGCATAGAGGGCTGCGGATTGCGGGCTCGTCACTGTGCACAGACGGTCCCACCACAGCGGGAGGATGCCGTCATCCCTGCGCTGCCATGGGGCTGGAATAGGTTGGAGTTCCTGCCAACGGGGCACATCTCAACTTTATCGCCGGGCTATGACCGGCAACAGGCCCCGAACCCACGGAGGGCTGCCTAGTCCCGCTTCCATGGTCCGGGATTGATCCGATAGAGGATCGCGGAGGCGACGACGGCACCTAGCAGGGCTCCAAACACCGGGTTTCCGGCCCCGCGGCCCAGGAAGAATCCGACGACGGCGCCCAGTATCGCTCCGAGGAAAAGTCCCCGGCCGTTGCGGTGTGGTTTGCGCGTCATGGTTTGAGCCTACTTGCCCGCACGGAAGCCGGGGCCTGGCGCATCAGTGGATGGAGGGGACGGAACGAGGCCGCACCACAAGCCAGAGGGCCGCCACAGCGCATGCGAGGCAGACTGCCTGGACGGCCCCCATGGGAATGGCGGAGCCGACGCCCAGCGAGCCAACCACCGGGGGAATGATGCCGGCCATCAGGAAGTTCGAGGCGCCCAGCAAGGAGGCGGCGGTTCCGGCCTGCGCTCCGTGGTTGGCCAAGGCAATCACCTGGACACAGGGGAACATGAACCCGGTGGCGAAGATGTAGAACCATAGCGGGACTATGACGCCCCACAGGCCGAAGCCCCACAGGCCGAACGCCACAATCAGCGCGGCCATCAGTAGCATCCATGCCGTGGCAAAGGCCAGGATCCATTGGGGCGCCACGTGCTTGATGACCCTGGAGCTGATCTGGACGCCGGCGACGATACCCAAGGAGTTGACGCCGAACAGCAGGCCGTATTCCTGCGGGGAGAAGTTGTAGACCTGTTGGAACAGGAAGGTCGACGCCGAGAGATATGCGAACAGCCCACCGAAGTTGAATCCGCCGACCAGCAGCATCCCCACGAAAACCCGGTCGGTCAACACCGCTCTGTAGCGTTGGCCCGCCGTCGACGTCGTTTGCCGACGGAGCTCGGCAGGATACGTTTCCCGTATAAGGAATACCGCGGCGACGAACACCAGGATTCCGTAGGTGGCCAAGAAGTAGAAAATCCCGGGCCAAGGCATCACCAACAGCAGTTGGGAACCGATGATCGGGGCCAGGATCGGAGCGAGGCCGTTCACCAGCGACATCCGGGAGAACATCCGCACCATGGCATAGCCCGCGAAGAGGTCCCGGACCATGGCCATGGCCACTACGCCGCCGCCAGCGGCACCGACGCCCATGAGGACACGGAACAGGGCAAGCGTGTTGATGTCCGTAGACAATGCTGCGCCGAGGGAGGAACCGATGTGCAGGGCCGTTGCAAGGATCAAGGGCATGCGGCGTCCGAACTTGTCGCTGAACGGCCCCACCATCAGTTGCCCGATGGCAAAGCCCACCGTTGTGCCTGTCAATGTGAGTTGGATCGCAGCAGCTGAGACGTCGAAGTGATGCTCAAGCGCGGGAAACGCCGGCAGATAGAGGTCCACCGTAAACGGGCCCAGAGCGGTCAATGCACCAAGCAGCACGATGTAGAGGAGTTTTTCGCGTCGGCTCAGGAATTCGCCCGGGACAGGGGGAGTGTTCACGATTATCAATCCTATGTGTGGCAGATCATATTTATCAGGTGTGCGGGGGCGCGCCGCGGGACCCTCCCGGAAGTTGAGGCTGAAGCTGAATGGTAGTTTTGTGGACAGGTGTGCGTGGGCGGTGTATTCGTCTCCGTGCCGGAGGCGGGTAGGAGCAAGAAGGAAGCAGTGAGGCGGAACCTATGAGCGGACGTCACAGCGGCCAGGCTGGCCAACGCCAGGGAATGTCGGCGTTGCCGGATACCCTGAAACTTGCGGCCCGGCTGGCGCCGCGGCAGCTCAACGATGAAATCAGCATGGCCAAGCTTGAGCTTAAGGGCAAAGGCAAAAAGCTGGGGGTCGCCGGCGCATTTGCGGGCGTTGCATTGATCTTTCTCTCCTTGCTCGTCATCGCCTTGGTGGTGGCGGCTATCCTTGGCCTGGCCACCGTCATGCCCCCGTGGTTGGCAGCGCTGGCCGTCGCTGCGGCGTTCTTGTTGATCATTCTCATCGGAGCGCTCATCGCGTTCCGCACGGTCAAGGGGGCCATGCCGCTTGTGCCTGAGAAGACCATCCGCGGCATCAAACACGATCTGGGCATCGTCAAGGAAGGCACGGCTTTCGACGCCAGCATCCTCGACCCATCGTCGGAGGCGTACAAAGCTGCGGAAGCAGTGAAAGCCGCCGCAGCCGAAAAGGCCAAGGCCGAAAAAGCGGCCAAGGCCGAGGCACACAAAGCCGAGCACCCCCCAGCCCCGAGCGAATCAGAGCTGCTCCGCCGGCTGGAGCAGCGTCGCGAACACCTCGCCGACGTTCGCGATCAGCTCGGTGTCGAACTCGACGTCAAGACCCAGGGGAAGGCCTTCCTCGACGTTGCCGGGCACAAGCTCCACGACGGACGCCGGTTTGCTGCCGAGAAGCTCGCAGATTTCGGCGAGAAGGTTCCTGCCGGACTTCCGAAGCGGCTCGCCGCGCGGTGGAAGGATCTGTTCCTCTTCGCCGCCTCTGCCACGGTGGCTGCAGTGGGACTGCGGAAGCTGTTCAAGAAGTAATCGGAACGGCGAGCATCAACGTCAGCCGCGGACGACGGAAAGGGGGACAGATGAAATTCATCGGTGCGGGCGCGCGCCCCGGTAAGCCGCAGATCGACCACGATCTCATCTTCACCGTCCCCAATTTCCTGACGGTGTTGCGCTTCATGGGCGTTCCGCTGTTCGTCTGGCTGGTGCTGTGGCAGCGGCAGTACGGTTTCGCAGTGCTGGTCCTCGCGATCATGGGCGGCACGGACTGGGTTGACGGCTACGTCGCGCGGCGCTTCAATCAGGCCTCCAAGCTGGGCCGCATCCTCGATCCCGTGGCGGACCGCCTGGCACTCATCACCGTCGCTGTCACGCTCGCCATCGCCGGGGTGGTGGATTGGTGGTACCTGGCTGCCCTTGTGGTGCCCGACGCCGTCCTTGCCACGGCATCGTTGTTCTATTTCCATAGCCATCCCGACCTTCCGGTGAGCAGGATCGGCAAGATCCGGACGGCATTCCTCCTTCTGGGTACGCCGCTTCTGGTCTTTTCCAGACTCGAGGTTCCCTTCGCCGGGGCATACTTCGCGATCGCCTGGATCTGCCTGGGCCTGGGGCTCGCGGGGCATTGGGTGGCTGCCTACAACTATTTCTGGGCGATCCTCCGCAAGGGCAAAGAGCTCAAAGCCAACGACGGCGGTCGTCCCTGATGGTCTGGGTTGCAGTCCTTCTTGCGGTGCTTGGCGCCTTTTGCCTTGCCATTGGCGCCCAGCGGCAGGGCAGCGCTGTCAAAGCCGACACCGGTGGCCTTACCCTGAGTTCCAAGGGCTTTCTGAGGCTTCTCCGGAATCCGCGCTGGATGTTTGGCCTGCTGTTGCTGTGCTTGGGCATGGGAATGAACGCTATCGCGCTGGTGTCGGCACCCCTGACGGTGGTGCAGCCCATCGGTGCCATCGCGTTGGTCATCACCACCGTGGTCAACGCGAAGGACCAGGGGCTCAGCATCAATCGGGGCACCGTGGTAGCCATTTCGGCTTGCGTGACGGGCTCGGCAATGTTCGTCCTGCTCGCCGTCAACGCCACCCAGGAAAACCACCACGTCAGCGGCGAGGACGAAATTACCATCGTGCTCCTATTGACCCTCGCGGTTGGGCTCTTTGGAACTTTGGCTGTCATGTTCCGGCACCGCTTGAGCGCATTTGTGTACATTTTGGGTGCCGGAGTGCTGTTCGGATTCGTCGCGGTGCTGACGCGCATCATCGGCAGGCACCTGCTGGACCCGAACGGGCACTTTCTGCTCAACGTGCAGTGGTACACGGTGGTAGCCATTGTGGCCGCAGGCGGGCTCGGTTCGTGGTTCGTGCAGAATGCCTACTCCGGGGGGCCGCCCGATTTGGTGATCGCAGGCCTGACCGTGGTCGACCCCATTGTCGGGATCGCCATCGGGATCGCCATTTTGGGTGAGCTTCGTCCCGATGTCCACGCCGTGGTGGGAATCGGCATGGCTGTGGCCGCTTCCCTTGCTATCGTGGGGGTTATTGCCCTGAGCCGGCACCATCCCGAGGTCACCAAGCGGAAACGTGACGCGAAGGCGGCAGCAAGCCGGAAGGCCTAGGGCAAAGTTCGATAACCGTGCCCCGCACACCCGCGGCAGGCAACCGGCGAAGACACCGCAAGGCCAGACGTTTTGCGATGTTCGCACCGTGACCATCAGGAGTTCTCCACGTGACCATTCCCGAAACCAACAAACCCCTCACCATCCTGATTGCGGCGGAGACCTACCGCCCGCAGGTCAACGGTGCTGCTCAGTTCGGTTACCGGCTTGCCAAAGGCATGAAGGCGCGGGGCCACGACGTCCACGTGCTCGCCTGCCGGGCAGACAACGGCAAGAGCTTCGCCGAGTTCTGTGATGAAGGCACGGTGCACCGCTTGAAGTCCCACGGAGTCTTTACGCACGAGTACTTCCGCATCTGCTACCCGTGGGAAATCAAGAACGACATCCGGCTGCTCTTCGACAAGGTTCAGCCCGACGTCGTTCATATCCAAAGCCATTACATGATCGGCGAGCACGTTCTTTACGAGGCGAAGAAGCGCGGCATCCGGATCATAGCCACCAACCACTTCATGCCGGAAAACCTGAACCCGTTCTTGCCGTTCCCGCAGTGGTTCAAGGACATTATCGGGCGAGTCTCATGGAAAGACATGGGCAAGGTCATGGGCCAGGCCGACGTCGTCACCACTCCCACGCCGCTGGCAGCGAAGGCCATGCACCAGCATGCTTTCCTTCGCAAGGTCCTGCCTTTGTCCAACGGTATTGACGCGGCTGCTTATGAACTGAAGCCGGGCGAAGAACTCGAGCCGAATCCCAACCCCACCGTTCTTTTCGTCGGCCGCCTTGCCGAAGAGAAGCACGTGGATGTCCTGATCGACGCCGTCTCCAAGACACCTGCCGAACTCAATGTGCATCTTGAAATTGTCGGCGGCGGCGAGGTCCGTGGTGCGTTGGAGGCCCAAGCGAAGCGCCTGGGCCTGGGGGAGCGGGTCAGGTTCCTGGGCCTGGCGAGCGATGAGGACCTGAGGCAGGCGTACATTCGCGCTGACTTGTTCTGCATGCCCGGAACGGCGGAACTGCAGTCACTCGTGACGCTTGAGGCAATGTCGGCGTCGACGCCGGTTCTCCTCGCCAATGCGATGGCCCTGCCGCATCTTGTCCGCGAAGGTGAGAACGGGCATCTTTTCACCCCTGGCGACAGCAAGGAATTGGCAGCCAGGATCACCGAGCTCTTTCGTCTGCCGGCTGGCGAGCTCGAAGCCATGGGCAAGGCCAGCCGCGCCATGGTGGAGCCGCACAGCATCGAAGGCACCCTGCAGACGTTCGAGGATCTCTACCGCGGGGCGTCTTACGAGGACAAGGTCATCTAGTCGGTGTGCGCCTGAGCCTTCGGGATGACTATTATTGCTAGAGTGTCTTGGCCCGGGGAACTTCATGAGGAAGCTTTCCAGACACTTTACGGGGCTATAGCTCAGCTGGTTAGAGCGCGGGACTCATAATCCTAAGGTCCTCGGTTCAAGTCCGAGTAGCCCTACCCGAAAAGAGCCCCTGAGGTGCTGAAACGCAGATCAGGGGCTCTTTTGGTTTTGCGTTCTGAGGTAGCCATCCACCGGAAACGGATCGAGCTACTTTCCGAATGCCTCCCCAGCGAGGTGTTGTCGGGTGCCTCGTGCGTCGTCGTCCAAGAACGTCGCCGCTCGCCCCCGCTGGCGCCAATCCGACCACAATGCCAACTCCGAACTCTGCTTCCCACGCCCGCCCTGACCGCGGAAGGTGGTGGTCTTTCCGGTACCGGGCGGCCCGCCGTCGTCGTTCCTTGCTCCCATGGCGATGTCCTCGTTGGCGAGGGTGTCAATCATTGCTCTTCGGTCCTCTGGTGTGTGGCAGCGAGGTCGGCGCAGATCCGCTCCCGCGCCGCACGGTGTTGGCCAGCGTGAAGCGCGGATCGAAGCCACTGGCGGCTGCGCGACTCCCAGTGATCGAAGGCGGCGGCGGTCCAGAGGACGGTCAGGATCCACCATCAGGGGTCGGCGGGTGGCGTCAGGGCGAGGACGAGAAGGACGATGACCTATGAGACGTCGAGCAGGAGAACGGGCCAGTATCTGCCGACGCGGGAGTGCCTGTCACGGCCGGGTCCCGTTTTGCCGGGCCCGGTTCTGGGTCTGGTCTTCGGTTTCCAGCAGGGCAGCGAGGGCAGCCAGGGCCGGGACGGCGTTTTCTATTACGTTCTGATAGGCCTCCGGGAGCCGTTCCAGGGCTTGGCCGAGTCTTCGGTCGTTGGCGGCCTGCCATGCTGCCAATATCTCCGTACCGGTCTGCGTCAGGCTCAAGTTCACGGCCCGGCGGTCCCCCGGACGGGGCGTGCGTTCGAGCAGCCCTGCGGTCACCATCTGCTGGACGAGGCTGCTGACCGTGTTGGTCGCCAGCCGTTGACGGTCAGCCAGATCACTGACGCCCATGCCGGGCTCATCGGCAAGACGCTGAAGAACCTCCACCTGGGCCATGGGCAGCGATTCCCAAGGGAACTCCTGCCGAACGCTCGAGCGCAGGACCCGCCGCAGGCGGGTGATCACGCCGGTCAGGGACCAGGCATCGGCGCCCGCGTACTCAGGGGCCGTCGGGTCGGTGGCCGGGGCGGATGCATTGACGGGGTTCATGCCATTAGCCTATCCCGGTATTCCCCTTATAGAATAGTTCTGTGACCGAACAAATTTCTTCAGGGGCGGCCCCTTTCACTGCAGCTTCACCCACCGGCTGGGGGAAGCTGTGGAGGGAACCGGCCAGGCCTGACTGGATCCGGCGACGGCCCGGTGCCCCGTGGTTGGTCGTGGCAACGGTGTGTATCGGCGCGTTCATGGGCCAGCTGGATGCCAGCATCGTGACCTTGGCGGTGCCGGCCATCAGGACTGACATGAACGCCTCGCTCGCCCAGGTGGAGTGGGTGGCGTTGATCTATCTTCTGGTGCTCGTGGGAAGCATCTCTGCGGTCGGCCGACTGGCGGACATGGTGGGGCGGAAGCTGCTCTACACCTATGGGTTCGCGCTGTTCACCCTCGCGTCCCTGGGTTGCGCGCTTGCCCCCGACATCACCTGGCTCCTGGTCGCCAGGGCCGTCCAGGCAGTCGGTGCGGCCATGCTGCAGGCCAACAGTGTTGCCCTGATCCGGACCAGCATGCCCGCAGGGAAACTCGGCAAGGCCATCGGCCTCCAGGGCGCCGCCCAGGCCATCGGCCTGGCCATGGGCCCCTCGGTCGGCGGACTCCTCATCGGCCTGGGCGGGTGGCGGTGGGTGTTCTTCGTCAATATCCCGGCAGGGGTCATCGGGTTGCTGCTGGGCTGGTTCCTGCTGCCGCGCACCCACGTCAAGGCCCCCCGTGCCCGACTGGACTGGCTGGGGCTGGTTGCCCTCATGCCGGCCGTCGGCGCCCTGCTCCTGGCTTTGTCGGAGGCGGCCAGGCTCGGCTTCGGCAACTCCGTTGCTCTCGGACTGCTGGGGGCATCGCTGGTTCTTTTCGCCTTCTTTGTCATGCGGGAGCGCCGGGCAAGACACCCTTTGGTGGACCTGTCGCTGTTCAAGTCGGGGAGCTTCAGCCGGGGCGTGGCAACGGGCCTGCTGGGCTATCTCGTGTTGTTCGGGGTCCTGTTCGTCACGCCCCTCCATCTGGAGTCCGAGTATTCCCTTCCCCCTGCCCAGGCCGGACTGTTGCTGACGGTCCTGCCAGTCGCGCTGGGTCTCGTCGCGCCCGTTGCAGGCCTGCTCGCGGACCGGTTCGGGGCCCGGTTGCCGGCATCGGCCGGCATGGGACTGGTCACGGCCGCGCTGGCCGTGCTGGTCTTTTCCCCCCGCGATTTGTGGGTCACGGCAGCCGCCCTCGCGGCCATGGGGCTTGGCCTGGGCCTATTCACCCCGGCCAACAACGCGTCCGTGGCAGCGGCCGGACACGACCACCAGGCGGGCATGGTCAGTGGAGTGTTGAACATGACCAGGGGCGTCGGAACCTCCCTTGGCGTCGCCCTGGGCGCCGTCGCGTACTCCCTCGCTAACGCCATGGGCAACAGCGGGGGAGCGGCCCCGCTTCCCGGACTCGGATTTCGGATGGCCGTGGCACTCTTCGCGGTCCTGAGTGCCGTGGCAGCCGTACTGTCATTCCTGGGACGGCGCGCCCGCCCCAGGGCTGTTCCGGATCCGGAAGGCCGTCCGGAACTCGGCTGACCATAAGGTTGCCGAGCAAGACTGTTTTTGCCCTAACCTCCCGAACAGGATCCCGAACCTTCATGACTTCCAGTGATTCATTCATTCCGTCCCCGACGGTGAGCGCCTTTCACGTGGGCCCCCTGACGATCCATTTCTACGCCCTGTGCATCATCGCCGGGATCGGTCTGGCCGTCTGGCTCACTTCGAGGCGTTGGACCGCCCGGGGCGGCCAGACCGGGCAGGTGCTGGACATTTGCCTTTGGGCGGTGCCCGCAGGGATCATCGGGGGCCGGATCTACCACGTCATCACCGACCCTGAGCTTTACTTCTTACCGGGGAAGAATCCATGGAATGCCTTTGCCATCTGGGATGGCGGCCTGGGGATCTGGGGCGCCGTGGCCCTGGGGGTAGCGGGGGCGTGGATCGGCTGCCGCAGGGCGCAGGTATCTTTGGTTGCGTTCCTGGACGCGGTGGCACCGGCGGTGGTTTTTGCCCAGGCCCTGGGCCGGTGGGGCAACTGGTTCAACAACGAGCTCTACGGGGATCCGACGGCCCTGCCGTGGAAACTCCAGATCCACCAGATGGACCTTGCGACTGGGTCAGCGGTGACCGATCCCTCCGGTGCTCCGGTGGTCCTGGGCTATTTCCAGCCAACATTCCTCTACGAATCGCTGTGGTGCGTCGTCGTCGGGCTGCTTCTTTTGTATGTGGACCGGCGCTTCACTCTCGGGGCGGGAAGCGTATTCTCCCTGTATGTTGCCGGATACACGGCGGGACGCTTCGCTTTTGAACTGATGCGCTCCGACTATGCAAACCTGATTCTGGGGCTCCGAGTGAACACCTGGGTTGCCGCCCTGATCTTCCTTGCGGGTGCCGTCGCGTTTGCCCTGCTGTTCCGGCGCAGACGCTCGATGGCCGTGCCCGGGGACTCCGCCGCGCAGACAACGCTCACCGAAGGAATGTCTTGATGCTCATGAAAGGCACCTTCTGGGGAAAGTTCCTTGCCTTCGTCGCGGCCGGCACAGTCTGTGCCACGATGCCTCCACCGGCTTGCCCGTTCGGCACCGTACGGCTGAGGCCATCGAGGGGGCTGGGAGACCGGGAAGGCTACCCAGGGCGGCGTGTCGGGCTCCCGCGTCCCAGCACCCCGGATGTGCCCAGCCTAGGAACCCGGGCGCTTGAGAGGTGCGGGGCACCAGACCCGATAACCAACACGATCCATCGCCAGAGAACCTGAGGAAGATATGTTCAATCGGATACGAATTCGGCGTTGGCCCCGTGGACGAGGCGTGCTCCCGCGCGGTGCGGGGTCCAATCCGGCCGGGAACCCCGCGCCGGCTGCCGCGGCCTCCGGCAGGAACCCGCTCGTGGACACGGGAACAACGCTCGGCCGGATCCTGGTCTTCCTCGGCGTGAGCGCCGTCTGCGGGGTGCTTGTGGCTGGCCTGATGGTGCCCGCCGCGGCCGTGGCCGGGATCGCGGCGAACGGCTCGGTCCAGTTCTTCAACGGACTGCCCAGCGAGCTGACCGTGGCCCCTCCCGGGCAGGTGACGAGGGTCCTCGCGGCAGACGGATCCCAGATCGCGACGCTGTTCAACGAGAACCGGACCCAGGTTCCCCTCGAGCAGATGTCCCCCAACATCAAGAACGCGATCGTCGCGATCGAGGATTACCGCTTCTACCAGCACGGGGGCATCGACCCTACCGGCATCCTGCGCGCCCTCGTGACGAACAGCGGCGGGGCCCGGCAGGGTGCCTCCACGCTGACCCAGCAGTACGTGACCAACGTGCTCAACGAGAACCTCATCGCCCAGGGCAAGGACGCCCAGGTCGTGCTCAACGGCCAGAAGAGCATCAACGACAAACTCCGGGAGATGAAGCTCGCCATCGCCCTCGAGAAGCAGTTCACGAAGGACCAGGTCCTCGCAGGCTACCTCAACATCGTCGGCTTCAACGCCAACGCCTACGGCATCCAGGCCGCCAGCCAGTACTTCTTCTCCGTCGACGCCAAGGACCTCACCGTGCCCCAGGCGGCCCTGCTCGCCGGCCTGGTCAACGGCCCCTCGCTGTTCGACCCGACCCAGCACCCCGAGGCGTCCAGGACGCGGCGGGACCTGGTGCTCGACGCGATGCTCCAGCACGGCTACATCAACCGGCAGCAACACGACGACGCCGTCAACACCCCGATCCAGCTCAAGGTCAACCCGCCCAAGCAGGGCTGCGCCTACGCCGTCCAGGCTCAGTATTTCTGCGACTACGTCCTCCACCAGATCCAGAACGACCCGGCCTATGGCGCGACACAGGAGGACCGGATCCAGAAGATCATGCGCGGCGGCCTGACCATCAAGACCACCTTGGACCCGCGCCTCCAAGGTCCCGCCCAGGCGCAGGTCGACGCCACGACAGGAGCGAACCCGGACAAATGGGGCGCCTCCCTCGTGACGGTCCAGCCCGGCACAGGCAAGGTCCTCGCGATGGCGCAGAACTCGCGCACGCTCGCCGGCCAGGGCACCGACTTCGTCTCGACCTACAACTTCAACGTCGACCGCGCGGACGCCAACGGCAACGACCTGGGCGGCGTGGGCGGCATGCAGCCCGGTTCGACCATGAAGCCCGTGACCCTCGCGGCGTGGCTCGGCGAGGGCAAAACGACGAACCAGATTGTCGATGCGTCGAGGCGGCGCTACGGCGTCAACTATCCGTGGAAGACGACATGCGGCCCCGTCCATGGCTGGTTCGACAGCACTCTTCCACCCTCTACAGACCTCCAGAACGACGAACCCGGCTGGTACCGGCCCATGTCCGTCCGCGAGGGCATCTACAATTCAATCAACACAGCGACGTTCGCGTCCCTCGCCGGCCTGAACGACTTCTGCGACGTCCAGCGGGCCGCCGACGCCATAGGCCTGCACCTGGGCGACGGGAACGACAAGAAGATCGACCTCTCGACCCTGGGCAACATCCTGGGCAGCCAGAACGTCGCCCCCCTGACGATGGCGAACGCCTTCGCAACATTCGCCGCGGACGGCACGTACTGCGCACCCATCTCGATCGCCGAGGTCGACGACGCCGCGGGCAAGAGAATCGGCGGGCAGACGTCCGCGTGCCAGCCGAACGCCCTGAAACCGGATGTCGCGAAGGCCACCACCAATGTCCTCCAAGACGTCCTCACCAAGGGCTCTGGCCTGCTCATCCCGCAGAAGCTCGGCGTCCCGGACGCCGCCAAGACCGGCACCAACCAGTACAACAACCAGACTTGGGTCCTCGGCTACACGAAAGGCCTGGCAACGGCGTCCTTCTTCGGAGACCCTTTCAACGGCGGTCCTTCGCGGCTCGGACGCGACATCACGGTCAACGGCAGATACTACCCCCTGGTCGACGGCGCTTACATCGCCGGACCACAGTGGGCACAGTACATGCAGCAGGTCGTCGGTCTCTACGACCACGGTGACTTCGACGCCCCGCCGCAGAACCTCATCGGCGGTTCTGCGCCCCAGCCCTCGACAGCCCTGTCGAAGCCCGGCAACGGAAACGGGAAGGGTTGATGCCGGTGTTGGTGGCGCCGGTCCCGGCGGCACCGTTCCTGATGGTCATCATCGCGACCCTGCCGGTGGGTTCATCGCCGACCTCCTGAAGGTCCCTGCATTCTGGAGGCTGAAGCTGCACCCCGGCTGACTTCGCATGCGGCAATCGAAGCACAGATCGCCCCGGGGCTTTTGCTGCACGCCAGATGCCCGGAGCAAAGTGTTTTGACGTCTGCCCTGTGGACTGGGGACCGCCGCGAGCCTTCTCGTTTTGTTTGCCATAGTCCTGGTCCAGGTCTAGATGGACGTTTCGTGGTCGGTGCCGCGCATCCGGATGGCCACGAGGATGCCGGATGCTGCCGTGAGGACGGCGACGACGGCGACCGCGGCCGGGATGCCGAAGGCGTCGGCGATGATTCCCGACAACAGGGCTCCGACCGCGAAGCCACCGTCGCGCCAGAGTCGGTAGACCCCGACGGAGCGTGCACGCCAGGCGGGGTGTGAGACGTCTCCGATTGCGGCCAGGAGTGCGGGGTAGACCATTGCCGTTCCCATTCCCAGGAGGACTGCGCCCACGAGCCAGGGTCCGAAGCTGTGGGCTGCGGCGACTATCCCGAGTCCCACGGCCTGCACGAGCATACCGGCCACGATGAGCCACTTGCGGCTCCACCGGTCTGAGGCGGCCCCGGCGAAAAGCTGTCCGGCGCCCTAGACCGCGGGGTAGACGGCAGCCAGGATGCCTACCTGGTTCAAGCTTAGCCCGGAGCTGACGAACAAGATCGGGAAGAGGCCCCAGGCGAGGCCGTCGTTGAGGTTATTCACCAGGCCAGCTTGGCTGGCAGCGGAGAGTGACCGATCCTTGAAACTTGTGAGCGCGAACACCTGGCCGGTGGTGAGTCCGGCGTGCGCACTGACGTGCTGGGAGGCTTCAGTCCTGGCGTGGTGGTGGGTTTCGCGCACGATCAGGACAGATAGCCCTAAACCGAGGGCAATGTACACGGCCCCGAGGAGGAAGGGGCCGGGGCGGAGGCCGTACGCGGAGGCAATGTAACCGGTAGCCAGGGCAGTGACGGCGACCCCAAGGTAGCCTGCCGCTTCGTTCAGGCCCATGGCTAAGCCGCGTTGCTTCGGTCCCACGAGGTCCATCTTCATGATCACTGCCGCGGACCAGGTCAGGCCTTGGCTGATGCCCAGGAACACGTTCGCCGCAATAATCCATCCCCAGGACGGCCCGAAGATGAGCATGATCGGTACCGGGATTGCTACAAGCCATCCTGCGACGAGGACCGGTCTGCGGCCATACCGGTCAGAGAAGGTTCCCGCGAAGTAGTTCGTCGCGGCCTTGGACAGACCGAAGGCGAGAATGTAGGTCAGCCCGCTTGTGTATAAGTCCAGGTGGAATGTCTGGGAAGCGAGCAGGGGCAGGACAGTGCGTTCCTGCCCGAGGGTCCCGCCCACCAGGGCGTTAACTGCCACCAGCAGCATGAACTGCGCCAGATTCTGCCGAAGACCCAGCACGGCTCCCGTGGATCCTGGGCTATGGCGAGGGAGTGTGCTTCCCGGCATTCGCGGTGCTCCGTTCATGGTGGGGTCATAAAGGTGCCCGGGCGCATGGGGGACGCGCCCGGGCTGGGTGCCCGGGCCGGAGGGGGGACCTGCCCGGACAGTTTGGGGTTAATTTGCTGCGACGGCGTTCTGCTGTGTCTGCTGCCACATGGTCCAGGCTGCGTAACTGCCGTCGAGTTCGACGACGTCGTACCCGGCGCGGCGCAGGGCGCTCGCCGCGACGGAGTTCCGGACACCGGACTGGCAATAGCTCACGATGGTGCCTTCGGCCGGGAGCTGGTCCAGATGCCACATGACGCGTCCGCCGCTGAGCTGGTGGGAGCCGGGGATGTGTCCGGCGGTGTGTTCGGTCTTGTTGCGGACATCCAGCACCATGGCGGCATCGAAGCCGTCGAGTTCCTTGGGCTTGATCAGCTTCGGGGTGGTCGTGGGCAGCCCGTCAATGCTGGTGAGGTAGCCGGCGACGTTGTCGATGCCGACCCGGACCATGTGGTCCCACATCTCCTGGGCCTGCTCCTGGTCTGCTGCCAGCAGCACCAGCGGGTTCTTGTCCGTCTCAGGGTTCACCACCCAGGCGCCGTAGCTGGCCACGGACTTTCCGGCGGGGACGTTCAGGGAGCCCGTAACGGTTCCCTCATGGACTTCGCTGTTGGGACGGGTGTCGATGAACGTGACCGTGTCCGCGGCCAGATTCGTCACGACGTCGACGGTGTCCAGCTCCGTGAGGGGCATACGCTCACCCATGACGGCCGGACCTTCACGGTTTTCGCGCTTCATCCGCCCGAAGTAAGCGTGGGCGTCGGGCTGGCCGTCGAGGAGTTCGTCGATGAAGCCCTGCTCGTCATTCGAGGCGAGGTAGGGGGCCCACCAGGCGTAGAGCCGCTCGTAGCCCACCGTGGAAGACGGAATCGCACCGAGGGCCTTGCCGCAGGCACTGCCGGCGCCGTGGGCCGGGTGGACCTGGACATAGTCCGGCAGGGTCAGGAACTTATCCTGCAGGCTGACGAAGAGCTGCTTGGCGCCGAGGAAGCGTGTGTCCACACCGCCGGCCGCCTCATCAAGCAAGTCCGGACGGCCCAGGTCCCCGGAGAAGACGAAGTCGCCGGAGAGCAGGTAGCCGGGCTGGTCGCTGAACGCGCCGTCCGTGACCAGGAAGGACAGGTGCTCGGGGGTGTGGCCCGGTGTGTGCACGGCCTGGATGCTGATGTTGCCCAAGGTGATCGTGTCGCCGTCGTAGAGGCGTTCGCCGTCGAATGCGTACTGCCAGTCCGGGCCGCCTTCACCGGAGACATAGATCTTCGCGCCGGTGGCGGCGGCAAGTTCACGGGTGCCGGAGAGGTAGTCGGCGTGGATGTGGGTTTCGGTGACGGCAATGATTTTCATGCCGTTCTTTGCGGCGAGATCCTGGTACACCGCGATGTCGCGGCGGCCATCGACAACAATCGCTTCACCCTTGGCCTGGCAGCCAATCAGGTAGCTGGCCTGGGCGAGGTCTTCGTCGTAAATGCGCTCGATAAGCATCTGGTGCTCTCCTTCGGATAGGGGTGGAGGGAAATTCTTCGGTGTGCTCGTAGAGGGATATGTGCGCGGTACTCCGTGCGTGCGTTAGGCGAGGTGCTGGGCTTCATCAGCCCGGAGCTTGTCCATGTCCAGGTTCTTTACTGCCTGGGCGATCTCTTCCAGGCCGGTGGCGTTGAGGGCTCCGGGCTGGGAGAAGACCAGCGTGTTGTCCTTTCGGGTGTTGTCTTTAGTGGTTGGTGGCGGGATTGCAGGCTTAGGTGGTGGGGAGGCCGGCGCGGGTCCAGACGATCATGCCGCCGGCCATGGTGTCCGCCGAAAAGCCGGCGCCGTTGAGGGCGTCAGCCACGGCGGCGCTGCGGTTGCCGCTGCGGCAGACCACGATGACGGGGACTGCCGGGTCCAGTTCGGAGAGACGTTCCTGCAGCTGGCCCATGGGGATGTGCAGGGCGCCGGGGACCATGCCGTCGGCGACTTCAAAGTCCTCGCGGACATCGAGGATGCGGGCGGTAGAGCGCCTCTGCTCGGCTTCGGTGATGGTGATTTCGGCCATTGGATTCTCCTTCGAAATATTGTGGGCTGTCGTCAGCGGACGGGTTCGCCGGCCTGGCGCCAGGCCGCCATGCCGCCGCGCAGCGAGTAGGCCTCGTAGCCTTTCGCAGCGAGCAGCCGGGCCGCGAAAGCGGACCGAACTCCGGAGGCGCACACGGCGATCACGGGCCGGGTTTTCTGGATCCCCGCCTGGCTGGCCTGCAGTCGGTCCAGGGGGACGTGCTTGGCTTGGGGCGCGCGTCCGGTGCCCCATTCTTGGGCGGACCTGACATCGATCAGTGTGGCGCCCGAGGCCAGGAGCTCCTTGGCCTGGGCGACGCTTATGGTTCTGTAGGGCTTGCTGAAGGCCTTTTTGAGGGAATCGATCAGTCCCATGGTGTTCTCCTTTTGGTGTGGTCAGGCGGTGACGGTGCCGGCGGTGACGGTGCCGGCGGTGACCCATACCGCGACGGCGAAGATGAGTACCGCGAATGAGATGCGGATGTGTTTGTCCTTCAGGCGGCGGGCCAGCCTGGCGGCGACGAGGGAGCCCAGAATGGCCGGGACCGCGAACGCCATGGTGGTGTCCCAGTCGATGGTGTAACCGGCAGCGTGGGCACTGAATCCGGCAGCGGAATTGATGACGATGATCGCCAGGGACGTTCCGACGGCCTGCTTCATGCGCAGCCCCAGGAAGATGGTCAGCGCGGGGGTGATGAGGAAGCCCACGAGCAGCCCTATCCCGACCGCCTTTGGAGCGCAGGACCGGAGGGACCTATGTGGGCCGGTGCTGCAGGATCCCTCGGTTTCGCGGGATCTGCTAAGCATTCGGATGCCTGCTGCCACCATGATCACGGCGAAGGCCAGCATCAGGATATTGGGGTCCAACAGTCGGCCTACGGCGGCTCCGCCCCAGGCTGCTGGAATGCCGGCAGTCCC
Source organism: Arthrobacter methylotrophus (assembly GCF_039539965.1). Lineage (NCBI taxonomy): Bacteria > Bacillati > Actinomycetota > Actinomycetes > Micrococcales > Micrococcaceae > Arthrobacter > Arthrobacter methylotrophus. The sequence goes on along the minus strand of NZ_BAABED010000001.1, from coordinate 2,995,122 downwards.
GACCAGTGCGATAACCGGCCAATTCAGGCCCTCCCGGACCCGGGGCAGCAGGGCGGCCAGCGAGGACACCCCCACCACCAGCAGCGAGGTGGGAATGGCCTGGGCCGGGCTCATGCCCACCCCGTACACCAGGGCCGGAACGGCGATGATCGACCCGCCGCCGCCCACCACGCCCAGGACGATCCCGACGACGAGCCCCAGAACCAGGGCCGGAATCATGCCGCGGCGTCCTCTTCAAGCGTCGGTGCGGGAAGCGGCAGGATGGCGCTTTCGCGGGTGGGCTCCGTGGCGGTCTTGTTCCACGGCATGGCAGAGAGGACTGTGCCCATGGCGCACGTGTTGGTAGCGGCCGAGAACGTCAGGCCGGCTCCGATAGCCCCGGCCAGCATGCGCACCTTGGGAGAGACGAACCTGCCCCCGGCCAGGCCCAGTACCACCAAGGAACCTGCAGCCAGGCGAACCTGGCGCTCCAGGTCCCAGCGGTCCTTGCCCTTGACAACATCGCCGCCCGCGGCAGCGAACCCGGGAACACCGCCCCTCAGGACGTAGGCGCCGTCGATCCCTGATTTGCCGAGGCGCTGGCGTGCCTGTTCGGCGCGCGCTCCCGATTGGCACACCAGAACCACGCGAGAGCCCAGCTTCGCGGCGAGCTCGTTGGTGTGCTCGGAAAGCAAAGGCAGTGGCACGTTGTATGAGCCCTTGATGTGCAAGGACTCGAACTCGGCGGCCGAACGCACATCGATCACCATCAGGTCCTGGTGCTCGGCGATCCAGGTTCGCAGGGCCACCGGGGCAAGGGCGGTAACGGCTGGAGCCGTGGAAGGGGAAGTCATTACTGGCCTCTCGATAGGTAAACGTGAATACCCCACCGAGTATTACAGATACCCCCGGGGGTAGTCAAAACACCCTAGGGGGTATAGCATGGGTGGAGATGCCCGACTTTTGGAGAAACCCATGGAACTTAACCCCAAAGAACTCACACCCGTGATCAACAGGCTCAAGCGCGCACAGGGCCAGCTCGCCGCCGTCACCCGCATGCTGGAGGAAGGCCGGGACTGCAAGGACGTCGTCACCCAGCTCGCGGCCGTCTCCAAGGCCCTGGACCGGGCAGGATTCGCCATCATCGCCACCGGCCTGGAGCAGTGCATTGTCCAGAAGGACGCCAGCATGGACAGGAAAGACCTGGAAAAGCTCTTCCTCTCCCTCGCCTGATCACCCCACTCTCTAGTCACCCAAGGAGAACCAATGACGTACACCCTCAGCACGACCATCGATCTTCCGTGGGCCGAAGCACTGGACCGCACCCGGGAAGCACTCTCAGCCCAAGGGTTCGGAATCCTCACCGAAATTGACGTGCGGTCTACCTTCGAAGCCAAGCTGGGAGCCGAAGCCGCTGACGCCGTCGGCGACTACACCATCCTTGGTGCCTGCAACCCGGCCCTGGCCAGCCGAGCCATCGCCGCAGAACCCGAAATCGGCGCGCTGCTGCCCTGCAACGTCGTCGTACGGCGGGGCAAAGGCGCGGAAATCACCACCATCGAAGCCATTGACCCGCAGACCATGGTCCAGCTTAGCTCCGCACCGGCCGTCAAAGAGGTCGCCGACGACGCTGCCAATCGCCTGCACAAAGCCCTCGCCGACTTGAGCAGCTGACGGAAAACGTAACGTCCGCCAACGCCGGCGCCCCGGCGCCCCAAGAAGAGAACGGTCCGGGTCTGCTCATCCATGCAGCCTGTCCACTTGAGCCGGACACTTTGGCCGGTATCCTGCGCAGTACAGCCAATGCCCGCGCCGCACTCAAACCCTGAGCGACCGGTCTGAACGATTTTGGCTGAGGCGCTGACCCAACGGGTATACCAGGCAAAGGAGGTCCTGGACGCCGATTCCGGGGCCCTGGAATCCTTGGTGGTGATAACGCCGGGTAGGGGCTTATGCCCCTACCCGGCCCGCGGCATCTGGGAATGAAATGGAAGTACCCCAGCGGCTTGCGGGTACCAGGCCTGATAGCCCATCCCCGTCAGCCGTTCCTGGAAGTGCTTCCTGCCGGGACGAAAGGATAAAGATCCATCATGACCACTTCTGCCAATGCGCCCCGCTCGGATCATGATCTGCAGCAGGCCGTTCTGAATGAGCTTGACTGGACACCGGAGGTCGATGCGTCCCACATCGGCGTCGCGGTCACCTCGGGAGCCGTGACGCTGACGGGCGAGGTTCCTACCTACTCGGCCCGGCTGGCGGCCAGGAAGGCTGCCCTGCGGGTGCGTGGAGTCACGGCCCTCGCCGATGAACTGACCGTCCACTACCTCGGCGGCCCGGTGACCGACACCGACATCGCCGAAGCCGCCCTCAGTGCTCTCCGGGGAAACGCGGTCGTGCCCGAGGGAGCGGTCACCGTGGAAGTCCGTAACCACGCCATCACCCTGACGGGAAACGTGGATTGGAACTACGAACGCGAAGCAGCAGCCCACGCCGTCGAACATCTCCGGGGCGTCAGGTCGGTGCAGAACCTCATCACCCTCAAGGGCCGTGCTTCGGCGCTCGATACCAAGACCCGGGTCAAGAACGCCATCGCCCGGCAGGCGGCACTGGACGCCGAAAGGATCGTGGTGACGGTCGACGGGACCGAAGTGACACTCACCGGCAGGGTCGCGAGCTGGAACGAACGCAAAGCAGCGGGCAAGGCTGCCTGGTCCTCACCCCACGTGAGCGCAGTCCACAACCAACTTGACGTGCACCCGGAATAGAAAGCCCACGCTTCGCAAGCGAGTGAACCTTAGCCAAACGCCCGTCCCTGCGAAGGCGAGGATCCGGACAGGATGGTGATCGTGATGTATGAGTTCCGGGACCGGGTGGATGCCGGCCGGAGACTGGGACAACGACTGGCCCCGTTGAAGGGGCAGGACGTGGTGGTTCTGGGGTTGCCCCGCGGTGGAATTCCGGTCGCGTTCGAGGTGGCAAAAGTGCTCGACGCGCCTTTGGACGTCATTGTGGTGCGCAAGCTTGGCGTACCGTTCCAACCGGAACTAGCCATGGGAGCCATTGGCGAAGGAAACGCCCGTGTACTTGACCCTCGCATCATCTCTGCCACGGGTGTGAGCGATGCTGACGTGGGCGCGGTCGAACGTCGCGAGCGTGATTTGTTGGAGTCCCGGGTTGTGAGGTACCGCCAGGGGCGACCCCGGAGGGACCTTCGCGGGTGCGCGGCAATCGTGGTGGATGATGGCTGCGCAACCGGTTCCACAGCGCGTGTTGCCTGCCGGGTTGCGCGGCAATTGGGCGCTGCCCGAGTGATCCTGGCCGTGCCGGTGGCCCCCGCCGGGCTGTTGCCCTCGCTGACGGAGCCCGACGACGTCGTCTGCCTGGTATCGGCGCAGGACTTCCAAGCCGTCGGCTGCCACTACCGCGATTTCTCCCCCACCGAAGACGAAGAGGTGGTGCAGCTGCTTGACGTCGCAGAGCAGCGGCTGCCTTCCCTCCGGACAGCGGAGCATGCCGGCGTCGACCAGGAAGTGGAAATCCCCTCCGGTGCCCTCAGACTCCGGGGAACCCTGCACCTGCCAGCCCGGTGCGACGGCGTCGTCGTGTTCGCCCACGGCAGCGGAAGCGGGCGCCACAGCCCCCGCAACAGGTTCGTCGCCTCTGTACTTCAGGGCGCGGGACTGGGCACACTCCTCTTGGATCTGCTGACTCCCGCTGAAGAAGTCAACCGGGCGAACGTATTCGACGTCGTCTTGCTTGCGCGTCGGCTCACGGCAGCAACCCGGTGGCTTGGCAGCAATGATGCCACCTCGACTAGCCGCATCGGCTATTTCGGCGCCAGCACGGGCGCCGGCGCAGCGCTATGGGCCGCGGCCGAACCGGATGCGCGAATAGCAGCCATTGTTTCAAGAGGCGGCCGTCCGGATCTGGCTGGCCCGCGGCTGGCCGTCGTGCGCGCACCGACCCTGCTGATCGTAGGTGCCGCCGATCCCGAGGTCCTTGCCCTCAACCGACAGGCCATGGCCATGATGCAGTCCCCGACCCGCTTGGAGATCATCCCTCGAGCCACACACCTCTTCGAAGAACCTGGAACACTCGCCCAAGCCGGGACACTCGCCGCGAACTGGTTCGTCCACTATCTGTTGCCTGCCCGGATACAGGAGTCTTCACCAGGGCATACCGCGCCTTCGTGTCGGGATGCCGAGTAGCCTGCCCCGGAGTCCCGGGCCCCGCAGGGGCGCTTCCGCATAACGATCGCTCCACGGCTATCCGCGTTATCTGCCGGGGCGCACACCATTCGGTTTGCCCGAATGCTGCGGGCCCTAGTCCGAATTCCGCTACGGGTCCTTCAGCCGCAGCATCCCCTACCCGAGGACGTGAAGGAAGAAGACATCATGGCCTCCTGCTCCCGCGGCGTCCTGGAGGTCAGGCCCGCCCATCTATGCCGGACGCGCCACGCCGTACCGCCCATGAGCTTTGATCGACGCCCACGTTCAAACAAACCGATGCCATGCACCCTTCATGCCGTGACAGCGGGGTGACCGGCCGTTGGCCTCATCTACGGCATAGTCGTAATCCGATAGTTCAGCGGCCGGGCACTCTGGAACCTTTCCAACATCGTAAATATGGAGGTATCAGAATGATGTGCCGGGCGGTCGTGTGGCCAGGGGCGGGGTCTCTTTGAGCTGGCCCTCCGGCAGGCTGCCCATGACGCCTGTTTCCTCCTGCGGGGTTACGGTCCCTGCGGTGTCGCCGCCGTCGATGACGAATTCTGTTCCGGTGACGAAGGATGATTCGTTGGAGGACAGGTACAGGACGAGGTCCGCGACTTCTCCTGGGTGGCCCATGCGGCCAAGTGCCACGTGGCTCATGTCCATCGGCATGTCGGCCGTCATCGGGGTGGAGATGACTCCGGGATGGACGGAATTGACCCTGATCCCATGGCGGCCCAGGTCCAGTGCGGCGCTCTTGGTCAGTCCGCGTACGCCGAACTTCGAGGCTGTGTATCCGGGGATTTGCTCGTAGCCGCGGATCCCGGCGATCGAGGATATGTTGATGATCGAGCCGCCCCGGGATTGTTTCAGGGCCGGGATCGCGGCCTTGATCCCGTTGAACGTGCCGGTCAGGTTCACGCCGATGACGGTATTCCATTGCTCCAGGGTGTAGTCCTCGATGGAGGCGAAGTTCACGATTCCTGCATTGTTCACCAGGATGTTCAGGCCTCCGAAGGTTTCGACGGCGGCGCTCACCGCTGTCTGCCAGTCCTGCGGGCTGGTCACGTCGAGATGAACGTAGCGCGCGCCGGAGCCCATGCGCTCTGCGGTCTCCTTTCCCTCGTCGTCCAGGATGTCGCCTATGACGACCTTTGCCCCTTCGCCGTGCAGCCGCGATGCCACGGCGGCTCCAATGCCGCGGGCACCCCCGCTGACCAAGGCTACTTTGTCAATGACTCGTTCCATATGATGCTCCTTCGGTTTGGCGCCGGATAGTGGCGGTGCGCTCAGCTGCTGTCTGCTTGGGATGGGGCCTTCGGGGATCCGGTTCCGGGTGTTTGCTCCTCTTGTTGTGTTTGCTGGAGGGCGGAGACGGCGCCGCGGACTAGTGTCAGGTAAGAGTCGTTGGTGTACAGGCCGTGCGTGTAGATCTCCAGGGCCGGCAGTGCCAGACGGAGCAGCATCTGCTGCTGTGACGCGGGGAGCCCGAGAGCCCGTTCGATGTGCGGAGCCATGGTTATCAAGCCCAGTACGGTGGTCGCTGTCAGGACGGCGAGCGCTCGTGGGTCATCGGAAGGGCGCATGGTGCCATCGCGGATGCCGGCTCTGATGATCGCTTCGCTCTCATCGACCAGCACGTCTATGAACCGGGGGGCAGCTGGAGTGTTTTCCACCACGACGCGTCCGAGGTAGGCCATCTGAGCCTGATAGTTGCGGGGGTCAGCCTGGTAGGAACGCATGACTTCTCGCATGCCCTCCAGTGTGGCTTTTTCGCGGGCCCACCCCACCACTGCCTCGAGCACGTGGTCGTCGCATGCCCGGCGCAGCCCTTCTTCGTCTCCGAAGAGGGCAAGGATGTCATCGGTAGCGACGCCTGCAGTACGGGCGATCTCCGCGAGGCCAGGGGTAGCAAAGCCGGTAGCCGCGAAATGGGTTATCGCAGTGTCGAGAACTCTCGCCCGCTTGTCATCATCCTGGGGTCCGCCGGATAACGGGGGAGTGCGTATCTGGTCCCCTGCCATCATTGCCGTTCGGGTCAGCAACCGGATCAGTTTGCCCATGAGAACCACGTCCACTCCGCCATATCTTGAACCTAAATCTCCCGTTGTGTTTAGTAGATCCTCTGTCGTGGTACCTCGACAGAGAACAAAGGCCCTGTTCTGCAGCCCACATGACGCTGGCCGGCGGAAGAGAAAGGACAGGAGCCGACCTGGCTGCGACGGGGCTTCCCCTTGCCTGGAAATCGCGAGTTGCTCTTGATAGCGCAGTCCAGTGCATCGGGCGCGAATCCAAGGAGATCGCTTCGCTGTTGGCCCTCTTGCACGTCCCGTCCTCGGCAGCGGTTCGGCCACCCCGGAGGCATGCCAGCCGCCACATTGACTGCCGCCCAGGGGGAAGTCGTGGACCTCGTCCGGTACCTGTCCTCCAACGAATCTTCGCTCGTCACGGGAGCCGAGTTCGTCATCGACGGTGGCGACACCGCGGGAACAGTGACCCTACACGAGGAAACGGAGCCCCGCCCGAGTCCGTCCCGAGGGCTCCGGCGCGGCGCTCAGCCGCAGCCAAAGGGCCGCCCGGACCTGGACGACCAACAAGGCCAACGGCCGGCGGTTGTTGGGCGGGACGTCCCGGCGCTCAGCCGTGGGCGGCAAGGTATGCGATGAGTCCTTTGATGGTGGCCACCGCGGGGTAATCGCGCTCGGGAATGTTGATTCCGGTGTCCGTGTCGATGGTTTCCACGAGCCGCAGGAAATCGAGGGAATCAAGTTCAAGGTCCTGCCGCAGTCGGGAATCCTCGTCCACGTCCGCCATGTCAACGTCCGGTGCGACTTTGCCGATGGCGGTTTGGGCCGCCATGCGGGCTTCCTGCTCGTTCATAGTTCCTCCGGTTTCTGCAGGAGTTCTTCGATGCGCGCGAGATAGCGGGCACCGCGCATGCCGTCGCTGACCCGGTGGTCGGCAGAGAGGGTGGCAATGACCGCGTGGCGCACCCCGAGCATGCCGTTCTGCGCCCAGGGTTGTTCCATCACTCGGCCGAAGCCGACCATCGCGACTTGCGGGGGGTAAATCACGCCATAGACGCTCTCGACCCCGAGGTCCCCGAGGTTGGTCACGGTGAGGGTGGGATCGGCCATTTCGGCACGCTGCAGGCGACCCGAACGCGCACGGCTGACGAGGTCCCGCAGCTTCTCCATCAGCGTCTCAACGGGCAATGTGTCGGCGTCGTGGATTGCGGGTGCCACAAGGCCACCCTGGCGAAGTGCCACCGCGACGCCGAGGTGAACCGAGTCGCTCGGCCGGAACCCGTCGTCGTCATAGAAACCGTTCATTTCCGGTACTTCCCTGGCCGCAAGGGCCGCGGCCTTGAGCAGGAGGGCAGAGGGGACGAGCCTGGCGGCCACAGGACGCTCGGCGTTAACGGACTGCATCCAGTCGACGGCAGCCCGCAAATCCAAGGTGGTACTCAGATAGTAGTGCGGGATGGATTTTTTCGAGCGGGACATCAGGGCGCCGATGGCGCGACGGAGGCTGGCCACACGCTCGCCCGCATCCGAAGACTTCCCCGCGGCCGGTTCTTCCGATGCAGGCTTCGGGGTCGCTTGTGTGGAGGGCGAAGGGCTCTCGGGCGCCGGGGCTTCGGCGCGGTTGACGTCGGCCTCGGTGATGGCGCCCTGCGGGCCGGTGCCGCTGATGGCGGCCAGTTCGACGCCGAGTTCGGCCGCGAGCCGACGGGCGCGGGGGGAAGACCGGACACGGTTTCGGGAGGGGGCGGCGACGGCCTGTTCGACGTCCGCTCGGGTAATTGCCCCGTCCCGGCCGGTGCCGTGGATCTTCACGGTCTCAACCCCCAGCCGGTGCGCGAGGTGCCGGACCGGTGGTGCGATTGAAGCGGCTTCTTTCGGGTGTGGCTCAACGGCTTCCCGGGCAGTCGGTATCGGCGCAGCCGCCTTCGAAAGGGCCGCCTTGGCCGTGGCCTTGGCAACCTGCGCTACATGGGCTGGGGGAGCAGTCTCTGCCGGTGTCTGTGTGATCCTGGCCAATGGTGTGCCCACCGGGACCGTTTCGCCGATATCGACCAGGAGGTCCGTGACCACGCCTTCCTGGAAGGACTCCACGTCCATGATGGTCTTGTCGGTGTCTACGACGGCTACCAGATCGCCGCGGCGGACGTAATCACCGGGCTTGACCAGCCATTCGACGAGCTTGCCGTGCTCCATGTCGGCCCCGAGAGAAGGCATCAGGAAATCAGGCACGGGTTCCTACCGCCTCCCGGGCCGCGGCAACGATCCGCTCTACGGAGGGCAGAGCGGCCAGTTCCATGTGCTTGGCATAGGGGATGGGCACCTCGGCGCTGCAGACCCGGCCCACGGGGGCGTCCAGGTCGAAGAACGCGTTCTCGGTGATCCGGGCGCTGATTTCCGCCGAGATGCTCCCGCTGCGCCAGCCTTCGTCCACCACGACTGCCCGGTGCGCCCGCGCTACTGATTGGAGGATCGTGGCCTCGTCCAGCGGCCGGAGCGTGCGCAGGTCCAACACCTCGGCGTCGATGCCTTCGCCCGCGAGCTGCTCTGCTGCGTCGAGAACGACGGGAAGCGTCCCGCCATAGGTGATCAGCGAAATGTCATTACCGGTGCGCCGGACCGCAGCGGTGTCGATGTCCACCGGGCCGGCGTTGTCGTCGAGTTCGCCGGTGACGTTGTAGAGCGAGCCGTGCTCGAAGATCAGTACCGGATCAGGGTCCTCAAGTGCCGTCCACAACATGCCGCGGGCGTCCTCGAGGGTGGCTGGGGCGAGGATGCGAAGCCCGGGGATGTGCGCGTACCAGCCTTCAAGGCTGTGTGAATGCTGGGCACCCAGCTGACGGCCTGCCCCCGTGGTCATCCGGATGACTAGCGGCACGTGGAACTGCCCGCCGGACATGTGCAGCAAGCACGCGGCATTGTTCACTATCTGATCCAGGGCGAGCAGGCTGAAGTTGACGGTCATGATCTCCACGATCGGCCGCATTCCACCGAGCGCAGCGCCGATGCCGGCGCCGACGAAGCCGGACTCGGACAGCGGGGTGTCCCGAATGCGCTCGGGGCCGAATTCCTCCAACAACCCCAGACTCACCGCGAACGATCCGCCGTAAGACCCAACGTCTTCGCCCATCAGGAATACGCCAGGGTCACGCTGCATCGCATCACGGATCCCAGCCCGGAGGGCCTCCCGGTAGCTGGACTTCATGGTGTCCTCCGGTCGCAGTAGACAAAGCGCGTGAGTTCCTCCATCGGCTCCAGCGTCCCCGTTTCGGCGAAGTCGACGGCGGCCGCGACCTCCGTGTCGGCGGCCGACTCCAGCTGCGCCCACTCTTCCCCGGCAAGCTGGCCCGCCGCTTCCATGCTCCTGCGGAGCAGGGTGATCGGGTCCCGCTCCTGCCACTTCAGGACCTCGGCCTTCTCACGGTACAGTTCGGGGTCGAACATCGAGTGGGCGCGGAAACGGTAAGTGCGCAGTTCCAGGAAGTGCGGGCCGCCGCCTGAGCGGACGGCGTCCACGGCGCGGCGGGCCGCTTCCTCGACTGCGAGGACGTCCATTCCGTCCACGGCCCAGGCTGAGATCTCGTAGCCGGCAGCCTTGAGGGCGATATCTGTCTGTGATTCCGAGCGGCCCAGGGCAGTACCCATGGCGTAGAGGTTGTTTTCGCAACAGAACAGCACTGGCAGCTGCCAGAGTGCGGCAAGGTTGAGGCTTTCGTGGAACTCGCCTTCCGCCACGGCGCCATCGCCGAAGAAGCACACTGTGACGTTGGAGCGTCCGGCCATCTTGTCCGCCAGGGCGAGCCCGACGGCGAGGGGCAGCCCGCCCGCCACGATCGCGTTTCCTCCGTAGAAGTGCGTGGCGGCGTCGAAGAGGTGCATCGAGCCGCCGCGGCCGCGGCAGCAACCTTCCAGGCAGCCGTACATTTCAGCCAGGATCGCCCCCGCTTCGACGCCGCGGAGCAAGGCATGGCCGTGCTCCCGGTAGGTGGCGACGACGGCATCTTCCGGGGACAGGGTATCCAGGACGCCCGCCGCCACGGCTTCCTCTCCGATGTAGACATGCAGGAACCCGTGGATCTTCGCGGCACTATAGAGCTCGACGCACTTTTCCTCTAGCTTGCGTATCCGGAGCATCTGCAGCAGCAGGTGGCGGCCGTGCTCTGGATCCAGGCTGTGGTGCGCCGGGGACAGGGGGCTGGTCATTTCCGGTCCTCAAGTGAGGCCTTCTGAGGAGAGGCTTCGGGAGAGGACTCTATGGTTGAGGTGTCGCCCTCAGGAAGGCCAAGTTCGCGGGCTTTGAGCAGGCGTCGGAGGATCTTGCCGCTGCGAGTCTTGGGCAGAGCGGTAGTGAAGTCCAGCAACCGCGGCGCCACCGCCGGGCCCAGTCGCTTGCGGGCGAAACCAATGATGTCCATTCGCGTGGCTTCGGAAGGTTCCCAGCCATGACGGAGTTCCACGAAGGCCTTGACAACCTCTCCGGCCACCGGATCGGGGACGCCGATTACTCCCGCCTCAGCCACGGCCTCGTGCTCCATCAGGGAACTTTCCACTTCAAACGGGCCGATCAGATGCCCCGAGGACTTGATCACGTCGTCGCCCCGCCCGACAAACCAGTAGTACCCGTCGGCGTCCCGTTTCGCGAGGTCCCCGGTGAGGTACCAGCCTCCTACGAAACAACGGCGGTAGCGCTCGTCCTCGTGCAGGTATCCCCGGAACATCGAAGGCCAGCCGGGCCGGAGTGCCAGTTCGCCCACCGCGTCAGGCTCCGTCACGAGCACCGCCTCGCCATCGCGGACAACCGGCTCGTCCTGGTCATCGCGCTCCACCAAGGCAGCTTCGACGCCGGGCAGTGGCCGTCCCATTGAACCGGGCCGGATCTCCGTGGATGCGAAGTTGGAAATCATGATCCCGCCCGTTTCGGTCTGCCACCAGTTGTCGTGCACCGGTTGGCCGAAGGCCTCCTGCCCCCACACCACGACCTCCGGGTTGAGCGGTTCGCCCACGCTGGCGACGAAGCGCAGGGCAGACAAATCGTGGCCCTCGGCGCGCTCCGCACCGGCCTTCATCAGCATGCGCAGAGCCGTAGGGGCCGTGTACCAGACAGTCACACGCTGTTCCGCGAGGATCCGGTACCACCGGTCCGCGTCCATCTCCTCCTCGTCCACGATGCTCGTCACCCCGTGCGAGAGCGGCGCGATCACACCATAAGAGGTGCCGGTGACCCAACCGGGATCGGCCGTGCACCAGTAGACATCTCCGGGATGCAGGTCCAATGCAAAGCTGCCGGTCGCATAGTGAGCGGTGACGGCGTCGTGCACGTGGATGGCACCTTTGGGTGTCCCTGTCGTGCCACTCGTGAAGTGCAGCAAGGCCATATCCTCGGCCTGCGTCGCGGCAATCTCCCCGTCCGGCGCGGCTTCCCGCATCAGGGCGGCGAGGTCAAGGGTGCCCGGTTCCGGGTCGCCGTCGGCGTCGGTTAGCAGGACATGCCCTAGTTGCGGGAGCGAGTCGCGAATCTGCGCGATCTTCCTGCGGTACAGCTGCCGCGTCGTGACCAGAGCCCGGCCCGATCCCAAGTGCAGCCGCTGACGGACCGGGTCGGGGCCGAACGCTGAGAACAGTGGACAGAAAACGCTGGCGTTCTTGAATGTGCCCAGCACTGCTATGTAAAGGGCCGGACTTCTGCCGATCAGCGAGAAGACGCGCTCCCCGCGTCCGATTCCCAAGCTGCGCAGCACGCCGGCGAAGCGGTTGGTCTGCCCCGCAAGCTCCGCGAAGCTGATGGAATGGGTGCTGCCGTCGGCACGGACGAAACGAAGTGCCTCGCGACCGGCGTGCTCACCCGCGGCGTGACGGTCCACCGTCTCGTAGGCGATGTTGATGCCCCGTCCACCCGGCAGCCCAGTCATGGTGCGCCGGGCTTGATCCCAAGAGAAACCGGCGCACGCCGCCTCGTAATCCACCAGGTTCGGCGGAACAGGAAAACCGGAGATGTCCTTGGAAATCGTGGGCCACCGGGTGGATGGTTCGGTCCCTGCAGTCATGGTTACATCGGACTCCGGCCCTGCCGTGCTGCCCAGAGTCGAAAGTCCCGCACAGGTGGCCCGGAGCAAGATTCGCCCAGAGGTTTTGCCGGTGGCGTTCTTATGCTCGAGGAACTCATCGAGGCCGCCGAACCGGACGGCACTCTACACCGATCTCGCCGCGAGCTCGGCAGTTTCCGCCGCAAATCGATTCGACCGTGCGCTTGTCCACCGGGATGCTTCGAATAGTCGACAACGAAGCCTCGAACTCGGTTGAAATACGGGCACACGGGGCTTGTGCAGGAACACGTGGTTGTGCACACCGAAGAAGGCGGCACAATGGACGTGCTGAAGGGCCGGCGCCCCACACTTGGACAACTTGAAGCCGGACGGGTCAGAATCTTCTAGATGATTGCTGTCAGCCACACGATCGCAGAAGATTCGGGCGGTCCAAAAGGCTCGCCGCGATCTCGCGACACGGCAAGGCAGCGGCGGTTCGCCCAGGGGCTTTTTCAGGACAGGAAATCCGAACTGCCCTTGGTCCGTCCGGCGTCAGGAATGGTGCGGGACTTGGCCCGGTAGGGTGAAGCGGGATAGACGCCGAGCATTCTCAGCTCGTCGGTGAAGAATTCGAGTTCCTCAAGCGCTAGGCGTACTGAATCATCGCTCGGAGACCCCTCAACGTCGGCCATGAAAGTAGTTGCGGCGAATTCATTTCCAACCATGTAGCTTTCAAGACGCGTCATGTTCACGCCGTTCGTAGCGAAGCCGCCCAGAGCTTTATACAAGGCGGAAGGCACGTTTCTGACCCGGAAGAGGAAACTTGTCATAACCGGCCCCTGGTTCTCTCCGGGGGAATGTTCTCGGCGTTCCTTCGAGAGGACAACGAAGCGGGTCGTGTTACTCGGGTCGTCCTCAACGTCTGTCGCTAGCACCTGAAGACCGTAGATGTCCGCGGCGAGCGGAGGAGCCAGGGATACCTTGGAAGGGTCATTCCAATCGCGAACCTCCCGCGCCGAACCGGCGGTGTCGCCAGCCACGACGGGTTTCAGCCCCATCGATCGAATCAGCTTTCGGCACTGGCCCAGCGCGTGCACATGACTGTGAACTTCACGCGCCTGTTCGATTTTGCTTCCGGGGATCCCCAACAGGTGGAAGCGGATGCGGAGGAAGTGCTCACCAATGATGTGGAGTCCGGATTCCGGGAGAAGGACATGGATGTCCGCGACCCGTCCTGCGATTGAATTTTCAATCGGAATCATCGCGAGATCCGCTTCTCCACTCTTGACCAAGTCCAAGGTGTCCTCGAAGCTGGGGCAAGGCACCGATTCCAGATCCGGGAACATCTGCATGCAGGCGATGTTTGAATTTGCGCCCGGTTCTCCTTGGTATGCGACCTTACGAGACATAAATCAGATACCTCCACTCTCTTGGTATGCCAGAAATAGGATGCGGTTGGCACCAAATACGGCAGGGTCACCGGGCAGAGCTCCGCCTCGGGGCCGCGATCAGGCCAGTCTTTCCCACGACCTTCTCGAGAGTACCGGTATCAGGGCAGGGCTGGGGCCACTTCGGCCGTCGGCGACCCGTCTTGGCCTCCATAACCATCTTCATGATTTTCACGAAGAGACTAGAATATGTTTAGCATTGCTAATTAGCGTCGCTAACCATGGCGTCTTGCGGCTAGGGAGGATCTATGACCAAGGCCAAAGCGGATTCCACTCACCTCGGGGAAGGCATACGCCCGGATGTCCTAGCGATCGAGCTGCGGACTGCCGTGATGCGCACATCCCGGCGGCTCCGGATCGAGGCCAGCGGTGATGTGCTGACGCCGGGGCAGTACACGGTCCTGGCCCATCTTCGGAGCGGGTCCCAGACGCTCCGCCAGCTGGCGGAGCGGGAGCATGTCCAGGCGCCGTCGATGACTCGGATCGTCAATTCGCTGACCGACAAGGGATTTGTTTCGCGTTCGGCGGATCCCGTGGATGGCCGCCAGATCCAGATCCGGATCACTTCGGCCGGCGAGGAAGTCCTGGAGGAGGCCCGGAGCCAGCGGACCGCCTGGCTGGCTCAGCGGGTTGCGGGACTCAGCGAGGACGAGCGCCTGACGCTGAGCCGAGCGGCGCACATTCTGCAGGAGTTGAGTGCACGATGAGCGCCATGTTCCAGGCTTTGGAGAATCGCAACTACCGCTTGTGGGCGTCCGGGGCATTGGTGTCCAACATCGGCACGTGGATGCAGCGGGTCGCTCAGGATTGGCTGGTGCTGACGGTCCTGACCGATCATTCCGGTACGGCGGTCGGCGTCACGACGGGTCTGCAGTTCCTCCCGATGCTTTTGCTCGGACCGTATGGGGGTGTGCTTGCGGACCGATACCGCAAGCTGGTGATCTTGCGGTGCACGCAGTTGGTCATGGGTTTGTGTGGATTGCTGGTTGGGCTTCTGGTCCTGACCGGCTCGGCGCAGTTGTGGCAGGTCTATGTGGCTGCTTTGTGCCTTGGGGTGACCGGCGCCATTGACGGGCCGGCACGCCAGGCCTTTGTCTCCGAGCTTGTGGGGCAGGAACATGTTGCAAACGCCGTGGCACTCAACTCTGCCTCCTTCAATACCGCCCGGCTCACCGGACCGGCCATTGCCGGGGTGCTGATTGCCTGGATCGGCACGGGACCGGTCTTCCTGCTCAACGCGGCCAGTTTCGCCGCTGTCATCGTGTCCTTGTGGCGCATTCGGCCGTCCGCCCTGTTCCCGGCGGTGCCGGCAGGCAACGGGAAACATCCGGTTCTCGAGGGCTTCGGCTACGTCAGCAGGCGCCCGGATCTCGTACTCATCCTTTGCATGGTCGGGATTCTGGGAGCCTTCGGCATGAACTTCCCGGTGACCAATGCGCTCATGTCCACCACGGAGTTCGGCATGGGCCCGGGGGAGTTCGGCCTGTTGGGCTCCGTCATGGCGATAGGGACGCTCGCCGGGGCGTTGCTGGCAGCCCGAAGGTCCGGCCCGCGGATGCGCTTCCTGCTGGGCGGGGCCATCTGTTTGGGCTTCTTCACCCTCGTTGGCAGTGCGTCCCCGTCGTTCTGGTTCTACGCGGTGTCCCTGATTCCGGTCGGCGTCGGATCGATGACTTTCCTGAACAGCTGCAATACGAGCATCCAACTCTCGGCCGAGCCACAATTCCGGGGACGCGTGCTGGCGCTGTATATGGCCGTCTTGCAGGGCGGGACTGCTGTGGGGGCTCCTCTCATGGGGTGGATCGGCACTGAATTCGGTGCGCGCTGGGCCGTGGCAGTGGGCGGAACGGTCGTCCTGCTGACTGCCTTGTGCTCGGTGATTGTGGTCAGCCGGAGCAGGAGCCTGACCTTCCGGAGCCAAATCCGGAAGGTATTCATTGGCAAGGTACGCGGCTCGGCAAAAGCCAGCAACTGATGTTAATGGGCTTTATCCGGCCAAGCTGCAGCGCGCATTCCACGCGGGGCTTTCCTGATAACAGGTAAGGGCGCTGTGTCGAAGAACCGATATTCGCCCGCGGGAACACGGATTGTTCCCGCGGCCTCCGCTTTCTCGCGGATAAAATCGTGGTCGTCCCGGGAGACGACAACCTGACCACGCGGGTCGCACTCAATGTCGCCGTGCGCGCCCTTGCTGAACTTGGCCGACATGGCGGGCGGCAAGACAACGCATGCCGGATTTTCAAGTAGCCATGTTCGGGTTCCGGAATCGAGCCGGTCCCATTCGTCCTTGATGCTCACGCTGGTGAATACCGCCTTCCTGCATGGCCTTCCCGAAAGTGAATTCTGTTTAGACTACGCCTGAGGTCAAGCAGATGACAGGACTTCTTCGGCGAGAGGAAGTTGATTTGCCGCGCAGAAGAGCTCGCCATTAGCTTTCGGGATCGTTTCCGACGAACGTACCGGGCGGCATCCAGGTGCCAAACACAGGGCCTGGATCCGGCCGCTTTGCGTGCCGCCCGTCGTCGGAGATCCCTTTCTTGATACGTTGCAGGACCCACGGGAACAGGTGCTCGCGTGCCCAGACAATGTCATCGGCCCTTGCCTCGCGCCAGGTGCGCCCGGCCAGGTCTTTCGGTGTCATCGGCTCCAAGGTGTGGGGAACGTTGAGGGTATCGAGCACCATGATGGCGATGGTGTGCTGGCCCAGTGGGGAGAAATGCAGCCGGTCCGGATCCCACATTCGTGGGTGGGTGAGTTGGCGCAGCGCCCAGAGATCGGCGATGACCGCATCGTGGCGCGCGGCGATCGTGCGCAAGTTCTCGTTGAAGATGGCGACCTTGGTGCGGGTCCGTCCCAACACCGGCGTAGCGCCCCAGTCCGGGCCGGCGAACAACACAACGGTTGCGCCGGTAGAGGCCAGGAGTTCCACGCCGGCGTCCATCCGGGCGGCAAGTTTGTCGGGATCGCTTCTGTGGAAGATCAGGTCATTGCCACCGGCATTGACAGTGATCAGATCCGGTTGCAGTGCCAGGGCTGGGCCGACCTGCTCATCGAGGATCTGGTGGAGCAACCGTCCACGGATCGCCAAGTTCGCGTAGGCGAAATCTTCGTGTCCGGCACTCAGTTCTTCCGCTACCCGGTCCGCCCAGCCCCGCAGACCCCCCGGGTTCCGCGGTTCCGGGTCGCCTACCCCTTCCGTGAACGAATCCCCTAGGGCCACATAACGGCTCCACGGGTGCAGGCCGGCCCCGAAGCCAGCGGAGCCACCCTCCGCCGGACTATCGGCGCTGGGAGCGTTCATCCCTCCATAGTGACCCTACCCGGCCGAACGCGCCATGGGGGGCGACGGGGCGGGTCGCACGGTGAGTTCAGGTTGACCCTGCCGGAGCGGCGTGACGTTACTGGCCGGCCCGCTTGCCGTCCTGCGAATCCTGCTTGTCCTCGTCACCGCCGGTGAACATCAAGCCTTTGGGCTGGATGGAGGCAAGGTCCTCGATCGCCGCGAGAGCGCCGGTCCCCAGATCCAGGTTTGCCAGATACGACGGGCCTGCGTCGGGTACTACCGCTGAGACGGCTTCGCCTGCCTTGAACGGGCCAGTGATGGAGAAGACCTTGTTGTCCTTCGGGTCCGTGACCAGGAGAGTCTGGTCGGAGTGGGCAGCGAACACGGTGTCATCCAGCGGCTGGGCAACCGACAGGACTTGGAGAGCCTGCTTTCCGCTGCCCGGGTTGGAGGTGAAGATCAACTGCTGGTCCGCCTGCGCGTCAAGCATGAAGGAGTTCTTAAACCGCGGAGCGGACGCCGGAACCTGGGTGTTGGAGTCCGGGTCCGTGAGGCCAAGCGTGGTTGCCTTTCCAGCCTGGGGACCATTGGCTGCGGTAGCCGTAGCGCTGTCGCCGAAGAAGGGCGTCAGTTTGGCGGTGGTGCCTTCCAACGCGACGGAATAGGCGGCCGGGCCAGAAGTATCAGCCGGCGCTGAAGCGCTGACCAGGATCTTCCCGTTCACGACAGATACGGCGTCGGTGCCACCACCGTGGGTGAGGCCCGAATATGTGTACGTGGTCAGCGGCTTCGCCTGGTCCGGGCTGAGGGTCGAGAAGCTCGAATTGCCATCCTCGTTGGCGGTGAGGAGAAGACGGTGGTGTTCCGGATCCGCCGTAAGGCCATCAACCTTGCCCGTGACTTGCCAGGACTTGCCGGGCTTTCCGTCGAGGCTGAACTGCTGAACGGTGCTGGCTGTGGCGCCGTTTGCGGAGGCCTCGCCCAAGGGACCAACGTCATTCTGGAACGAGACGTACACGGAGTCGCCCATGCGCGTGATGTCGTCAGGTGCTGACTCAGCGCCGGCCGGGGAAAACGTCTTCACAGTGAATCCGGCGGCCGGGGCGTGTGCTTCGCTCTCCTCAACAGCGGATGCCGGCAGGGCAACGGAGGCAAGAGTGGAGGCAGCAAAGGCCGCGCCCACCAATACCACGGAGGTGCGCTTGAGCTTGTTGGGTGTAACAGGCATTGAAAATCGTCCTTAGATTGGGGAAACGATGTCCCTGCCAAGCTACGGATGCGGGCTGGGAGTGAGCCGTCTAAAGGGCAAACACGCGGAACCCCGGAGGTTAACGGGGGTTGTTTCAGCCGCGGACGATGGCACTTCCCAGGATGCCCTCTGCCATTCCTGGGTGCATCTGGTTTCTTGTGGGAAGGGCAGACATTGCTGTATGTTACTCACCAGTAACTTACGCAAAGGAGTGCCATGTCCAAGGTAGGAATCGACCTCGAGAACCTCCCGTACGCCGATGGCGACTTCTATGGCTTTGAGCAGCTGCTCACGGGCAAGGAGCATGACCGGCTGGTCGAGATTCGGGCTTTCCTTTCCCGTGAGGTCAAGCCGATTGCGGTGGATTGCTGGAACCGTGGGGAGTTCCCTATGGACCTGATCCCCAAGCTGGCCGAGATCGATCTGGTCAGCCCGGTAAGGCGCCAAGGCTATTCCAATGTGTTCGCAGGCCTCGTCCATGCTGAGGCAACCCGCGCCGATGCCTCCATTGCCACGTTCATGGGCGTTCACGACGGCTTGTTCACTGGTTGCATCGAGTCATTGGCATCTCAAGAGCAACAGGACGCCTGGCTGCCGGACATTTATGCCCTCAAGAAGCTCGGCGCCTTTGGACTTACCGAGCCCTTGGGAGGCTCGGACGTCGCAGGGGGGACCCGGACCACTGCGCGCCGCGAAGGAGACAACTGGATCCTCAATGGAGCCAAGCGCTGGATCGGCAATGCCACCTTCTCTGACTGGGTAGTGGTTTTCGCTCGCGACCTCGCAGACAGCCAGGTCAAGGGCTTCCTGGTGGACACGAGCGTGTCGGGATTCAAAGCCAGCAAGATCGAGAACAAGATTTCGCTGCGGACCGTCCAAAACGCCGACATCACCCTCGAAAACGTGGTGGTCCCGGACTTCTTCAAACTGGCCAACGCCAATAGCTTCAGGGACACCAACAAGGTCCTCAAAGCCACGCGGCTCTCGGTCGCGTGGCAGGCCGTGGGGCAGCAGCTTGCGGCGTTCGACGTTGCTCGCCGCTACGCCGTTGAACGGAAGCAGTTTGGAAGGCCCCTGGCTTCGTTCCAACTGGTGCAGCAACAGTTGGTGCAGATCCTGGGCAACACAGTCGGCTCCATGGGCATGATGGTCCGCCTGGCCCAGCTTGAGGATGCCGGACTGGCCAAGGATGAGCAATCCGCGTTGGCGAAAGCCTTCACCACGGCGCGCATGCGAGAAAGTGTCGCACTGGGCCGGGGCATCCTGGGCGGCAACGGTATCGTCACTGACTATGAGATGGCCAAGATCTTCGCCGATGCCGAGGCGATCTATTCCTACGAGGGCACCCACGAAATCAACACCCTCGTCACGGGGCGGGCCATCACGGGGATTTCGGCCATCGTCTGACGACAGCAGCTCTATTGGCAGCAACACCGACGGCCGAAGATCCGTGACGAGGGCAAGCGGGTTGACGTAGTCCTCCCCGCGCCGCACACCCCAGTGGATGCACGGCGACGCAGAGCAATGGCCCGTTTTCACCGCCCCGATCGCTTGACCTTTGTTGACAGTAGCGCCCTCTTTGAGCTCGCTGCTCACGGGCTCAAAGCTGCTCCGTAGCCCGCCTCCGTGGTCGATGGTGATCACGGGCCGATCCACCACGAAGCCCACGAAGCTCACGGTTCCGCCGGAAGGAGTGGCGACCGTGGCGCCGTCGTTGGCTGCTTGCAAATCCACGCCGCGGTGCCCGCTTTGCCAGGGTTTGTCCGGTGGATCGAAACTACGCATGACTGTGGGCCTGGGGGATAGCGGCCACACCCAGTCCGGGCGAGTGCTGGCTGAAGCGGCTGAGCCGGAATTCGGTGCAGCACCGGCGGGTGCTGTACCCAACGCCAGAACCACGAGTAGATGGCCTAGGAGGTTTACCATTCTCATGGATCAAGCCTTGGCCAGCTCCGTGGGTACCGAAAGTGGCACGTTTGGCTATGTGGAAAAACGGAGCGAAAACAGCGGGAACATCGAAGGTAAGCCTCATGCATCGCGGTCATGAGGCTGAAGGCGCTGTAGTACACTTGGTGGAGCAGTTTGCTGTGCCCTCAAGCTTGTTCAGAAGCGCTTCTCATTCAGTTGCGCGGGGGCTCCAGGCTGACTACGCGTATCCAACCCTCCAATTGCGAATCCCCGCGGATTCAACGCTGCGGAGGATTGTGCCTCTTGCGGTCCGGCGAGTCATTGGCCGGATGGGAAGTGCAATGGATGCCAGGAGCCAAGGCCCGTTCGGGTCCGGCTAACTAACCGTCAACTATGGCAGGGTAAGAGCGGCCCGTGTGGCTCTCTCATGAATGACCTGCCGGAAGGAGCGTCGGCATGCCCGTCGTAACTATGCGCCAGCTGCTTGACAGCGGCGTCCACTTTGGACACCAGACCCGTCGTTGGAACCCGAAGATGAAGCGATTCATCTTCACGGAGCGCAACGGCATCTACATCATCGACCTTCAACAGTCGCTGTCCTACATCGACCGTGCTTTCGAGTTCGTCAAGGCTACCGTCGCCCACGGCGGCACCGTCCTGTTCGTCGGCACCAAGAAGCAGGCTCAGGAAGCAATTGCTGAGCAGGCTACCCGAGTCGGCCAGCCGTACGTCAACCAGCGCTGGTTGGGCGGTATGCTCACCAACTTCCAGACCGTTGCCAAGCGCATTCAGCGCATGAAGGAACTCGAAGAAATCAACTTCGAGGACGTTGCGGGCTCCGGTTACACCAAGAAGGAGCTCCTGCTCCTCAAGCGTGAACTCACAAAGCTGGAAACCAACCTCGGTGGTATCCGTAACCTGACCAAGGCTCCTTCCGTTCTGTGGGTTGTCGACACAAAGAAGGAACACCTTGCTGTTGACGAAGCCAAGAAGCTGAACATCCCGGTTGTTGCCATCCTGGACACCAACTGCGATCCGGACGAAGTTGATTTCCCGATCCCGGGCAACGACGACGCCATCCGCTCCGTCAACCTGCTGACCCGCGTGGTTGCCGACGCTGTTGCTGAGGGCCTCATCGCTCGTAACCAGCGCGCAACCGGGGCTGCAGAGGCACCGGAAGAGCCGCTGGCTGAGTGGGAGCGCGAGCTCCTCGAAGGCAGCAAGGCCGAAGCCCCGGCTGCCGAGGCTGCTGAAGCCCCGGCCGCCGAAGCTCCGGCTGCTGCTGAAGCACCGGCCGGCGAAGCCGAAGCAGACAAGTAAATCCGGACCTTCCCGGCACCGGATATCGGCGCAGGGAGCTACTGACAGGATGGCGGCCCACACGGTGGGCTGCCGTCCTGTCAGTCCGTAAACACATAAATTTCTAGACAGAGGGGTTCACATGGCGAACTACACTGCTGCTGACATCAAGGCCCTGCGCGAGCGCACCGGCGCCGGCATGATGGACGTCAAGAAGGCTCTTGACGAGGCCAACGGCGACGCCGAGAAGGCCATCGAGATCATCCGCATCAAGGGTCTCAAGGGCGCTACAAAGCGTGAAGGCCGCTCCACCGCGGAAGGCCTGGTTGCAGCCAAGGTCACGGGTGGCGTCGGCGTAATGATCGAGGTCAACTGCGAGACCGACTTCGTTGCGAAGGCTGACAAGTTCATCCAGCTGGCCGACAAGGTCCTGGCCGTCGCTGTCGAGTCCGGTGCTGCCGACCTCGAGACCCTGCTGGCCATCGACGTCGACGGCAAGCCCCTTTCCGAGGTTGTCGTCGAAGAAGGCGCCGTCCTCGGCGAGAAGGTTGTTGTCCGCCGCATCGCCCGCATTGAAGGCGGCACGGTTGACGCTTACCTGCACAAGACCTCCAAGGACCTCCCGGCCCAGGTCGGCGTCCTGTTCGCCGTCGAGGGCGAGGGCGACGCCGCTGCTACCGCAGCCCACGACGTCGCAGTCCACGTTGCAGCCATGGCTCCGAACTACCTGAGCCGCGAAGACGTCCCGGCTGAACTGGTCGAGTCCGAGCGTCGCATCGCCGAAGAGACCGCCAAGGCCGAAGGTAAACCGGAAGCCGCCCTTTCGAAGATCGTGGAAGGCCGCGTGACGGGCTTCTACAAGGGTGAGGTTCTCTTGGACCAGGCATTCGCCAAGGACTCCAAGAAGACAGTTGCACAGGTCCTGGAAGAGGCTGGCGTCAAGGCAACTGCAGTTGCCCGCTTCCGCGTCGGAAACTAGTCAGATTCAAAAAGGGGCGGCCACCGCGGTGGCCGCCCCTTTTGCATGCAACGGCCCGTGCGCCCGGCAGGCACGCGCCGAGCGCATCTACAGTGAGCAGCTTTCTGCCGCGCCCCTCAGCAAGATAATCTAGCCAGAGTCCATTAACGGGAAGGCACCATGGAAACCGAGAACACTGCAATCCAGCCCGGGAAGTCCCGACGCCGCGTGCTGCTGAAGCTGTCCGGCGAGGTCATTGGCGGCGGAAAGCTCGGTGTAGACCCGGAAACCGTCCGCGCTATCGCCAAGCAGATCGCCGCAGCCGTTTCCGAAGTCGAGGTGGCAATCGTGGTCGGCGGCGGCAACTTCTTCCGAGGAGCCGAATTGTCCCAGAGCGGCATGGACCGCTCTCGAGCCGACTACATGGGCATGCTCGGCACCGTGATGAACTGTCTGGCCCTTCAGGACTTCCTGGAGCAAGCGGGCGTCGAGACCCGCGTCCAGAGCGCCATCACCATGGGCCAGGTGGCCGAGGCCTACATTCCGCGCCGCGCCATCCGCCACATGGAGAAGGGCCGCGTCGTTATCTTTGGTGCGGGCGCAGGTCTTCCTTACTTCTCCACTGACACCGTTGCCGCCCAGCGCGCGCTCGAAGTGCACGCCGACGTCGTCCTGATGGCAAAGAGCGGTGTGGACGGCGTGTACACGGCGGATCCCAAGAAGGATCCCTCGGCCGAGAAGCTCGAAAGGCTCAGCTACGACGACGCATTGCGCCGTGACATCCGCGTCATGGACCAGACCGCCATGACCATGTGCAAGGACAACGATTTGTCCATGGTGGTCTTCGGTATGGAAGGCGAGGGGAACGTCACCCGCGCCATCCTCGGCGAAAAACTGGGCACCCTGGTCACTCCCTAGCAAGGGCTAGGATATTTCTAGGACTCTTCCGCCCGCAGGGGCGGAAATTTATTGTGCATCGCGGCCCGTGGACCGGGGCGCGACTATTTCTGAGGAGAAACCGTGATCGAAGAAACCTTGCTCGAAGCCGGGGAAAAGATGGACAAGGCGGTTGAGGTGGCCAAAGAGGATTTCGCGACCATCCGTACTGGTCGCGCCAACCCCGGGCTCTACAGCAAGGTGATCGTGGAATATTACGGCACCCCCACACCGCTGCAGCAGCTGGCCTCGTTCGCAATTCCGGACGCCAGGACCATTCTCATCACCCCTTACGACAAGACCGCACTGCGCGATATTGAAAGGGCCTTGAGCGATTCCGAGGTGGGTGCGAACCCATCCAACGACGGCAACGTCATCCGGATCACCATCCCGGAGCTGACCCAGGAACGCCGCAAGGAGTACGTCAAGATCGTCAAGGGCAAGGGTGAAGACGCAAAGGTCACCATCCGCAGCATCCGACGCAAAGCCAAGGACTCCCTGGACAAGCTCGTCAAGGACGGGGAAGCCGGCGAAGACGAAGGTGCCCGTGGCGAAAAGGAACTCGACGCCCTCACCAAGGCACACGTCGACGGTATCGACGAGCTTCTCAAGCGCAAGGAAGCCGAGCTGCTCGAGGTCTGATGAGCGAGGCTGAGCCGGCGCCCGCGCGGGGAATTCCCACACGCGCCAGGCGCCAACGCGGCAACCCGACGCCCAAGGCCGGCCGGAATCTTCCGGCCGCTATCGGCGTCGGGCTTGCCATGCTCGTTGCGGTTCTCGGGGGGCTTCTGTTCCTGCCGTTGGGCTTCGTTCTCTTGACCACGGCCTTCGCGGTGCTCGGTGTGTGGGAGATTTTCCGGGCTCTGGAAGGCCAAGGAACGCGGATGCCGATTGTCCCCGTGCTGGTTGGCACGGTGGCCATGCCGTTGGCAGCCTACTTCGGCGGTCCCGAAAGCCTGCTTTTTGCGATGGTGCTCAGCAGCACGGCCGTCCTGCTGTGGCGCTCGCTTGAAAGCGCCGCCGGCGCGCCCCGCAGCGTCTTCGCGGGAATTTTCACTCTTGCCTGGGTCCCCTTCCTGATCAGCTTCGCCGTCTTGCCCCTCCACGCGGGCGGGGGAGCGACGACGGCGGGTCCCTGGCCCGGTGGACAAGTTCCGGCAGGCGCCTGGCAGATTGCCGTGATGTTCTTGCTGGTGGTATCCAACGACACTTTTGGTTATCTCGTAGGCGCATTGTTCGGCAAGCACCCGATGGCTCCCAAGATCAGCCCCAAGAAGACCTGGGAGGGTTTCGGAGGCTCGGTGGGCGGAGCCGTGGTCATCGGTGTCCTTGCCAGCATCTTCGTCCTGGGTCGGCCGTGGTGGGTTGGCGTGGTTCTTGCCGTTGGGATGGTCGCGGCGGCCACCGCCGGCGACCTCGCTGAATCCATGGTCAAGCGGGAGCTTGGCGTCAAGGACATGAGCAGCATCCTCCCCGGGCATGGCGGGGTCATGGACCGCCTAGACTCGATCGTCTTCGCGGCTCCCACAGCATTTATTCTTTTCGCGCTGTTGAGCGGCGCCTGACAACCACCCAGAAGGAAAGCAGTGGCAGTGGACATTCGTCGCCAGATCCCCGCAGCATTTGAGCGTGTGGAGCATAGCAAATACGGCTACAACGCAAAGCAAGTTGACCAGTTCTTCCAGCTCGCCCGGCTGTCGTTCGAAAACAAGGCCGAGACCTCGGAGAAGATCGGCAGCAACGATGTCCGTTCTGTTTCTTTCGATCCCGTCAAGGGCGGCTATGACGCTGCTGCTGTGGACGCCGCGCTGGACCGCCTCGAAGACGCTTTTGCCCGCCGTGAACGTGATGAGCTGATAGCCGCCGAAGGCGAGGAGGCCTGGCTGCTCAAAATCGGCAAACTTTCCGGGGTTTTGCGCGGCCGCTTGCACCGGCCGGACGGCGAACGCTTCCGCCGGCCGGAGAAAAAGCGAGCGCGTAGCTACAACATCGCCGAGGTTGATGCCTTGTGCCTTTCCCTTATCGGTTACCTCGAAAACGACAAACCACTGAGTGTCGATAGTGTCCGCCGTGCTTCGTTCTCTGCGGCCAAGGGGCACGACGGCTACGAAGAGGCACAGGTTGACGCCTTCCTGGACCGGGTTGTCGAACTCATGGCGGCGATCGACTAAGTAAAGACAGCCAACGCTCGCTCATAAATACGGCCAAAGGGAGGAACCCTCCTGCAGATCAATTCACAGATCTGCAGGAGGGTTCCGTCTTTTGGCTTCATAGCTGAGCGAGCATCCGGGAATTAATATTGGAACGGGAGGGATTCTCGCCGCAACTGTCGCTGGGGACGTCTAGTGGTTGTGGCCGCTTGGCAGGGAATGCCCTCCATGCGGGACAGCATGCTGACCGGCCACCGAAGCGGCGAGTCCCGGCGTCGTCACTGTTGCGACAACGACGGCGGCGGCGAAGGCAGCCGCCAAGAGCGCACCCGTCCGTGGGGGCGCCGTCGCCGTTCCGCCGTCGTCGTCTCCACCGCCGTCGTCGCGGAACCTTCGGGCGAGCCACGCAGAGGATCCCAGTGCCATGAGGACCAGGAAAAGGGCTGCCAGATGGCCGCCGTCGAGTACTCCTTGGACAATACCTGCCACGAGCACGGCGACGTGCACGAGCACGGCCACGAAGAGGCCTACGGTTGTCGGTTTACGGAACCGGAGCCGCCCCCGTTGGAGACTGGCAATCGAGCTGGCGAGCAGCGCCAGGCCCCAGACCGCAAAGATGCCGCCCGCCCACATGAGCGATCCCCGGCTCGAAATGTAGCTTGATGCGATCGAAAGCTCCACGAGGCCCGCCCCCATTCCCGCGAAACACGAAAACAGGGTGACGGACGCCCCAGCCGTAGCTCCCACGGACGTCGCAGCTTGAGCTGACACGGACGGCTCCTTCCGGGTTCAGATTCTCCTAGACGTGGGCCCTGGCGGTGTTTGCCGGAACCTTGTCCTGCGAGAGGCCGACGCCGAGCAGCACCACTGCGCTGGCCAGGTGCAGCACGTTGTCTGCGCCGTTAAGGGCAATGATATTCAGGGCCGAGCCGACGAGGAACAGCCCGAGGATACCAACCAGCAGGTAGACGCCGCCCACGGTCGAGTTCACGGCCTTGGACAGGGCGGCGCTGTTCATCCCGGCATACAGCAAAGCTGCGCCGATGGCGAGGTGGATGATGTTGTGCAGGGGATTTACCGCAAAGATGATCAGATTGGCACCCTCGGTAGCGAAGAATCCGATTCCCGAGGCGACGAAGAATCCAATGACACCCACGAGCAGGTAGACGGCTCCAAAGACGGTGGCGATCAGGCGGTTGGGCGAAGTGCGCATGGTCCAAACCTTCCGGTATGGCCGGGTTTGCATCCGGCCTGTGTTCGAAACCCCGGACGGGGCTCTCAACCAGATATTCGGACCACGAGGGGAAATGGATGGGTGGGAGGGCACGAATTTTTTTCGGCGTCGGCGTCGGCGGCAGATTGGGACTGACGACGGATGGCGTCAAGCCATTGCCTTCTTGGTACTTCGGTTCAACAGCGGTTGCACCCGGAAGGGAATCAATTCGCCCATCGACATGGCGGTGTCGGTTCGTTCCACTCCATCGCACGCAAGGATCTTGCCGTTGACACGGAACAGATCCTCGGCGTCGAGCGCTACCACGCGCAGCAGGAGGTCAGCCGATCCGGTCAGCCCGTAGCCCTCCAGGATTTCCGGGATTTCAGCGAGGTCTGCGGCCAACTGCCCGAGCTTTTGCTGTTGCACATGCACGGAGATGAACGCCATGAGCGGGTAGCCGAGGGCGGCCGGATTGATGCGCCGTTCGAAGGAGAGGAACGCATGTTTCTTCTCCAGCTGGGCCATCCGGGCCTGAACCGTATTTCGCGATAGTCCCAGCTTCTGTGCCAAGGCCACCACGGTGCCGCGGGGGTCCTTCGCCATGGCCGAAAGCAGGCGAGTGTCAGTGCCATCCAAAGCTTGCATAATGCGCAACGTTAGCACGGTAAGAGCGAGTCAGATAGGGCAGAATGCGCAGAATTTTCGACGGTGGTTGTACCCAATGAGCATTGTGAGTAGGGTCACAATTAATCTAGGCGACGACGCCCGGGTGCTGGCCCACGGCTGGATCACAAGTCCACCCTCGGCCTGCGAGCACGAGCTGAAAGGTGCGATCAACTGTGTTGACGGACGAAGTCGGCCAGGACGCCTACAAGGCTCCGAATCCCGGAATCAGTGCAGAAAACCCTCGTCGGACCGGCGGGAACCTGGTCCAACTGATTTCCCCAGAGGGGGAACGCATCAGCCACCCGGAGTTTGATCTCTGGGTCAGTGATGTCACGGACGAGCAACTGTGCTCGCTGTATGAGGACATGACGGTCATCCGCCGCATCGACGCCGAGGCCACGGCCTTGCAGCGTCAGGGGGAGTTGGCCTTGTGGCCGCCACTGCTGGGCCAGGAAGCATCGCAGATCGGTTCGGGCAGGGCCCTCCGGGATGACGACTTCGTCTTCCCCAGCTATCGGGACAACGGCGTGGCCTACTGCCGCGGTGTCGAGGCAACGGACCTGGTCCGTGCCTGGCGAGGTAACGCTTCCTCCGGCTGGGACCCGTACCGCCACAACATCGCCACCCAGCAAATCATCATCGGCTCGCAGTCATTGCACGCGACCGGCTACGCCATGGGCATCCAGCACGATGGCGCCGACTCCGTTGCGGTTGCGTACTTCGGTGATGGCGCCACGAGCGAGGGCGACGTCAACGAGGCGATGGTCTTCGCCGCAAGCTTCCAAGTGCCCGTGGTCTTCATTTGCCAGAACAACCACTGGGCCATCTCCGAACCCGTCCGGATCCAGTCCCACATCCAGATCGCCGATCGTGCCTCGGGCTTTGGAATCCCCAGCATGCGTGTCGACGGAAACGACGTCCTGGCCGTCTTGGCGGTCACCCGCATTGCACTGGACCGGGCGCGCAAGGGCGGCGGGCCAACCTTCATCGAAGCGGTGACCTATCGCATGGGCCCGCACACGACGGCGGACGATCCCACCCGCTACCGCGACGCCAACGAGCTTGAAGACTGGGCGGCCAAGGATCCGATTGCCCGCCTCCAGACGCTCCTTCGCAACAAAGGACTGCTGACGGAAGAGGTCGAAGCCAAGACCCAGGCCAAAGCCGACGAGGTGGCGAGGGAGCTGCGGGCAGGCGTCATCAACATGCCGGATCCTGCCCCGCTAGACCTTTTCAACCACGTCTACAGCACGCCCAACTCCTGGATCGAACGCCAGAAGGACCACTACTCCCGATATCTGGAAAGCTTCAGCGGATCCACCCAGGAAGGGGCACTCTGATGAGCAAGCTGACATTCGCCCGCGCCATCAACGCCGGCCTGCGCAAGGCCCTCGAAAACGATCCCAAAGTTGTCCTCATGGGTGAAGACATCGGCTCACTCGGTGGCGTTTTCCGCGTGACCGACGGCCTCCAGAAGGACTTCGGGAAACACCGCGTAGTTGACACCCCCTTGGCCGAATCCGCGATCATCGGGACCGCCGTCGGCCTGGCCTACCGTGGTTATCGTCCGGTGTGCGAAATCCAATTCGACGGCTTCATCTACCCGGCGTTCGACCAGATCGTCAGCCAGGTTGCGAAGATGCACTACCGGACCCAGGGCCGCGTCAAGATGCCGATCACCATCCGCGTTCCTTTCGGCGGGGGAATCGGTTCACCGGAGCATCACTCCGAATCCCCGGAGGCCTACTTCACCCACACCTCGGGATTGCGCGTCATCAGCGTCTCTAATCCGCAGGACGCCTACACCATGATCCAGCAAGCCATCGCCTCGGACGATCCCGTGCTGTATTTCGAGCCCAAGCGCCGCTACCACGACAAGGGTGAAGTCGATGAGACCGCGGATCTTTTGACGGCACTTCCCATGGAAAAGGCCAGGGTGGTCACCACCGGAAGCGATGTCACGCTGGTGACGTACGGCCCGCTCGTGAAAACCGCGGGCGACGCCGCCATGGCTGCCGCCGATGAAGGCATCTCCGTGGAGGTTATCGACCTGCGCTCCCTCGCGCCGATCGACTTCCCGGTAGTGGAAGCCTCCGTCCGTAAGACCGGCAGGCTGGTCATCACCCATGAGGCTGCACAGTCAGGCGGTCTTGGAGCGGAAATCGCCGCCAGCATCACCGAACGCTGCTTCAACTACCTTGAATCGGCGCCGGTCCGGATCACCGGATTCGACATTCCGTACCCGTACTCAAAGCTCGAAATGCACCATCTGCCGGATCTGGACAGGATTCTTGACGGCGTGGACCGGGCTCTTGGCCGCGGCAACTCCCTGAGCGGCCTGGAAGGATGAGCGCCACCATGATCAAGGAATTCAGGCTTCCTGACCTCGGCGAAGGACTCACAGAGTCGGAAATTCTGAGCTGGAAGGTTGCGGTGGGGGATACCGTGACCTTGAACCAGGTCATTGCCGAGGTCGAGACGGCCAAGGCCGTGGTGGAGTTGCCCTCACCCTTCGCCGGAACCGTTGCGGCCTTACACGAACAAGCCGGTTCGGTGGTAGAGGTCGGCAAGCCAATCGTTTCCTTTGAAGTCGACGACGCCGGTGACTCACCTTCCGGTGGTTCCGATGCCGGCACTCCCGGGGCGTCCGACTCCGAAGGGGCGTCCGACTTTGAAAAGGCCTTGGCCAAGCGTGAGCCAAACCTGGTGGGTTACGGAGCCGTCGTCGAAAAGTCCGGACGCCCGGCCCGGCGCCAACGGAACTTTGACGGAGGCGTGACCGAACACGAGCCCGTGAACGAACCGCTCGCCGAGCAGCCTGTCCAAGTGCCAGTGGCTGTTCCAAGCGAGCCGACGGCGGAACAGGAACGTCCGCGATCCACGCCTCCGGTCCGCAAACTGGCAAGGGACCTCGGAATTGACCTTGAGATGGTCAAGGGGACCGGGTCGGGAGGGCTCATCACCCGTTCCGATGTCCAGGAGTTCGCCGCTGTGGACCAGAGGCAAGTCTCTGTGTCTGCGGTCACCCCGGCGCCCGCCCCGATCTACGCGGGCGTGCCCGGTGAACGCGAGACCCGTACTCCCATCAAGGGAGTCCGCAAGTTCACGGCCGCTGCCATGGTGCAGAGTGCGTTCACGGCGCCGCATGTGACGGAGTTCCTGACTGTCGATGTCACGCCCACTATGGAGCTCCTGACGAGGCTGAAGACCAGCCGGGAGTTCGCCGGTTACAAGCTCACGCCGTTGACGCTCGCGGCCAAGGCAGTCCTGATTTCCCTGCGCAGGAACCCGAGCCTGAACTCGCGATGGGACG
Source organism: Arthrobacter methylotrophus (assembly GCF_039539965.1). Classification (NCBI taxonomy): domain Bacteria; kingdom Bacillati; phylum Actinomycetota; class Actinomycetes; order Micrococcales; family Micrococcaceae; genus Arthrobacter; species Arthrobacter methylotrophus. Next base: position 2,964,459 of record NZ_BAABED010000001.1, on the reverse strand, counting down.
ACGCAGCACAGGAGATCGTGCAGTTCAACTACGTGAACCTGGGCATCGCGGCAGCCACGCCGCGGGGCCTGACGGTTCCGAACATCAAGGATGCGGACAAGATGACGCTGCTGGAGCTTTCCACGGCGCTGTCCGAGCTCACGGACACGGCGCGTTCCGGCAGGACCTCTCCGGCAGATCTGGCGGGCGGGACCATCTCGATCACGAACATCGGTGTCTTCGGGATCGATGCCGGAACCCCCATCCTGAACCCGGGCGAGGCTGCCATCGTGGCACTGGGATCGGTGCGCAAAGCTCCCTGGGTGCACAACGACGAACTCGCGGTGCGCCAGGTGATGTCGCTCAGCCTGGCTTTCGACCACCGGCTGGTGGACGGCGAACAAGGCTCGAAATTCCTGGCCGACCTGGGCGCGATTCTGTCTGACCCGGCAGCAGTCATGACCATGATCTAGTCCCATACCCAACTAACTCGCAGTTGTTGTCGTTATGAGCCCTCAAAACGACAACAACTGCGAGTTAGTTGGGCCTCTAGTTAGCCGTGAGGGCTGCCAGAGCCATGCGTTCGAGGATGGGCCTGGCGCTTTTAACCGCCATGCGGCGCCCGTGATGCCGGACCGAGTGGGGGGTCGAGTTGATCAAGCCGAAGGCAGCGTGGGCCCGGACCCGTAGCTCTCCGGGATCGGCGTCTGGATGAAGTTCGCCAAGCACACCCACCCACAGTTCCACGTAGTTGCGCTGGAGGGTGCGGACTTCGGCTTGGTCGGATGCGCTGAGGTTGCTGAAGTCGCGGTCCTGGACCCTGATGACATCGGGATTGCTGAGGGCGAAGTCAACATGGAATTCCACGAGTCCGCGCAATGCGGACTGGGCGTCGGAGGCTTCGGATACCACGGTATGGCCGCCGTCGAGCAGATTGCGGCTGACGCTCAGCAGCAGCTCGGCGAGGACGGCCTGTTTTCCGGAGAAGTGCCGGTACACGGCCGGCCCGCTGACTCCTGCGGCGGCACCCAGGTCCTCCAGCGACACACGGTTGAAGCCATCTGCAGCGAACAGCCCGGCCGCGGCGGCGAGAAGCGCTTTGCGCCGTGTTTCCTTGGCCTGGCTTCTTTGGGTCGGTGCCTGGCTGTCCTGCTTGGGGCTCCCCGGGAAGGTGGCCACAATTCCTCCTCTTTGCAAGCGTCCAATTCCACGTCGGGTACCGAGCCAAGTCCGGTGCCGGGGTGATGGACAACACAGTTAATAGAGACTAACCTAAATTCCAGTTATGCGGTACTAACTGAGATGGCCATGGGCCGGGATGGGACGCAGTCGATGGAGACACTCGTCAGCCAGCTGGATACCAGCAGCGATCAGTTCGCGGCCAACGCGGAGGCGCAGCTGTCCCTGGTGCAAGAGTTGAAGAAGCGGCTTTCCGTGGCGGCTCTGGGTGGTCCGGAGAAGTCGCGGGAGCGGCATGTTGCGCGGGGGAAGTTGTTGCCGCGGGAGCGCATCAATTACTTGTTGGACGAGGGAAGCCCCTTTTTGGAGATTGCGCCGTTGGCGGCCAATGGGATGTACAACGATGATTCGCCCGGCGCCGGGATCATTGCGGGGATCGGTTTGGTGCACGGCCGTCAGGTGATGGTGGTCTCCAATGACGCCACGGTCAAGGGTGGGACGTATTACCCGATGACGGTGAAGAAGCACCTCCGGGCGCAGGAAATTGCCTTGGAGAATAAGCTGCCGTGCGTCTACCTGGTGGATTCCGGGGGTGCGTTCCTGCCGAAGCAGGACGAGGTGTTCCCGGACAAGGAGCACTTTGGCCGGATCTTCTTCAACCAGGCGAAGTTGTCCGCGGCGAAGATCCCGCAGATTGCCTCGGTGATGGGCTCCTGCACCGCCGGGGGTGCCTATGTGCCGGCGATGAGTGATGAGACGGTGATTGTCCGGAACCAGGGGACTATTTTCCTGGGTGGTCCGCCGTTGGTGAAGGCCGCGATCGGTGAGATCGTCACGGCGGAGGAGCTTGGCGGCGGCGATGTCCACTCAAGGATTTCGGGCGTGACGGACCACCTGGCCGAGAACGACGAGCATGCCCTGCAGATCGTCCGCGACATCGTCTCCACCCTGCCCAAGCCGGCGGCCCCCGTCTGGGACGTGGACACCGCCGTCGAGCCTCTGGTGGACCCGGGCGAGATCTATGGTGCCGTTCCCCCGGACGTCAATGCCCAGTACGACGTCCGTGAAGTCATCGCCCGGCTCGTGGACGGCTCCAGGTTCCACGAGTTCAAGAAAAACTACGGCACCACCCTGGTCACCGGCTTCGCGAAGCTGCATGGCCACCCGGTGGGCATCGTGGCCAACAACGGGGTGCTGTTCAGCGAGTCCGCGCTCAAGGGCGCTCACTTCATCGAGCTCTGCGACCAGCGCGGCATCCCGTTGGTCTTCCTGCAGAACCTCTCGGGCTTCATGGTGGGCAAGGACGTCGAGCAGGGTGGCATCGCCAAGAACGGTGCCAAGATGGTCACCGCCGTCGCCACCGCCCGCGTGCCGAAGCTGACGGTGGTGATCGGCGGTTCCTTCGGTGCCGGGAACTACTCGATGTGCGGGCGGGCCTATTCGCCGCGCTTCCTGTGGATGTGGCCAGCCAGCCGGATTTCGGTGATGGGCGGGAACCAGGCCTCCAGTGTCCTGGCCACCGTCAAACGGGATCAATACGGGGCCCGCGGCGAGGAATGGTCCGCCGAGGCCGAGGAAGCCTTCAAGGCCCCCATCAAACAGCAATACGAGGACCAAGGCAGCCCCTACTACTCCACCGCCCGGCTGTGGGACGACGGGATCATCGACCCGGCCGACACCCGGCGCGTCCTGGGCATGGCCCTCGATACTGTGTCCCGCCAACCCCTGCCGGAAACCTCCTTCGGCCTCTTCCGGATGTGACCCCATGACAATCACCTCTTTCAATACCGTGCTAATCGCCAACCGCGGCGAGATCGCCTGCCGCGTCATCCGCACGCTCAAGGCCATGGGGATCCGCTCCGTAGCGGTGTATTCAGACGCCGACGCCGGAGCGCGCCACGTGCGCGAGGCAGACACTGCCGTCCGGATCGGCACAGCCGCGGCGGCGGACAGCTACCTGCGGATAGACGCCATCATCGAGGCATGCCTGCAAAGCGGCGCCCAAGCCGTCCACCCGGGCTACGGATTCCTCGCCGAGAACGTGGAGTTCGCCAAGGCGCTGGACGCAGCCGGTATCGCGTTCATCGGCCCCGGCATTGATGCCATTGAGATCATGGGCGACAAGATCCGTTCCAAGAACCACGTCGTGTCCTATGGCGTTCCGTGCGTTCCTGGGATCGCCGAACCGGGCTTGAGCGACGAGGCACTGATCGAAGCGGCGCCCGGCGTCGGCTTCCCCCTGCTCATCAAGCCTTCGGCCGGTGGCGGCGGCAAAGGAATGCATATCGTGGAGCGGCGCGAGGATATGGCAGCCACCCTATTGACGGCCCGGCGCATCGCCGCGAGTGCTTTCGGGGATGACACCCTGTTCCTGGAAAAGTTCATCCAATCGCCCCGGCATATCGAGGTCCAGGTCCTCGCCGACAACCACGGCAACGTCATCCACCTCGGCGAGCGCGAATGCTCCCTGCAGCGCCGCCACCAGAAAGTCATCGAGGAAGCACCGTCGCCCTTGCTGGAGTCACTGGCGCACGGTGCCGAGGTCCGGGCCCGGATCGGCGAGGCCGCTTGCCAGGCTGCCCGAAGTGTCAAGTACAGCGGTGCGGGCACAGTCGAGTTCCTTGTTTCGGACCAGGACCCGGAGCATTTCTTCTTCATGGAGATGAACACCCGACTCCAAGTGGAGCACCCCGTCACCGAAATGGTGACGGGCGTCGATCTTGTCGAATGGCAGGTGCGCATCGCCGCAGGTGAGGTCCTCACGGTGGCGCAGGCCGACGTCGTGCTTGACGGGCACGCGGTGGAGGCGCGCGTCTACGCTGAGGTGCCCGAACGCGGTTTCCTGCCCTCCATCGGCGAGATCGTGACGCTCCGGGAACGGGCAAGCAACGATCCGCACGTCCGCGTCGACTCCGCCATGCTTCCGGGACTGTCCGTCACCGGCGACTACGATCCCATGCTCGCAAAGGTCGTTGCCTGGGGGCCGGACCGCAAAGCGGCGCTGGACACCCTTGACCACGCGCTGGGGGACTACACGCTGCTGGGCGTGCACACGAACGTTGAATACCTGCGGCTCCTGATCAACGACGACGACGTCCGCGCCGGGCGCCTCGACACCGGCTTGATCGAACGCAAGCTCGAGGCCCTGGACTTCCGTCACGTGACCGACGTCGAGCTGATCGCCGCGGCCCTTCTCAGCCGGGCCACGACGGTAGCTGCCGGAACGGCAGCACCGTGGAACACCCCCGATGGCTGGCGCTTGGGCGCCCCCGCGCCGTGGAAGACCACCATCGCGCGTTCCGACGGTGGCCTGGCGATTGTGGGGCTGGCCGCTAACGGGCCGGGATTCACCGCGCGCGTGGATAACGGCATCGAGCACTCAACCACCATGCGGCAGGGGGCTGGGGGAGAGGCGGTGCTGGTGCTCGACGGCGTCGAGCACCGTTTTGCGCACGGCTCGCCATCTCCGGTGGGTGGAACACGCGAGCTCTGGCTCGGCAGCGACGGTTGGTCCTGCCGCCTGGAAATCCTGGACCGCGAGGCCAGGCTCCAACGCATCCTCGCGGGGATCCAGCGCGAAGAAGGCGCAGCGGACCCGGAAGTCCGGTCTCCCATGCCGGGAACCGTCGTCTCCGTTTCCGTGCATAACGGGGATCATGTCGATGCAGGCCAGGTCCTCCTCTCAGTGGAAGCGATGAAGATGGAACACCAACTGGTGGCCTCCGTCTCCGGCACCGTGCACCTCAGCAGCAAAACCGGGGACCTCGTCAAGGCAGACCAAGTCCTCGCCACCATCCACGTGGCTCCGGAATCCACCACGGAAGCAACCCCTGAAGCCACAGCGGAACCGACAGAAAACCAGAAAGACGAGGAAGCCTAGCCATGCCAAGTTTTGAACTCAGTGAGGAATACCAGGACCTGAGCGACTCCGTCCGGGAATTCGCCGACGAGGTAGTTGCCCCTGTGTCCACCAAGCACGACGAGGAACACAGCTTCCCCTACGAAGTGGTCAAGCAGATGGGGGAGATGGGCCTTTTCGGCTTGCCGTTCCCTGAAGAGTTCGGCGGCATGGGCGGGGACTACTTCGCCCTCGCCCTCGCGCTGGAGCAGCTGGGCCGGGTGGACCAGTCCGTGGCCATCACCCTGGAAGCGGGCGTCTCGCTCGGCGCCATGCCGGTGTACCGCTTCGGCACTCAGGCTCAAAAGGAACACTGGCTGCCGCAACTGACCTCCGCCGAAGCGCTCGCAGGCTTCGGGCTGACCGAACCGGAAGCGGGTTCTGACGCAGGCGGCACCAAGACCAACGCGCACCTCGAGGGCGTCGGAGACGCAAAAAACTGGGTCATCAACGGCAACAAGGAGTTCATCACCAACTCCGGAACCGACATTACCCGGCTCGTCACGGTCACCGCCGTGACTGGGCAGCACGAACGCAAGGACGGGAGCACCAAGAAGGAAATCTCCACCCTCCTGATCCCTACCGATACTCCGGGTTTCACTGCGGAGAAGGCCTACAACAAGGTGGGCTGGAACGCCTCCGATACCCACCCGCTGACACTGAACAACGTCCGCGTGCCCGAAGAGAACCTGCTCGGTGTCCGTGGACGGGGGTACGCCAATTTTCTGTCCATCTTGGACGAAGGCCGCATCGCCATCGCCGCGCTCGCCACCGGTGCAGCCCAGGGTTGCGTTGATTTGTCCGTGAAATATGCCAAGGAACGCATGGCCTTCGGGAAGAACATCGGCAAATACCAGGCCATCCAGTTCAAGATCGCCCGCATGCAGGCTCGGGCCCATACCGCACGGCTTGCCTACTACGACGCGGCCGCGAGGATGCTTGCCGGCCGGCCGTTCAAGACCGAAGCGGCCATCGCTAAGATGGTCGCAGGCGAGGCAGCCATGGACAACGCACGGGACGCCACCCAGGTGTTTGGTGGCTATGGCTTCATCAACGAATTCACGGTGGCACGCCATTACCGCGACTCCAAGATCCTGGAAGTCGGGGAAGGCACCACCGAGGTCCAGTTGATGCTCATCGCCCGCGAGCTGGGCCTTTAACCGTCAGGGAAGGTAAACGATGATAGACAAAGTTGTTGCCAGCGCCGCGGAAGCGGTGAAGGACATCCACGACGGCGCCTCGCTCGCGGTCGGCGGTTTCGGCTTGTGCGGTATCCCGGTGGCGCTCATCGACGCGCTGCACGATCAAGGCACCACGGACCTTGAAACGGTCAGCAACAACTGCGGCGTGGACGACTGGGGCCTGGGCATCCTGCTCCGGGACGGACGCATCCGCCGGACCATTAGCTCCTACGTCGGTGAAAACAAGGAGTTCGCGCGGCAATACCTTGCCGGCGAGCTCGAGGTGGTGCTCACTCCGCAAGGCACCCTGGCCGAGAAACTGCGCGCCGGCGGCGCCGGTATCCCCGCGTTCTTCACGGCTGCCGGGGTCGGGACACAAGTTTCGGAAGGCGGACTTCCACAGAAGTACGACGCCGACGGCAACGTGGCGATCGCGTCCTCACCTAAAGAAGTGCGCACCTTCAATGGGGCTGACTATGTCCTCGAGGAATCCCTGACACCCGACTTTGGGCTGGTCCACGCCTGGAAGGGCGACCGGCACGGCAACCTCGTGTTCCATGCGACGGCCATGAACTTCAATCCGTTGTGTGCCATGGCGGCCCGGATCACCATCGCCGAGGTGGAAGAGCTCGTGGAACCCGGCGAACTGGATCCACAACACATCCACACACCGGGCATCTTCGTTCAACGGGTTCTGCTTGCGCCGGACACCGAGAAGCGCATCGAGAAGCGGACGGTCGCTTTGACCGAGCAGGCAGGAGCTTAGCCATGGATTCCACCAGCACGCAGGATGTACCCCCGCGCCCCGAGGCGGTCCGGCACGAATACCGCCGGGCCGACGTCGAACACCACGAGGGCAAAGGCTGGACGCGGAACGAACTTGCCGCCCGGGTGGCCCGCGAACTCAGCAACGGACAATACGTCAACCTCGGGATCGGCATGCCCACCCTCATTCCCAACTACATTCCTGACGGGGTCGAGGTGATCCTGCATTCCGAGAACGGCATCCTCGGGGTGGGCCCGTACCCGGCGGAGGATGCTGTGGATCCTGATCTGATCAACGCCGGCAAGGAAACGGTCACCGTCAACGCGGGCGCCGCGTTCTTCGACTCCGCAACATCATTCGGCATGATCCGTGGCGGCCACGTGGACGTCGCAGTGCTGGGCGCCATGGAGGTTGCGGCCAACGGGGACCTTGCCAATTGGATGGTTCCGGGGAAGATGGTCAAGGGCATGGGCGGTGCCATGGACCTTGTCTTCGGTGCCAAGCGAGTGATTGTCATGATGGAGCACGTGGACCGCAACGGGAAGCCCAAGATCGTCAAGGAATGCTCCTTGCCCCTGACGGGAAAGGCCTGCGTGGACAGGATCATCACCGACCTCGCTGTGATCGACGTCGTCTCCGAAGGCGGGGAATCGAGGCTTGTGCTGCGCGAGTTGGCACCGAACGTCTCCGCCGAGGACGTGGCCGCCGCGACCGGCGTCGAACTCTTCGAAGAGGACCAGGAGCTGACTGTATGACCGGCGGCCCTGAGCCCCGTGTCCCTGAGCGCAGTGTCCCTGAGCGCCGTGTTGTTGAACAGAGGGGCCTCTACTTCGAGGAACTCGAAGAAGACGTGGTCTATGCCCACCGGCCCGGGCGGACCGTGACGGAAACGGACAACGTCCTGTTCACCACGCTGACCATGAACACCCAGGCCCTGCACCTGGACGCGGCGTGGAGTGCCACCCAGCCGTTTGGACAGCGGCTCATGAACTCGATGTTCACGTTGTCCACGATGGTGGGACAGTCCGTCACGCAGTTGACGCAGGGCACCATCATTGCCCAGCTGGGCTTGACGGACGTTTCGTTCCCGCACCCGCTGTACCACGGTGACACCCTCTACACGGAGACTGTCGTCACCGGGAAGCGGGCATCGTCGTCGCGTCCCGGGCAGGGGGTCGTGACCATGCAGCACACAGGCCGCAACCAAGGCGGCACGGTGGTGGCGCTGGCGACGAGGGCATGTCTCATGTGGACCCGGACCGCGCATCTGGAGGCACAACAGGGGACAATCAATATATGACCTTCACGATGGGCCCCGCTTTGCTGTTCTGCCCCGCCGACCGCCCGGAACGGTTCCAAAAGGCCGCTGAGCGTTCCGACGCCGTCATCATCGACTTGGAGGACGCAGTTGCGCCCGGGGATAAGAAAAGGGCCCGGGGGGCGATCCTGGCCCAGCTTGGCTCCGGTGGCGAGACGGCCGAGCTTGATCCGAGCCGTACGATCGTCCGCGTCAACCCGGCGGGCACCCCGGAGTTCGAGAAGGACATGCACTGCCTCGCGCACACCCCTTACCGGACCGTCATGCTGGCCAAGGCCGAGACCGGCGAACAGCTGAAAGCACTCGAGGGGTACCACGTCATCGCCTTGTGCGAGACGGCCAAAGGGATCATCAATGCGAGCGAGATCGCCCAGGCTCCCAACGTCGTCGGGCTCATGTGGGGTGCGGAGGACCTTATTGCTTCCATGGGTGGCACCTCCAGCCGCAAGGCCGACGGCGGCTACCGGGCCGTTGCGACGCACTCCCGCTCTACCGTGCTGCTGGCCGCCAAAGCCGCGGGCAAGGAAGCCATCGACTCGGTCTACGTCGATATTCCCGACCTTGCCGGACTGGGCGTGGAATCCGCGGACGCCGTGGCCAGCGGATTCGGTGCCAAGGCCTGCATCCACCCGAACCAGGTTGCCGTTGTCCGCGAAGCCTACGCTCCATCTCCCGGGGCTGTCGCCGAGGCGCGCGAGTTGCTTGACGCTGCGGCTTCGGCCGGGACCGGGGTGTTCCAGTACAAGGGCAAAATGGTGGACGGACCCATCCTCAAACACGCCGAGTCCACGCTGCGCAGGGCCCGGATTTCCTGAAGGGCTGTCTGCCGGAAACTAGTGTCCGTGCCGCCGTGACTTCGGCAGCGACAATGGGGCGATGACCTCGTAGAGCTCCATCCGGATCCAGCGCTGACCCGTTTCGCGGAACTCGGCCCTCGTCGCGAAGCGATACAGGAAGCTGCGCGCGCGCACCCAGCGCGGACGTGCGCCGTCGAACGGGTCTTGCCGCAACAGGCGCAAGGTGGGCGGATCGGCGTCGAGCAGTTTGCCCAGGAACGCGTAGAACCACTCCTCGTGCACCGTGCGCAAAGGCAGGAACCACATCAGCCAGTCGAGCCGCAGGTGGTACGGTGCCCATTGGCGGGGCAGCCGGCGGACGTCGCCGGGCTTGCCCTTGAAACCATATTCGCGCCAATCGGCCTCGTCGACGGGAACATCGGCCTGGGTGCCTTCCACCACGATTTCCACCCGGTGCCGCGTCACCGTCCCGAACGCCCCGTACGTGTTCACCAATTGCCATCGGTTGAAGCTGGCGTTCATGAGCTGCGTCCGCGAGAGAAGATTGCGGATGGGCCAATAGCTGAGTACCAAGAGGAGCACTGTTACCGCAAGGACGACGGCGAGCCACCAGACCGGGGTTTGCGGAACCGCGGTGGCAGCCGGGTTGCGCTGAAGCGGGATGAACGGCAGCACGGCGTGGGCCACGGGGTCGCTCACGGCAGCGAAAGCAAGGATGATCGCTGACCAGTTGAGCCAGGCGAAGTTCCCGCTCCCCACAAGCCAGAGCTGCGTGAAGACGACAATCCCCGCGGCAATGCTGGCGAGCGGCTGCGGGGCGAAGAGGAAGAACGGCACCACGAGCTGGGCGAAGTGGTTGCCGAGAACTTCCATGCGATGAAGAGGTTTGGGCAGGAGATGCGCTAGGCGGCTCAACGGCCCGGGCATGGGCTGCGTTTCGTGGTGGTAGTACAGGGCGGTTAGATCACGCCATTCGCTTCCGCCGTGGATCTTGATCATTCCTGCGCCGAACTCCAGCCTGAACAGTAGCCACACCAGTAGCACGAGGATGGTCTTGGGTGGGGGAGTCTGTTCCGAACCGAGGAAGGCAACCGTGAAACCCATCTCCAGCAGCAGCATCTCCCAGCCAAAACCGTAGAAGGTCTGGCCGACGTTGACGATCGACATGTAGAGCAGCCACAAAGCCAGGAACGCTGTCAAGGGAAGCCACGGCGGCCCAAGCTGCGGCAGCCCGGCCACGAGCGCCAAGGACACGGCAAGTCCGGCGGCGCACACTGCGCGGAGCAAAGCGTCCGAGTATTTCCAGCGGAACAGGCTGGGCCGGCGCAAGATCCTCTGACCGTCCACGTACCTCGGCACCGGCAGAAGCCCATGCTCGCCAAGGAGCGCCGGAAACTGGTTGAGACTGGACAGGATTGCGATGAAGTACAGCGCAGCCGTGCCACGCTGGAGCATCTGCCGGGCGAACTCATAATCCGGCGCCTCGAACCACGAGACCCAGTCCACAAACCAACGCTACGCCTAGCGTGCGGGATACTTAAGCAATGCAGCCGCGCAAGATCATTCTCCTCGGGTCCACTGGTTCCATTGGCACACAAGCGATTGACGTCGTCGACGCCGCTCCCCACCTGTTCGAGGTAGTGGCGCTGAGCGCGGGAGGCGGCAACCTGGAACTCATCGCACGGCAGGCCGTCCATACCAGGGCCCAGGCCGTCGGAATCGCGTACGGCGAAGCCCACGAACTCCGGAAACTCATTGCCGCCGCCGCCTCAGCCGCCGGACTCAGGAACTACGATCCGGCGATTATCACCGGGCCGGATGCGTCTACCAAGATCGCTGCGATTGAAGCGGACGTCGTGCTCAATGGCATCACAGGATCCATTGGGCTGGCGCCGACCCTCGCAGCCCTCAAGTCCGGCGCTATCCTCGCCCTCGCGAACAAGGAATCCCTGATCGTGGGCGGCGCGCTGGTGAAGGCCGCGGCGGCTATTGACCAGATCGTGCCCGTCGATTCCGAGCACTCGGCCATTGCCCAATGCCTCCGCGCCGGAACCGACAACGAGGTTGAAAGACTCATCCTGACGGCTTCCGGCGGCCCGTTCCGCGGCCGCAGCCGCGAGCAACTTCGCGACGTCACCCCGGATGAGGCGCTGGCCCACCCCACCTGGGATATGGGCCTCATGGTCACCACCAACTCGGCCAGCCTGGTCAACAAAGGCCTGGAAGTCATCGAAGCGCACCTGCTCTTCGACGTCCCCTTGGACAGGATCGACGTCGTGGTGCATCCGCAATCCATCGTGCACTCGATGGTGGAGTTCGTCGACGGCTCCATCATCGCCCAGGCATCTCCGCCCGACATGCGGCTGCCCATTGCCCTCGGATTGGGATGGCCGGACCGCGTGCCTGGCGCCGCGAAGGCCTGCGACTGGACCCAAGCCACCAGCTGGACGTTCGAGCCTCTCGACTCGATCGCCTTCCCTGCAGTGGAACTGGCCAAGGACGCCGCGAAACAAGGAAGTACCTATCCGGCGGTCTTCAACGCTGCCAACGAGGAAGCGGTGGAGGCCTTCCACGCAGGCAGGATCCGGTTCACGGATATCGTGGACACGATCGAGTCCGTCCTCAGCGAACATTCAGGATCCTTGGAGCTGACGGTGGACTCGGTATTGGATGCTGAGAGATGGGCACGCACACGCACCCACGATCGTTTAGCCAACAGCACCCTTTAGGAAGCAGTACTTAAGGCATGAATCCCGTTATTCTGTTCATTCTCGGAGTCGTCTTCGTCGCGATCGGCGTGGCCGTCTCCATCGCGCTGCACGAGGTGGGACACCTTCTGCCCGCCAAGCTTTTCAAGGTGCGCGTCACGAAGTACATGATCGGTTTCGGCCCCACCCTCTGGTCTACCCGGAAAGGCGAGACCGAATACGGATTCAAGGCCATCCCGCTGGGTGGCTATGTTGCCATGATCGGCATGTACCCGCCCAACAAGGGAGACGGCAGCGTCCGGCCTTCCAGCACCGGGATGTTCCAGACCCTTGCCACCGAGGCCCGGTCCGCGGCACATGAGGACGTGGGCCCGGGCGACGAAAAGAGAGTCTTCTACAAGCTCCCGGTCTGGAAGAAGATCATCATCATGCTCGGCGGGCCGGCCATGAACTTGCTCATCGGCCTCGTTCTGACCGCGGTGCTGCTCATGGGCTTCGGCGTGTCCACCGCCACCACCACCATTGCTGATGTGTCCAAGTGCCAGGTCAAAGCCGGAGAAACCGTTGACCCCAACTCGCCGAACTGCCAGCTGACCCCGGCGGCAGCCGCCAAGCTTCAGCCCAATGACGTCGTGACCAGCTTCGATGGCAAGCAGGTGACGAGCTGGGCCGACATGAGCAGCTGGATCCGGGCTTCCGCCGGTAAGGCGGTCCAAATCACGGTAGAGCGTAACGGCAAGATCATCACCGCCGAAGTAACCCCGGTCCTTTCCGCCCGTCCCGTCATTGGTGACAACGGCCAGCAGGCCAAGGGAGCGGACGGCAAACCGCTTTATGAGGAAGTCGGGTTCCTCGGCATCGGCGCCCAGACCGCCATGGTGCCCCAACCCGCGTCGAGCGTTCTTCCGATGGCAGGCGACAACATCAAGCAAATCGCCGGAGTCATCCTCAACCTGCCCGCAAGGGTAGTCGGCGTGGCGCAAGCGGCCTTCGGCTCCGGGCCGCGCGATCCCAACGGCCCCATCAGCGTGGTGGGCGTCGGCCGGGTGGCCGGCGAAGTTGCGGCCATGGAACAGGTTCCACTGCAATCGCGAGTCGGCGCTCTCGTCGGGCTACTGGCGGGCTTGAACTTCGCCCTCGCCATCTTCAACCTGATTCCACTGCTGCCGCTCGACGGCGGACACGTCGCGGGCGCGCTTTACGAGGGAGCCCGGCGTCGCATCGCCAAGCTCTTCCACAAGCCGGACCCGGGAGCCTTTGACATCGCCAAGCTCCTGCCACTCACGTACGTTGTCGCCACCCTGCTCATGGCCATGAGCGCCCTGCTGATCTACGCGGACATCGTCAAGCCCGTCAACCTCTTCGGCTGATCTGTCTGATCTGAGAAGTGCCGGACTCTGCGCTGGACGCTCCCGATTCAGCCGGCCCCCGAATTGGGGGGATAGGCTATCCGTATGACTGTTTTCGCTGTTGAGTACGTGTACGACGTAGAGTCCGCCGAGGTGCGCGACGCGAACCGCCCTGCTCACCGTGCTTGGCTCGTCGGCCTTGCCGAGCAGGGGACCTTGCTGGCAAGCGGCCCTTATACCGACGGTGCAGGGGCGCTGCTGCTGCTTAAGGCCGCCGATGAGTCCGAGCTCAACGCTACGCTGAAGGAGGACCCGTTCGCCGCAGCGCGAGGGATTGCAGGCATCCGGACGTCGGAGTGGAACCCTATTATCGGAGTGCTTTCCGTCCACGCTTCCTAGCAGCATGACCGGCCGGGGCACGGACCCCAGCCATATGATCTACCCATTTCAATCCAAGGAGTCCACGTGACCTCGGTCAGCCTGGGAATGCCGTCAGCCCCGCCCCCCGTTCTGGCGCCCCGCCGCAAGACCCGCCAGATCAAGGTGGGTTCGGTAGGCGTCGGATCCGATTCACCCATCAGTGTGCAATCGATGACCACCACCCCCACCACGGACATCAATGCCACCCTGCAGCAGATTGCGGAACTGACGGCGTCCGGCTGTGACATCGTCCGTGTTGCGTGCCCTTCCGCGGATGATGCCGAGGCACTGCCGATCATCGCCCGGAAGTCCCAGATCCCCGTGATCGCGGACATTCACTTCCAGCCCAAGTACGTCTTCGCCGCGATCGAGGCAGGCTGCGCCGCGGTGCGTGTTAACCCGGGCAACATCCGCAAGTTCGACGATCAAGTGAAGGAAATCGCCAAGGCCGCCAAGGACCACGGCACCTCCATCAGGATCGGCATCAACGCTGGATCCCTTGAGCCCGGCATTTTGAAGAAGTACGGCAAGGCCACGCCGGAAGCGCTCGTAGAGTCCGCTGTCTGGGAGGCCTCCCTGTTCGAAGAACACGGCTTCCATGACTTCAAGATCTCCGTCAAGCACAACGACCCCGTCATCATGGTGGCGGCCTACGAGATGCTTGCCGAAAAGGGCGACTGGCCCCTGCACCTTGGCGTGACCGAGGCCGGACCCGCATTCCAGGGCACCATCAAGTCCGCCACGGCCTTCGGTGCACTGCTCTCCCGGGGCATTGGAGACACCATCCGCGTGTCCCTCTCCGCGCCGCCCGTTGAGGAAATCAAGGTCGGGAACCAGATCCTGCAGTCCCTCAACCTACGCCCGCGCAAACTGGAAATCGTCTCCTGCCCTTCGTGCGGACGCGCCCAGGTAGACGTCTATACGCTCGCCGAGCAGGTGACGGCCGGGCTTGAAGGTATGGAGATTCCGCTGCGCGTCGCCGTCATGGGTTGCGTCGTGAACGGCCCGGGTGAGGCACGTGAAGCCGATCTGGGCGTAGCCTCCGGAAACGGCAAGGGACAGATCTTCGTGAAGGGTGAAGTCATCAAGACTGTTCCCGAGAGCCAGATTGTTGAGACACTGATTGAAGAGGCCATGCGTATCGCTGAAGAGATGGGGGAGGCCGATGGCGAAGATGCTGTCAAGGGTAGCCCCGTGGTTAGCGTCTCGTAACGAGACTGGCGCCGGACTGGACGGGGTCACCGTCCGTGTGCTCGGCGCTGCCGATACCACGGACCTACGCGCGCTCGCGATGGAAGACCCGGTAGCGAACGTCTTTATCTTGGCGCACCTTGACTCGTCCGGGAGCGCAGCGCCCACTTCGGGTGGTGCGAGCGTCTTTGGAGTGTTCGACGGCGACAGCTTGGTGGGTGCCTGCTGGGCTGGTGCCAATCTGGTTCCGGTGCAGCTGGACCCGGAACTGGCTCCCCGGGTGGCTGCCGCTGCACACCGGGCTGGCCGCCGCTACGCCTCGATCTTCGGGCCTGCGGAGGCCGTGCTGGCACTCCATTCGCGGTTGGAGCAACTGGGTCATTTCGCCCACGAGGTACGTGCCGACCAGCCCCTTCTGGCCATGTCGGGTCCACCTGCTGTCGAGGCTAATCCGCAACTCGGCTTCGGAGACATCGCGGACTTCGACCGTATCCTGCCCGCATGTGCAGCCATGTTCGAGGAAGAAGTGGGTTATTCGCCCTTTCTCGGAAGCGAAGACTTCTACAGCCGCCGGGTTGCCGGGCTCATCCGGCAGGGCCACTCCTTGGTGCACATCGAGGCTGGCGGGACCGTGAAGTTCAAAGCCGAACTCGGGGCGGTCACGGCGCAGGCCACCCAGGTCCAAGGGGTCTGGATGAATCCCGAGTTCCGCGGTCAAGGACTCAGCGCCGGGTATATGGCAGGAGTGGTGGTGTTGGCCCAGCGGTTCGCCCCGGTCACGAGCCTGTACGTCAATGAGTACAACACCAGGGCTCGCGCCACTTATGAGCGGGTTGGATTCCAGCGCCTCGGAACGTTTGCGACCGTCCTGTACTGACGCGCCCAACTAACTCGCATTTAGTGTCGTTTTGAGCCGTCAAAACGACACTAAATGCGAGTTAGTTGGGGAAGGTGAGTTCACCCGTGAGGTAGTGCTGGACGTTTGGGGCGACGAGCCGGACCACCTCGTCCGGGGACGCCGAGGCCAAAGGTTCCAGCCGGACCACGTAGCGCATTAGCATGAGCCCGACTATCTGGGTGGCAATAAGGTTCCCGCGCATCCTTGCTTCCTCAGGGGATCCGGGAAGCCCTGCGATGATCCTGGAGAGAATGGTCCGGGCCACCATCTCCCGCAGCAGAGCGGTCTTGGCCTTGGAACCGATAGTTCCCCTGATGAACGCCACGAGTCCGTGTTGTGCCGGACTTTCCCACAGGCGCAACACGGCCCGGACGATTGCTTCAGAGCGCTGCGCCGGAGCCAGCGATTCGACGCCGGCAAGGACCTGTGCGGGATCTGCCGGGAGTTCCACGCTCTGGGCGAAGAGCTCGTCCTTGCCCTTGAAGAAGTGGTGGATCATGGCTGGGTCCACCTCTGCTTCCCGGGCCACTTGCCGCAGGCTGGTGCCGTCGAAACCACGCTCGGCGAAGAGCCGGCGGGCGGCGGCCAGGATGAGTTCGCGCGAGTCGCTGCCGCCGCTCCGGCGTCCCCGCCGCTGGGGAGGCAACCCGCCGCTCATGAGGTCCGCCGTCGGAGCGTAAACGAGGCCAGGACCAATACTCCCACCACAATCGCAGCCATGATCCCGGCATCCTGCCACATGGCCTGCGTCGCCTGGGCGTTGCCCGCGATCTGTTGGAGTGCATCGACCGAATACGTCAGCGGCAGCACGTTGGAGATGCTCTCCAGGACGCCGTTCATGTGTTCGCGGGCTACGAAGAGCCCGCACAGCAGGATCTGTGGGATAACCACCACCGGCATGAACTGCACTGCCTGGAATTCGGTCCGAGCGAAGGCTGAGCACAGCAGGCCCAGCGCGACGCCCAGCACGGCGTTGATGACGGCGATCATCACCACGTACCCTGGATCGCCCTTGATATCCAGATGGAAGATCCAGTAGGCCACTGCGGTCGCTACAAGGGATTGCAGGGCAGCCATGAGGGAGAAAGCGAGTCCGTAGCCGAACAGCAGATCGGCCTTGTGGATGGGCGTTGTCAGGAGCCGCTCCAACGTTCCGGATGTTCTTTCCCGCAACATCGTGATGGACGTGACCAGGAACATCACCACGAACGGGAAGATGGCCAGCATCTGGAGTCCCACGCGATCGAAGGTGCGGGGGACTCCAGGAGGCAAGGTCTCGTTCTCGTAAAGGAAGTACACGGCGGTGAGCAGCAGCGCGGGAACAACCAGGATCAATGCGATGCTGCGGTGGTCGTGCCGCAGTTGATCCAGCACCCTTCTGGTTGTGGCAAGCATCATCCTTGGATTCATGACGCCACCTGGCTTTCACTTACGCCTCGGTGGGCCGGAGCATCGTCCGTTTCCTGAATGATGTGCAGGAAGGCCCGTTCCAGATCGTGGCTCTTTCCACGCTCGCTGAGTTCCTCCGGGCTGAGTTGCGCTAGCAGCAATCCGCCGCGGAGCAGGAGCAGGGAAGAGCAGTGTGAGGCTTCTTCCATGACGTGGCTGGATACCAGCAGCGTGGTGCCTGATTCCGCCAAGGCGGCGAACCGTTCCCACAGCTCGGCACGCAACACCGGGTCCAAGCCTACTGTCGGTTCGTCGAGGATCAGCAGTGACGGATGCGCGACGAGCGCACAGGCCAAGGAAACTCTGCTGAATTCTCCTCCGGACAGATCGGCTGCCTTCCGCCGTACCAGTGCTTCGAGCCCGACGGCGGCAATCGCCTCCGCGGTATCCGCCGCCGTCGCGCCGTGCATGGCTCCGAAATATCTGACGTTCGCCTCGACGCTGAGGTCCGTGTAGACGCTCGGCGCCTGGGTGACGTATCCGACGTTGTGCCGCAATGACGGGGTGCCGGCTGGGCGGCCCAACACCTCGATGGTGCCGGCAGTGAGGCGTTGGACACCCACGATGCTGCGCATGAGGGTTGTCTTGCCGCTTCCGGAGGGGCCGAGCAGTCCCGTGATGCGGCCCGGCTCGATGGCGAAGTCCAAGCCGCGCAGGATCTTCTTGCGGCCGCGCGAGACATGCAGGCCCACTGCCTTGACTGCCGGAGTCATACTTAGGGCGGTGCTCACTGCTGCGCTGTGGAACATCGTGGCCTCCGAAGTTACTTATTCATCAGGTGATGAATAAAAGCTAGACCCATCACCGGCCGGGGTCAACGAAACTGCTGTGGGCAAGTCCTTGAAAAGTGTGCTACCCATCACATATGTTCGGAGTGGCCGTGTTGTCGGAGCGCGGATGGTTCCAGAGAGGAAACAGAACCAATGGCTGTAAGCGTTGATCTTTCGAAGGCACTCGACAAGGCATTTGAAGACAAGTCGCTTAAGGAGATTCTAGACGCATCTCCGGCAGCACTTGCGGGTGTTACTGATGCAACCGCTGAAAAATTGCAGGAAGCTCTGGGCATCAAGACCATTCGTGAACTCGGTAGCAACAAGTTCTTCGCAGTCGCAGGCGTTCTGGTTGCCTTGGAAGGCAAGACTGACTAAACCCCCCAGGGCATCGCCTGCGGCCGACCGGTCGCTGAGCCACGCCATGGCCGGATGACCAGCCGTATAGCGGCCAGGGGCTTCCACGGACCGTGGCGTGGCTCATCTGCGTTGTGGGCCAGCGGTGGGTCTGTGTCCGGGAAGGAGCCGGTGACCGGCAGGTTCCTCAGCTCGAAGCCGGTAGATTGGTACACAGTAGTTTTTGCCAGCTCTTGCCATAGAAACGGATTCTGACCCGTGGTCATTCGCCTCTCCCAGCTGTTCCTGCGCACCTTGCGTGAAGATCCCGTCGACGCCGAAGTCGCCAGCCATAAGCTCCTCGTGCGCGCCGGCTACATCCGTCGCGCCGCACCGGGCATCTATACGTGGCTGCCGTTGGGATTGAGCGTCCTGCGCAAGGTCGAGGAGATCATCCGCGAGGAAATGGCCGCCATCGGCGCCCAAGAAGTCCATTTCCCTGCATTGCTGCCCAGGGAGCCCTATGAGGCCACCAACCGCTGGACCGAATACGGCGAGGGGCTGTTCCGCCTCCAGGACCGTAAGGGCGCGGACTACCTGCTCGCCCCCACGCACGAGGAGATGTTTACCCTCCTGGTCAAGGATCTGTACTCCTCGTACAAGGACCTGCCGCTGAGCCTGTACCAGATCCAAAACAAGTACCGTGACGAAGCACGTCCCCGTGCCGGCCTCCTCCGCGGCCGTGAATTCATCATGAAGGACTCCTATTCCTTCGACGTCGACGACGCCGGCCTGGATGCCAGCTACGCTGCCCACCGCGCCGCGTACCTGAAGATCTTCGAGCGCCTCGGACTCGAGGTCATCCCCGTGGCCGCAACAGCGGGTGCCATGGGTGGATCCAAGAGCGAGGAATTCCTGCACCCCACCGAAGTCGGCGAGGACACGTTCGTGCGCTCGGCAGGCGGCTATGCGGCCAACGTCGAAGCCGTGACCACTGTGGTTCCGGCCGAGATCGACTTCAGCAACGCTCCTGCCGCACGCGTCCTGGACACTCCGGACACGCCCACCATCGAAACCCTCGTGGCCGCAGCCAACCAGCTCGCTCCCCGCAGCGATTCCGACGGCGGAGCCTGGACTGCCGCCGACACCCTCAAGAATGTGGTCCTCGCCGTCACGCTGCCCACGGGCGTGCGCCAGATTGTGGTCATCGGGGTGCCGGGCGACCGCGCCGTGGACCTCAAGCGCGTCGAGGCCAACATCGGTTCTTTCCTTCCGATTGCCGGAGAAATCGGACTGGAGGCGGCGAATGAGGAAGACCTCAAGAAGATCCCGGAACTCGTCAAGGGCTACATGGGCCCCGGCTTGGTCCTCGGCGAAGCTGTGCTCGGCCTCGAAGGCACGTCCAAGTTGCTCTTCCTTGTGGACCCGCGGATTGTCTCCGGCACCAGCTGGGTCACCGGAGCGAACGAAGACGGCAAGCACGTCTTCGGTCTCGTAGCCGGCCGCGACTTCTCTTGGGATGGCGTCATTGAATGCACCGAGGTTCGCGCGGGAGACGAAGCCCCGGATGGCTCCGGTCCCTTGGAGACTGCTCGTGGCATCGAAATGGGCCACATCTTCCAACTCGGTCGCAAGTACGCCGAGGCCTTGGATTTGAAGGTCCTTGACCAGAACGGCAAGCAGGTTGTGGTCACCATGGGCTCGTATGGTGTCGGCGTGACACGTGCCGTGGCCGCCCTGGCCGAAGCCAACAACGACGACCGTGGCTTGATCTGGCCGCGCTCCGTGGCCCCGGCGGACGTCCATGTGGTCGCCGTCGGACGCGGCGAGGAAATCTTCGCGGCGGCGGAGAAACTCTCGGCGGAACTCGAGGCCGCCGGCCTCGACGTGATTTACGACGACCGTCCCAAGGTTTCCCCGGGCGTGAAGTTCGGTGACGCCGAACTCGTGGGCGTCCCCACCATCGTGGCGGTTGGACGCGGCTTGGTGGACGGCGTCGTGGAGATCAAGGACCGCCGTAGCGGCCAGGCCGAAAACGTGGCTGTCGAGAAGGCCGCCGATTACGTGGTCAACGCCGTACGCCAGAAGTGATCTCCGGCTTCGAATCTATCCAGCTCGGCACGCTCATCATGATCGTGGTGGCAGGATTCGGGGCCGGCTGGGTTGACGCGGTGGTGGGTGGCGGGGGACTGATCCAGCTCCCCGCCTTGCTCCTGGTTCCGGGGATCACCCCGGTCCAGGCGCTGGCCACCAACAAGATGGGCTCGATCTTCGGGACAACAACCAGCGCCACCACGTACTACCGGCGCGTGGGACCCGACCTCAAGACCGCCATACCGATGGCGGTGATTGCCTTGGCCGGAAGCTTCGGCGGAGCCATCCTTGCCGCCAATCTTCCCGCGAGCGTCTTCAAACCCATCATCGTCGTGGCGCTGATCGCCGTCGCGCTGTTCACGGCACTGCGGCCCAACGCCGGTGAGTTGACCGCCCTGCGCCACTACGGCCACAGGCACTACGTCGTGGCCTGCGCCATAGGTGCCGTGATCGGATTCTACGACGGTCTGATCGGCCCCGGGACCGGCTCGTTCCTCGTGATCGCCTTGGTCTCCGCCATGGGCTATGCCTTCCTCGAGGCGAGCGCCAAAGCGAAGATCGTCAACATGGCCACGAACGCCGGGGCGCTCCTGTTCTTCCTGCCTCACGGATCGCTGCTGTGGGGCTTAGGCCTCATCCTGGGCTTGTCCAACATGGCTGGCGGCTACCTCGGCGCCCGGACTGCCGTGAAGCAAGGCAGCCGCTTCGTGCGCGTGGTGTTCCTGATCGTGGTTGCCGCGTTGATCATCAAGCTCGGCATTGATGTGTGGCACGACTACTTCGCCCGATAGGCGCCCGAGCTCCTAGGTGGAGCTGATCCGGCCCGGTTCCGGCAACTCGTGCGCGGCGGGCAGGCCGTCCAAGGGCCGTCCTGCGAGAGTGCTGGCCACCCACATGGAGCGGGCCAGATCGCCTTCATGCCGTGGTCTTCCTGCATACCACAGGGCGTTTTCGACCTCGCGGACCAGGCCCCATTCGCGGGCTGCCTCGCCGTCCAGGCCAGCTGCGCTGCTGAAATCCGAGCAGCGCTCGAGGAGTGCAAGTTCCGGTGCCGTCGTGGAGAGATCGCGGATGCGGTTCCACAAGATCGGGGCCACGGCGAACTCCGCCTCCCCGATCATCGGCTGCGGATCGATAGCGACGTAGGTACGTTCTCCGATCGGCTGGGCACCGTCGAGATGCGCGAGGATATTCATGAAGTGCAGATCACAATGCACGAGGACGTCCTTGCCCGCGCGGCGTCCAACAGCGCCCCGGGTCTGGCACACCTCCAAGGCGGCTTCCAGGAGCCACCGGGGGAAAGGCTGACCGAGGCGATCCCACTCCGCGGGCAACTCGTCGCTCCAGCGCTCGGCCTGGGCCGCTATGTGCTCAAAGTCTTGCCATTCCGGGCGCTCGTCCGGCTCGATGCTGAGTTCTCTCACGAGCGTTCCCCAGACGTCGCGGGCTTCGTCCAATGGCGCGCTGTGCAAGCAACTGACGGCGTCGAGCCGCTCCAGCACCATCGCGCAGGAGGCGGCATCGGCGTCGAGCATCCGCACGGCACCGGTACCGCCCCAGAGGGCCAGCGCGTGCCGCTCGACGAGGGCTTCCGGGTGCGGGAACGCTATCTTGAGGACCGAACGGGCGCCGTTGTAGAGAACCGGAATGACGATCCCGCTATGGCCATTCCATGGTTGCGCCCCTGGTTCCAGATCAAGGGACAGATGCCAACGCTCCAAGCTGCTGTTGATCAGCCCGGGCAGCGCCGAGAGCCACGCCCGCCCCTCCGCGGTGCGGGAGTAGCGTGCTTGGAGGTCGCCAGGGATGGAAACGAAAGCAGTCATCACCGTCAGACTACCCAAGGCGCTCCTTGAGTGGTTCAGACAACTCCGCTGGAGCCCAGGAGGCTACCGATGATGAATGTCGCGGCGAGGGCGAGGGCCCCGCCGATGACAACGCGTACGGACGCGCGGACCTTCGAGCTACCGCCGATCCATGCCCCAAGGGCGCCGGTGATTGCCAGCGCGAGCAGCACGGAAATGAAGGTGAGCGGCACGCGCAGACCGGGGGGCGGAAGCAAGATCGCGAGCAAGGGCAGCACAGCGCCCAGAATGAACGCAACGGCCGAGGCGAAGGCGGCATGCCACGGGCTGACGATGTCGTCTTCGTTGATGTTCAATTCAGCGGAAAGGTGGGCGGCCAAAGCGTCGTGCTCCGTCAATTCCACGGCCACTTTCCGTGCGGTTTCAGGCCGCAGGCCTTTGGATTCGTAGATCGCGGTGAGTTCGGCCAGTTCCTCTTCGGGCTGCTCGGCCAGCTCGCGGCGCTCTTTCTCGATGAGTGCCTTCTGGCTGTCGCTTTGGCTGCTGACGGATACGTATTCGCCCAATGCCATAGACACGGCGCCACCCACGAGTCCGGCCGCGCCGGCAGCGAGGACGGCGCCTGAGTTCGTGGTGGCTCCGGCAACGCCGACCACGATGGCGGCAACGGAAACTATGCCGTCATTGGCGCCTAGGACGCCGGCTCGAAGCCAATTGAGCCGGTGGGCCAGGTCATTGGCGTGTGGTTCGTTCTCATGCAGTGCTGCAGTTTCAATGGAAGCCATGGTACAACCCAATCACTCGGGAACGGCCGCCGCTAGCAAAGAAAGGCTTTCCTATGGAGAACGTGTGGGGGACGCGAGCGACGGCAAGGAGGCCTTGTCGATCAAAAGTCCGGGGAAGGGGCCAACCGGCGTTCCCCAGGCTTGGCTGCGTTTGGCGGCGTCGACGAGACCATTGATGGCCCACTGGCGGGTCTGGCCCTCTGATAGCGCCACGAGATCGGCGTAGGCAGTCAGCGAGCTGGCCTCCATGCTTCCCAGTGCTGCTCCGGGTTTGGCGGCGAAACTATCAGGCAGGCGGTAGCCAGCTTCCCGCGGAGGCGTGGCAATACAGTGCAGGCGACCTTGAGCTTCCGCTCCCCGGAGCAGCTCCTGGTGGCGGTCCAGCCAGGTGGCGGCGGTTGCGGATTCCTTCGTATCCAGCTTTGTGAGGGCCACCTGGTACGCATAGATCGCTTCCTGTTCGGAGCTGACGACGGCGGCGAGGGCTCCGGCGAGGTCGGCTCGCGTGGAATCAGGAGGGGAAGCCGTGGCTGACGCTCCAGGCAATGCGGGGCAACTCGTCGGCGCCGTCGGGGCGGTGGTCGTCACGACCGTAGTTTCCGGTACCGGCAGACCCCAGGCCGTGGCGAGCCTTGATGACTCAAGCAGTTGAGAGGTCCCGACGGCGGCAAGCAGCCGTGCCAGGCCGCCGTCGGCGTTCGCGGCGTCTGCCAATCGCCTGAAGGCACTGGAGGAGAGCGAGGAGACGAGAGTGGCCCGTGTTGTGGGGCGGTCTTGCTTGGAGGCGGGGCTCGGGGAAGCCGTGGAGGGGGCACTCGATGTCGAGGAGCTCGAAGGCGGCAGGAGCGCTTCCGCCTGACTTGTCAGCAACATCACAGTGTCCGCGACGTCGTTGCCAGCGGAAGTTTCCCCGGCTGTGGCGCCGCCCGGCGTCGTGCCCTCCAGGAGCAATGCGCTACCCAAAAGAGTTTCGCTCGCAGAGAGGGCCTCCGCGCGGGCAGTGTCGGAAAACGGCACCGCTTGCGGTTTTCCCGCGTCCCGCGGGACAAGTACGGTGCCCACTCCCACCACGAGAACTGCAAGCAAAGCCACGAGGAGGGCTCTCATCCAGCCATGGCTTCGTGGTTTCTCGGCAGTCTTGTGGTTCACAACAGACCATGGTGTCACGCTCAGTGACAACTTGCGTCGCTTCTCGGGCCACCCCGTGCACCACGCCGCCGTAATTATCGTTAAGCTAGTAGTCACAACATCATCTATCGGGAGGCGGCTGGCCAAATGAGTCATTCGGAAGCCACGACTTCAACAGACCAGGCTGGAACGGATCCGAGCCATCCAGCACAACGCGAGGTCCGCAACCCCGAGGAGAGCAGGCTAAAGGCCCTTCTGGAGCCTGCCGTAATGGCAAACCGGCTCTACCTTGAGGATGTTGCCATCCAGGTTGCAGGCTCGCACCGGGTAGTCCACGTGGTCATCGACCTGCCCCAGGAGGAAACCGGCGGCGTCAGCCTGGACGTCATCGCCGAGATCTCCCGGGCGCTCTCGGACATCCTGGACAACGATCCCCGCACCGACGGCCGTCCGTACGATCTCGAGGTCTCTTCGCCCGGCGTCGGCCGGCCCCTGACGGAGCCGCGGCACTGGCACCGGGCCCGCGGACGCATGGTCAAGGTCAACGTCATCCAGGGCGAGAACCTGACGGGCCGAATCCAGTCGGTCGACGACGACGGCGTCACTCTGGTTCCCGAGCAAGAGGTCAAGAAGGGGATGAAGCCCAAGCAGGGCGACCCCGTGAAGATTCCTTTCGACAGGATCCGCCAAGGAAAAGTCGAGATAGAGTTCAGCCACCTCCACGAGGCCGTGCTGGAAGACGAGTACAACGGACCTTCCGAGGAGGCCTAATGGATATTGACATGAGTGCGCTGAGACTCCTGGAGCGTGAGCGTGAAATCCCGCTGGACCTCCTGATCCCCACCATCGAGCAGGCGCTCCTGGTGGCTTACCACAAGACGCCGGGCGCTTTCGAGAAGGCCCGCGCGGAGCTTGACCGCAAGAGCGGACACGTGACAATTTGGGCGACGGAAATCGACGACGACGGCGAAGCCATCGGCGAGTTCGAGGACACCCCTGCCGGGTTCGGCCGCATTGCGGCGAGCACTGCGCGGCAGATCATCCTGCAGCGCTTGCGCGACGTTGAGGACGACAACGTCCTCGGCGAATTCAAGGGCCGTGAGGGCGAACTCGTTGCGGGCTTGATCCAACAGGGCAACAACCCCCACATGATCCAAGTGAATCTTGGGTCCGTGGAAGCCCTGCTGCCGCCTCCTGAGCAGGTGCCGGGGGAGAAGTACACACACGGCAATCGCCTGCGCGCCTTTGTAGTGGACGTCCACCGCGGGACCAAAGGACCGTCCATCACCTTGTCGCGTTCACATCCGGGCCTCGTCCGGAAGCTCTTCGAACTGGAGGTTCCGGAGATCGCGGACCGATCGGTCGAGATCGTGGCGCTGGCACGCGAGGCTGGGCACCGGACCAAAATGGCCGTCAAAGCCAATACTCCCGGGATTAACGCCAAGGGCGCTTGCATTGGCGAGATGGGCTCGCGCGTGCGCGCCGTCATGACCGAACTCAACGACGAGAAAATCGACATTGTCGATTTCAGCGAGGATCCAGCGACATTCATCGCCAACTCGCTTTCCCCATCTCGCGTGAATTCCGTCACTATCACCGATGAGGCCACCCGCTCTGCCCGGGTGGTTGTTCCCGACTATCAACTGTCCCTTGCTATCGGCAAAGAAGGCCAGAACGCCCGCCTTGCGGCCAAGCTGACCGGTTGGCGCATCGACATCGTCTCCGACGCCACTCCAGCCAAGGGCAACTAGATCCTTCCAGCGCGACATAGCCCCGGATAGCCCCGCCCCGGATCCCCATATCATGCGGATTCGGTGGCCGGGCCTGCTGGGGCTTAGAATGGATGGAACCGGGCCTATGTCCGGTATCCGTGCGCTTTGGCGTGCTCGTGATTTGTAGGGGCAACAATCTCCACGAGTCAAGGGCGGCCGCCAATGAAAGCAGAATCGCAGAGACAGGTAAAGGCACTGAGGCAGGTTGATACACCCAGTGACTGAGCTGCTTCAGACCAGGCGCCAGCCTGTGCGCACCTGTATCGGATGCCGGAAACAAGGCAAGCGGAGCGAGTTGATCCGGCTTGTCGCCGAAGGCGGCGGGTCACCCGTCGTCTTAGTGGATGAACGACGCCGGATGGCTGGCCGGGGTGCGTGGCTGCACCCCAGCAGCTCATGCCTGACGCTGGCAAGCAAACGGCGTGCTTTCGCAAGGGCCCTCGCGGGCGCAAGCGAAGCCACCGCCGTCGAACGTTACCTGGCGACAGTCATACCCCCTGCCGACACCCACCACGTGGAAGCAGGAAAACCGTCCAAATCTGAAAGCGGGTTAGAAAACTGATGGAAACCCGATGAGTTCCCAGCGATGAGTGCGCAACGATGACAACTTTGTTGCGCTTTGCACAGGGTCTTTCCGCTGCATTCGTGGCGGGGGCCCGCAGTAAGAAGTAGACGGTTCGTGCCTGGCTCGGTGCGGACCGAGACAGGAGAAATGTGGCCAAGGTCCGCGTACATGAGCTCGCTAAAGAGCTCGGTATTACTTCCAAAGATGCAGTGACAAAACTGCAGGAATTGGGCGAATTCGTTCGCTCCGCCTCTTCAACAATTGAGGCCCCCGTCGTGAAGAAGCTTCGCGACGCCTACCCGGGTGCCGGCGCCGCAAAGGCGGCTGCCCCGGCAGCACCCCGCGCTGCCGCCCCTGCTGCACCCGCAGCACCCCGCGCTGCCGCCCCTGCTGCACCCGCAGCATCCCGGCCTGCTGCACCAGCAGCACCCAAGGCTCCGGTCCCCGCCCCCAAGGCTGAGGCCCCCGCCCCGGCAGCTCCTGTGGCTCCGGCAGCAACGGCAAGTCCTTTTTCCGCCAAGCCGGGCGCCCGTCCGGCCCCCAAGGCCGAAGCCCCTGCCCCCGCACGTCCGGGCAGCCAGGCTCCGCGCGCCGGCGGCCCGCGTCCGGGCAACAACCCGTTCGCGACCTCGCAGGGCATGCCCCGCGGCCGTGGCGACGGCGAGCGTCCTCCCCGCCCGGGCAACAACCCCTTTGCGACCTCGCAGGGCATGCCCCGCAGCGGTGGCCGCACTGACGGCGAACGTCCCGGAGGTCCGCGTCCCGCGGCCGGTGCAGGCGGTCCCCGTCCCGCAGCCGGTGCAGGCGGTCCCCGTCCCGCAGCCGGTTCCGGTGGACCGCGTCCGGGTGCACCCCGCCCCGGTGCCCCCCGCCCGGGCGCTCCGCGGCCCGCAGGTGGTCCCGCAGGCAACCGTCCCAGCCCGGGCATGATGCCCAACCGCACCGAGCGTCCCGCTCCCGGTGGCGCAGGCCGTCCGGGTGGCGCAGGCCGTCCCGGTGGCGGCGGCCCCGGCCGTCCGGGTGGCGCTCCTGGCGCAGGCACCGGCGGCGGAGCTCCCGCCGGCGGTGGCTTCGGCAAGGGCGGCCGTGGACGCGGCGGCACCCAGGGTGCTTTCGGCAAGGGTGGCGCAGGACGCGGCAAGCAGCGCAAGTCGAAGCGTGCAAAGCGTCAGGAACTGGAGCAGATGAGTGCTCCGTCGCTGGGCGGCGTATCCGTACCCCGCGGCGACGGCAACACCGTGGTCCGGCTCCGTCGTGGCTCGTCCATCACGGACTTCGCCGACAAGATCGAGGCGAACCCCGCAGCGCTGGTGACCGTGCTCTTCCACCTTGGTGAAATGGCAACGGCTACCCAGTCTCTGGACGAAGACACCTTCGGCCTGCTCGGCGCCGAACTCGGCTACAAGGTCCAGGTTGTCTCTCCGGAAGACGAAGAGCGCGAGCTCCTCGACTCCTTCGACATCGACCTCGATGCCGAACTGGAAGCCGAAGGCGACGACGTCCTCGAAGCGCGTCCCCCGGTGGTCACCGTCATGGGTCACGTTGACCACGGTAAGACCCGACTGCTCGACGCGATTCGGAAGACCAACGTGGTTGCCGGCGAACACGGCGGCATCACGCAGCACATCGGCGCCTACCAGATCAGCCACATCCACGAAGGCACTCCGCGCGACATCACCTTCATTGACACTCCCGGTCACGAGGCGTTCACCGCCATGCGTGCCCGTGGTGCCAAGGTCACCGACATCGCCATCCTGGTTGTCGCAGCCGACGACGGCGTCATGCCGCAGACGGTGGAAGCACTCAACCACGCACAGGCGGCCAACGTGCCGATCGTCGTCGCGGTCAACAAGATCGACAAGGACGGCGCGAACCCGGACAAGGTCAAGGGCCAGCTCACCGAGTACGGCCTGGTTCCCGAAGAATACGGTGGAGACACCATGTTCGTTGAGGTTTCTGCCCGCCAGAACATCAACATCGACGAACTGATCGACGCCGTCCTGCTGACCGCAGATGCCGCCCTGGACCTGCGCGCCAACCCGGACAAGGACGCTCGAGGCATCGCCATCGAAGCGAACCTTGACAAGGGCCGCGGAGCCGTGGCTACCGTCCTGGTCCAGTCCGGTACCTTGGCCGTCGGTGACACGATCGTGGCCGGTACAGCCCACGGCCGCGTCCGTGCCATGTTCGATGAAGACGGCAACGCCCTCGACATCGCGCTTCCGTCACGTCCGGTCCAGGTCCTGGGCCTGTCCAACGTGCCGCGCGCCGGTGACACCTTCCTGGTGACCTCCGACGAGCGTACGGCCCGCCAGATCGCTGAAAAGCGCGAAGCAGCCGATCGCAACGCGGCACTGGCCAAGCGCCGCAAGCGCATCAGCCTCGAGGACTTCGACAAGGCAGTGGCCGACGGCAAGATCGACACCCTCAACCTCATCCTCAAGGGTGACGTTTCCGGTGCCGTCGAAGCCCTCGAAGACGCCTTGCTCAAGATCGACGTCGGCACCGACGTTCAGTTGCGCGTCATCCACCGCGGTGTGGGTGCCATCACGCAGAACGACGTCAACCTCGCCACGGTGGACAACGCCATCATCATCGGCTTCAACGTCAAGCCCGCCGAGCGCGTGGCCGACCTGGCCGATCGTGAAGGCGTGGACATGCGCTTCTACTCCGTCATCTACTCGGCAATTGATGACATCGAGCTGGCCCTCAAGGGCATGCTCAAGCCGGAGTACGAGGAAGTCCAGCTCGGTACCGCCGAGGTCCGCGAAGTCTTCCGTTCTTCCAAGTTCGGAAACATCGCCGGTTCCATCGTCCGCTCGGGCATCATCCGCCGAAACACGAAGGCACGCGTCAGCCGCGATGGCAAGATCATCGGCGACAACCTGACCGTTGAGACGCTCAAGCGCTTCAAGGACGACGCCACCGAGGTCCGCACGGACTTCGAGTGTGGTATCGGTCTTGGCTCGTACAACGACATCAACGAAGGTGACATCATCGAGACCTTCGAGATGCGCGAAAAGCCGCGCGTCTAAGGTGTCCGTTTTGGGCGGGGTCGTCGGGTTTCCTGGCGGCCCCGGCCCGTTCCGCCGACATGGGGCCCCGCCCCTACGCTGGCGGCAAAGGACCTGCGATCCTTGCCGCCCAGCTTCGGCAGCGGTGGCAGCCTTCCCAATGCTCGCAAGCTCGCATCGGGTCCCTCGGCTGCCACCTTAGATGCCACCCCCGGGCCCCCATATCGGCTCCACGGGCCTCCGTGGGGACCTCGCGGTCCGTCGGTGACTTGCCTTGGGCGCGTCGCACCATACCGAACTTAAGTACGTAAGCCGCCAACGCGCCGTCGTACGCAAAATTTTAGGAGTTGAAATGGCTGATCCGGCACGCGCTGCCAAGTTGGCGCAGCGGATTAAGGTTGTTGTTGCTGAAGCACTAGGCCGGCGGATCAAGGATCCCCGGGTTGAGGGCATCACTATTACCGATGCCCGCGTCACCAACGATCTTCAGCACGCCACCGTGTACTACACCGTCTTCGGTGACGAGATTGCCCAGGCGGACGCCGCCAGGGCTTTGGAGAAGGCGAAAGGGGTCCTCCGCCAAGAGGTGGGCCGCAATATCACTGTGCGCCTGACTCCTACCTTGGAGTTCGTCGCGGACCTCATTCCGGTCAATGCGTCGAACCTTGAGGCGTTGTTGCGCACGGCCAAGGAGCGCGACGCCGAGGTGGCCGCACTGGCCGCCGGCGCCAAGCACGCAGGCGATGCAGATCCCTACAAGAGCGATGCCACGCAGGATGCGGACATCGACGAAGACGATTTTGACGAAGAAGACATCGACCTCCGCGCCGATGAAGACATCGACGAAGACGGCGGCAAATAAGCCGCCCAATCCTGGGAAGGGCCGGATCCGCAAGTCTGAAGACTGCCTGATCCGGTCTTCCCCGTTTAATAATGAAAGCCGCCTCAAAGTGGCACGCCGTCGCTAAGATCGGAGCATGGTGGCGCCCGATCCAGCTCAGAGTCCTGAAGCTTACCTTGAACACGCCGTGCGGCTCGCGGTGCAAAACGTGGCCGACGGCGGCGGTCCGTTCGGTGCAGTCGTGGTCACGCCGGACGGGCGGCTCCATGACGGCGTCAACCGGGTGACCCGCGACAACGACCCCACGGCCCACGCCGAAGTGGTCGCGATCCGGCGGGCGGCGTGGGAACTGAAAAGCTTCGATCTCAGCGGGTCGGTGCTGTACGCGAGCTGCGAACCATGCCCTTTGTGCCTCTCAGCAGCTTTGTGGGGACGAATAAGCCGCGTCTACTTTGCCGCGGACCGGCGCGGCGCTGCGGCTGCCGGTTTCGACGACGCCGTGTTCTACGAATATTTCGACGGCACCCGGCCTGAACTGCTGCCTATTCAGCACACCAAAGTTGCGGCGTCGGAAGCTCCCTTCGACGCGTGGCGGGAAAACAAGAATCGGACAGCTTATTGAACCGGGCCGCGGCGAGCCAAGCCTGCCGCCTCAAGGACGCTCGGGAAGCCGCCCGACGCCGTCGAGCAGCTGCTGGTGATCCCCGCATAGCGCGATTCTGATCCAGCCCTCGCCGATGGAACCGAACGCGGTTCCCGGTGCCACAGCCACTCCCGATTCCGCGAGGAAGCGGCGCACCCAGGCGCGGACGTTGCCGCCGCTAACATGCGAGACGTCCGCCCATAAATAGAAGGCCCCCTGGGCACCCAGGAAGGGAATGCCCTTCTTTGCCAGCACCGCTGAGGCTGCGTCACGATTGGAGCGGTAGTGCTTCCGTGCCGTGTCCACATAGTCCTGCGGGCCCGTCAGGGCTGCGACGGCGGCGTACTGGGAAGGCGAAGCCACGCAGGAGACGATTGCCTCCATGACATTGTTCATCTTCCGCTCCAGGCCCGGCGGACAAATGAGGGCCCCGATCCGCAGTCCCGTGAGTCCGTAGGTCTTGGACAGGGTCAGGGACGTGAAGACCCGGGCTTCCCCGGGAACAGTGCTGTCGAAACGGGCAGGACTCGTGTGCGGAACATCGAAGGTGAAGGCTTCGTAGCATTCATCCGAGATGATCCACAGATCATGCTTGACCGCCAGTTCCACGAGCTGGCGCGTGGCTTCCTCGCCGATCACCGCGCCCAGGGGATTGGACGGCGAATTCAGGACCAACACCTTGGTGCGCGGAGTGACCAGGACCTCAATGTCCTCGATACGGGGCTGGAACTCGTGCTCGGGATAGAGCGGATACCGTACAGGGACGGCCTGGAGCAAGTGGCTGGTCATCGCAAAAGTGGGGTAGCCCGGGTTGGGGATCAGGATCTCGTCGCCAGGGGAGAGAAGCAGGCTCATGGCGAAGTGCAGCCCCTGCTGGGCCCCGTCGACGACGTACACGCGCTCTGCGCCGATGTCCACCTGGTTGTGGGCCCGGAAACGCTCGGCAAATGCTTCCCGCAGGGCCGGGATTCCGGCGTTGGGAGTGTAGTTCGTCTCGTCCCTGTCCAAGCAGGCGATCCCCGCCTCCAGGATGTGCCGGGGCAGCGCAAAGCCGGGCTCGCCGATACTGAGGATGATCGCCCCGGGAGTCCCCCAAGCGGCCTCGGTGATCTCCCGGATCTGGTTCACGGGCACTGCGCGGATGTGTGCGGCAAGCTCAGGCATGGGAGCCATCTTAGCCGTGGCTCCCATGCGTCCAGGGGAGCCGGCGGCCGCAGGAAGCATGCCCCCGCGCGGATATACTGGGAGGCGTGCTTTCTGGACTGGTAATCGTTGATAAGCCGCAAGGATGGACCAGCCACGATGTGGTTGGTCGGATGCGGCGACTCGCCGGTACCCGGAAAGTGGGCCATGCAGGGACCCTGGACCCCATGGCCACAGGGGTGCTCGTTCTCGGCATCAACAAAGCCACGCGGCTATTGACGTACATCGTTGGCACCTCCAAGACTTACTCCGCCACCATCCGGCTCGGCGAATCCACCATCACCGACGATGCCGAAGGCGACATCACGGAGAGCCGCAATGCCAGCGCAGTCACGGACGAAGCCATTCGTGCCGGCGTCGCGCAGCTCAGCGGCGAGATCCAACAGGTTCCCAGCAGCGTCAGCGCCATCAAAGTCAACGGCGAACGGTCTTATGCCCGCGTCCGCTCGGGGGAAGAAGTCAAACTCGCCGCCCGCCCGGTGACGATCCACCGGTTCGAGATCCACGCCATCCGCGGGGTCGACGGCGGCAGGGTCGTTGACGTCGACGTCACGGTTGAGTGCTCCTCCGGCACCTACATCCGCGCCCTGGCGCGCGACCTGGGCGAGGCACTCGGCGTCGGCGGCCATCTCACGGCGCTGCGCCGCACCCGGGTGGGGCCATACTCCCTTGAACAGGCCAGGACCCTTGAACAGCTTGCCGAGGAACTGGAAGTCCTCGACATGTCCGCCGCGGCCCGGGCGCTCATGCCCAATCGGGAGCTGAGCGACGCGGAAACCACCGAGATCTCCTTTGGCCGCAGGATCGCCGCGGGGCCCGCTACCGGCACGGCTGAGGCAGCCACCGCCGAGAACCCGGCTGCCGCGTTCTCACCGGCAGGGGAGCTGGTGGCGTTGCTGGCCGATGCGGGAAGTTTCGCCAAGCCCGTCCTCGTATTCGCCCCCGACAGCGAAAAGCGGGCGCAGTAGCCATGGACGGATACTTTTACGCAGTCCTGATCGTCGGCCTGCTGTCGAGCATCATCTGCGTCGTGGCGGGCATCATGAAGAAGGCCCCGAATGACGTCACCATCCTGTCCGTCGCCGCCGTCGAACTCGTCCTGCTGGTCTATCTCGTGGGATCGATCATCCGCGTGGCGATGGGTGAAAAGATCGCGGGGGAGCCATGGGAGTTCTGGGGCTACATCATCACGGCCCTCATGCTTCCCGTGGTTGCCGTGTACTGGTCCATCCTGGAACGGACCCGTTGGAGTAATTTCGTCATGGGCGCCGTGGGCGTCACCGCATTGGTCATGGCGGCCCGCATGAACCAGATCTGGTACTGACATTGGAAGAAGCACACGAAGTGACTGTTGAAACCACCCAGAAGAAGAACCGGGACACCCGCAACACCGGCCCTGGGAGGCTGCTGATTGCGGTCTACGGGGTTTTTGCGATCTCGGCCACGGCCCGTGCCGGTTACCAGATCCTGACCAAGTTCTCGGACGCACCCTTGGCCCACATCCTCTCGGCCTTCGCAGCCGTTGTGTACATCGTGGCGACCGTCTCACTCGCGAAACCGGGCCGCACCTGGTTCAAAGTTTCGTTGGCCGCCGTCCTTGTGGAGCTGCTCGGAGTGATCGTGGTTGGTGCCATCAGCCTTTTCGATCCCGTGGCTTTCCCGCACGACACCGTGTGGTCCTTGTTCGGCCGCGGATATGGCTTTGTCCCGTTGATCCTGCCGGTTCTCGGCCTGCTTTGGCTCTACCGCCGACGTCCGGCACGGCTGACGGAGTAGGAAGGGCGGGCCTTGGCTCCCGGGCAGGAGAGCCCTGGAGAACAGGTAACCTTAGAGAATTCCGGCGCCGGAACAGGCCGCCAGAGCATAGCGATTACCAGCAGCAAAAAGGCGAGGTTGATGGTGCACATTTGGAACGATCCCACCGAAGTCCCCGAGGATTTCGGTCCCTGCGTCGTCACCATCGGGAATTTTGACGGCGTCCATCGCGGACACCAGCAAGTGCTGGCGCAGCTGTTGCGCACGGCAGGGCAGCACGGTAACCGGTCCGTCGTCGTGACTTTCGATCCGCACCCCGCCCAAGTCCACCAACCCGACTCCGCGCCCGAGCTCATCATGGGGTTGCAGGACAAACTCGATGCCTTGGCCGCCGCTGGCTTGGATGCCGTCCTCGTCATGAAGTACAATCTTGCACTTGCCGGCATGACCCCCGAGGAATTCGTCGGGACCGTTCTGCTGGATGGGCTTCACGCGGCGCACGTCGTGGTGGGCCACGATCTCCGTTTCGGCGTAGGCAACTCCGGCGACGTCGGCACGATGCAGGCCCTCGGCAAGAAGCTGGGATTCGGTGTTCAGGTCATCAATGAGTTTGGTGCGGAGGATTTTCCAGTGCACGACGACGGCGGCACCCCCCGCCGCTGTTCTTCCACCTGGGTACGCGAGGCCCTCGCGGAAGGCGACGTCGAGACCGCAGCCGTCATCCTCGGACGCCCGCACCGAATGCGGGGTGAAGTGGTCCATGGGGCCGCGCGCGGACGCGCCCTTGGCTTTCCCACGGCGAACCTCGACCATAGCGCAACGGGCTATGTTCCCGCGGATGGAATTTACGCGGGCTGGCTTGTTGACGAGTCCGGAACCCGGTGGCCCGCCGCGATTTCCGTGGGCTCCAACCCCACGTTCGACGGTGTGAGCCGACAAGTGGAAGCCCACGTGATCGACCGTCCGGAAGAGGCCGTGGAGGATTTCAACCTATACGGCCAGACCGTGGTCGTGGAATTTACTGCGCGGCTCCGAGGCATGGTGGCCTACCGCGGACCCGAGGCACTTGTCGACCAGATGGGCCTGGACGTCATCCAGGCCCACGATCTCTTGTTGAATAAGTAGCGGCGTAAAGTGAGCGTTGGGGAAATATCAGGCCACTTGGCGACGGTATCGTCAAGGATTTCCGCTCACGCATGAGCTACGGCTCCTCCCTGAAGCTTCCTGTGCTGCTCAGCGCCCAGCAAGCTGTCAGTCAGCCGGGGCACCATGACGAACTTTTGTTCATCCTCCAGCACCAGACCATCGAGCTCTGGCTGAAGCCGGTCCTGCATGAACTCCGGACCGGAACCGGAGGTTCCAGCGGCGTTTCCTTCTTTCAGAAGGCCCTTGAACCGACGTTCGTCCCGGAACTGTTCGCCGTCCGCACCGAGATCGGGCAGTGATCCGCTCCGGTCTTTGAGGAGGGTCACACTGCAGCTTTCGACAACATCGCCGGGCTGCCGGTAAACTGGGGGATGGATCCGGCTGCAGTCCGTGGCGGCTGGACCTGTTTTGTGTGAAGTCTTTGGCACAAACAACCCGGCAGCGAGGCGCTGAATCGGGACGCACGGCACAACTCT
Source organism: Arthrobacter methylotrophus (assembly GCF_039539965.1). Taxonomy (NCBI): domain Bacteria; kingdom Bacillati; phylum Actinomycetota; class Actinomycetes; order Micrococcales; family Micrococcaceae; genus Arthrobacter; species Arthrobacter methylotrophus. The sequence continues at coordinate 2,928,993 of NZ_BAABED010000001.1, read as the reverse complement.
AGGAGTTCACGTGGCACTTGAAGCCGCTGTCAAGCAGTCCATCATCGAGGCATACGCAACGTCCAAGGGCGACACCGGTTCGCCGGAGGTCCAGATTGCAGTCCTCACTCAGCGGATCAAAGATCTGACTGAGCACATGAAGGAGCACAAGCACGACTTCCACACCCAGCGTGGCCTGCTGGCCATGGTGGGTCGTCGCAAGCGCATGCTGGGCTACCTCAAGAAGACTGACATTGCCCGCTACCGTGCGCTCATCGAGCGCCTCGGCCTGCGCCGCTAGTTTGACTTCGGGCGGCCCGATCCTCCGCGGAACGGGCCGCCTTTTCTCCATAACTACATCCAACTTTTAACAGGAGTTCAACCGCATCGCGCATTCGCGGTCCTCGGTAGTGATCTCCGGGAGCGGCCTTCTGTGACGAAGGCGCAGCCCGTGGGTCTCGATCGATGACCGGGTGTCGTACAGGCCAGGAACAGACGCTGGCCTGGGTCGATGCGGGAGGACTTCCGCTCAACAAGAAACGGAGGTGACTCTCAATGGAGGGTCCCGAAATCCAGTTCTCAGAAGCCATCATCGATAATGGCCGCTTCGGCAAGCGTGTTATCCGCTTCGAAACAGGCCGCCTTGCCAAGCAGGCAGCCGGCGCAGCGATGGTCTACATCGACGAAGACACCGCACTGCTGTCCGCAACCACCGCGGGCAAGTCTCCGCGTGAAGGTTTCGACTTCTTCCCGCTGACCGTGGATGTCGAGGAGCGCATGTACGCTGCCGGCCGCATCCCGGGCTCGTTCTTCCGCCGTGAAGGCCGCCCGTCCACCGAAGCCATCCTGGCTTGTCGCCTCATGGACCGCCCCTTGCGCCCGGCTTTCGTCAAGGGCCTTCGCAACGAGGTCCAGATTGTCGTCACTGTGCTGGCGATCAACCCGGACGAGCTCTACGACGTCGTCGCCATCAACGCTTCGTCCATGTCCACCCAGCTTTCCGGACTGCCGTTCTCCGGCCCGATCGGTGGCGTCCGCGTTGCCCTCGTCGCCGACGAACAGGGCAGCGAATGGGTTGCGTTCCCGAAGCACTCCCAGCTCCAGAACGCCGTCTTCAACATGGTCGTCGCCGGGCGTGTTGCTGGTGACGACGTCGCCATCATGATGGTTGAAGCCGAAGCCACCGACAACTCCTGGAACCTCATCAAGGAACAGGGCGCAACCGCTCCCACCGAAGAGGTCGTCTCCGAGGGCCTCGAGGCCGCCAAGCCGTTCATCAAGGCCCTGTGCGAAGCCCAGGCCGACCTGGCTGCCCGCGCTGCCAAGCCGACGGTTGAGTTCCCGATCTTCCTGGACTACCAGGACGATGCCTACGCCGCCGTTGAAGCCGCTGCCGCCGAGAAGCTTGCTGCTGTCTTCCAGATTGCCGACAAGCAGGACCGCGACAACGCATCCGACGAGCTCAAGGACGAGGTCCTCAGTGCCCTCGCCGGCCAGTTCGAGGGCCGTGAGAAGGAACTGTCCGCAGCCTTCCGCTCCCTGACCAAGCAGGTTGTGCGCCAGCGCATCCTCAAGGACCAGATCCGCATCGACGGCCGTGGCCTGACGGACATCCGCCAGCTGACCGCCGAGGTGGAGGTCCTGCCGCGCGTTCACGGCTCCGCCATCTTCGAGCGCGGCGAAACCCAGATCCTGGGTGTCACCACGCTGAACATGCTCAAGATGGAACAGCAGATCGACTCGCTGTCTCCCGTCACCCGCAAGCGCTACATGCACAACTACAACTTCCCGCCGTACTCCACCGGTGAGACCGGTCGCGTCGGTTCCCCGAAGCGCCGCGAAATCGGCCACGGTGCACTCGCCGAGCGCGCCCTGGTTCCGGTGCTGCCGTCCCGCGAGGAATTCCCGTACGCCATCCGCCAGGTGTCCGAGGCCCTTAGCTCCAACGGTTCGACGTCGATGGGTTCCGTCTGTGCCTCAACGCTGTCCCTGCTCAACGCAGGTGTGCCGCTGAAGGCCGCTGTTGCCGGTATCGCCATGGGCCTGGTTTCCGACCAGGTTGATGGCCAGACCCGCTACGCTGCACTGACCGACATCCTCGGCGCCGAAGACGCCTTCGGCGACATGGACTTCAAAGTTGCCGGTACGTCCGAGTTCGTCACGGCCATCCAGCTGGACACCAAGCTCGACGGCATCCCGGCGTCGGTCCTGGCAGCAGCCCTGAAGCAGGCCCGCGAAGCCCGCCTCCACATCCTGGACGTCATCAACGCCGCCATCGACACTCCGGACGAGCTTTCCGAGTTCGCACCGCGCGTGATCGCCGTCAACATCCCCGTTGACAAGATCGGCGAGGTCATCGGCCCGAAGGGCAAGATGATCAACCAGATCCAGGAAGACACCGGCGCCGACATCTCGATCGAGGACGACGGCACGGTCTACATCGGTGCTACCAATGGTCCGTCTGCCGAGGCAGCACGCGCCGCGGTCAACGCCATCGCCAACCCGCAGATCCCGGAAATCGGTGAGCGCTACTTGGGTACAGTCGTCAAGACCACTACCTTCGGCGCGTTCGTATCCCTGACCCCGGGCAAGGACGGCCTGCTGCACATCTCCGAGCTTCGCAAGCTCGCGAGCGGCAAGCGCGTGGACAACGTTGATGACGTCGTCTCCGTGGGCCAGAAGATCCAGGTCGAGATCACCAAGATCGATGACCGTGGCAAGCTCTCCCTCTCCCCGGTGGTGGCCGAGGAAGAAGGCGCTGCTTCAGAGGAAGCTTCCGTCGAAGAGGCTGAAGTATCCGCAGAGTAGCCTGAAACGGCACGCATGCGGCAGGACCGGTGGACATGTCTACCGGTCCTGCCGGTCTTAACAACGAAACCCCGTCCCAAGGGCGATGAACCCGCTGGTACGATTGCAGCCAGATTTGGCACCCGTGAATTCTCGCAGAACTGAAAGGTCTTGATGACTGTCGTACCCCTCCCCCTGGCGCAGACCGTGCCCGGCGGCGAACTGATCCATGGTGCCGAAGGCGGCTCCGTTGTCCGGCGTTCAGTGCTTCCGGGGGGCGTTCGGGTGCTCACCGAGGCCATGCCGGGGCAGCGCTCGGCAACCATCGGATTCTGGGTGGGTGTCGGTTCCCGGGACGAAGCGGACGGCCAACATGGCTCCACCCATTTCCTGGAACATCTCTTGTTCAAAGGCACCAAGAGACGGACGGCCTTGGAGATCGCTTCTGCCTTCGACGAGGTGGGCGGTGAATCGAATGCCGCCACAGCGAAGGAAAGCACTTGCTACTTTGCGCGGGTGCTGGATACGGACTTGCCCATGGCTATTGACGTCATTGCGGACATGATCACCGGCGCCGTGCTGGATCCTGCAGAACTCGAGCAGGAACGCGACGTGATCCTCGAGGAAATCGCGATGGACAGCGACGACCCCACCGACGTCGCGCATGAAAAATTCGTCGCCGCCGTCCTCGGGCTGCATCCGCTTGGCCGCCCGATCGGTGGTACCCCTGCCGCCATCAAGGCGGTGTCCCGCGACTCGGTGTGGGAGCACTACCGGCGCTATTACCGTCCGGACGAGATCGTCATCACTGCCGCCGGCGGCTTGGACCACGACGTCGTCTGTCGCCTGGTGCTCGATGCCTTGCGGACGGCCGGCTGGGAGCTGAAGGACACCGTTGCCCCCGTTGAACGCCGCTCCACCGAGCGTGCCGAAATTACGGGCACCGCTGGGTTACATGTGATCAAGCGTCCCGTGGAGCAGGCCAACATCATCATGGGTTGCCCGTCCATCGTTGCCACCGACGACCGCCGCTTTGTCATGAGCGTCCTCAACGCGGTCCTGGGTGGCGGCATGTCCTCGCGGCTCTTCCAGGAGATCCGCGAAAAGCGGGGCCTCGTGTATTCGACCTACTCTTTTGCCTCCGCCTATGCGGACGCAGGTTACTTCGGCATGTACGCCGGCTGCACGCCGTCGAAGGTCAAACAGGTCCTGGAACTCCTGGGCGCCGAACTGGACAAGCTTGCTTCTGACGGGATCACCGATGAAGAACTGCGCAAGGCCGTAGGCCAACTGTGCGGTGGAATCGTTCTGGCCCTTGAGGACACGGGTTCCCGGATGTCCCGCCTTGGCCGCGCCGAACTCGTCTCCGGCGAATTCCAGGACATCGACGAAACCCTTGCCCGCATCAAGGCCGTCACAGCCGGGCAAGTCCAGGAACTCGCCCGTGTGCTCGCTGTAGCTCCGCGCACGGTAACCGTCGTCGGACCCTTCGACGAAACTGAGACGTTCGGCCTCTGAACGCAGCACCCACCCATGGACATGCCCCCCGCTTGAACCTACGAATGGACATAACCCTGATATGCCCATTCCTGGCTTGGAACTGGGGGCATGTCCGGTGGTGCGCGTTGGATGCTCCCATGGGACATGCGCCCCGGTCGAGCCTAGGAGTGGACATAACCCTGATATGCCCATTCCTGCCTTGAAAGAGGGGGCATGTCCAGTGGTGGAGGGTGGACGCGTCTGCTCGATCGGGAACATGATGGTGACGTATCCATCGTCGTTGCGCGGGAGCCGCCATGAACGAGCCACTGAAAAGTCATGCACACACTGCGCTGGAGGCGTTCCTGGGGCATTGGCGGGGGAGTACCGAGCTCGCCGCTTCCCCGTGGGGCCCTGCCCGGACCGCCGTCGCCGAAGTGACCTTCTCGCGGGCTGCCGGAGGATACGCGCTGGTGCAGAGCTACCGGCATGTCGAGCCTGACGGCACACACTTCGAGGGGCATGGCGTCTTCACCGTTGACCCGGAGCATGGAGACACTTTGTGGTACTACGTCGACAGCATGGGCCGGCCACCGGAAGCCCCGGCTCGGGGACATTGGCAGGACGGCACGTTGAGCCTTGAGCGCCGTAGCCCTCGCGGGACCGCGCGACACACTTTCAAAGTGGATGGTGGCGTGCTGACGCACATAGCGGAAGTGAGGCTCGGGGATGCCGCAATATTCAGCCCCTTCATGATTTCCGTTTGCCGGCGCGTCTAGTGCGCTAGCCGGTACAACAGCCCTACGTCAGCCGCCGGCGAACGGCGGGAGGACGTCGACGACGTCGTCCGCACCAAGGGGTGCCGAACGGTCGCGGACGGCTACCTCATTACGCAGGAAGCTGCTGCGCGAAATGATCCGCGCCAGGGGCGGAGTGCCCGCGGGGGGTTCCGGACGTTCGACGGCGAGCAGGACGGTGAGCAGCCCCTCCAGGCTGGTTCCCTCCGGAAGGTCGTGGTGTTCCTCTTCAAGGCCTGCCGCGGCCCGTGCGGCGGCGAAGTAACGTACGAGCACAGTCCTAGCCTCCGATTGCGCTCATGCTGCGGTCGGGCTGGACGAAGTCCGGCGCGCCCAGTCCGGTGTGGTCCATGCCGTGCGCCTTGGGCTTGATCCACATGGCGTCCTGCCAGCGTTGGGCGAGTTCGTCGTCGCTGGCTCCTTGCCGAAGCAAGCCGAGGAGGTCGAATTCCTCGCGGGAAAACAAGCAGCTCATGATCTTGCCTTCGGCGGTAATCCGTGTGCGCCGGCAATCGGAACAGAACGGCTCGGTGACGGAGGCGATAATGCCGACGGTGCCCAGCACCGGACCCGTGGCTTCAGCGGATGCGGCGTCCCGGCGTCGTACTTCGAAGCGTTCCGCCGGAGCGCCGTCGCGTTCGCGCGGGTCCGGACCCAACACGAAGTCGCGGGATAGCAGCTCCCGAATCTCTGTCGCGGTGATCATGTTCCGCCGGGTCCAACCGTGATCGGCGTCCAGCGGCATTTGTTCGATGAAACGCAGCTCATAGCCGCGGTCCACAGCCCAGGCCAGGAGATCGGGTGACTCGGCGTCGTTGATCCCGCGCATGAGGACGGCATTGATCTTGACCGGTCCCAAGCCCGCAGCCCAGGCCGCATCGACGCCGGCCAGCACCTTGTCCAGAAACGGCCGCCGGGTCAGCTTGCTGAACGTTTCTTCGTGCAAAGAGTCGAGCGAGACGTTGATGCGTGTCAGCCCGGCTTCCTTGAGCGCTGCCGCCTTCTTGTCGAGTCCGACGCCGTTGGTGGTCATGGAGATCGGCAGCTCGGGGTGCGCCTTGCGCAGGGCCGCAATGATGTTTACGAGGTCGGCACGGACCAAGGGCTCACCGCCAGTCAGGCGTAGTTCGCGGACGCCGAGTTGTTCGACACCGATTCGCACAATCCGGACGATCTCGGCGGCGGTCATGACGGCCTGTTTGGACAACCATTCGAGGCCCTCGGCAGGCATGCAGTAGGTGCACCGGAGATTGCATTTGTCGGTCAGGGACAAACGCATATCGGTGGCGCGGCGTCCGTAACGGTCGAACAGGCCCGCCGGAGTTCCTGCAGGGCGCGGCGGGGGCGCAGAAACGCTGGTTCCCGTCCCGTCGCCCGGAGCGGGCAACGGCATGCCTAGCTGAACACTCATGGATTCAGGCTACGCCAGGCAGGCCCGAAGCGTGATATCGACCACTGCTCATGTCCGTGTGCGGGCTCAACGGAGAGACAGTTCTTACGGAATACGTACGGTTGCCCTGGGGACGCCCGGAACGTGCACCGCGGGCTGCCCTCGAATCTATGCTGAAGGTGTGAACATGCAGCCCGCCCCGCACGCTGCCGAACTTGGCAATCGCCGTATCCTCCTGGTCGAAGACGAACAGACCATCGCCGACGTCGTCCGTGAGTACCTGGTCCAGGCAGGCTTCCAGGTCGATCATGCGGGCGACGGCTTCGCAGCCCTGAACCTCGCAGCCGCCAGGCGGCCCGATCTCGTCATCCTGGACCGCATGCTGCCGGGACTCGACGGCGTGGAAGTGTGCCGCAGGTTGCGTCTGGCCATGAGCGTTCCCATCATCATGGTCACCGCCCTTGGCACGGAAGACGACCGCATCCTGGGCTTGGAGACCGGGGCGGACGACTACGTCACCAAGCCCTTTTCGCCCCGCGAGCTGGTCCTTCGGGTGAAATCCGTGCTGCGCCGGAGCATCCGGGAATTCAGCCCGGAGCCTCCCGTGGAACTCGCCGGTTTCGCATTGGATCCGGCCTCGCGCACGGTGCTGCATCACGGCAAGCTGCTGACGCTGACGGTGCGGGAATTCGATTTGCTGGCTTTCCTGCTCCGCCGGCCCAACCAGGTGTTTAGCCGTGAAGAGCTCATCAAAGCAGTATGGGGTTGGGATTTCGGAGATCTGTCCACGGTGACGGTCCACGTCCGCCGCTTGCGCGAAAAGATCGAGGACAACCCGACGACGCCGGTGCTGCTCAAGACTGTCTGGGGAGTCGGTTATCGCTTCGACGCGAAGGTAGGCGGACATGCAGGCAACTGAAATGTTCACCATCCTGGGCTGGATGCTGCTGTGGGCTGTCCTGATAGGTGCTTTGACGCTTGCCTTGCTGCGTTTCCTGCGTCGCGCGTCGATCCTGGTGCAGATTTGCCTCGTGGTGGTGGCCACGGTAGGCGTCCTTGTGGCCGGAATGGTGAGCGCCTTCAACGCGATGTTCATTTCCGCGCGTGATCTCGAGGTCATGTGGTACATCCTGGGGGTGGCCTCGGCCGTGGCTATTGCTATTTCCTTGGTCCTCGGGGCCGGGGTGTCCCGCAACGCCATCCGGCTGGTTGCCGCGACGCGTCGCCTCGGGAGCGGCGAAGCCCTCGGCGATTCGGTGCTCCCACCATCGGCCTCGCGGCGGTCCGTACCGGCCATGAACTCCGAGCTTGCCCAACTCGCCGGGGCACTCGAAGCGAGCAGCATCAAACTGGAGGAATCCCGGCGTCGGGAGGCCGCCGTCGAAACCGCCCGCCGCGAACTGGTCTCCTGGATCTCGCACGACCTCCGGACCCCCTTGGCCAGCATGCGGGCCATGGCCGAAGCGCTGGAAGACGGCATGGCCTCCGACGTCCCCGCGTACTACCGCAAGATCATCACCCAGACGGACCAGATGGCGGTGATGGTCAACGACCTCCTGGAACTGTCCAAGATCCAGGCGGGGACGATCCGGCTGAGCGCAGAAGCCTTGGACCTCTACGACCTCGTGAGCGATGCTATCGCCGATCTTGCCCCGCTCGCCACCCAGCGTGGCGTCCGGCTCGACGGCGGCGGGGACAGGGAGTGCATGGCGGTCGCGGACGGACCCAGCTTGGGCAGGGCCGTGCGCAACGTGCTCCTCAACGCAATCATCTACAGCCGGCCCGACGGCGGGGTCCTGGTCAGCGTCGGACGCGACGGCAGCGACGCCGTCGTCGACGTCCTGGACAGCTGCGGCGGCATAGCCGACGACGATCTCGCCCATGTCTTCGAAACCGGCTGGCAAAAGGACCGCTCCCGCAGCGCAGGAATGCCGCTCGACGGGGATGCGCCGCGCTACAGCGGTGCCGGCGTGGGGCTCAGCATGGTGGCAGGTATCGTCAAGGCCCACGGCGGCAGCGTCACCGTAGCAAATACGGGGGAGGGCTGCCGATTCACGCTCCGGCTTCCGCTTCCCGCAACGAGTACCAAACAGACAGGCACACCATGAGCAAGACCACATCGAAGAGAGCCAGTACAAGAACCGCGGTCCGGTGGGCGGCGGTATGCGGCGTGGCGGCTATCGGAGTCGGGGTGGCGGCTGGCGAGTTGCTGGCCGGGTTCCTGAGCCCGTCCGTTTCGCCCGTCACGGCACTGGGTGGCGTGGTGATCGACGCGGTGCCGGGTTGGGCCAAGGAGCTGGCCGTCAACCTGTTCGGCACCGCGGACAAAATTGCCCTGATCGTCAGCATCGCCCTGGTGACATTGCTCCTCGCCGCGGTCGCCGGACTTCTGGAGTATCGGCGAAAGGGAGCAGGACTGGCGCTTGCCTTGCTCGCCGGAGCGGCGGGACTGGCCGCCGCGCTGAGCCGTGCCCAAGCGGCACCCACTGCCGCGATCGCCCCGGTCGTGGCCACGATCGTCACCATGTTTTTCCTCCGGCTCCTGATCCAGCGGCTCGAAACCTGGCGTCCCGAGCCCGAGACGGTCGAAATGCCGTTGGCCCGCCGAAGCTTTGTGCAACTGTTGGGTGGAACGGCGATCGCCGCCGTCGCCCTGGGGATCGTCACCACGGTGGTCCGGAGGGCAGGAACGGTAGCTTCCGATTTCCGCCGTGGCTTAGCACTGCCCGCCCCGGTCACCCCACCGGAGAAGGTTCCCGACGGCGCCGCACTCACCTTGGCGGGCCTGCAGCCGCTCGTCACGCCGAACAGCGAGTTCTACCGAATCGATACCGCGCTGATCCCACCAGCCGTGAATCCACCGGACTGGACCCTCAAAGTGACTGGCCTGGTGGATCGCGAAGTCCAGCTGGATTTCGCCACCCTGCTGAGCAAACCGATGATCGAGCGCTACGTGACCATCGCTTGCGTATCCAACGAAGTCGGTGGAAACCTGATCGGCAACGCGCTTTGGCTGGGCTGGCCGGTCCGGGAACTCCTGGCCATGGCAGGACCCAAGCCCGGCGCGGACATGGTGCTATCCCGTAGTACCGACGGCTGGACTGCCGGAACTCCCCTCGAAGCGCTCACCGACAGTAGAGACGCCATCCTTGCCGTCGGCATGAATGGCGAACCCTTGCCGCTGGAACATGGCTTTCCCGTCCGGATGATCGTCCCGGGACTCTATGGATATGTTTCGGCTACCAAATGGCTGACGGAACTGAAGGTCACCCGTTTCGCTGACGACCAGGGTTACTGGGTTCCCCGTGGCTGGAGCGACCACGGACCCATCAAGACGCAGTCCCGCATCGACGTGCCCCGGGACGGCCGCTCGGTCAAGGCCGGAACCGTGCAGTTCGGCGGCGTCGCCTGGGCTCAACATCGTGGGGTCTCCCGCGTTGAGCTTCGCGTCGACCGCGGCAGCTGGCAGCAAGCCCGGCTCGCGCCTGGGATCTCCTCGGACACGTGGTACCAATGGCAGCTCGGCCTTGACGTGGGCCCGGGGAACCACGAGGTACAGGTTCGTGCCACGGATGCGACCGGTACGCCTCAGCCCGAAGCCCAAGCTCCTGTTGCTCCAGACGGCGCCACGGGATTCCACACCATCCACGTCACGGTCAACTCAAACTAGGCTGTGTAGGTCTGAGCAAAAACAACCGGGAGGAACACCGTGGCCAGATCCGTCGCAGCCCACCGCGAAGCCGTCCAGGAACTGCTGTCCGGCCTTCGCGGCCGGGGGAGTAATGAGGAGTTGCCTCTGATGGCCGCGCTCGGCAGGGTTCTCGCCGTCGATATCCTGGCTCCGCTCAGCCTGCCGCCGTTCGCCAATTCCCAGATGGACGGTTTTGCCGTCCGCTCGGCGGATCTCACACCGCATGCAGGGAGCGACGCCGGCGCGGAGCTGACGGTGGTGGATCCTGTCCCGGCCGGCGCGGCCCCGATGCGACTCGCGCCCGGCACCGCGGCTCCCATCATGACAGGGGCCATGATGCCTGAGGGCGCCGACGCCGTCGTGCCCATCGAACAGGCACTGCCGGATGTCTTCCCCGCTCCCGGGGTGGCGGCAACCGTTCGCCTTCCCACTACAGAGCCGGGAACGTTCGTCCGCGACGCCGGGAGCGACATCACCGCGGGAGCAGTCGCCCTGCGGGCCGGAACAGCCCTCGGACCTGGCCAATTGGGGCTGCTCGCCGCTTTGGGAATGACCGCCGTCGAGGTCCGCACCCCCGTGCACGTGCTTCTGGTGACCACGGGTGACGAAGTGGTGGAACCCGGTACGTCGTTACCGGAAGGCAAGATCTACGATTCCAATGGAACCCTGCTTGAAGCCGCCATGCTGCAGTCCGGCCTGCGGGTCACGCGGACGGGCATCAGCAGCGACGATCCTTCCGCCTTGCTGACGCTCTTGCGCAGCCATGCCGCAAGCAGCGACCTCATCGTCAGCACCGGGGGAGTCAGCAAGGGCGCCTATGAAGTGGTCCGGCAGGCCATGGAGGGCCAAGCCGTTGACTTTGTGTCAGTGGCCATGCAGCCCGGCGGCCCCCAAGGGATCGGAACGTTCGACGGCGTGCCCTTCCTCGGTTTCCCGGGCAATCCGGTGAGCTGCCTTGTGTCCTTCGAAATGTTCCTGCGCCCCGCGCTCGCCGCCGTCTTGGGCAGCCCCGCATTGCGGCCGAGCCTGCAGGCGCGCCTTGCGGAGTCCTTGACCTCGCCCGCGGGCAAGCACCAGGTCCGCCGGGGCACGCTGCTTCCGGGGGGGACCGTCAGGCTTGAGGGGGGCGTCGGATCCCATCTCGTCCATGCCCTCGCCAACTCGAACGCGCTGATCCAGGTTCCGGAAGGCGTCACGGAACTCGACGCCGGGGCGGAAGTGGAAGTATGGATGTTGTGAATGAAACAACAGACCCCGCCGGCGTTGTCGGCGGCCTCACCCACTTGCGCCAGGACGGCACCGCCCACATGGTCGATGTCTCCGAAAAGGCCGTGACCACCCGGGAGGCGACCGCCACCGCCACCGTCCGGAGCACTCCGGAAGTCCTTGCCCTCCTCGGCGCAGGTGAGCTTCCCAAGGGGGACGCCTTGGCCGTGGCGCGCGTGGCCGGCATCATGGCAGCCAAGAAGACGCCCGACCTCATACCGCTGTGCCACCCGCTGCCGATTTCCAAGGTCACGGTGGACTTCCAGCTCGGGCCGGACACGGTAGTTGTACTGGCAAGGGTGAAAACCAGAGGCGTCACAGGCGTGGAGATGGAAGCCTTGACCGCTGCCTCGGTGGCTGCCTTGAGCGTCTACGACATGATCAAAGCAGTAGATAAGCACGCCGTTATCAGCGGCATCCAGGTGCTGGCCAAGAGCGGCGGAAAGAGCGGCGACTGGGCCCTTCCCGTTTCGTCCGGCACGCCCGGCGAAGGAGGACGCGCGTGAACGCCTGCGAACCCCGCCGCGGACCGCGCAAGGCCGGCGTTGTCATCGCGTCCACCCGCGCGGCAGCAGGAATCTACGAGGACAAGAGCGGCCCGGTCATCCTGGACTGGCTGGCTGAACACGGCTACGAGACCTTCCCCGTCATGGTGGTGCCGGATGGCGAGCCGGTCGGCGCCGCCATCCGTGCGCTCCTGACCCAGGAACCCGCCGTCGTGATTACCAGCGGCGGCACGGGACTGAGCCCCGATGACCGCACCCCGGAAGTTACGTTGCCGTTGTTGGATCGCGAAATACCGGGGCTCATGGAAGGCATTCGCCGCGCCGGGGCCGCCAAGACCCCCATGGCGATGCTCAGCCGGGGCCATGCCGGCGCGGCAGGCAGGACGTTCATCGTCAATCTTCCGGGTTCGCCCAAGGGCGTGATGGACGGGCTTGCCGTTCTTGATCCTGTCATCGCCCACCTATGCGATCAGTTGGAGGGAAGTCATGACCACTGAAACCGACTTCGAAGTCATCAGGGCGGTCCTCAGCGCGGAGCCGATTTCCGTGGACCAGGCCATAGCAGCCGTGGAATCTGACACTGCCGGAGCGGTGGTGAGTTTCAGCGGCGTGGTCCGCAACCACGACGGCGGCAAGCCGGTCGACAGGCTCAGCTACAGCGCCCACCCCACCGCCCATCAGGTCATGGCCGACGTTGTGGCCGAACTCGTGACGGAGCACTCAGGCGAAGCCGCCCAGCCTGTGCGTATTTGGGCAGCACACAGGATCGGTCTGCTTGAGGTTGGCGACCCTGCGCTCGTGTGCGCCGTTGCCGCAGCACACCGCGGACAAGCCTTCGCGGTGTGCTCGGAGCTTGTCGACAGAATCAAGGAGCAAGTGCCCATCTGGAAGGAACAGTTCTTCAGCGACGGCACAGTCGAGTGGGTCGGCGCAGGGGAGTAGCCGGGCACAGGGGATCGCGCGGGCTACAACGTCACGTGATTTGTGCGCACAGCATCGATGAGTACCGGGAGGCGGTCGCGCACGCCCCGTTTGTTCATGATGCAGCCGGGGTTTGACGTGACCGTCCCCTCGGAGAGGTGGAGCGCCTGTGCTATCTCGGCGTTTGACAGACCCTGCGCGAGAAACTCCACGATCGATAGTTCGCGTTCTGTGTACACTCTGCTTCCCATCGAAATCGCCGGAACGGTGCCGGTTCGCCGGAGCGTTCAGGCGAACCGGCACAGCTCCGGCGACCCCACGTTGAGGCAGCCCCCAACCCGGGACTCGAGGCGGCTCAACAAGAAATCGGTGCTGATTCACTGGTGATTCCCATCGTTGCCATGCTCATCCTCGCAGTCGTCGCCAGCTCGGACTTGGGACAAATCGTTCTGGGCGTTCGAAAGCTCGTACGACCGCGTTCCGTCGCTCCGACCCGCGACTAGGGGGTGCCACAGGGACATGCCGAGGCGTGCCGCCCGGTAGGGTTAAGGGCATGACCGAACAACTTGCTGTTGCCGTGCTGGGCGCCCAGGGGCGCATGGGTATCGAAGCCGTCAAGGCGGTGGAAGCGGCCGCCGACATGAAGCTTGTCGCCGCACTCGGCCGCGGTGACTCCCTTGACACCCTGCTCGACGCCGGCGCCAAGTATGTCGTCGACCTGACCGTTCCGGATAGCACGGAAGCGAACGTCCATTTCGCCGTCGAGCACGGCATGCATGCTGTTGTCGGCACCACCGGCTGGGACGCCGCGAGGCTTGCGGCGTTGCGCGAGTTGCTTGCGGTGAACCCGGAGTCAGGCGTTCTGATCGCCCCTAACTTCGCTCTCGGCTCCATCCTCGCCTCGGCCTTCGCCGCCAAGGCCTCCAAGTACTTCGAATCGGTGGAAATCGTCGAGCTGCACCACCCGAACAAGGTGGACGCGCCGTCGGGCACGGCCGTCCGTACGGCCCAGCTTATTGCCGCCGCCCGCCAAGAAGCCGGCGTGCCGGCGAGCCCGGACGCCACGGACACCGCCCTTGACGGTGCCCGTGGTTGTGAGGTCGATGGAATTCGCGTCCACAGTGTCCGCTTGCGCGGGCTCGTGGCGCATCAGGAAGTGCTCCTTGGCGGGCCAGGAGAGCAACTAACCATCCGCCACGATTCCTTCGACCGGGCGTCATTCATGCCTGGAGTGTTGCTGGGACTGCGCAATGTGGCGTCCCACCCCGGGCTGACAGTCGGCCTGGATGGCTATCTGGACCTGGGGCTCTAGGCGCATGGGCTCGCTCTGGAACGCATTCAAGGAGAACCGCACCAAGATCTGGGTGGGTGCCGTCACCCTGTTGTTGGTTCTCTACCTCGTGGTTACCTTCGAACGCTCGATCCTCCTGCTCAGCGACCCGAACCTGATAGCCAAGGGAATCGGCGCGGCGTACTTGGTGCTCCCCCTCATCGGAGCGTGGGCACTGATCCGCGAGCTGCTGTTCGGTGCGCGCACCGAGAAGATGGCCAAGGTGCTCGAAGCCGAAGGCGGGTTGCCCGTGGACAACTTGCCCCGTACACCGGGGGGGCGCATTGTGCGGTCCGCCGCGGACGCCGAGTTTGAGAAGTACCGTGTGGAGGCCGAAGCGGCGCCCGAGGACTGGCGCTCCTGGTTCCGCCTCAGCTGCGCCTACGACGCCGCCGGGGACCGCAAGCGGGCCAGGGAGGCAATGCGCGACGCCGGACGCCTTTTCCGCGCTGAGCCCACCGCAGCGGAGCGGTAGCGTCTCTCTCGGAGTAGTTTCGGTACACGCCTTGTATTCGAATATATGTTCGAATAATATAGCTGCATGAACGATCCTTCGAAGCGGCCCGACGCGTATCCCCAAGGCCTGAACGGGCCCATGAAGGCGATGAACCCGGGCGTCGTGGACTTCCTCTTCCGGCAACTCGTGGTGGGGGAGCCGCCCGAAGATGTCCAGTGGCGGCGCGAGGGAACGGTTCTGGGCGAACAACCGCCGGGCGCCGAACTCGCCAGGCGGCTCGCGGAAACCGACCTTGAGTCGCTGACGCCCGTTGAATTGTTCGACTACGTGCGGGCGGCCCAGCGGCTGGGAACGTGGGCGGACCGCTTGCGGGAGTCGGCGGTTGCCCGGTATTGCGCACCCGAATCGCCGCGGAATCCGGGTGCTCCGGAAGGTAGGATCCAAGGCGGCTCGGCGAGCGTCAAGGGTGGCCGGTCCAGCTGACGCTTCAGTCTGGGCTCTGCTCCCCATTCGCTGAATTTGATGACCATCACGTGAGCCCTATTCTCCTAACCTGCGGCTGACAGGGTAACGTTTTTCATATGTCTGACTCTCGTGCGAACGTTCCTGCCCTCGGTACCCTTCTGACCGCCATGGTCACCCCGTTCACCGCGGACGGCGAAGTCGACTACAAGCAGGCAGCGGAACTGGCAGTCAAGCTGGTTGACGACGGCTGCGATGGCTTGGTCGTCACCGGAACAACCGGGGAGACGTCTACGCTCACCGACGAGGAAAACCTCGGCATGTTCCGCGCTGTCAAGGAAGCCGTGGGCGGTCGTGCAGCAATCATCGCTGGAACCGGAACCAATGACACCGCGCACTCGGTTCACCTCTCCCAGGAAGCCGCGAAGCTCGGCGTCGACGGGCTCCTGATCGTCACGCCGTACTACAACAAGCCGAGCCAAGCAGGCGTCCGTGCCCACTTCGAGGCCATTGCCTCCGCCACGGAGCTCCCGGTCATGCTCTATGACATTCCCGGGCGTTCCGCCATCCAGATCGCGCCGGAGACCATGATCGGTCTCGCCGCCCACCCCAACATCGTTGCGGTCAAGGATGCCAAGGCCGATTTCGCCGCTGCCACGCGGGTCATGGCTGAAACCGACCTTCTTTTCTATTCGGGGGACGACGGTCTGACCCTCCAGTGGATGGCCATGGGCGCGGTGGGCCTGATAGGCGTTACTACCCACGTCGTCACCCGGCGTTTCCGTGAGCTCATCGACGCCATCAATGCGAACGACCTCGGCACCGCCCGCAAGATCAATTTCGGACTGGAGCCCGTGATCCGCGCCACCATGACCCGGGTCCAAGGTGCCGTCGCCGCCAAGCAAATTCTTAAATGGCAGGGAGTCCTGCCCAACTCGGTTGTCCGTTTGCCCCTCGTGGAGCCGGACGTCGCCGAGATCGCAATCATCCGCGAGGACTTGGCGGAAGCTGGAATGGACTTCACTGTCTAGAAGGATTCCGCCGGAAAGTAGCGCATTATGACCCAAACCGCCCTTCCCGGACTTGTCACCCCGCCCAAACTTCCGCAGGGAACGCTCCGGATTGTGCCCCTTGGCGGGCTGGGGGAGATCGGCCGCAACATGGCCGTTTTCGAGATCAGCGGCAAGCTGCTGGTGGTCGACTGCGGCGTGCTCTTCCCTGAAGAGACCCAGCCGGGCGTTGACCTGATCCTGCCCGATTTCTCGTACATCGAGGACCGGCTCGATGACGTCGTTGCCATCGTCCTGACGCACGGCCATGAAGACCACATCGGCGCTGTGCCATACCTACTGCGCCTGCGCCCGGACCTGCCGTTGGTCGGTTCCCAGCTGACCCTTGCCCTCGTTGAGGCCAAGCTCCAGGAGCATCGGATCAAGCCGTACACGTTCACGGTTGCCGAAGGGCAAGTGGAGCAGTTCGGTCCGTTCGAATGCGAATTCGTCGCCGTCAACCACTCCATACCGGACGCCTTGGCTGTCTTCATCCGGACCGATGGCGGCAACGTATTGCACACGGGCGACTTCAAGATGGATCAGCTGCCCCTGGACGGCCGCATCACGGACCTGCGTCACTTCGCCCGCCTAGGCGAAGAGGGAGTGGATCTGTTCATGGCGGATTCGACCAACGCGGATGTCCCCGGATTCACCACGGCGGAAAAGGAAATCGGTCCTACTTTGGACCGTTTGTTCGGCCAGGCCAAGAAGCGCATCATCGTCGCGTCCTTCTCCTCTCACGTGCACCGTGTCCAGCAGGTCCTCGACGCTGCCGCCCAGCACGGCCGCAATGTCGCCTTTGTGGGTCGGTCGATGGTGCGCAACATGGCCATCGCCGCGAAGCTGGGTTACCTTGACGTTCCGCCGGGAATCCTGGTGGACATCAAGAACATCGACAATCTGCCGGATCACCGCGTGGTCCTGATGTCCACCGGTTCCCAAGGCGAACCAATGGCAGCCCTGTCGCGGATGGCCAGTGGAGACCATCGTGTAGTCGTTGGCCAGGGGGACACGGTCATCCTTGCCTCGAGCCTCATCCCGGGCAACGAGAACGCGGTCTATCGCATCATCAACGGGCTGCTCAAGCTCGGTGCCGACGTCGTCCACAAGGGCAATGCCAAGGTGCACGTCTCCGGTCACGCAGCTGCCGGCGAGCTGCTGTACTGCTACAACATCCTCAAGCCGCTGAACGCGATGCCTGTGCACGGAGAAACCCGGCATCTCATCGCCAATGGCAACTTGGCGGAGGATTCCGGTGTGCCCTCGGACCGCGTCATCCTCAGCGACAACGGCACGGTCATTGACCTCAAGGACCACAAAGCCAACGTAGTGGGCCAGGTGGAAGTGGGCTTCGTCTACGTTGATGGCTCCAGTGTGGGTGAAATCACCGACGCCGACCTCAAGGATCGCAGGATCCTCGGCGACGAGGGCTTCATCTCCGTTATCACCGTGATCAACCGCACCACAGGCAAGATTGTCTCGGGTCCCGAGATCCATGCCCGCGGTGTGGCCGAGGACGATTCGGTATTCGACGAGATCATCCCGAAGATCAACGCGGCACTTGAAGACGCTGTCCTCCACCACTCCGACCACACCAACCACCAGCTGCAGCAAGTGGTCCGTCGCGTGATCGGCACGTGGGTCAACCGGAAGCTTCGCCGGCGCCCCATGATCATCCCCCTGGTTCTGGAGGCATAGCCCGGCGGCATAGCCCCGAACAGGCGTGGCCCGGTTCCCGCGAACCGGGCCACGCCTGTTTCATGACCGCAGCGCGATCGGGTGGACCCGATGATCGTTCAACAGGAGCAACATGGCTCCTTCGCGCCCCTGAAATCCGCGGGATTCACGACGGGTTGGGGTAGCGTGGCCGATATGGCGACTCGTACTACCTCCGCGCCTAGAGGCAGCTCCAACAGCAAACCCGCCGGGGCAGGTTCAGGTTCGGGCAGCGGCCGGACTCCGGCGAAGACCGGCAGGAGCGGCACGGGCACGGCCCGCGGCACGGCCCGCGGCAAGCAGGCCGCCGTCGTCGAACCCCAACAGCCATGGATCCTGCGGGCGATTGCCGGCGTCTGGCTGGGAATCGGGCACGTGGTGGGTGCGGGCATTCGCCGGATCGGCTACGACGTCAGCGACCTGGAACCGGCGGACCGCAGGGACGGTGCGGCGCTTTTCAACCTCGCTCTCGGCGTCTTTATCGCAACTTTCGCATGGTGGGGCTTTAAGGGCTGGTTCCCGGACGTTGTCTACGGCATCGTGAACGGCACCTTCGGCTGGGTATCCCTGCTCTTGCCGCTCATGTTGTTCGTGTGCGCTTTCCGGCTCTTCCGGCAGCCGGCGGACAGCCGGGGCAACAATCGCGTAGGCATCGGATTCCTGATCATGACGTTCGCCGGCACCGGTTTGGCCCACATCCTCGGAGGCCAGCCGACTGTTGCCGATGGCTTTGACGGGCTCCGGCGGGCAGGCGGGATGCTCGGCTTCCTCGCGGCGTCTCCTCTTGCCGCAATCCACCCCGCGGTCCCTGTGATGGTTTACGGCGCCTTGGCTTTCGTCTCAGTCCTGATCGTGACGGCGACGCCCTTCGGGGCCATTCCGCGGCGCATTCGCGGTGCCTACGAGCACCTCATGGGCGTCGACCTGGTGGATGCCGAAGCGCAGCGCGGAGATTCGCATGACCGCAGCTACCTCTACGAAAACGCGGCGACGGAGGCGCCTAAGAAGAAGCGCCGTAAGCGCTTCTTCGGCAAGGATCACGACGACGCCACCTTTGAGGGCTATGTCGGCGACGAGGCGTTCGAACACGCAATCGTCGACGACGACCTTCCTCCCGCAAACGGCGCGCCGTCCGTGCCGCCAGGGGTGCGCCGGCCCACTCAGGCCGAAATCGCTGTCGAGAAGATCAAAGCCGCGCAGGGGCTGGGAAGCCCGAAGGCGGTTGCGGACAACGCGACCGAAGCGATCCCCATGGTTGCGCCGACCGCCGCACTTTCGCCGGCTGCAGCCCCCGTGATCGTGCCTTCGGCGCCGGTCAGTCCGCCGCCGCCCCCCACGCCGATCCCGCAGCGGACCGAGCAACTGTCTCTCGCCGGCGACGTCACATACACCCTGCCCTCCTCGGACAACCTGACCCCGGGGTCCATCCCGAAGGAACGTACCGAAGCGAACGACGCCGTCGTAGCCGCCCTCACGGACACCATGCAGCAATTCAATGTGGACGCTACGGTCACCGGGTTTAGCCGCGGCCCCACCGTGACCCGCTACGAGATCGAACTCGCACCGGGCACCAAGGTGGAGCGCGTTACGGCCTTGTCGAAGAACATTTCCTATGCTGTGGCGTCGAGCGATGTCCGCATCCTCAGCCCCATCCCGGGCAAGTCCGCCATCGGTATCGAGATCCCTAATACGGACCGCGAAACCGTGTCCCTCGGCGATGTCCTGCGCAGCCAGAACGCGAGGCGGACAGACCATCCGATGGTGATGGGCGTCGGCAAGGACGTCGAGGGCGGCTATGTCGTGGCGAACCTCGCCAAGATGCCGCACTTGCTCGTTGCCGGTGCTACGGGTGCGGGTAAGTCATCGTTCGTGAACTCGATGATTACGTCCATCCTGATGCGCGCCACACCGGACGAAGTGCGCATGGTCATGGTGGACCCCAAGCGCGTGGAACTGACCGCCTATGAAGGTGTTCCGCACCTCATTACGCCTATCATCACCAATCCCAAGAAAGCCGCGGAAGCTCTCCAGTGGGTGGTCCGCGAAATGGACGCCCGCTACGACGACCTCGCCAACTACGGCTTCAAGCACATCGACGATTTCAACAAGGCGGTCCGCGCCGGCAAGGTAGTGCCGCCGGTCGACTCCAAGCGCATCATCAAGCCGTACCCGTATTTGTTGGTGATCGTCGACGAGCTCGCCGACCTCATGATGGTTGCCCCGCGCGACGTCGAAGACTCCATTGTCCGCATCACCCAGCTTGCCCGTGCCGCAGGTATCCACCTGGTCTTGGCCACCCAGCGTCCGTCCGTCGACGTCGTCACTGGCCTCATCAAGGCGAACGTGCCGTCCCGCATGGCCTTTGCCACATCATCCGTCACTGACTCCCGCGTGGTCCTGGACCAACCCGGCGCGGAGAAACTCATTGGCCAGGGTGACGCCCTGTTCCTGCCCATGGGTGCCTCGAAGGCCATGCGCGTGCAGGGCGCCTGGGTCACGGAGTCCGAAATCCACCGGGTGGTTGAGCACGTCAAGGGCCAACTCAAGGCCGTGTACCGCGACGACGTGGCCCCCGAAGCGCAGAAGAAGCAGATCGATGATGATATTGGAGACGATCTCGAAGTCTTGCTTCAGGCCACCGAACTCGTGGTCACCACGCAGTTCGGTTCCACCTCGATGTTGCAGCGCAAGCTCCGCGTCGGCTTCGCCAAGGCGGGCCG
Organism: Arthrobacter methylotrophus; assembly: GCF_039539965.1. NCBI lineage: Bacteria > Bacillati > Actinomycetota > Actinomycetes > Micrococcales > Micrococcaceae > Arthrobacter > Arthrobacter methylotrophus. The sequence continues at coordinate 2,908,440 of NZ_BAABED010000001.1, read as the reverse complement.
CCTCATGGACCTCCTGGAATCGCGCGGGGTCGTCGGACCGTCCGAAGGCTCCAAGGCCCGCGATGTCTTGGTCAAACCGGACGACCTCGCTCCCGTGTTGGCGGCCATGAAGGGCCAGGATGCTCCCGCCAGCCCCGATGCCCACACAGCTGCCTTGAGCGAGAACGCGAACGCGAATATCGCCGTCGGGGGCTACGCAGAGGACCTGGTCGCCACCGATCTTGAGAACCGGAAGCAAGCCAGGGACTACCACGACGGAGCAGACACCTCCGAAGACGAAGACGATACCGGCGAAGACGCCTGGTCCCTGACCGGACGGTAGCCTAGAGGGGTGACTACATCCGACGGCAGCAAAGCCGGTTTCAGCAGCTCCGATATCTGGAACCTGCCCAATCTCCTGACGATGCTTCGGATTGTCCTGGTCCCGTTCTTCGTCTGGTTCCTCCTGGCGGACAACGGCCGGCATGGCATCTGGCGCTGGGCAGCCGTGCTCGCCTTTGCCGTCGCCATCTACACTGACAAGCTCGACGGCGACATCGCCCGCAGCCGCAACCTCGTCACCAACTTCGGCAAGATCGCGGACCCCATTGCCGACAAATTGCTTATCGGATCGGCACTTGTGCTCTTATCAGTGCTGGGGGAGCTGCCGTGGTGGATCACCATCCTCATCCTTGTGCGTGAATGGGGTATCACTGCCTTGCGTTTCTTTGTGATCCGCTATGGCGTCATGCCGGCTTCGCGCGGCGGCAAGCTCAAGACCGTGATCCAGACTGTCGCTATTTTCCTTTACATCCTGCCGTTGAATTCTTTCGCTCCGTGGCTCGTCAGCGTTGCGTTCTGGGTCATGATCGTTGCACTCGCCATCACCCTGTGGACCGGGGTCGAATACGTCATCGAGGCCGTCAAGCTCCGCACAGCCGGCAGGCGGCGATGAGCCGCGCCGTTGAGGAGGTGGCCGCGTCCGCTGTCTACGCTGCCATCGAACGGGGCATCACCGTGGCTACCGCGGAATCCCTGACGGCCGGGCTGGTGGCCGCGACCCTCGCGGACACTCCAGGGGCGTCAGGCATGCTCCAAGGCGGGGTGGTTGCCTATCAGAATTCGGTCAAGGCGGGGATCCTTGGTGTGTCCGGACAGTTGCTCTCCGCCGTCGGATCCGTCGACGCCGAGGTGGCGGCGGCCATGGCCGCCGGCGCCAGGCGCGCGTGCGGGGCCGACGTCGGAGTATCCACCACGGGGGTTGCGGGGCCTTTGCCGCACGACGGGAAAACCGTGGGTACCGTTTTCATTGGCGTCGCCACGTCGAGCGGAGCCGCGGCGCATTCCTATTCCTTTCGGGGGGATCGTCCGAGTATCCGTGCGCAGGCAACCGTGGCCGCACTGGAGTGCTTGCTGGAGTGCCTTGTCCGTGCCGACTTACCACACGTAAAGTAGCCGGGAACAAAAACAGCGGCCCAATAGTTGTTACATTGTGTCGCCTCGGAATGGCCGGGGCGCCTAGGATGTAGAAAACAACGGTGCACCTGCACGGTGAACCGGACTTACGAGGGAGCAAGGCGATACAGATGGTTAAGCAGCCCGTATCCGTAAACGGCGTTGTCCGCTGGAAGGATGTGGGCTTGGCCGAGAAGGCACCGAGCGAACAGAAGGAGCGCAAAATGGTTGTTCTGCGTCACGAAATCGGTGATGTCCTGCGCGATGTCCGCCAGCGTCAGGGCCGTACGCTCCGCGAAGTCTCGCACAGCGCCCGCGTTTCCCTTGGCTACCTGAGCGAAGTTGAGCGTGGCCAGAAGGAAGCATCCTCAGAGCTGCTGTCCTCGATCTGCTCAGCCCTGGACGTTCCATTGTCCGGCATGCTCCGCGAGGTCAGTGACCGGGTTGCCGTCGCCGAAGGCGTCGCTGTTCCGGACACGGTCCCGCAGGAATTCGCCCAGCGCTATGGCCGCGATCTCGACCGGGAGCTCAGCGCCGAACTGAACGACGATTTCACCCAGGGCATGCTCTCCGGAGCACGCTAGACGGGTATCGCCGAATACTTGAAGTAAAGAAGGAGGGCCTCCAGCTGGGGGCCCTCCTTCTTGGGTCTTTGTGGCTCGTGCGGATTCGTGCCCTCAGTCCTTGCCGATTCCTTCGCCGTAAGCAGCGTTGAGCCGCTCAATGTAATCAGCCAGCGTCTGGATTTCTTCCAGCGGCCACTCACCCAGGCGTTCCCGGAAGACTTGCCGGCGTGCGTCCTGGACCTGATGCATCTTTTCCTCGCCCTTGGGGGTAAGTCGGATCGACTGGGCACGGCCGTCTTGGGGGTCGGCCTCCTTGTAGACCATCCCGATGCTCTCGAGGAACGCGATCTGACGGCTCACCGAAGGCTTCCCGACGCCGATGCACGAGGCGAGCTCCGTCAGGCGAATGGGGCCCTCGTTGCGGATGATCGAGAGCAGTCCGTAAGCGGCTGGTTCCATGTCCGGATGGACCTGGCGAGACAACTGGTGCGACAGTGATCGTGCGCGTCGCCAGAACATGCTCAGCTGGTGTTCCACCTGCTGGAGGGCGACGTCAACATTGTCGCCTGCATCCAGCATCTCTGGTGCGTCGTCGGGAGTGTTGCTCATGACAACCATTCTAGAGTCCGGTCCCGTGAGAGACTCTATTGGTGCGGATCAGTGACTTCTGGCGGCTGATGGACGATGAATTCGGGGCTGGCTACTCCCGGGTCCTCAGCAGCTCCCTTATATTGGCCGGCGTCGGCGGCCGTACGGCAAACGACGCCCTGGCCGCGGGCTTTAGCCCCCGCGACGTCTGGCTTGCCCTGTGCGAGGTCCAGGACGTTCCGCCGGAACGACGCCTCGGCCGGGACGTCAAGCCTGCAGATAAGGGCTCAGGAACGTTCTGACTTCCAGTTCCCGGGGGACACGCCAACAAATTTGTTCGAATATCTGTTCGGATGAGGCTATGCTCCTTTCAGAGGAAAATTGACCCTAGCGGACCGGTTTTCGGCTCATTCGAAGCCCGTGGTTATCCACATAGACGAAGTCGCACGCAAAATTGTCAGCGGCCCGTACTAGCGTCGGATAAGACAGGAAAGCGGCCGTTCAGGCCAGTCCACAGCGAGAAAGCATCAGAGGTGTGAACCATGGCGGCAAATCAGGATCGTGAGAAGGCGCTCGAGGCAGCGCTTGCACAGATTGACAAGCAATTCGGCAAGGGTTCGGTCATGCGTCTGGGGGACGAAGTCCGGGCGCCTATCGAGGTCATTCCCACTGGTTCCATCGCCCTGGATGTCGCTCTTGGCATTGGTGGGCTGCCGCGCGGTCGTGTCGTGGAGATTTACGGCCCGGAATCCTCGGGTAAGACCACTGTGGCACTGCATGCCGTGGCCAACGCCCAGCGTCAGGGCGGCATTGCAGCCTTCATCGACGCCGAGCACGCCCTCGATCCCGAATACGCCGCGAAACTGGGCGTTGACACCGACGCGCTGCTGGTTTCGCAGCCGGATACAGGTGAGCAGGCGCTTGAGATCATGGACATGCTGATCGGTTCGGGCTCCTTGGACGTTATCGTGATCGACTCCGTCGCCGCCTTGGTTCCCCGCGCTGAAATCGAAGGCGAAATGGGCGACTCCCACGTCGGCCTCCAAGCCCGTCTGATGAGCCAGGCCCTCCGTAAGATCACCGGCCGACTGAGCCAGACCAAGACCACCGCCATCTTCATCAACCAGCTCCGTGAAAAGATCGGCGTTTTCTTCGGTTCTCCTGAGACCACTACGGGTGGTAAGGCCCTGAAGTTCTATGCCTCCATCCGCATCGACGTCCGCCGCATCCAGACGCTGAAGGAAGGCTCGGATTCGGTAGGTAACCGCACCAAGGCCAAGATTGTCAAAAACAAGATGGCTCCGCCCTTCAAGATCGCCGAGTTCGACATCATCTACGGCCAAGGCATTTCCCGTGAGGGCGGCATCATCGATATGGGCGTCGAGCACGGCATCATCAAAAAGTCCGGTTCATGGTTCACCTATGACGGAGACCAGCTCGGGCAGGGTATGGAGAACTCCCGCCGCTTCCTGCGCGACAACCCGGAGTTGGCCGCGGACCTCGAGCGGCTCATCAAGGAAAAGCTTGGTGTCGGAGTCAAGCCTGCCGAAACCGAGGCATCGCCGAAGTTGAAGGCCGTTGACGGCTAAGCGCCAAGGCAAATCTCAGTCCTCAAGGTCCTGTAGTCCGTCCGCGGATTCCTCCGTGGCATCAGACCCTGAAGCCAATCCGGAAGCGGTTGCACGGGCTATCGTGCTCCGCCAACTGACCAACTCGCCCAAAAGCAGGCTTCAGCTTGCGCGCAAACTGGCTGAGCGGAAGGTGCCGGAAGATGTGGCTGAAGCCGTGTTGGACCGTTTCGAGGAAGTCCGGCTCATCGATGACGCTGACTTCGCCGAGATGTGGGTCCGCAGCCGTTCCCAGTCGAGGAAACTCGCCCGGGGTGCCTTAAGACGCGAATTGGCGGACAAAGGCATCGACGCGGAAACAGCGGAGCAGGCGCTGGGCCAAGTGAGCGATGACGACGAGCGAAATGCGGCAAGGGACTTGGTTGCCCGCCGGTTGCGGGCAGGCATCGACCTTTCCGACAGGACCGCGCGCGACAAGCAGACGCGGCGGCTCGCGTCAATGCTTGCCCGCAAGGGCTACCAACCGTCGGCGGCGTTCCGGATTGTTGGCGAGGTCTTGGACGAAGCTTTTGCAGGGGAGGCGGAGTCCCGCCGCGCCGCTGGACCTGGTGGTCCCGAGGCGGCCCGCATCAGCTAAACCGGGTTGCTCTGGAAACTGAGAGCTGTCTGTGAGTATTGTCCCGAGCGGCGGGGTTAGCTGGGTTATGGACGGCTTTCGGCTAGGGTTCTGGACGTGTGTTCCGAGTCGGGAAGCAGGTCAGATCCAATGAAACCGTTGTCGTTGCGGCTTTCGGCAATCATTGTGCCCTTGCTTGTCGCGTCGCTTCTCCAAGCAGGCCCGGCTTCCGCGGACGACGATGCTCCGCCGTCGGGCTATCCCAGTTGGGCGGAGGTACAACAGGCCCAAGGAAATGAAGCAGCGGCAAGCGCCGAAGTAGATCGCATCAACCAGTTACTGGTTGGCCTCCAACAGAAGTCCGGTGAACTCGGTGCGGCAGCCATCAAGGCGGGAACCGAGTACGCGAAGGCCCACGACGCCCTGCAACATCAGGAGGCCGTGACCCAGAAACTTGCTGAGGCGTCCCAGCAGGCCAAGGCAAAATCGGACTCGCTGAAGAAGGCCACGTCCGCCCTCGTGGTGAAGGCATACGAGTCCGGTGGCTTCGATCCCGGTCCCTGGTCCCTTGCGAATGCTGCCATCGAACCAGACAACCTCCAGAGTTTCGCCTTGCTGAACAGGGTTCTGGATCGCACGGCTCAGCTGCACGATGACGCACTGAGCGCATCCCGGGCATCTGCGGCTGCAACTGCCCAGGAGCAGGCCGCCCGGGATGTCTTGGCCCAGTTGGACAGCGACGCCGCGGCAAAGGCCCAAGCCGCAGAGTCTGCCCGGCGCGCCGCCGAGGACAGCGTGGCCGCCACGGACGGCCAGCGACAGACCCTCGTTTCGCAGCTCGCTTCCTTGACATCCACATCGGCCGCAGTTGCGCAAAAATACCAAGAGGGCCAGGTGGCGCTTGCCGCCTATCAGGCGGCCCAGGAAGCCAAAAGGGAGGCAGCACAGCGCCAGGCGGAAGCCGACGCCGCGGCGGCAGCCAATAGGCAAGCCCAGCAGCCCCAGGCCCCCATAGTCCCCATCAGCAGCGGGGGAGGCGGCGTCGGTCCCGGAGGCGGAGGAGGCAGCGGCGGAGGCGTGGCCAACGACCCTGCAGGTGCGCGGCAATATGCCTCCTCCCGGCTCGGTGCCTACGGCTGGGGTCAGGACCAAATGCAGTGCCTGTCCCAGCTATGGACTCAAGAATCAAGCTGGATGACAGATGCCACCAACCCCAGCAGCGGTGCCTACGGCATCGCGCAGGCGCTGCCACCGGACAAGTACTATTCGGCCGGCAGCGACTGGCTCAGCAACTACCGGACCCAGATCGATTGGGGACTCGGTTATATCCGGGACCGCTACGGTTCTCCCTGCAACGCGTGGCAGCATGAGATGGGCTTCAACTGGTACTAGCTTGAGGGGCTACCCTAGATGGGTGAGTTCCCCTTCCGTAGCACCTGCACCAGCATCCCTTCAGCAACCCATCCAGGCCCCTGGGGGCGACTTGGCACCCGAGCACGGGGCGAAACGCACGTATCAGGTCCGCACCTTCGGTTGCCAGATGAATGTCCATGATTCCGAACGGATGGCCGGTCTCCTGGAGGACGCAGGTTACGTGCCCGTCGACGGCGGCGTGGCCGACGTCGTGGTTTTCAACACCTGCGCCGTCCGCGAGAACGCCGACAACAAGCTGTACGGCAACCTCGGGGAACTCAAGCAGGTCAAGGCCGCTCATCCCGGCATGCAGATTGCAGTGGGCGGATGCCTTGCGCAGAAGGACCGCGAAACCATCGTCCGGAAGGCTCCTTGGGTGGATGCCGTGTTCGGCACCCACAATGTAGGGGCACTACCGGCGTTGCTGGACAGGGCCCGCCACAACAACGAGGCGCAGCTTGAAATCCTGGAATCCTTGGACGTCTTCCCGTCCACGCTGCCCACCAAGCGGGACTCCGTGTACTCGGGTTGGGTTTCCATCTCCGTAGGCTGCAACAACACCTGCACGTTCTGCATTGTGCCTTCGCTCCGCGGCAAGGAGAAGGACCGCCGTCCCGGCGAGATCCTGGCCGAAATCCAGGCGTTGGTGGACGACGGCGCAGTCGAGGTCACCCTGCTAGGCCAGAACGTGAACTCCTACGGGGTGGAATTCGGCGACCGCCTGGCGTTCTCCAAACTGCTCCGTGCTTGCGGTGACATCGAAGGCCTCGAGCGTGTCCGCTTCACGAGCCCGCACCCGGCTGCGTTCACGGACGACGTCATCGACGCGATGGCCGAGACCCCCAATGTCATGCCGCAGCTGCACATGCCTCTCCAGTCCGGCTCGGACAAAGTGCTCAAGGACATGCGCCGCTCCTACCGCTCCACGAAGTTCCTGGGCATCCTCGACAAGGTCCGCGACAAGATCCCCCACGCCGCGATCACCACCGACATCATCGTGGGCTTCCCTGGCGAGACGGAAGAGGACTTCCAAGCCACGCTCGACGTCGTCGAGAAGTCGCGCTTCGCCTCAGCCTTCACGTTCCAGTACTCCAAACGCCCGGGCACGCCGGCCGCGGACCTTCCGGAGCAGTTGCCCAAGGCAGTTGTCCAGGAGCGCTACGAGCGGCTGACAGCTCTCCAGGACCGCATCGCGGCTGAGGAGAACGCTCAGCAGTTGGGACGGCGGGTCGAGCTTCTCGTCACGGCACAGTCTGGTCGCAAGGCCGAAGAAACCCACCGTTTGTCCGGCCGGTCCCGGGATCAGAGACTGGTGCATTTCTCCGTTCCGGAAGGCGCCGATACTCCACGGCCCGGCGACTTCGTCACGGTGACCATTACCGAAGCGGCAGCCTTCCACCTTGTCTCCGACCCGGCCACGGCGGCGGACTACAGCCTCCGGCGCTCCCGCGCCGGGGACGCGTGGGACCGCTCGCAGGAGGATTCATGCGGCGTTCCGGCGCCGAGTGCGCCGGGCGCCGAGTCTTCAGGTTCAAAGGGCGTCTCCCTCGGCATGCCTTCTCTTCCCGTTCGACGCGGATAGGCTGGGCATGTCCGCAACATCGGGCGGATCGGCCGATCCGACGCCGTCCGTGATCGCCGTCGTCGGGCCCACTGGCTCCGGCAAATCCGATCTCGGCGTAAACCTCGCCCTCGCGCTGGACGGCGAGGTCATCAACGCCGATGCCATGCAGTTCTATCGCGGCATGGATATCGGCACGGCCAAGATCAACGTCGCGGAACGCAGGGGAGTGCCCCACCATCTCCTGGACACGATGGACGTCACCCAGGAAGCCAGCGTCTCTGCTTTCCAGACCGAGTGCCGTGCGGCTATACGGGACATCCATGGCCGTGGCAAGCGGGCCATCCTGGTCGGCGGCTCCGGCCTCTACGTCCGGGCGGCCCTGGACGTGCTGGAAATTCCCGGCACGGATCCTACCGTCAGGCAACGGCTGGAGCAAGAGTGGGAAACATCCGGTCTCCACGCCCTCCAGGAACGCCTGCAAGGTATCGACCCCGTTTCCGCGGGCAGGCTCAGCGACGCGCGCCGCGTCATCCGGGCCCTGGAAGTCTTCGAGCTCACCGGGCGTACTTTCAGTTCCTTCATGCCGCAGCGAGAGTACTTCCAGCCAGCCGTGCAGATAGGGCTCGACGTCGACCGCGCGGTACTGCGCGAGCGTTTGGCCGAGCGCGTGCACCGGATGGTCGGCGCGGGGCTTCTCGATGAGGTTGAGCGGCTGGACGCCGCCGGGCTGCGACGAGGCAAGACGGCTTCTCGGGCGCTGGGATATGCCCAGTTCCTTAGGGTTCTCGACGGCGAGACGGACACCGCAACGGCTGCCGAGGAAACCATCGTGGCCACCCGGCAATTCGCCCGCCGCCAACTCACGTGGTTCCGCGCTGACCCCCGGATCCACTGGCTTGACTGGCAGGACCCGGATTTGGTGGCCAAGGCGGCAGAAATCTCCGCAAAGCGGGCGTCCGTGATTTAGGCGCAACCCCCAGTGCAGGTAGCCTTGAGCCATGGATGAAACCCTTGCTTTTTCCGCCCCGCAGCCTTCTGCTGCCGGCGGTGCCGTACCCGCCTCCGGTCTTCACGGACTTGCCTTCTCCAAGGGACACGGCACGGGCAACGACTTCGTCCTTGTCGCGGACCCCGAGGACGCGCATCAGATCTCTCCGGAGCAGGTCGCGGCGCTTTGCGACCGCCACTTGGGGATTGGCGGGGACGGGCTCATCCGCGCTGTCCCGTCACGATTCCTGCCCGAAGGCCGCCAGCTTCTCGAAACAGACTCAAGTGCCGAGTGGTTCATGGACTACCGCAATGGTGACGGCTCGCTGTCCGAAATGTGCGGCAACGGCGTCCGCGTCTTCGTCCATTTCCTCATCGAACAGGGCCTTGTCACGCTCAATCCCGGTGAATCCCTCACTATCGGGACCCGCGGCGGCATCAAGAAGATCGTCCGGACATCTGACGGCTACGCGGTGGATATGGGCCCTTGGGAGTTCATTTTCCCGCAGGATGCTACTAGCAAGGCCATGGACTCCCTCGTCAGTGCCGACGGACTGGAGGTCGCCCGCCCCGCACTTTCTGTCAGCATGGGCAACCCGCACACTGTGGTGGCATTGGCCGAGCTTTCAGAGCTCGCATCCACCCAGCTATTCAAGGCGCCCGTGGTGGATCCCAAGCCGGTCAACGGCACCAACGTCGAATTCGTGGTTCCCGCGGAGCCACTCGTGCATGACGGCATGGGCAACATCACCATGCGCGTCCACGAACGGGGCGTCGGCGAAACCCAATCGTGCGGCACCGGTGCCTGCGCGGCCGCCGTCGCGATCCGTCATTGGGCCGGGGAAGGCGCTCCCGATACGTGGCGCGTCAAGGTGCCGGGTGGCGTCGTCGGCGTGCGGTTCTTCCCGGGAGCAAGCGGGCGCGAACACGTGGAGCTCAGCGGCCCCGCCGTGATTGTTGCTACTGGCTCGCTCTCCTGATTCGCAAGACGCGAAAGGATTTCGAGGTGCTCTCCCGGGAGACCGAGAATGATCCGTCGAGCGTCTCGGCAAGCCAGCGCTGAAGTGAATCCGCGCCGAGGTTCTTCTGCACCACGAGCCAAGCGTTTCCGCCAGAGGCCAGCCGGGGCAACCATGTCAGCAACAGTTCGTGGAGTCCATCCTTGCCGATACGGATGGGCGGGTTGGACCAGATGGTGTCGAACGTCACTGCGGGGTCGACGTCGTCGGGCAAGCACGCGGTGACATTGCCAAGATCCAGCAAGGCGGCGTTCTCGTTGGTCAAGGTGACGCAGCGCTCGTTGACATCAACCGCTTGGACGCGTGCGTGGGGAGCCAGGAGACCCATCGTCAGCGCAATGGGTCCCCAGCCGCAGCCGATATCCAACAGGTTTCCTTGCGGGGCTGGCGGAGGCACCTCCGAGAGCAGGATCGCAGTTCCCTTGTCGAGACCGTCGGGGCTGAAGATGCCGCTCGATGTCTGGAGCCGGCGGGTCGCGCCGGCCAGTTCCACCGTGAGGGGCTTGCGAGTGAACGGCCCCGCGGGCTGTGCGCTGAAATAGTGAGCAGACTCCATAGCTTGTCAGATTAGTGGTCAGCAGCGGGCAAGGGAAACCGCGCGTCGTCCACACCGACCCGGCCAGCAGCTCAGTCCGGGCTTGACGACGGCTGGTAATGTGGTGTGCATGTTCTTGATCTTTGAGTAGCCGGCTGAGTAACCGGCTGAGTAGTCGGCATCGCCCGCGACGCAGGCCTGCTTCATGTGCAGCGCCATTCCGCCTTGGTATGTTCCAGATGCCTTTTCGACGTCTGGACACTCTGCAGATCGTCCCGTGTTTTCCTGTGTTTACCCGTGTTTACCCGTGTTTCCGCGTACGCAATCCGCGCGCCGAAACCCGGATGGAGATCTCCGACCATCGGCAAAGCTCTGCTAGGCATCAGCCCTGCGCGAATTCCGCGCCACAAGACCCGAATCGGCACTATTCTGGAAATGCCGAACCCCTAAAGGAGACCATGACCACGCAGAAGAACACCGGACCCGATTCCGACGCCCAGGACCTGAGTCCTGAAGAAATCCAGGCTGTCATCGACCGGATTCTCTCCAAGGACGCACCTGCCATATCACAGGAAGGCGACGAACCCAAGGGCGTGTTTGGCAAGGCACAGGCGATTTCCCGCTTGGACGACGAACACAGCATCTACGACGGCGACCAGGAAGATCTGGCCGAACGCCGGGCCTTGCGCCGCACCGCGGGTCTGTCCACGGAACTTGAAGACGTCACTGAAGTTGAGTATCGGCAGCTGCGCCTTGAGCGCGTCGTGCTGGCAGGCCTCTGGAGCGAAGGTACCCTAGCTGACGCCGAGAACTCCCTGAGGGAACTTGCCGCGCTGGCTGAGACTGCCGGCTCGGAAGTCCTGGACGGAATCGTCCAGCGCCGCATGAAGCCGGACCCCGGGACGTTCCTTGGCTCAGGCAAAGCCATGGAGCTCAAGGACATCGTCTTGTCCACCGGGGCAGACACCGTGGTGGTGGACGCCGAACTGGCACCATCCCAACGGCGCGGCCTCGAGGACATCGTCAAGGTCAAGGTAGTGGACCGCACCACCTTGATCCTGGATATCTTCGCGCAGCACGCGAAGAGCCGCGAGGGCAAGGCACAGGTTGAGCTGGCGCAGCTGGAATACCTGTTGCCGCGCTTGCGTGGTTGGGGCGATTCCATGTCCCGTCAGGCTGGTGGCCAGGTGGGTGGCGCCGGGGCCGGCATGGGTTCCCGCGGTCCTGGTGAGACCAAGATCGAACTGGACCGTCGCCGGATCCGCACCCGAATGGCAAAGCTTCGGCGTGAAATCGCCGCGATGAAGCCGGCTCGCGAGACCAAACGGGCCAACCGCCGTCGGAATGCGGTTCCTTCGGTCGCCATCGCCGGTTACACGAACGCCGGTAAGTCATCGCTGCTCAATCGCCTGACGGATGCCGGCGTGCTCGTGGAGAACGCGCTGTTCGCCACGCTCGATCCCACCGTCCGCAAGGCCCAGACGCCGGACGGGATTGGCTACACGCTCTCGGACACGGTCGGCTTTGTGCGCTCACTGCCCACCCAGCTCATAGAGGCTTTCCGCTCCACGCTGGAAGAAGTAGCCGACGCCGATCTGATCCTCCACGTTGTGGACGTTTCGCATCCGGACCCCGAAGGCCAGATAGCGGCTGTCCGTACAGTGTTCAGCGAAGTCGATGCCCGGAAGATCCCGGAAATCATCGTCCTGAACAAGGCGGACGTCGCGGATCCATTTGTCGTTGAGCGGCTCAAGCAGAAAGAGCCCCGCCATGTGGTCGTGTCTACGCGCACGGGGCAGGGCATCGCCGAACTCCTTGGGGCCATCAGCGAAGCCATTCCGCGTCCCGGCGTGCGCCTTGAGGTGCTGATTCCTTACAACCGCGGTGAGCTCATCAACAAGCTCCACAACACTGACGCCGAAATCCTCAGCCTTGAGCATGAGGAGGAAGGCACCCGCGTGGTGGCCATGGTCCATGAGAACCTCGCCGCCGAACTGGAGTCGTTCGTCAGCAATGGTTGATCCGGAAGCAGGGGAGCGCGGGGAAACCCGGGGAGAGCGGACCGCGCTCGAACTCCTGGACAAGGCCGTTGCCGGTATGGGCGGCCAAAACCGCGTGGGCCAGCACCAGATGGCCAAGCGGGTGGCACGGGCGATAGAGACCGGCGAACACCTCCTGGTCCAGGCGGGTACAGGCACGGGTAAATCCCTCGCCTACTTGATTCCGTTGATTTCCCACGCGATGGTAAGCAACAAGCCCGCACTCGTGTCCACGGCAACCCTCGCCCTCCAGACACAGATCGTGGGCCGGGATCTGCCACGGCTTCTGGAGACCATCAGTCAAGAGCTCGAACGCCCGGTCACTATCGCCCTCGTCAAAGGCCGCGCCAACTATGTATGCCGGCACAAGCTGGAGGGCGGATTCCCCAGCGAGGAGCCTGCCGAGGGGCAGTTGTTCTCCCTCGGCGAGGACACCAGCGTTCCGCACCTCGCCGCAGCCATCGGTGGACCGGCCTCGCAGCTTGGCAAGGAAGTACTGCGGCTGCGTGAATGGGCCGGGAAGACCACGACGGGGGACCGGGACGAACTCATGCCGGGCGTGACGGACCGGGCCTGGCGTCAGGTATCCGTCACGTCCATGGAGTGCCTCGGGGCGCAAAAGTGTCCCATGGCGGAGGAATGCTTCAGTGAACTGGCCCGCCACCGCGCCGCGGAGTCCGATGTCGTGGTCACCAATCACGCGATGCTCGCCGTCAGCGCCTTCGAAGGGCTGGCCGTGCTGCCCGAGTACGACGTCGTGGTGGTGGACGAAGCCCACGAGCTCCAGGACCGCGTAACCGGTGCCGTGTCGGGGCAACTGTCCGTCGCAATGATCCACGCCGCTGCCTCGAGCGCACGCAAACACACGGCCATCACCGTGGACGCGCTGAACGCCGCCGCGGACCGCTTGGACCTCGCGATGATCGGCGCGGCCGCCGGGCTCCTGCCCCATGGGCTCAACGACGAACAACTTGATTGCGTGGACCAGCTCCGGGAAGCCTGCCGTGCGGCGCTATCCGATTCGAAGGGGGATTCGTCCAACGCGGTCGACGGCGGCCGCCAACTTGCGCGGTCACGGCTAATGCTGATCCTGGAACTGTGTGAACGGCTGCTCTCGGCACGGGAAAACCAGGAAGTCGTGTGGCTCTCCCGGAACAGTACCTATGATCCGCAGCAGGGCTACACGGCGCCTGACGAGGATTCGCCCGTCCTCATCAACATTGCTCCGCTCAGCGTGGCCGGACGGCTGAGGGAAGGGCTCTTCGCGGGCCATACAGTGGTGTTGACCTCCGCCACCCTGGCCATCGGGTCCGCGTTCGAGGCCACGGCAGGAGGGCTCGGACTGACGGGCCAGGGCGCTCCGAGTTGGACCGGCGTAGATGTGGGCTCGCCTTTCGACTACCCCAAACAGGGCATGCTGTACGTCGCCCGGCACCTGCCCAAGCCCGGGCGTGGCACTTCGCCTGAAGCACTCGACGAACTCGAGGAGCTCATCAAGGCGTCCCATGGTGGAGCCTTGTGCCTCTTTTCTTCCCGACGGGCAGCAGAAGACGCCGCGGAAGCGATGCGGTCACGGTTGGACGTCGAGATCTTGTGCCAGGGTGAATCGACCATGGCCGCGTTGGTCAGGCAATTCGCCGAGGAGGAGGACACCTGCCTCTTCGGCACTATGTCGCTGTGGCAGGGCGTTGATGTGCCCGGCGGTTCATGCCGCCTGGTCGTCATCGACCGGATCCCGTTCCCCCGCCCCGACGATCCCCTGATGACGGCACGGTCCCGCGCGGTGGCGCAGGCCGGCGGCAACGGTTTCATGGCAGTTTCCGCCACCCACGCGGCCATCCGGCTCGCCCAGGGGGCCGGTAGGCTCATCCGTTCGACAGGTGACAAAGGCGTCGTGGCAGTGCTGGATTCCAGGCTCTCGACCGAACGCTACGGCAACTTCCTCCGGGCGGCATTGCCGCCCTTCTGGGCCACTACGGACCGTTCCGTGGTCCACGGTGCGCTCGAACGGCTGTATGCCGACGCGGCCAAGGCCTAGCGATTCCTTGGGCAACGGCTGGGGGCGACGGTGGCCCAGAACCAGCGCAGGGGCCTAGAGCGAGCGCAGGACCGAAACGACCTTGCCCATGATGGTTGCCTGGTCGCCCAGGATGGGCTCGTACTGCGTGTTCTGGGGGAGCAGCCATGTGTGGCCGTCGCGCTGGCGGAAGGTCTTGACGGTGGCTTCGTCGTCGAGGAGGGCGGCCACTATGTCGCCGTTGATGGCATCGTTTTGGCGCCGCACCACTACCCAGTCTCCATCGCAGATAGCTGCGTCGATCATGGAATCACCGGCCACCTTCAGCATGAAGAGCTCGCCATGGCCTACCAACTGACGGGGCAGCGGCAGGACATCTTCAACGGTCTGGTCTGCCAGGATGGGCCCACCGGCCGCAATGCGGCCCACGAGGGGCACCATGGCCGTGTCGCTGGCACTCGCGAGCTCCGTGACGGCCAGGCCACCAGCGCTGCGGAGCTTCGCCGGGGCTTCGACCCCGGGGATGTTGGAACCGCCATCCAAGGTCAACGGCATGAGGACTTCCATGGCGCGCGGGCGCTTGGGATCGCGACGAAGGTAGCCGAGCTTTTCGAGCTGTGACAGCTGGTGCGTGACGCTGGACAGGCTGGCCAGGCCAACGGTGTCTCCGATTTCGCGCATCGACGGGGGATAGCCATGATCGTTCACGGAGCGCTGGATGGTCTCCAGGATCTTCTTCTGGCGGACGGTAAGGCTCTTGGGGGCCTTTTGCGGCTGCTGGCTCCGTGGTGATGCGGACCCACTTCCCGTGGCTTTCGCTGCCATGTTCGCCAACGCCCTTCCGTTCGGCCCGTTCCGCGCTGGGCGCTTGCCGGGACTGCGGCCTGAAATGTCAGACCCTCCTGTTGCACTGATTCAGTGCTGGTTTCTTCACTCAAACGTAGGGCAGGCACAGGCGTTTATCAAACATTTGTTCTAGCGAGTCTCGACACCATTCGTTGATAAGTGCTAAAAATGTCGTAGCAAGATTCGAATATGTGTTCTAAAAAGTGTTGCGAGATCCAATTTTTCGTTCGAATCGTTCGAAGACATCGACGAGGAACGGCCCCGTAAACACTGACTGAAGGCAAGAATTGGCAGCCGCACTCCAGGGATTTCCGGGATTCGGCATTGTTCAGGAGGGCTCAGCTCATGTCCGCAATCATTACCACCCACCCGTCAGGTCACGGCACGGCACCTGCTCGGCTTCGTTTGACACGTCGGGGCCGTATGGTCTTCTTCGGTGTGCCCGCAATGCTTTTGGTCGCCATGCTGCTCAGCTTGGCGGGATTCCTGAATTCGCCGGCCAAGGCCGCTGATTCGGCGAACCAGCTGCAGCGCACCGCAAGTACGAGTGTCACAGTGCAATCCGGCCAGTCGCTGTGGGGGATTGCCGGAACTGCTGCACCTTCCAGGGATCCGCGCGACGTCGTTGCGGAGATCATCCAGCTCAACAACCTCCAGGACGGCCGCATCTTACCGGGACAGCAGCTGTTCGTTCCGGCCGCTTAGGAGCACCGGGAGTGGATGCCAGGGGCGTCACAGTTTCGGGGCATCCGCCGCGGCACCTTAAACTGTCATGGTGAGTGATCAGCTTGAGCGACTAGACAGACTTCCCCTCCGGACCAACCTTCGCGGGCTGAGCCCTTATGGCGCGCCGCAGCTTGATGTTCCGATCTTGCTCAACGTCAATGAAAACACCCATGGCGTACCTGCCGATGTCCAGACGGCCATCACCGAAGCCGTTGCGGCAGCCGCCATTGGACTGAACCGCTACCCTGACCGCGAGTTCACTGAACTGCGTGAGGCGCTTGCCGAATACCTCGGCCACGAGCTAAAGGCCGAGAACATTTGGGCAGCCAACGGCTCCAACGAGGTATTGCAGCAGATCCTCCAGGCCTTCGGTGGCCCGGGCCGGAGCGCTCTCGGGTTCCCGCCCACGTATTCGATGTACCCCTTGCTCGCCAGTGGAACCGATACTGCATACATCGCGGGAGTCCGTGCCGAGGACTATGGACTCGATGCGGCTTCGGCCGCAGCACAGGTACGTGAGCTCCAGCCAAACGTGGTGTTCCTCTGCTCCCCGAACAACCCGACCGGCACAGGACTTGGCCTGGACGTTGTCGAAGCCGTTTACGAGGCCGGCGAGGGGAGCCAGACGGTGGTGATCGTGGATGAGGCTTACCACGAGTTCGCCCACGACAACACGCCCAGTGCGTTGACGCTCCTCCCTGGCCGGGAGCGCCTTATTGTCTCCCGGACCATGAGCAAGGCCTTCGCCCTCGCCGGGGCGCGCATCGGTTATATGGCAGCCGCCCCCGAGGTCGCCGATGCCATCCGCTTGGTCCGCCTTCCGTATCACCTCTCCGCCATCACCCAGGCAACCGCGCTGGCCGCACTCCGGCACCGCGAAGCCCTCATGGCCGACGTTGAAGACATCAAGATCCAACGCGATCGCATTGTCAGCGAGTTGACCCGCATGGGATTCAAGCCGGCGGCCTCCGATTCGAACTACGTGTTCTTCGGCGGAATCGAAAACCCCCATGCCCTGTGGCAGGGACTGCTGGAGCGTGGAGTCCTCATCCGCGACGTCGGCATACCGGGCCACCTCCGGGTCACTGCCGGTACCGAGCCGGAGACCACGGCCTTCCTTGAAGCACTTGAAGCCTTGCGGGACGGCCAAGTCTCCGCACCGGCCTAGACTTGAACCAGACCCACCCCTTCCTCCTCTAAGGACCAACAATGAGCGAAAACGGCGCCAGCACGGCGGCCGCCCGGACAGCACGCATGGAACGCACCACCAGCGAGTCCTCCGTTCTGGTTGAAATCAACCTCGACGGCACGGGAGTCTCGGATATCAGCACTTCGGTGCCGTTCTATGACCACATGCTGACGGCGCTGTGCAAGCATTCGCTCATCGACATGACGGTCAAAGCCACCGGAGATACCCATATTGATGTCCACCACACCGTGGAGGACGTTGCCATCACCTTCGGTGAAGTCCTCCGTGCCGCCTTGGGCAACAAGGCCGGCATCCGGCGCTTCGGCGAAGCCACCATCCCGCTGGATGAAGCGTTGGCGCACGCCGTAGTGGACGTCTCCGGCCGCCCGTACCTGGTCCACGGCGGGGAGCCCGCCGGCCAGGAATACCACCTGATCGGTGGACACTTCACCGGTTCGCTGACCCGGCACGTCTTTGAGGCAATCACTCTGCACGCAGGCATCTGCCTCCACATGAACGTCTTGGCCGGGCGGGATCCACACCACATTGTGGAGGCCCAGTTCAAGGCCTTCGCACGTGCGCTCCGTTCCGCAGTCGAGTCCGACCCCCGCGTCGAAGGCATTCCGTCCACCAAGGGTGCCTTGTGAGTAGACACATCCTCAAGGATGGTGCCGTTGTGGATCCCAAGGCTGCCGCCCGCATTGTCTCGCCTGAAGGAAAGCCGACCGTTACCGTCTTGGATTACGGATCGGGCAATGTCCGATCGGCTGTCCGGGCCTTGGAACGGGCCGGTGCGGATGTCACGTTGAGCGCCAAGCCTGAAGACGTCCTGAACGCGGACGGCCTCCTGGTCCCCGGCGTCGGTGCCTTCGAAACGGTCATGCGTGAGCTCAAGGCAGTCGATGCCATCCGGATGATCGGCCGTCGTGTGGCCGGGGGCCGGCCCGTCCTCGGTATCTGCGTCGGACTCCAGGTGTTGTTCGAGGCCGGAGTGGAGCACGGAACCGAAGCCGAGGGCATGGGTGAGTGGCCGGGCAAGGTGGAACTTCTCCCCGCACCCGTCGTGCCGCACATGGGTTGGAACACGGTGGACGTGCCGGAAGGATCAAAGCTCTTCGCCGGCGTCGAGCATGAACGCTTCTACTTTGTGCACTCATACGGCGTGCAGAAGTGGGAATTCGATGTCGCCCAGCCTCGCATGGCACCGCCGAAGGTGACGTGGTCCGAACACGGTGCCCGGTTCATCGCCGCCGTGGAGAACGGTGTCCTGTGCGCTACGCAGTTCCATCCCGAGAAATCGGGCGACGCAGGAGCCCGCCTGCTGCGCAATTGGGTTGAGGGCCTGCGTCCGCCGGCATTGCCGCAGGCCGACGCATCAGAGGCCGGGGGCGTTGCCTAAAATGTGGTCTGTTATTTTCATGGGCGCGGCCGGCTTGTTGGTTGGCGGAGGCATCTCCTTCCACCAGCAGAAACGTCCCGCCTGGGTCTCCATTTCGTTCTACGTACTAGCCGGCTTGGCATTGCTGGCGGCGTATCTCTTCACCCTGCCTGGCAAATGACCTTGCCTGCCAAATAGCTTGCCGGGCGCCTGATGCCCGTCCCCCACAACACCGAGGACCTCAATGACCACCGCCTCCGAACTGCCCGTTCTGGAACTCCTGCCCGCCGTCGATATTGTAGACGGCCAGGCCGTCCGTCTCCTCCAAGGAGAAGCCGGCTCCGAGACCAGTTACGGCACCCCGCTGGAAGCCGCACTGAACTGGCAGGACGCCGGGGCCGAATGGGTGCACATGGTTGACCTGGACGCCGCCTTCGGCCGTGGCAACAATGCCAGGCTCATCAGTGAGGTCGTCTCGCAACTGAACCTCAAGGTGGAGCTCTCCGGCGGACTGCGCGACGACGAATCCCTTGAGCGCGCGCTCGAGCTCGGCGTCGCCCGTGTGAACCTCGGTACCGCTGCGTTGGAGAACCCGGAATGGACCCGCCGGGCCATTGACCGCTTCGGTGACAAGATCGCCGTCGGGCTCGACGTCCGCGGCACAACGCTCGCGGGCCGCGGCTGGACCAAGGAAGGCGGGGATCTCTGGGAGGTGCTCGCCCGTCTGGAGGATGCTGGCTGCTCCCGCTACGTTGTCACCGACGTCACGAAGGACGGAACGCTGCAGGGTCCCAATGTTGAACTACTGCGTCAGATGGTGGAGAAGACCGGCAAACCGGTGGTTGCGTCCGGGGGAATCTCCAGCCTGGAAGACCTTCGCGTGCTGCGGGAGCTCGTGTCGCTCGGTGTTGAAGGGGCGATCGTCGGCAAGGCGTTATACGCCGGCGCCTTCACGCTCCCGCAAGCCCTGGACGTCGCCGGCCGCCGCTGATGTCGCACGACTCAAACCAGTCCGCCGAGGCTGCGGGCACCGCTCCCCGCGCCTTGCCAGGCCACATCGCGGCGGCCCTTGCGGGCGCCGGGGGAGCGGGAGACTCTGCCGGCCAGCCTTGGGCGGGCAGGAACCTGAGCGGAGACGCGGCCAGAATCCACAATTTCGAGGACGACGACGGAACGGCCGACGCCGGGTACGTCGCCGCCGTCGCAGCCTTGCTGGCCGGCACCGGAACCGAAGCAGGGGTCGTGGCTTCCTTGGCTACGGCCAGGGTCTTTGTCCCGGTGGTGGCCCAGCTCGCCGAGGAATCCGAGGGCGTGGAGGGTCTCCATGCCGACAAGCAGGCAGACATGTCCCTCGTGACACTCAAGGCTCCGGACGGCCGGACGGCGATGCCGGTCTTCACTTCGGCTGCCGCCTTGGAAGCCTGGCATCCTCAGGCCCGTCCTGTCGCCGTCTATGCGGCCCGGGCTGCCCTGTCCGCCGTCTCCGAAGGGGCGCAACTTTTGGTGGTGGATCCGGGCTCGGAAGTCACCTTCGTGGTGCGCCGCCCGGCCATGTGGTCACTGGCACAGCAGCGCGACTGGACGCCGTCGTACCTTGATGGTGAACTGGAGTCTGCTCTCAATTCCTTGGCGGGGACACATCCTGCAGTGCGGCGGCTCGAGGTCCGGCCAGGCTCCGGTGTGGCTTCCCGCGTCGCCGACGGGTCTACCATGTCTGGCGGCGGACCAGGACCCGAGCTTCGAGTGGTGCTGTACCTCGAAGACGGGCTGGACGCCGCAGCCATCCAGGATCTCGTCTCCGGGCTGAATGGACGTTGGGCGCAGAATGAATTGTTCGCCGAGCGGGTCGACTCCATCGAAGTCAGCCTGCAGCGGGCGGCGCAGTAGCCGAAGGCGCAAGGGGAACGTTCTTGTCCTGCCTGCGGCAGAACAGAGGATGTAGCTCGTGAATTTCGCTCTCTACCGCCAGATGCTGTCCATCGCGTCCGTGCGGCGCCTCTTGCTCGTCGGTATGGTTGCCCGGATACCGCACTCCGCTGCGGGCGTCCTGCTCACGCTGCACATTGTGCTGACCCTGAACAAGGGATACGCTGCCGCCGGCGCGGCTGCCGCGGTCTTCACGATAGGCATCGCTATCGGCGCTCCATGGCGGGGACGCCGCGTGGACACGGTCGGCCTGCGCAAGGCACTGATCCCTTCGGTGGTCTCGGAGCTGGTCATTTGGTCGATCGTGCCGCATGTCAGTTACGAATGGATCTTGCCGCTCGTCTTCGTCGGGGGCCTCCTGACCCTGCCGATCTTCAGCGTCATCCGTCAGTCCCTTGGCGTCCTCGTGGATGGCGAGCAACGGCGCTCTGCGTACGCCTTGGATTCGATTGCCACCGAAGTGGTCTTCATGATCGGCCCCGCGGCCGGCGCTGTCGTCGCCACGAGCGGTTTCACTGTCCTGGGACTGACCGTCGTCGGTGTGTGCACCTCGGCCGCGGGGCTCTTCCTTCTGTGGTTCAACCCGCCAACCCGCAGCGATCATGTCCTTAATGCAAGCCAGGCTGCTGATCGGGATGCCGATGAGCTCCATGCGGCCGAAGCGGCGGTGGTTGCCTCGGCCCCGGCCCATCTGCAGGAAGCGGCGTCGGAGATGGCGCCGACGGTTTCCCATTCTTCCGGGCTGCGGGGAAAGGTGGCCAGGAACTTCACCTGGTTCACGGCGGCGGTGGCCGCCGTGTTTGCCGTTGCCGCAGGATCCGGCATGGTCCTGAGCGGTACCGACGTCGGAATCGTCGCGGTGTTGCAGCGCGGCGGGCACGAGAGCGAGATCGGAATTGTCTTCTTCTTCTGGTGCGCCGCCTCGGTGGTCGGGGGACTCATCTACGGAGCGATGCACCGGCCCGTCTCGCCGATTCTGCTCCTCCTGGGCATGGCGGCCCTGACCATTCCGATGGGCTTCGCCACTGACACCTGGACCCTTGCCGTGGTGTCCTTGCTGCCCGGTCTGCTGTGTGCGCCGGTGCTGTCCGCGGCCTCCGAGAAGGTCGCCGACATCGTGGAGGAGGACCGCCGTGGCGAAGCAATGGGCTGGTACGGCTCGGCTCTGACGGCGGGCGTGGCCTTTGGCTCGCCTTTCGCCGGGATCTTCATCGACGGGGTCGGGCCGTGGGCTGGATTCGTGGCCGTCGGAACAGCGGGAGTGGTGCTGTGCCTCGCGGGGCTCTTTCTTCAGTTGCGTCGGCGCCGGATCATGACCATCACCCAGGCCGGCCCGAAGGATCCAGCGAACTGAGCTGGCAGGGCAGACGACGACGGCGGGCCGGCCAGAAGGCCGGCCCGCCGTCGCGGCCTAACAGAAGAGTCGGGGTCAGTTGACCGGGCCCGTGAACTTTTCGCCCGGGCCCTTTCCTGGCTCGTCCGGGATCAGTGAGGCTTCGCGGAACGCCAGCTGGAGGGAGCGCAGGCCATCGCGCAAGGGGCCGGCGTGCTGTGAACCGATTTCCGGGGCTGCGGCTGTGACCAGCCCGGCCAAAGCGGTAATCAATTTGCGGGCTTCGTCAAGGTCCTTGAGATCCTCGGCATGGGGGTCGTCGGCCAACCCCACCTTGACGGCCGCTGCGCTCATGAGGTGAACGGCACCGGTGGTGATGACCTCAACAGCCGGAACTTCCGAAATGTCGCGGATCTGCTGGGCTACTCCGGCACCAGCACGGGTGGGCTCGCGGTCGGGGGAATTGCTGTCTGAAGTGCTCATGCTGGTAAGCTTGTCACAGACCGACTGGAAGTCGCCATTTCGTTATGGCTCACGCAGTGTTCTGCTACCTACCGTTAATGTGCGGTTAGCCGCCGATCTCTGTAGAATTGATTTTCAGTTTGCAAGCGGAGTTCTCTCCCACCCGCGTCAGCCGTTTCCCTTCGGGGATGTAAGTTGCCGGGTACCTGGTCGGACATCATTCAAGGTCACCCTTGGATGGTGCGAACGCCTCCATCGAGGGGCCGTTTCCGATCTTCGAGGCCTTCGATTGCGCCAGCAATTGGGGGCCTTCTCTATTTGCCGGTGGAATACTCATCACAACAACAGGAGCTTTGACATTAGCGAGCCAAGAATCAATGAGCGTATCCGCGTCCCCGAGGTGCGTTTGGTCGGCCCCGCCGGCGAACAGGTAGGAATCGTCCGTATTGAGGACGCCCTGCGTCTTGCTGCCGAGGCTGATCTGGATCTCGTTGAAGTTGCACCGCAGGCGAAGCCTCCGGTGTGCAAGCTGATGGACTTCGGCAAGTACAAGTACGAAGCCGCTGTTAAAGCCCGTGAGGCCCGCAAGAACCAGACCAACACGGTTCTGAAGGAAATCCGCTTCCGCCTGAAGATCGATACCCATGACTACGAGACCAAGCGCGGCCATGCGCTTCGCTTCTTGGGTGCCGGTGACAAGGTCAAGGCCATGATCCAGTTCCGTGGACGTGAGCAACAGCGCCCCGAAATGGGCATCCGCCTGTTGCAGCGCTTCGCTGAGGACGTTGCCGAAGTTGGCGTGATCGAGTCCAGCCCGCGCATCGATGGCCGCAACATGGTCATGGTGATCGGCCCCCTGAAGAACAAGGCTGAGGCCAAGGCTGAGGCCCGTCGCGCCGCGCAGCGCGCAGAAGCCAAGGCCCAGAATGAAGCCAAGGCCGCAGGCCGGATTGACGTGTCGGGCGAGGATGCCCCCTTGACCCAGTCACTCGCTGACCTGCTTCCGGCGGAACTTCTGGCCCAGGCCGAAGGAACCCAGAGCGAAGCAACGCCGGCTGAGGAAACCGCACCGGAATCCGTTGAGGCAGAAGCTGTCGAAACTGAGGTAGCTCCGGCTGCCGAGGAAACGATTGCTGTTGAAGAGACTCCGGTGGTTGAAGCAGCCCCTGTAGTTGAAGAGACCCCGGTGGTTGAAGCAGCCCCTGTAGTTGAAGAGACTCCGGTGGTTGAAAAAGCTCCGGCCGTGGAAGCAGCGCCGGTCGCCGCGCCGGCACCGGCCAAGGCTCCTGAGCAGGCCGCTCCTAAGCCTGTGGTGGCGGCTGCCCCCAAGCCTGCTGCTATGCCAGTACCGAAACCGATGGCAAAGCCCGCGGTTCCGAAGCCTGCAGCTCGGCCGGCAGCCCCCAAGGCCGCTCCGAAGCCAGCGGCACGCAAGACCAACTAGTCACGCCGCAGGAGGCCAGCCTCCGCCCGGCAAGAAGCAGCGGCCATCCCCTACGGGATGGCTGCACGAAAGAACTGCAGACCAGTCTGCGGACACGTAAGGAGATCGGTTCCCATGCCGAAGATGAAGACCCACAGTGGTGCTAAGAAGCGCTTCAAGCTGACCGGTACCGGCAAGCTGAAGCGTCAGCAGGCCAACCGTCGCCACTACCTGGAGCACAAGTCCTCCACCCTGACCCGTCGCCTCGCCGGCGACAAGATCGTCTTCAAGGGCGATGCCAAGGTCATCAAGAAGATGCTCGGCGTCTAAGTTCCAAGTTTTCTGGTTGCTGCCATCCGGTGGCTGCCGACTACACCAAAGCCTTCTCAGGCCGGCCGGGTTTCCGGCAGTAGCAGCTTGGGATAAGAATTTTGAAGGAGTACGCACGTGGCACGTGTGAAGCGGGCGGTAAACGCCCACAAGAAGCGTCGGGTTGTCCTCGAACGGGCCAAGGGTTACCGCGGTCAGCGGTCTCGCCTGTACCGCAAGGCCAAAGAGCAGCTGCTGCACTCGTTTGTGTACAGCTACGGCGACCGCCGCAAGAAGAAGGGTGACTTCCGTCGCCTCTGGATCCAGCGCATCAACGCGGCATCCCGCGCCAACGGCCTGACCTACAACCGTTTGATCCAGGGCCTGAAGGCTGCTGAGGTCGAGGTTGACCGCCGCATGCTCGCAGAGCTGGCCGTCTCTGACGCCAATGCTTTCGCCGCGCTGGTCAAGGTTGCCAAGGACTCCCTGCCCGCCGACACTTCCGCTCCGGCTGCCAAGGCAGAGGCTGCTCCGGCTGCCAAGACCGCTCCTGCCGTCAAGGCAGCGGTTTCCGAGAAGCCGGCCATCGAAGGCGCAGTTGTTGCCGTTGAGGGCGAAGCCGCACCGGAAGGCCACGCCATCAAGGGCAACGCCGAGTCCAACAAGTACCACGTTCCGGGTTCTACCTGGTATGACGTGACGGTTGCCGAGTACTGGTTCTCCACCGTTGAGGCTGCAAAGGCTGCAGGCTTCGAGCCTGCCGGCGGCGAAGCCCGCCAGCAGATCAAGAACTAGTCGCAACAGCCACTAAAGTTCTGTATATGAACGAAACCGGGCGCCCGCAAGAACTTCCGATGTCCAATCCCCGAGCCGATCGG
The DNA here is from genome assembly GCF_039539965.1 of Arthrobacter methylotrophus. Classification (NCBI taxonomy): domain Bacteria; kingdom Bacillati; phylum Actinomycetota; class Actinomycetes; order Micrococcales; family Micrococcaceae; genus Arthrobacter; species Arthrobacter methylotrophus. The sequence continues at coordinate 2,883,624 of NZ_BAABED010000001.1, read as the reverse complement.
GTCAGGGATGTCGCGAAGCTTGCAGGGCGCCCGGCCCGTTTAAAGCGGGGCAGGTTCCTGGCAGAAGGCCCGCAGGCAGTGCGGGAAGCGCTGGTCCTGCACCGGGAGCGGACCAGGGCGGGGGAGCCCGGCGTCGTGCACGAAGTCTACGCAAGCGAAAGCTGTCTGGACCGGCTTCCCGAACTTGCCGAGCTTGCCGACGGAGTCACCTTGCGGCTCGCAAATGATGAGGTCCTTGCCGCCATGGCGGACACGGTCAATCCTCAGGGCATTGTTGCTGTCTGCAGTTTTGTGGATGTGAGCCTTGATTCAGTGCTCGACGCCGGACCGCGGCTGATCGCGGTCATGTGCCAGGTGCGGGACCCCGGCAACGCTGGAACCGTGCTTCGCGCAGCCGATGCGGCAGGGGCCGATGCGGTAGTCCTGACGGCCTCCAGCGTTGATATCTACAACCCGAAGGCCGTGCGGTCCACAGCCGGTTCCCTCTTCCACCTGCCGGTTGTCCTGGGTGCGGACATCGAGGAGCTCGTGGAGCTGTGCAAGGATCGTGGCATGGGAATCCTCGCCGCGGACGGTTACGGCACCCTCAATCTGGACAAGCTCCAGGACGAGAACGCTGCTCGCCGCATGGGCGCCTCGGCAGCTCGCTCCGACTATGCCCTTGAGGGCCCGACAGCTTGGTTGTTCGGCAACGAAGCCCAAGGACTTTCGGAGTCCGAGCTGGCTCTCGCGGACCATCGTGTTGCAGTGCCGGTTTACGGTTCGGCGGAAAGCCTGAACCTCGGGACAGCAGCTACGGTCTGCCTTTACGCCAGCGCGCGGTCCCAGCAGGCTTCCTGACTGTTTCCGGGCACATGCCTGGGTCCGTTCCTGCCCATCACTCACATCCCCCGAATCCGAAGAAGAAGGCGAGCTTCCGTGGCTGCAAATGGCGGTACCAAGGCGATCGTGGCAGCGCTGGCTGCCAACCTGGCGATTGCCGTACTCAAGTTCGTCGCATTCGTCCTGACGATGTCGTCCTCCATGTTGGCGGAAGCGATCCACTCGGTTGCCGACTCCGGCAATCAGTTGCTCCTGCTGCTTGGTGGGAAGCGCTCGCGACGAGCGGCAAGCCCCGAACATCCGTTTGGGTACGGCCGTGAACGTTACATTTACGCGTTCATCGTCTCGATCGTGCTGTTCAGCGTTGGTGGCCTCTTCGCACTGTACGAATCCTGGCAGAAATTCCAGCACCCCCACGCGATTGAAGGTGGTTTCTGGTGGGTGCCCTTGGTGGTGCTGCTGGGCGCCGTTGTTGCGGAGTCGTTCTCCTTCCGGACGGCCATCCGCGAGTCCAATCCATTGCGCGGTAACCAGAGCTGGATCAAGTTCATCCGGAACGCCAAGCAGCCGGAGTTGCCCGTGATCCTCCTGGAGGATTTCGGAGCCCTCTTGGGGCTCGTTTTCGCGCTCTTCGGCGTCAGTCTGACCCTCGTCACCCGGAATGGCGCGTGGGACGCGGCAGGAACGGGAATGATCGGCCTGCTGCTTGTGTCCATCGCAGTGGTACTTGCGGTGGAAACCAAATCCTTGCTCCTCGGCGAATCAGCCACCAAAGAGGATAACGCACGCATCACCGCAGCCATTGAGTCCGATGGCACCCGCATTATCCACCTGAAGACCATGCACCTGGGCCCCGAAGAGTTGCTGGTGGCAGCGAAAATCAGTGTGGCAGCGGCAGACACCGGACAGGCCATTGCCAAGGCGATCGACAACGCCGAACTCAGGATCCGCTCCGCAGTGCCGATCGCCCGGGTTATCTACCTTGAACCGGACGTCGAGCGCGTCCAGGTCTGAGCCGACCAGGCACCGACACACGAGCCGTTGGTTGCGGTCCTGGGAAGGGTTACGCAGCCAGCGGCTTCTTGCGTTCCAGCCAGCCACTGATGCCTGCGACGCCGAGCCCCAGGAGGGCAAGGGCGGCGCCGACGAGGGCAGGGGCCACATAGCCCCAACCCCAAGCGATGACCACCCCGCCGAGGAATGCGCCAAGCGCGTTGGCAATGTTGAGGGCGGAATGGTTTAACGAGGAAGCCAACGACGGCGCGTCCGGCGAAGCGTCGAGGAGCCGCGTCTGCAAGGGCGGAACCAGCATGGAGCCGATCCCACCCACGATGAAGACCATGATGAACGCGGACCACGCCCAGTGGGCCGCAACGGCGTAAGCGACCAAGGCCAGCGCGATCGCGGGAAGGACCCGGTAGATGGTTCCCATGACAGACTTGTCGGCGATCCGACCGCCCAGGATATTGCCCGCCACCATGCCGAGCCCGTAAAGGGCAACTACCAGCGGCAGGAGATTCTGGGGGATTCCGGCTACCGAAGTCATCGTGTGCGAGATGTACGTGTAGGTGGCAAAGAAGCCGCCAAAACCGATGATTCCGATCAGCAGCGCCAGCCACACCTGGATGCGCTTGAGTGCACTAAGCTCCCTGCGGATGCTTGCGTCGGGGTGGGCGGCTTCGAAGGGAACAAACTTCCATAGCAGCACGCTGGTTGCCAGGCCGATGACGCCGACCACCACGAACAGCAGCCGCCACCCGTAGCTTTGGCCAAGCCAGGTGGCTGCGGGCACGCCGATGACGTTGGCGATGGTGAGGCCGCCCATGACCATGGAAATCGCCCAGCCGCGCTTCGTGGGAGCAACCAGACTCGCTGCGATGACTGCGGCTATCCCGAAGAACGCGCCGTGGGGCAATCCAGAGGCAAACCTGGTGATCAGCATGGTTCCGTAGTCCGGCGCAATGTACGACGTCAGGTTGGCCACGGACAGGAACAGCATGAGACCTAAGGCAAGTTGCTTGCGGGGGAGCCGTGCACCAAGAGCCGCGAAGACGGGCGCACCCACAACCACCCCGAGCGCGTAGGCGGAAATAAGGTTCCCTGCCTCCGGCGTGCTGATGTTGAGTCCCTGTTCGATCTCCTTGAGCAAACCCATCATGGTGAATTCCGTGGTGCCGATGGCAAATCCACCCATGGCGAGGGCGAAGATCGCCAACGTCACGTGACGGCTTCCGTACTTTTTGGAGGTGTTACTGACTGCAGTAGTGGTCATCGTCCTGTTTCTTGGGGCTGAGCTGGAGGCGCTCGAACGGGAATAAATCCGATTTTCAAGCTTAGTGCGAGACTCCAGGGAATGTCCCGCCATGTGACGACTTCCATGGAGGGTCCGGGGCCTGACGGCCAATAGACTGTTCCGGTGACTGGACTGATAAGCGTAGCCGGCGCCGCCGTCGTCGATTCCCTGGACAACCCGAAGCGGCTGCTGGTCGCCCGGCGCAGCGCCCCACCGCAATTCGCCGGGATGTGGGAGTTCCCCGGCGGAAAGCTCGAGGCCGGGGAATCCTTCGAAGAAGCGTTGCACCGCGAACTGCTCGAGGAACTTGGAATCACCGTCCGGCTCGGGAGTGAAGTGGAGCCCGACACCGGTTCCGCTTGGCCTTTGAATGAACGGGCCGCCATGCGGGTTTGGTTCGCGGAGCTGCTCGACGGTGAGCCACGTCCGCTGCAGGACCACAATGAACTCTGTTGGGTCCCGCTCGGCAACCCCGAAGAAGCGTTCGCGTTGCCATGGATTCCCGCCGACCTGCCGATTGTCCGTGCGTTGCTGGAACGGGTGGCTTCAGGGCTGCTTGGCTAGAAGCCGAGCTAGAAAAGGGTGGATTGGCCCGTTGCTGGAAAGGACGTACGCGGAAGGGACCCTGCCGGTTCCTTTCCTGCGGCCGCATTCCTGTGGCTGAAACCGCTGCTCCCGGAAAAGCCGTGGCGGGCTTTGAAGTGGCTGATGCGGCCACTCAACCAGGTCTTGTATTCCTTTGAAACGTACGAGCCTTGGCCATAAAGACGCCGGTATTTTCCGACGAGGCCAGGGTGGTTGGCCGCGAGCCACTGCATGAACCACTCACGGGTGCCCGGTTTCAAGTACAACGCCCCGGCCGTCACACCTGTGGCACCGGCCTCGGACAGCGCCGTGAAGAGCGACTCGAGGGAATCGTCGCTGTCCGTGAGCCACGGCAGGATGGGCATGGCCATCACTCCGCAGGGCAGCCCGGCCTCGCGCAGCCGGTGGATGAGTTTGAGCCTTGCGCGGGGCGCCGGCGTCCCCGGTTCGACAAGCGAGGCGAGGGTTTCGTCCGTCATGGCCAGCGAGATGCCCAGATCCACGGACACCTGGCTGGAGGCGTGCTTCAGCAGAGGGATGTCGCGGCCCAGGAGGGTTCCCTTGGTGAGGATGGAGAAGGGCGTGCCGGAATCGGCGAGGGCGCTGATGATTCCGGGCATCAGCTGGTAGCGTCCCTCTGCCCGCTGGTACGGATCCGTGTTGGTGCCCAAGGCCACGTGATGGTGGCCCCAGGAGGGTTTGGACAGTTCCTTGCGCAGGACCTCTGCAGCGTTGATCTTCACGATCACCTGGGAATCGAAATCGTGGCCGGCGTCGAACTCAAGATACGTGTGGCTCTTGCGCGCGAAGCAGTAGACGCAGGCGTGGCTGCATCCGCGGTAGGGGTTGACGGTCCATTCGAAAGGCATCTGGGAACCGGATGCCACCTTGTTGAGCACCGATTTGGCGGTGACCTCATGAAAGGTAACTCCGGAGAACTCGGGGGTTGAGACGGAACGCACAAGCCCGGCCAGCGGCAGCAGCGCATCCGGAGCTGGGGCGGCTCCGGACGGAACGCTGTTGCTGTTGTCTCCCGTTACCGGACCACGTTGTGGCGAAAGTGCCTGTGCGTCCCATCTCATGACCTCCATTCGAATATATGTTCTAACTATTGTCAAGGCCTGCTGAAGGAACGGCCGCCGGAAGTCCGCAACGGGCTCCCGGAACCCGCTCGGCTGTTGCTAGGGTGGGTCCATGATCTTGGTGACGGGGTTCGAGCCTTTTGGCGGCGATCCCAGCAATCCCTCGTGGACTTCCGCCCTCCTGGCGCAGGAGATTTTGCGTGCCGAAGGACGCGAAGTGGAGGCAGTCGAGCTACCGTGCGTTTTCGGTGAATCGGCTGCGGTCCTTCGCGAAGCGTTGGTGCAGCTGCGCCCGGAGCTGGTCATCTGCCTCGGGCTCGCCGGTGGCCGGGACCGGCTTTCCCTCGAGCGCGTGGCCATCAACGTCGATGACGCCAGGATTCCGGACAATGCGGGAAACCGACCCATCGACGAACCGGTGGTTCCCGCAGGTCCGGCGGCGTACTTCAGCACCCTTCCGGTGAAGTCCGCGCTCAGGGCATTGCAGATCGCCGGAATCCGGGCAGAGGTCTCCCAAACAGCCGGGACGTATGTGTGCAACCACGTGTTCTATTCCCTGATGCATGAACTCTCCAAGGAGGCCGTTGCCGCACGAACGAGGGGTGGCTTCATCCACGTTCCCTATGACGAGGCCAGGCTGCCGCAAGGGAGCACCACGCCCGCCATGGCCGTGCGGGACATGGGCGAGGGCATCGCCGTCGTCGTACGTACTTCACTTGAAACTGCAGGGGACGCGAAGCTCCCTGCGGGAGCTCTTCACTAGGCTGGCACCTCCCACTGGCACTTCCGGATCAGCCGGCACGGCTTTCCGGCGAGGCCAGCTCCCACTGCACCACTACACTCGCGGAAACCGCCACGGACCCCGCCTCGATGGCGACGCCTTCGCTGGCAAAGGCGCGCTTCATGTCGCCCATCAACGGAATCGGCGACCCCTGCTCCGGCCGCTGGTCGATGGACAGCACTTGCCCCAACCGGGAGCCGGCAAGGGCCGCAAATCGAGCGGCCTTCGCTTCGGCCTCCCGCCAGGCGGCTTCCTGTGCCAGCGCCGCAACGGCGGAGGAATCGGTGAATCCTTGTTCGATCCCGTTGATGCGCAGGCTGTCGCCGCCTGCAGCGACTGCGGCAGAGATGGCCGAGGGAGCCGCTGACGGCGGGCTGACACGGGCAACCAAGGTGGTTGAGGCAACATAACCCGTGAGCTTTTGCCCTTGGTTTTCGGCCCAGACCAGTTCAGCCCGCAAGTTGAGGCCGCTGGTCCGCAAGTCAAGACCGGCCACACCTTGCTCCCGCAGGACGTCCGTCACCGCAGCGGCAAGCTGTCCGGCGTCGTCATAAGCCGCCCCGGCGGCGTCGCGCCTGACCTCGATGGCGAGCGTGAGCGTGAGAAGGTCGGGAACGGCTTCGGCGGAACCCTCTCCGGTGACGGTAATGGTGCGCCGCGGTGTCATGATGCCATGCTAGCTGTATCGCCGGGGGCCTGGACGGTGTCACGGGTTAAATCCCGGCCGGAGCCTTCTACTAGACTGGGGTTAGTGCCGCCGGACCCCTCTGGCGAGCATTGCTCCTGCTTTCGCCATGGCTCCGCCTGGTGAAGACCAATTCCGACTCGTAGCTAAGAACAGTAGATGACTGACACTTTGCCGGGCGCTGCCATCCCGAACCCTTTGGATGAAGCCGCCATCACCGCTGCCGTTGAGGAAGCCGTCGCCGCGATTGCCGCCGCATCCTCCCTCGAAGAACTCAAGGCCGTCCGCTTGGCGCACACCGGCGAGAAGTCGCCCTTGAGCCTTGCCAACCGGGAAATCGGTAGTTTGGCCAAAGAACAAAAGGCCGCTGCAGGCAAGCTCATGGGTTCTTCCCGTGGCCGCGTCAACCAGGCGCTCGCAGCCCGTACCGCTGTGCTCGAAGCCGAGAACGACGCCCGTATCCTCGTGGAGGAAACCGTCGACGTCACGGCAGCGCCGCGGCGCCGCCGTGCCGGCGCCCGCCACCCGCTGTCCACGCTGCAGGACCGCGTTGCGGACATCTTCGTCGGCATGGGTTGGGAAATCGCCGAAGGGCCGGAAGTCGAATCCGAGTGGTTCAACTTCGATGCCCTTAACTTCAAGCCTGACCACCCGGCACGCGAAATGCAGGACACGTTCTTCGTGGAACCTCCCGAGGCGCACCTGCTCATGCGCACCCACACCTCCCCGGTGCAGGTCCGCTCCATGTTGGAGCGTGAAGTTCCCATCTACGTGCTGTGCCCGGGCAAGGTTTTCCGCACCGATGAACTGGATGCCACCCACACGCCCGTGTTCCACCAGTTCGAAGGCCTGGCCATCGACAAGAAGCTGAGCATGGCCGACCTGCGTGGCACCCTGGAACACTTCGCACGGCAGATGTTCGGTGACGAGGCACAGATCCGACTTCGTCCCAACTACTTCCCGTTCACTGAGCCGTCCGCGGAACTGGACATTTGGCACCCGGGTGCCAAGGGAGGTCCCCGCTGGATCGAGTGGGGCGGCTGCGGCATGGTCAATCCCAACGTCCTGCGCGCCGCCGGTATCGATCCGGACGAATATTCAGGCTTTGCCTTCGGCATGGGCATCGAGCGCACCCTCATGTTCCGCAACGAGGTCGGCGACATGCGCGACATGATCGAGGGCGATGTACGTTTCAGCGAGCACTTCGGGATGGAGATCTAACAGTGCGTATTCCACTTTCCTGGCTGCGTGAATTCGCGCAGGTTCCGGCCGACGCCACGGCCGAAGAGGTCATGGCGGAACTCGTCAAGGTCGGTTTTGAAGAAGAAGCCGTCCACCGCCCGACGGATGCCCTCAAGGGTCCCATTGTGGTGGGTCAGGTGCTGAGCCTCGTCAAGGAGCCGCAGTCCAACGGCAAGACCATTAACTGGTGCCAGGTCCGCGTTGTTCCTGAAGGGCAAGAGCAGACCCTGACCGGCGAGGGCATCGACCCCTCCGGCGTGCAGGGCATCATTTGCGGTGCCCACAACTTCGTCGAGGGGGACAAAGTCGTGGTGACTCTCCCGGGAGCAGTGCTGCCGGGCGACTTCCACATCTCGGCTCGCAAGACCTACGGTCATTTGTCCGCAGGCATGATCGCCTCGGTACGTGAACTTGGCATCGGTGAGGACCACGACGGCATCCTGGTGCTCTCCCGCATCGGCCTGGATCCAGAGATCGGCACCGATGCCATGGCGCTGCTTGGCCTCTACGATGAAGCAGCCGAAATCAACGTCACTCCGGACCGTGGTTACGCGTTCTCGATCCGTGGCGTCGCCCGCGAATATGCCCACGCCACCGGAACTGTCTTCACGGACCCCGCCGCCAGGGTCAACGCCCCGGCGGCACTCTCCGGTGGTTATGGCGTCAAGCTCAACGACGACGCCCCCATCTACGGCAATCCCGGGTGCGACCGCTTCGTGGCCCGCACGGTCCGCGGCGTGGACGCTACCCGCCCCACCCCGCCATGGATGGTTTCGCGCCTGCGCTTGGCCGGCATCCGCTCCATTTCGCTGCCCGTGGACATCTCCAACTATGTGATGCTCGAACTCGGCCAGCCGAACCACTGCTACGATCTCGACAAGCTCTCGGGCGACATCGTGGTCCGCCGCGCCGTGGCCGGGGAGAAGATCACCACCCTCGACGGCAAGGTGCGTGCGCTCGACGTCGAAGATCTCCTGATTACCGACGGTTCCGGTGCGATCGGCATCGCTGGCGTGATGGGCGGGGCCAACACCGAGGTCTCCGCTTCGACCACCAACGTCCTGGTCGAGGCTGCGCACTTCGATGAGGTTTCGATCGCCCGGTCCCGTCGCCGGCACAAGCTGCCCTCGGAGGCGTCCAAGCGCTTTGAGCGCGGCGTCGATTGGCAGGTTGCTAACATCGCGGCGCAGCGCGTCGTCGACCTCCTGGTTGAACTGGCGGGTGGAACGGCTGACGAAGCCGGGACCGACGTCGGGACCGCCCCCGACGCACTGACCATCGAGCTGCCGGCCGGCTATGCGGCCGCCCGGATCGGAATCGATTTCACGGATGGCCAGATCACGGGTTCCCTGAGGGACCTCGGTGCCATCGTGCTGAAGGACGAGATGGTCGGCGCCTACGTCGTCACGGCACCGAGCTGGCGCAATGACCTGGAAACCAAGGAAGACCTCGCCGAGGAAATCGCAAGGCTGGTGGGCTACGACAACATCCCGGCCACGCTGCCCGTGGCACCTCCCGGCCGCGGCCTGACCCGGACCCAACAGCAGAAACGCCGTGTGGTCCAGGCCCTGGCGGACGCAGGGCTGACCGAAGTCCTCTCCTATCCGTTCGTCTCCAAGTCAGCCAATGATGTGTTCGGCGTGGCCGAGGAAGGCGCGGCGCGTACCGCCCTCAAACTGGCCAACCCGATCAGCGAGGAACACGGGTTCCTCCGCACTTCTGTGCTTCCTGGCCTGATAGAGGTTGCCCGCCGCAACCACTCCCGCGGTTTCCGCGACCTCGCCCTCTTCGAGGCAGGATCGGTGTTCCTTCCCGACGGTCAACTGGGCACTGCCTCCATCCCGCCGCTGGGTGTCAAGCCTTCCGCCGAGGTACTCGATGGACTGTACGACGGCGTCCCGGACCAGCCGCTGTACATCGCCGCCGTTTTGACCGGCCATGATTCCCCGGCTGCCGCGGAACACAAACCGCGCGCTTGGGACTGGGCCGACGCCCTTGATGTTGCCCGGCTCATCGGCGACGTCCTCGGCGTCGAGCTCGTGGTCAGCCAAGGCAGCCACCAGGCGTTCCACCCGGGCCGCGCCGCCCAGCTCGCGCTCCGTTCGGGTGACGTAGTGGGCTACGCCGGCGAATTGCACCCCAAACTACTCGCCGCCCATGACATGCCGGCGCGTTCAGTGGCACTTGAGCTCAACGTGGACGCGATCTTCGACGCCGCCCCGGACGTCATTGTTGCCAAGCACATCTCCGGTTTCCCGGTGGCGACGCAGGACGTTGCCCTGGTGGTGCCGCAGGAGATCCCAGCGGACGCAGTACTGGCTGCCCTCCGGGAAGGCGCGGGCGAACTTCTCGAAGACGTCGCCTTGTTCGATGTCTACGCGGGCCAGGGTATCGAGGAGGGCAAGAAGTCGCTTGCTTTCGGGCTGCGCTTCCGTGCCATGGACCGCACCCTGACCGCCGATGAGGCGTCGGAGGCCCGCGAGGCCGCCGTCGCAGTCGCCGCGGAGCGATTCGGAGCAGTCCAGCGCTGATCAGTATCAACACCGGGATCCAAGGGCTGGCTGTTCACATCCAGTCCTTGGATCCTGCTGATTCCGCCGCCATCGAGCAGATGGCGGCGGAATTGCTGTCTCCGGCCGAGACCCTTCGGGGAGACGCCATGGCCCCCGTCCTACGGCTGGAATTCCTGGCGTCCAGGGTGGCCCAGCAGAACTTTGCCGCAACGCTCCTGGGGGTTCCCGCTTCGAAGCTCCAGGCCGCCTATGAGTGCCCGGAGTGTGGTGCTGGTCCGGATATTGCTCATGGCCGGCCAGGATACCTGCTCGACGGCGGCCCCGCACCATTGCTGCTCAGCGCCTCGCGGGCGTCGGGCTGGGTGCTGTTTGCCGCCGTCGTGCATCCGGAACCCGGGCTCAGGCTGGGAGTTGATGTGGAAAATGCTGCGGGCACCGAATTTGCCGGCTTCGACGACGTCGCCCTGACCATACGCGAGCACCGCCATCTCGACGCGGTGGAACCGGGTCGCCGGGCGAACGAGCGCGCTCGTTTGTGGGCGCGCAAGGAAGCTTGGTTGAAGATGACAGGCGAAGGGCTCCGGGTGAGCCCTGATTCTTTCGACGTGCTGGAAAGGCCGGGGCTGTGGGATCTTGAACTCCCTGCCAGCGCTGACGGTCGGGATCTTCCGGCCGGACTGGTTGCCGCCCTCGCAGCAACCTCCCACTAGCTGAACTGCGTTGGACCAGCTGAAGGTGGATCAGCTCAAAGCCGGGAGCCTCGCCCGATAAAGCCAGGGCTCCAGTACACGTGCGGCGTCGAGTCCCGGAACGAAGGCGTTGGCCGTGGCGATGAATTCAGCCGTGGACACCGAACTGTGGCGCTTGGTCTCGGTCCAATGCCGCAACAAGCCAAAGAACACGGCGTCACCGCACGCAAGCCGTACGGCGTGGAGGGCCAGTGCGCCGCGCTTGTAGACACGGTCATCGAACATCCGCTCCGGTCCGGGGTCGCCGATCACCAGGTCCTGGGCGCCGGCGTCAAGCTTTCGCCACGCGGCCCTCGCGCGGGTCGCGAGGGACATGACTCCGGCCTCTTCGGACCAGATCCATTCCGCATAGCAGGCGAAGCCCTCGTGCAGCCAGATATCACGCCAACTGCTCACGGTGAGCGAATTGCCGAACCACTGGTGGGACAATTCGTGGGCGATGAGGCGTTGCGCCTCCCACGACTGTTCCATGTGGTTCCGGCCAAAGATGGAGAGGGTCTGGGCCTCGAGGGGGATTTCCAGTTCGTCCTCGGTGACGACGGCGGTGTATTCCGTAAAAGGATACGGACCGAAACAGTCCTCGAAGGTGCGCATCATGTCGGCTTGCCGAGCCAGTCCTTCCCGGGCCTCGGTCAACAAGCCGGGCGCCACGGCGACGAATTGGGGCACCGGACTGTGCCGCGGGACCTCGGCATGATGTGCTGTTCCAAGGCCGGCCCGGGCGACGGAAGGGCTGAGCTGGTGGAGCTTGTATCGTCCGATCTGCACCGTGGCGAGATAGCTCGCCATCGGCTCGGCCTGTTCATAGACCCAGGTCTCACGGCTCGATTTCTTGCTGTGCGATACGAGGCGGCCATTGCAGATGGCGCGGTAGTTGTCATCAGTGGTGATGCTGATCAAATAGCTGGACTTGTGCTGCGGGTGGTCGTTGCAGGGGAACCAGGACGCAGCGCCGTTCGGCTGCCCCGCAACCAGGACGCCGTCGTCGAGCTCTTCCCAGCCTACTTCGCCCCACAGGCCCCTGCGCGGCTTGGGATTGCCGTCGTAACGGAGTTCAACGGTGAATGACTGGCCTGCTGCCAGCGGTTCCTTGACGGTGATCACGAGGTGCTCGCCGCGTGGGCTGAACCTCGGGACCTTCTTGCCATCCACCAGGATCTTGGAAGCCTTCAGGCCCACCAGGTCCAGGATCAGCGAGTCCGTGTCCTCACGTGCCACACAGCGAAGCACCGCGCGGCCGTTGAGCCGATTGCTACCCAAACTGTAGTCCAGGTCCAATTCATACCGCAGCACCTGGAATGCCATGCTCCCGTGATGCAGGGTGTAGGCATCGGCGGCAATTTTGGTTATTCCTGGTTCGCTAGGGCTCATATGCGCTGGCTGCCTCCGTGTAGCTGGTTGTGCTGGTGTGGTCATGGCTGGTATTTCATAAGCCCACTTGCTAATCTACGCTACGGTCCAGACCATGGGCTGACCGGGTTGCCCATCCAGTACGTACCGGCGGGAACAGTTTCACCTCGCATGACGAGCGACGCCGGCCCTACCGTTCCGCCTGCTCCGATGCTGGCGCGCGGCAGGATGACCCCGTGCGGTCCCATAGTGGCGCCGTCTCCGAGAACCACGGTATCGATGCTCATGATGCGGTCGTGGAAGAGGTGTGTCTGGACCACGCAGCCACGGTTGACGGTGGAACTTTCGCCAAGGGTGACGAGGTCGGCTTCGGGCAGCCAGTAGCTTTCGCACCAGGTACCCCGGCCGATTTTTGCGCCAAGCGCCCGGAGCCACCACACCAACGCCGGTGTACCGGATGCTGAACGCGCGAACCACGGGGCGCTGACCATCTCGATGAAGGTGTCCACCACCTCATTCCGCCAGATGAACGAACTCCACAGGGGATGCTCGCCCGCCTTGATGCGGCCCACAAGGATCCATTTCGCGGCGACCGAACTCGCCGCGGCCACGGCACCCGCGGCGAGGATAACGACGCCGCCCAGGACGGCTGCGAGCCAGTAGGAGGATTCCGAAGCAATCCAGTCAAGGACCCACATGATGCCGACGGCGATCGCCACCGTGAGGATGACCGGTACCAAGCGGCACAATTCCCACAGGGCCCGTTTGGTCTTGAGGGCCAGCGGCGGGTTGAAGGTGAGGCTCTGGTCGGCATCGACGGCGGTCCGGCGCAGCCTGACGGGCGGACTGCCCAGCCATGAGGTGCCGGATTTTGCCTTGGCAGGCGTTGCAGACAGCACCGCGACCAGTGAGTTCTTGGGGACGCTCCGGCCCGCGGCCGTCATGCCCGAATTGCCGAGGAAGGAGCGTTTGCCGATCTTGGCGGGCCCAATCTTCATCCAACCACCGCCGAGCTCGTAGGAGGCCACCATGGTGTCGTCCGCGAGGAAGGCGCCTTCGCCGATTGTTGTCATGCGCGGCAGTAGAAGCACGGTGGAGGCTTCCACATTGCGGCCGACTTTCGCACCGAGGAGGCGCAGCCAAACAGGTGTGAACAGGCTGGCGTAGATGGGGAAGAGCAGGTCCCGGGCCAGGTCCAGGACGCGTTCAGTTGCCCAGACCTGCCAACCCACCCGGCTGCGAACGCGGTAATACCCTTCCTTGAGGCCGATGCCGAGCATCCGCGTAGTGCCCAGGATGAGCAGGAGATTGCACAGGAACCAGGCGAGTGCGGCCAAAGGGATGGCGAACAAAAGCTCCGGGAAGGCGTCCTGCAAGGAGTTCCTGCCCTGGATAAAGGCCACGACTACGCTGGCGCCGGCAAGTGCCGAGACGTAGGGGATCAGGGCCAGCAATGCCGAGGCGGTCGCGAACGCCGCGAACCAGAGCCGGCCAATCAGGTGGTGCGACGACGGCGTCTCCGGCCAATCATTCTTGGCTTTGCCACGGCGTTGGGCGGGGGACCCGGCAACGAGGTGTCCGGCTTTGACCTTGCCTAGAACGGCGGAACCAGGCTCCACCCGGGCACCGGCGCCAACGCTCGTTCCGGGCATGAGCGTACTGCGGGAGCCCACGGTTGCGCCGGCACCCACATGGATGGCACCGATGTGGACGTAGTCGCCGTCGATCCACCAGGCGGAGAGATCCACTTCGGGTTCGATGTTGCAGCCGCTTCCCAGGGAAAGCAGCCCCGTGACCGGGGGCAAGGAGTGCAGTTGGACGTTGTTCCCGATCTTCGCCCCCAGTGCCTTGGCGTAGTAGGGAACCCACGGCGCGCTGGCCAGGCTGATGGCACCCGAGAGGTCCTGGATCTGCTCGGCCAGCCACAACTTCAAGTGCACTTTGCCCGAACGCGGGTAGGTACCGGCGTGGACACCACGCAGCAGAATGCGCGCAGCCAGAATCGATATGGCCATGCGGCCCGGCGGGCTGACGAACACCAGCCAGGACGCCAGGATCCACCACCAGGACACCACCGGAGCCGCAGAGAATCCGGCGTAGTCCGCGAGCAGGCGATTGGCGGCCATGAGGTAGGTGAGCCAACGCATGCCCACCAGAATGTTGAGGAAGATGCCCATGAGGGTCTGGAAGATTTGCGATTTCCGGGAGGTCGGGCGAACGGTGCGTTCTGCCGGTGGACCTTGGATACCGCCTTCGGGCAACGACTGCCGCGCGGCGTCGATCAGGGCACCCACCCGAGGGGTGGCGTAGACCTCCGCCACCGTGACGGTGGGGTAGCGCACGCGGAGGGCCGAGACGAGCTGTGCCGCAGCGAGGGAGCCGCCGCCATAGGCGAAGAAATCGGCGTCGAGCGAGGTGACGCTGGAGCCGAGGACGCTCTCCCATTGTTCAACCACCCATTGGGCGTCTTCGGGCAGGTTGAGCGGTGCCTTCTCCGCATCGGCGGCTCCCGCACCCGCCAACGGCCAGGGGAGGGAATGCCTGTCAACTTTTCCACTGGTCTTTGTCGGGATGGAATCGACCACCGTCAACAGGGGAATCAGCGCAGCCGGAAGGCTCTCGGTCAGCAGCACGCGCGAAGCCGTGAGGTCGATATCCTCGGACCCGGCGGGCGCCAGGTAACCGACAAGCAGCTGGTTCCCGGCCGCCGTCGTACGGACTGCCGCGGCGGCCCCTGCGACGCCCGGCAAGGCCTGCAGCGCGGCGTCGATCTCACCGAGTTCGATCCTCCGGCCGCCGAGCTTGACCTGCTCGTCCGCGCGGCCTTGGAAGATGAGGCCTGCTTTCTCGTAGCGGACCAGGTCGCCGGAGCGGTACGCCCGTTGCCAGCCCAGGGATGGCATCGGGGCATACTTTTCGGCGTCCTTGGCCGGATCGAGGTAGCGGGCCAGTCCGACGCCGCCAATGATCAGCTCGCCCGTCTCGCCTTCCGGGACGGGAACCCCGGCGGCGTCGACAACGGCGAGGTCCCAGCCGTCCAGGGGCAAGCCGATCCGAACGGGGCCGTCACCCCCGAGAGGGGCCGCGCAAGCGACCACCGTTGCTTCGGTGGGCCCATAGGTGTTCCACAATTCGCGGCCGTCCACCGCGAGTCGTTCGGCGAGCTCGGGAGGGCAGGCTTCGCCCCCGAAGATGAGCAGGCGCACGTTTTCAAGCGATTCGGCGGGCCACAAGGCTGCGAGCGTGGGAACGGTGGACACTACCGTGATGCCGTGGTTGATCAGCCACGGACCAAGGTCCATGCCGGAGCGCACCAGGGCACGCGGAGCGGGCACGAGGCAGGCGCCGTGCCGCCATGCCAGCCACATCTCTTCGCATGAGGCGTCGAAGGCTACTGAAAGGCCGGCCAAGACCCGGTCCTGTGGTCCGATGGGATCTTCCTGGAGGAAGAGCCGGGCTTCGGCGTCGACAAACGCGGCCGACGAGCGGTGCTGAACCGCGACGCCCTTCGGCGTGCCTGTGGAGCCGGAGGTGAAAATGATCCAGGAATCGTCATCCAGGCCTGGTGCGCGGGGGGTAGGGTGCGGCGTCGGACGCTCCCCGGAAAGCTCGATCTTGCGGCCTTTTGTGATGACCGCAGTCACCTTGGCTTCCTTGAAAACGAGCCGTGCCCGTTCCTCGGGATCGTCTGCGTCTACAGGTACATAGGCGGCCGCGATCGAAAGGATTGCCAGGATGGCGATGTAGAGATCGTTGGTGCCGGACGGAATCCGCACGCCGATCGTGTCTCCGGGGCCAAGTCCCGCTGCATTGAGCGTGGCGGCAAAACCGCGCACCTGCGCCATGAGCTCGGAGTAACTGAGTGACTTGCGCCCGTCGTCGATGGCAGATGCTTCCGGATAAGACCTTGCCGTGTCATCGATGATTTCGATGAGCGTCCGCGGTGGCGGCACGGCTGACGCGCCCTGCAGTTGGGGCAGGTGCACCGCTTGGAGTTCCAGGCGATCCGCCGGGATGTCATGTTCCTGGGTCACGTTCGAAGCTTCTCGGATTGAGGTGAACAAAAAGTGTCAGCGGTCCCGTGGCCGTTGCTCCGACTATGGGATCAACAGTAGCTTGCCCGTGGTCTGGCGGCCTTCCAGGTCGCGGTGGGCCTGCGCGGCTTCGGCGAGCGGGTAGGTTCCGCCAATCCGGACTTTGAGCGCGCCGCTGGCTGCAGCGCCGAAGACTTCGGCCGAACGCCAGCGCCGCTCCTGCGGGTTCTGCAGGAAGTGGGCGAGGGTGGGGCGGGTGAGGGACAACGATCCGCCGGCGTTCAGCCGCTGGGGATCGAAGGGAGGCACAGGCCCGGAGGCTGCCCCGAAAAGGACGAGCGAGCCACGGATGCGCAGGCTCGCAAGCGAATCGTCGAAGGTGTCCTTGCCGACGCCGTCGTACACGACGTGGACCCCTTCGCCGTCGGTCAGTTCACGGACTTTGTCGGCAAATCCGGCGTAACGCAGGACCTCATCCGCGCCGGCCTGCCGAGCCAAGACTTCCTTCTCGTCCGAAGAGACAGTGGTGATGACACGGGCGCCGCGCGCCTTGAGCAATTGGGTCAGGATGAGACCCACCCCGCCAGCACCGGCATGGGTCAGGACAGTGTGTCCCGGCTCGACCCGGAACGAGGAATTGATCAGGTAGTGCGCGGTCATTCCCTGCAGCGGAAGGGCGGCTGCGGTGTGGTCGTCGACGCCGTCCGGAACCGGAAGGGCCTTGTCCGCGTCTACCAGGGTGTAACCCGCATAGCTGCGGGATCCTTCAGCGGTAGCGACCCTGTCCCCGACGGCGAAGTCCTCAACGCCTGCACCGATGGCCTCCACGGTGCCTGCCGCCTCGGAGCCCGGGGTGAACGGATACTCAACCTTGTAGATGCCGCTGCGTTGGTAGGTGTCAATGAAGTTCACTCCGGCAGCTGCAACTTTGACGAGGAGCTGGCGCGGACCCGGGGCCGGAACCTCTGCTTCGGTGAGTTCGAGGACTTCGGGTCCTCCGGCTTGCCGGGCAATGATCGCATGCGTCATGATTCTCCTTCTCCGTCGAGGCACTTTCGTGCCCGCATTCACACAACCATCCTAGGGAACGGAGTCCGTCGAGTGTCCAGTCAGCGGCTGAGCGACGTGGTTCGCCGTGACGTGCCCGGTGGTCTTCGGTGCGTGTCAGCCTCTACCGTGCGCGGAAGCAACAGGGCAGTCAAAGCCGCGGCCGGCGGCGAGTCCTACCTCATTGAGGTAGCGTACGACGATTGCGTACGACTGCATCAACGTGGTTTCGGTGTAGGCAATGGAGTGCTTTTCGCAGTAGCTTCGAACGATCTCCGAGGCGCGGCGCAAGTGGGGGCGTGCCATGTCGGGGAAAAGGTGGTGTTCCGCCTGGTGGTTGAGGCCGCCCAGGAGGATATTCATGAAGGGTCCGCCGGAGATGTTCCTGGCAGTCAGAATCTGGCGGCGCAGGAAATCGACGCGGGAGTCGGTCGGCAGGACCGGCATGCCCTTGTGGTTCGGGGCGAAGGAAGCGCCCATGTAGAAGCCGAACACCATAATCTGGACGCCCAGGAAGGCAAATGCCATGCCAAGCGGCAGGAAGGTGAAGGCAAGGACCGGCAGCGCGAGAAGGCGTGCCAGGAGGATGGGGGTCTCTACCCAGCGGTGCTTGATGGCTCCGGGCCGCAGGATGTACATCAAGGACTCCCACTGCAGGCTGATGCCCAGCAGCATCAGGAGCGGGAAGAAGAACCAGCCTTGCCTGCGGGTGAGGAACGCGAAGCGTCCGTTCCTTCCGGCTGCGGCTTCAACGTGGAACGCCAGGGCGCCGGTCTTGATGTCCGGGTCCTTGGAAATCACGTTCGGGTTGTTGTGGTGTGCGCCGTGCTTCTGTTCCCACCAGGAGTAACTGATGCCGGCAACCGAAGTGGCCAGGATGCGCGCAGACCAGTCATTGGCCCGGCGGGAGGCAAAAATCTGGCGGTGGCCGGCCTCGTGGGCCAGGAAGCTCAATTGGGTGCAGAGAATGCCGAGGGCCGCTGCGATGAGGAGTTGGTACCAGCTGTGCCCGATGAGGGCGAAGCCGAACCAAGTGCCGGTCAACAAGAGGACCAGCGCAGCGAAGACGCTGACGTAAAAGCCGACGCGACGCTTCAAGAGCCCTTCCGCGCGGACTGTCTTAAGGAGTTCGGAATAGCTCAGCACGACGGCGTTGGGTTGCCGGACGCTCTTGGCGGGAAGTTCCGTGGTGGACGTCGGTGACATATGCAGTTGCCCCGTAATGATTAACGGGCAACGCTGCAACCGACGATCGGTTGCACGGTCTAGATCACCCTCTATCCAGCATACGCCCGGATCGACCGTGCCCGGCGCGACCTTGCCGGAAAGACGCATGCATAAATATCGGCAACTATGAATAGTTTTGCTGTATAGTCTTGCCATGACTATTTCTGTTGCCGTCTCCGGTGCCAGCGGCTATGCCGGGGGAGAGGTGCTGCGCCTCCTGGCAGGGCATCCGGACGTCACTATCGGTGCCATCACGGCGCACAGCAACGCCGGTTCCAGACTAGGCGAGTTGCAGCCGCATCTCCATGGTTTGGCCAGTCGGATTCTCGAAGACACCAGCGTGGAAAACCTTGGGGGCCACGACGTCGTATTCCTGGCGCTCCCGCATGGGGCCTCGGCCGAGATCGCAGCACAGTTGCCGGAAGGCACGCTGGTGATCGACGCCGGCGCGGACCACCGGCTCGAAGACCCGGCAGTGTGGGAAAAGTTCTACGGCTCGGCCCATGCCGGGACCTGGCCTTACGGGCTGCCGGAACTCCCCGGGCAGCGCGACGCCCTGAAGGGCGCGAAGCGGATTGCCGTACCCGGCTGCTACCCGACCTCGGCCCTCCTCGCCCTCACGCCCGGCTTCGCCAACAAGCTTCTCCAGCCGGACGACGTCGTGATTGTTTCCGCCTCCGGCACCTCGGGTGCCGGCAAGGCGGCCAAGGTCAACCTCATCGGTTCCGAGGTCATGGGCTCCATGAGTCCCTATGGCGTGGGCGGCGGCCACCGCCACACCCCGGAGATTGAACAAGGACTCTCCAATGCCGCCGGTGAACCGGTCACAGTGTCCTTCACTCCCACCCTCGCGCCCATGAGCCGCGGCATCCTGAGCACGGCGACGGCCAAGGTCAAGGCCGGCGTCACCGCCGCCGAACTCCGCAGCGCCTGGGCGGAAGCCTACGACGACGAACCGTTTGTCCACTTGCTGCCCGAAGGCCAGTGGCCTACCACCAAGTCGGTGCAGGGGTCCAACCACGCCGTCATGCAACTGGCGTTCGACGAGCATTCGGGCCGCGTGATCGTCACGTGCGCCATCGACAATCTGACCAAGGGGACCGCAGGCGGCGCTGTGCAGTCCATGAATATTGCCCTCGGCCTGGACGAATCCGCCGGCCTCAACGTCCAAGGAGTCGCCCCGTGACCATCACCGCCCCCCAAGGATTCCGGGCCGCCGGCATTAAGGCCGGCATCAAGGCATCCGGTAATCCCGACCTCGCCCTCGTCGTCAATGACGGCCCGCTCAAAGCCGCCGCCGCCGTTTTCACGTCCAACCGAGTGGCCGCTGCTCCCGTGCACTGGTCCCGCCAGGTTGTCTCTGACGGACGCGTGGATGCAGTGGTACTGAATTCCGGTGGGGCCAACGCCTGCACCGGTCCCCAAGGATTCCAAAACACGCACGCGACCGCCGAAAAAGTGGCGGCCGTCCTCGGGATCTCCGCCTCCGACGTCGTGGTCTGCTCCACGGGCCTCATCGGTGCGCAACTGCCCATGGACAAGATCATCCCCGGCATCGACGCCGCTTTTGCGGAGCTCTCCGAAAACGGCGGCGGCGCCGCTGCTACGGCGATCATGACCACTGACAGTGTTGCGAAGGAAGCAGTCTTCACCGGGACCGACGCTGAAGGCAAGACCTTCACAGTCGGTGGCATCGCGAAGGGTGCCGGCATGTTGGCGCCGGGTCTTGCGACCATGCTGGTGGTGCTCACCACGGATGCCCAGGTCCCGGCGGAGGAACTCGACGTCGTACTCCGCGACGCCACGCGCGTCACCTTTGACCGCGCGGACTCGGACGGATGTATGTCCACCAATGACACGGTCGTCCTGCTCGCCTCCGGGGCCTCCGAGGCAATCCCGTCCGCCGAACAACTCGGTGCCGGTATCACCCAGGTATGCGCCGAACTTGCCCGCAAGCTGATCGGCGATGCCGAAGGTGCCAGCCACGACATCGCCATCCGCACCTTCAACGCAGCCAGCGAACGCGACGCCGAAATCGTCAGCCGCGCCGTGGCCCGCTCCAACCTCTTCAAGACCGCCATCTTCGGCAAGGACCCCAACTGGGGCCGTGTCCTGTCCTCGGTGGGCACGACGGATGCCGTCTTCGAACCGGACCAGCTCAACGTCTCCATGAACGGCATCCAGATCTGCCGCAACGGCAGCATCGGCGACGACCGCAACCTCGTGGACCTTGAACCCCGCGAGGTACTCGTGGAGATCGACCTGCAGGCCGGCGATGCCGAGGCCACCATCTGGACCAACGACCTCACGCACGAATACGTGCATGAGAACAGCGCCTACTCGAGCTAGCCGGAGATGACCATGACTGCGCACACCCGCGAAAATGCGTCCAGCGGCGCCGGTTCGGAAAAATCGGCCCAGGACAAAGCCGCGACGCTGATCGAGGCCTTGCCATGGATCCAGCGTTTCGCCGGCACCACCATGGTGATCAAGTACGGCGGCAACGCCATGGTCAACGAGGAACTGCGCCGCGCCTTCGCCGAGGACGTCGTTTTCCTCCACCACGTGGGAGTCCACCCTGTCGTGGTGCACGGGGGCGGCCCGCAGATCAACTCGATGCTTGGCAGGCTCGGCATCGAATCCGAATTCAAGGGCGGTTTGCGCGTCACCACCCCCGAGGCCATGGACGTGGTCCGCATGGTGCTCACCGGCCAGGTGGGTCGCGAACTCGTGGGTCTCATCAACTCCCACGGACCCTACGCGGTGGGCATGTCCGGTGAAGACGGCGGCCTCCTGCGTGCCGTGCGCACCGGCACCGTCGTGGACGGGGAGGACGTAGACCTAGGCCTGGTAGGCGAGGTGGTGGGTGTCGATCCCACAGGTATCGAGGACATCCTCGCCGCCGGCCGGATTCCCGTGATTTCGACCGTCGCCCCCGAAATCCTTGATGCAGGGGACGGCACCGGCTCCACCACGGGGCAGGTCCTCAACGTCAATGCGGATACCGCCGCAGCCGCCGTTGCCTCGGCGCTGGGTGCGTCCAAGCTTGTCATCCTGACCGACGTCGAGGGACTGTACGCCAACTGGCCGGACCGGTCCTCGCTCATCTCCTCGCTGACGGCTTCGGAGCTGCGGGCGATGTTGCCGCGTCTCGAGTCCGGCATGATCCCGAAGATGGCGGCCTGCCTCAAGGCCATTGACGAAGGAGTGGAGCGGGCGCACATCGTGGACGGCCGATTGCCGCACTCCATGCTCCTGGAAACCTTTACGACCGCGGGCATCGGAACCCAGGTTGTCCCCGACGAGGAAGTGAACCCATGACCGCGAACGACGCAGAACTGGCCGAAACGCCATCCAACACCATGACAGGAACGAGTAGCGGAGCCGATTGGCTGTCCCGCTACTCCTCCTCCCTCATGGGCGTCTTCGGCACACCGCAGCGGGTTTTGGTCCGTGGTGCCGGCGCCCTCGTGTGGGACGCGGACGGCAAGGAATACCTGGACCTCCTGGGTGGCATCGCAGTCAACGCCCTGGGCCATGCCCACCCGTTCGTCACCTCGGTGATCGCAAGCCAGCTCGCCACCTTGGGCCACGTTTCGAACTTCTTCACGAGCCCCACGCAGATCGCGTTGGCCGAGAAGCTCCTCGCCATCACCAAGGCTCCGGCTGGCTCCAAGGTCTTTTTCGCCAACTCCGGCACCGAAGCCAACGAGGCCGCGTTCAAGCTGGCGCGCCGCAACGCGGATGTTCCCGCCGGCGCAAAAGGGGCTAAGCGCACCAAGATCATCGCGCTCGAAGGTGCTTTCCACGGCCGGACCATGGGCGCCCTCGCCCTGACAGCCAAAGAAGCGTACCGGGCCCCGTTCGAGCCCCTACCGGGTGGCGTGGTCCATGTCCCGTTCGGCGACATCGAGGCCCTCCGTGCCGCCGTCGACGAGACCACCGCAGCGGTCTTTTTGGAGCCTATCCAAGGCGAGGCCGGTGTTCGCCCGCTCAGCGTTGAATACCTGCAGGCCGCCCGCGAGGCCACCAGCAACGTCGGTGCCTTGCTGATCCTGGACGAGGTCCAGACCGGCATCGGCAGAACCGGAAAATGGTTGGCCAGCGAAGACGCCGGCATCGTCCCTGACGCGGTGACGCTCGCGAAAGGCTTGGGCGGCGGATTCCCGGTAGGCGCGCTCATCACCTTCGGCGAGCCGACGTCCTCGCTTCTGACAGCAGGCCAGCACGGCACCACGTTCGGCGGAAACCCGGTAGCCACCGCTGCAGCCCTCGCCACCCTGCACGCCATCGAAAGCCAGGGCGTGCTGGAGAACGTGCTCACAGTCGGCGCAAGGCTGCGGGACGGCCTGTCCGCCATCGACGGTGTCACCGAAGTCCGCGGCGAAGGCCTCCTGATCGGTTTCGACCTGGACGCCGACATCGCCCCCGCCATGGTGACCGCCGCGCTCGACGCAGGCTTCATCATCAACAGCCCGGGTCCGCGCACTATCCGGCTGGCGCCGCCGCTCATCCTGACTATCGAGCAAGCCGAGCGTTTCCTGGCCGCGCTGCCCGGCATCATCGAGGTGGCAGCCGAGGCCACTGCAGCCGAGGCCACTGCACCCCAGACCGCTGCACCCCTGAACGCTAAGGACGCACAGTGAATACCACCCGTCACTTCCTCAAGGACACGGACCTCACTCCGGCCGAGCAAGCCGAAGTGCTTGATCTCGCCGTTCGAATGAAAGCCGCCCCGTACAGTGTCCAACCGTTCGCAGCTGACGGCAACGGGCGCAAGACCGTCGCCGTCATCTTCGACAAGACCTCCACCCGTACCCGAGTGTCCTTCGCTACCGGTATCGCCGACATGGGCGGTAACGCGCTCATCATCAACCCCGGCGAGGCACAGATCGGCCACAAGGAATCCGTGGAGGACACTGCCAAGGTCCTCGAGCGGATGGTCTCCACTATCGTGTGGCGTACCGGCGCGCACGCCGGCCTCGTGGCCATGGCCGAGAACTCCAAGGTCCCCGTCATCAACGCCCTGTGCGATGACTACCACCCCTGCCAGTTGCTGGCGGACCTGCTTGCGGTCAAGGAACACAAAGGCGAGCTCAAAGGGCTGACCATGGCGTACCTTGGCGATGCCGCGAACAACATGGCCAACTCCTACCTGCTGGCGGGCGTGACCGCGGGCATGCATGTGCGCATCTCCGGTCCGGATGGCTACCTGCCGGGCGCTGACATCGTTGCCGCAGCCGAACGGCGCGCCGCGGAGACCGGTGGTTCCGTGCGGATCACCACCGACGCCGCCGAGGCCCTCCACGGTGCCGATGTTGTCGCCACCGATACCTGGGTGTCCATGGGCCAGGAAGCCGAAAAGGAAGCCCGGATGCAGCTCTTCCGCGACTATTCCGTGAATGAGGCGGCCATGGCACAGGCCGCCCCGGACGCCGTCGTGCTCCACTGCCTGCCCGCCTACCGCGGCTACGAGATCTCCGCCGCTGTCATCGACGGGCCGCAGTCCATCGTCTGGGACGAAGCGGAGAACCGGCTGCACGCGCAGAAAGCGCTCATGGCGTGGCTCATGCACCAGTCCGGACTCGCCGTCGTCGACGGTCTTTCACCCGTTGAAGGCCCCGTTGCTGCCGGAAGAAGCGCTGGGGAGAGCACGTCCTAGTGTCCACCCATTCGGCGTCGCAAGGGGCCAGCCCGGCCACCAAGACTGCCCGGCAGGCGCGGATCACCGCGATCCTGACGGGTCAGTCCGTGCGCTCGCAGGCGGAGCTCGCGGCCCTGCTGGCCGCCGACGGCGTCCAGGTCACCCAAGCGACCCTCTCCAGGGACCTGGTCGAACTGGGGGCCGTGCGCGTTCGCGGCAAGGACGGCGCGCTGGTCTACGCGGTGCCCGGCGAGGGAGGTGACCGCAACGCCAAGAGCGGGGTCACCCAGGAAATCCTTGATGCACGTCTCTCGCGGCTTTGTGGGGAACTGCTGGTCACCGCGGAGGCTTCGGCCAACATCGCGGTGCTGCGGACGCCTCCCGGGGCGGCCAACTTCCTCGCCTTGGCCATCGACCACTCGGTGATGCCGTCGGTATTGGGTACGATCGCAGGCGACGACACTTTGCTTTTGGTTGCCAGGGATCCCAACGGCGGAGCCGAACTGGCGGCCCGATTCCTCCAATTGGCCCAGGAAGCCGGACCGGCTAACTAGGCCTTCGGGCCGGTCCCAAAAATTGACTCAAAAGAACCAAGCAACAACAAAGGAGCACTCTCGTGACTGAGCGCATTGTTCTGGCCTACTCCGGTGGCCTTGATACTTCCGTAGCCATCGGCTGGATCGGTGAAGCCACCGGTGCCGAGGTCATCGCCGTGGCGGTCGACGTCGGACAGGGCGGCGAATCGCTGGAAACCATCCGCCAGCGCGCCCTCGGCTGCGGCGCCGTCGAGGCCTATGTGGCCGACGCCCGCGACGAGTTCGCGAACGAATACGCCATGCCCACGCTGAAGGCCAACGCCCTTTACCAGGGCCACTACCCGTTGGTTTCCGCGATTTCCCGCCCCGTGATCGTCAAGCACCTCGTCAAGGCTGCCCGTGAATTCGGCGCCACCACGGTCGCGCACGGCTGCACGGGCAAGGGCAATGACCAGGTCCGCTTTGAGGTCGGCATCCAGACCCTCGGCCCGGACCTGAAGTGCATCGCACCCGTCCGTGACCTCGCCCTGACCCGCGACAAGGCCATTGCCTTCGCCGAGGAAAAGGGTTTGCCGATCGAGACCACCAAGAAGAACCCGTACTCGATCGACCAGAACGTCTGGGGACGCGCCGTCGAGACCGGCTACCTCGAGGACATCTGGAACGCTCCCACCAAGGATATCTACGACTACACGGCCACCCCGGAATTCCCGCCGGCACCCGATGAAGTCACCATCACCTTCGAAGCCGGCGTCCCGGTTGCCGTCGACGGGGTCAAGCGCACGCCGCTGCAGGTCATTCAGGAACTCAACCGCCGCGCCGGTGCCCAGGGTGTTGGCCGCATCGACGTCGTCGAGGACCGCCTGGTAGGCATCAAGTCCCGCGAAATCTACGAGGCGCCGGGCGCGATGGCCCTCATCACGGCCCACAAGCACCTCGAGGACGTCACCATCGAGCGCGAGCAGGCGCGTTTCAAGGCAACAGTCGGCCAGCGTTGGTCCGAACTGGTCTACGACGGCCAGTGGTTCTCCCCGCTCAAGCGCTCCCTGGACGCTTTCATCGAGGACACCCAGAAGTACGTCTCCGGCGACATCCGCATGGTCCTGCACGGTGGCCAGGCCATCGTCAACGGCCGCCGCTCCGACACCTCGCTCTACGACTTCGACCTCGCCACGTACGACACCGGCGACACCTTCGACCAGTCGCAGGCCAAGGGGTTCATCGAGCTGTGGGGCATGTCCTCCAAGGTTGCCGCAGGCCGCGACCTGCGGGTTTCGGAAAAGTAGCCCCTGTGGCTGAGCCAAAATCGGAAGCAACGAACACTGGCGCGCTGTGGGGCGGCCGGTTCGCCGGCGGCCCGGCAGACGCCCTTGCCGCACTGAGCAAGTCCACCCATTTTGACTGGCGCTTGGCCCGCTACGACATCGCCGGCTCCAAGGCGCATGCACGCGTGCTGCACAAGGCCGGTTTGCTGGACGACGGCGAACTCGACGGCATGCTCGCGGCGCTCACCCTGCTGGATGACGACGTCGCAAGCGGTGCCTACCAGCCGGCCGAGAGCGATGAGGACGTCCACGGTTCCTTGGAACGCGGACTCATTGAGCGCGCGGGTACCCACTTGGGTGGCAAGCTCCGGGCGGGCCGTTCGCGCAACGACCAGGTGGCCACCTTGGGCCGCATGTTCCTGCGTGACCACGCCCGCATCATCGCCCGTGGTGTGCTTGCAACGATCGATGCCCTCGTTGAGCAGGCCAAGGCCCACCGGGGCGTTGCCATGCCTGGACGGACGCACTTGCAGCATGCCCAGCCGGTCCTGCTGAGCCACCACCTGTTGGCCCACGCCTGGGCACTCCTGCGCGATGTGCAGCGGTTCCAGGACTGGGATAAACGAGCAGGCGTGTCGCCGTACGGCTCGGGTGCCTTGGCGGGTTCCTCGCTCGGCCTCGACCCTGAGGCCGTCGCTGCGGACCTCGGATTCTTCTCTGCGGTCCACAACTCGATCGACGGCACCGCTTCGCGCGATGTCTTCGCCGAGTTCGCATGGATCTGCTCGATGATTGGCATCGACCTATCGCGGGTCTCCGAGGAAGTCATTCTGTGGGCTACCAAGGAGTTCTCCTTCGTGACGCTGCATGATTCGTACTCCACGGGGTCCTCGATCATGCCGCAGAAGAAGAACCCGGATGTCGCCGAGCTCGCGCGCGGCAAGGCGGGACGCCTCATCGGCAACCTGACCGGGCTGTTGGCAACGCTCAAGGGCCTGCCGCTCGCGTACAACCGCGATCTGCAGGAAGACAAAGAGCCGGTCTTCGATGCCGCGGACACCTTGGAAGTGCTGCTCCCCGCGGTCTCCGGCATGATCGCCACGCTCACCTTCAACACCGAGCGCATGGCTTCCCTGGCGCCGCAGGGCTTTGCCCTCGCCACGGATATTGCCGAGTGGCTTGTCCGCCAAGGGGTGCCGTTCCGGGAGGCCCACGAGCTCTCCGGTGCAGCGGTGAAGCTGGCTGAAGGACGCGGCGTCGAGCTGTGGGACCTGACGGACGAAGAGTACGCGGGCATTTCGGCGCACCTGACTCCCGAGGTCCGCTCCGTGCTCAGCACCGAGGGTTCGCTCAACAGCCGCAACTCGCAGGGCGGCACGGCTCCGGCCGCCGTCGAACGCCAACTGCTTGCCCTCGAGGCCGAACTCGACCTCGTACGCGAGTACGCGGCCTAGCGTCGGCCTAGCGACCGGAACGCTCCCTCAGCTTTGGTGTCCTTTCGGCCGACCCTCCTTCAGTAAGATCTGCAGGAGGGTCGGTCGATTTCATGCCAAAGGTGAGGGAGCGTTGTCCGTTACTATGGCGCTATGACCGAGATCACTACCTCTGCGCTTCTTGCCGAGCTCCACAAAGCAGCCGGCATTGTCACCGACGTTGTCGCCAAACTTGACGACGCCCAGGTCACAGCACCCTCTGAGCTGCCCGGATGGACCCGGGGCCATGTGCTGGCGCACATTGCCGGCATTTCCAACGCCATGGCCCGCCAGCTGGAGTACGCCGCCCGGGGCGAGACCGTCGATATCTATGACGGCGGCTATGAGGGCCGCACCAAGGCCATTGAGCTGGCGGCGAGCCATAGCCTCGCTGAACACCGTGCCGCCACCGAAGCCGCCCTCGCCAGGGCCCTGCGGGCCTTCGACGGACTCGTCGAGTCCGGCTGGAACACCCGGATCAGATTCCGGGACGGAAGAGTGCTCGACGGCGGCCTGGCGCTTTGGCGCGAACTGGTCATCCACGTGACGGATCTGGGAATGGGTCGCGGCCCGGAGACCTGGAGCCGGGAATTCTGCGAGCACCTCTTCGATTTCCTCTCGGCCCGTGTTCCGGCAGAGCAGAAATTCGTGCTGCAGCCGCTGGGCCTTCCGCGGACTGTCATCGGCTCCGGCCGGCAGTCCGTTGCCATCAACGGCATGATCACGGATATCGCTGCGTGGCTCGCCGGTCGGACGCCTACGCTGGGGAGCCTGCGGGCCTCTGCCGACGCGGACGGTGTTGACTTGCCTGAGCTGCTGCCATGGCCATCGAGCGTTCCGGCGGTGCAGTAACGTTCCGGCGTTTGCTGGCCGCTGCCCTCCAGAGGTGCATTGTGGCGTAGGAGCGCCACGGGCTCACATTGCGGAAGTCGGCCGGCAGTTCCTCAGCGGCCTCGAGATTCTTGAGTCCGTTTCGGACCGCTGCATCGTTGGCCAGGAAGACATCCGGATCCCCGATGACCCTCATCGCCACATAGCCTACGGTCCAGGGCCCGACGCCGGGCAGCGGCAGAAGCTTGTCGGCAAGCGTTTGGGGCTCGTCACCATAGTCGAAGTCGAGTTCCCCGCTGGCCATCGCAGCCGCTGCGGCGAGCACGGAATCTATGCGGCGCTGGGGTCCCCTCAGCAATTCCCGGCCCGAGCGGGCGATTTCCCCGGCTGTGGGGAACAGCCGATCCAGTCCCGGTGCATGTCCGGCGTGTCCTTCCGGCAGGCGTGTTCCGGCACCGGAAAGCTGGGTCAAGGCGGTCCGGGCCGCAGCCACCGTGATTTGTTGGCCGATCATCGCTCGGACCAGAAGTTCCTGGGGATCCACCGCGCCCGGAACCCTCATTCCGGGCGTCTCACGGACTGATGGGCCGATCCTGGCATCGGAGGCAAGGGCTTCGTCCACGGCTACCGTATCCGCGTCGAGATCGAACAACCGCCGCACGCGGCTCAGAAGGACCGGGAGATCGTGGAGATCCAAGGAGCTGACCGCGAGGGTCAGCGCACCGCCGCGAGCCCCGGCGTCGTACTCCACGGTGAACGCGGCATTGCCGCGAGGCAAGCGGAGGGTTCGCGCGTAACTGTATGTAGAACCATTCCCGCCCGCCAGCTCGATCCCGGGAACCGCGCGGGCGGCGAGGAAATCGAAAATCCCCGGATCAAAAGGCTTCCGATAGGGCAGGTTGAGGGTCAGGGCGGTAGCCCCGCCCGGCTTGCCCTGATGGTCTAACGGCTTCGCGGTGGCCCGCAGTCCCGTCGGAGTCAGGGCGAAGACCTCGTTGATGGTGTCGTTGAACTGGCGGACACTGTTGAACCCGGCGGCGAACGCGACGTCGGAGAGTTTCATCGAGGTGGATACCAGGAGCGTCCTGGCCGTTTGGGCCCGGCTGGCCCGGGCCAAGGAGAGTGGCCCGGCGCCAAGTTCATGGCTGAGGATCCTGTTGAGCTGGCGGGAAGAGTAGCCCAAACGGGTGGCGAGTCCTTCGACGCCCACCCGGGATATCGCGCCATCGTTGATGAGCCGCATCGCCCGGCCGGCAACATCTGAGCGGAGGTTCCACGCGGGAGTGCCTGGAACCGCCTCGGGGAGGCAGCGTTTGCACGCCCTGTACCCGGCGTCGTGCGCCGCGGCTGAGGTTTCGTAGAACGTCACGTTTTCGGCTTTGGGTGTCCGGGCCGGGCATGAGGGCCGGCAATAGATGCCTGTCGAGCGGACGGCCGTGAAGAATTGGCCGTCGAAGCGGGGATCCCGCGCGTCGATGGCGCGGTAGCGTTGCCAAAAATCCATGACTTCATCCTTGCAGCCCCGGCGCACAGTTCCTAGCGGGAATCGGACATCGCCGGCGGTGATTCTGCCGAGCGGATTTTGTTAGGGTCTGGGCATGACAACGCAGGGTTCATCCCCGGAGGCCATCCGGGGCGTTCTTTCCGGAGATCCGCGGGACGTTGCCCCTTTGCTCCTCGGCGCCGTGCTGAGCCACCGGACGTCGGAAGGCACGGTGTCCGTGCGGCTGAGCGAGGTGGAGGCCTATCTGGGCCCAAAGCACTCGGATCAGCCCGATCCGGGATCGCACACCTACGGCGGCCCCACCGCGCGGAACGCCCCGATGTTCGGTCCGGCCGGCCACCTCTACGTCTACTTCACCTACGGCATGCACTATTGCGCCAACATTGTCTGCGGTCCCGACGGCGTTGCGTCCGCGCTGCTGTTGCGCGCCGGTGAGGTGGTGGCCGGGCAGGCCTTGGCACAGTCCCGCCGTCGGGCGTCCAGATCGCCGACTGACTTGGCCAGCGGACCGGCACGGCTTGCTTCTGCTTTGGGGCTGACGACGGCGGACAGTGGCCGGGACGCCTTGGCCGAGCCCTTCGGCCTCGAACTTCCGGGCACTTCGGCGGCCCGATCGGCAGTGGCCAGCGGTCCCCGGGTAGGAGTGGCCGGCGACGGCGGCTCGGCCGACTACCCGTGGCGGTTTTGGCTCTCAGGGGATCCGACGGTGTCCAGGTACAAGGCGGCCCGCGGTCGGACCGTCTAGGAGCCCCCGCGGAAGGCGTGGCTTAGGCTGCGTGTTCGGGCTGTACTGGCTCAGCGATGTACGCGCACCGGTTGTCGCTCATTTCGAAGGGGGCCAGCCGACGAAGCAAGGCCTCCCGCACCCGAGGCCACTCCTCGTGCAGGATCGAGAAAACGGCGGTGTCGCAGCGGGTGCCGTCGGGAGCGAAGCGATGCCCGCGCAGGGTGCCCTCGTAGCTGGCCCCTAGTCGCTGAATGGCGGAGGCGCTGCGCGTGTTGCGGGCATCGCAGCGGAATGCGACCCGGTGGACGGCCAGCTCATCGAAGGAGTAGGCCAACAGCAGTTGCTTCGCGGCCGGATTGACGTGGCTGCCCCAGAACGGGCGCCCGTAAAAAGTGCCGCCGATCTCCAGACGCTGCTGGCGGGAACTGTACTCGTACAGGGAAGTGGTGCCGAGCAGTGCCCCCGTCCGCTGCTCGACGACGGTGAAGGGGATGGTGT
Source organism: Arthrobacter methylotrophus (assembly GCF_039539965.1). Lineage (NCBI taxonomy): Bacteria > Bacillati > Actinomycetota > Actinomycetes > Micrococcales > Micrococcaceae > Arthrobacter > Arthrobacter methylotrophus. The sequence continues at coordinate 2,852,737 of NZ_BAABED010000001.1, read as the reverse complement.
CAGGATCCGCCAGGCGGGCTGCGAAGAGTTCCGCCAGCTCCGAGGCGCTCAAAGGTTGCTCGGCAGCCATGCCGGACCACAAGCCGGGGTCCACGAAGTCGAACAGCGGACCGGCATGGTCGGGGGAGAGAGGGACAAGGCTGATGCCGTGTCGGGTGAGGGCAAGGTCGTGCTGCATTGCAGCATTGAAGCATCGCCGGGCATGGCGGAAAACCTCTGAAGGTAAGCATGGGGTGAACATTGTGTGACGCACCGCCTTGCGGGCAGTTTCACGCGCGTCAAGCAAAACCGCTGTAGAATGGACGGTCCGTCTTTTTCGATAGGGGAACGTTTCGATGCACGACGCTGATTTGCTCCACGAACGCGAGTACGTGGCCGGTCTCTACTCGCGTCTGGATGAGCTGCGGGAGGAGAAGCGCCAACAGCTGGCGCAAGTCCGGCGCGCCGGAGCGGTGGGCACCATGCAGAACGTCTCCGAACGGGACGCCTTCGCAGCGCTGTACGAGGACCGCCTCGCGCAGCTCGACGCCGTCGACGACCGCCTCGTGTTCGGGCGCCTCGACCTGGACTCCGGTGAGGCCCAATACATTGGCCGCATCGGACTGTCCACGGCCGACCTCCAGCGGCTCATGGTGGACTGGCGCGCCCCCGAAGCCGGCCACTTCTACCAGGCCACCGCCTTCGACCGGCAGGGCGTCCGCCGTCGTCGTCACCTGATCCTGCAAGGCCGCGAGGTCAAGGCAATCGAAGACGACGTGCTGGATGCCAGCATGCTGGCGGACAACGCTTCCCTCCAAGGCGAGGGGGCCCTTCTCGCAGCCCTCAATTCGAAGCGAACCGGCCGCATGTCCGACATCGTCGGCACCATCCAGTCCGAGCAGGACCGCATCATCCGGTCCTCCATTTCGGGTGCCTTGGTGGTCCAGGGCGGTCCCGGTACCGGCAAGACCGCCGTCGCGCTCCACCGCGCCGCCTACCTGTTGTATACCCACCGGGACCGGCTGAAGTCCGCGGGCGTGCTGCTCGTTGGGCCTTCGTCGTCGTTTATGCACTACATCGAGCGGGTCCTGCCGTCGCTTGGCGAGACCGGCGTCGTCATGGCGAGCCTGGGCCGCCTCATGCCCGGCATCCATGCCGTGCCCGAAACGGATCCCGACGTCGCCGCGCTCAAGGGCAAGCTCAACATGGCCGACGTTATTGCCAATGCCGTCGCCAACCGCCAGAGGACTCCCGCCGAGGACCGCATCCTCGAGGTCGAATCCCGCAAGCTCACCCTCTCGGTACGGCAAGTGCGCCGCGCCCGCGACCGTGCACGCGCCACCGGCAAGCCGCACAACGAAGCACGCGTGACGTTCGTGAAGATCCTGCTGCGCGAACTCACGGAGCAGCTGACGGAGATCGTCGAGGAATCGAATGTCGGCAACAACGCCGACCGCTCCTACCTCGCCGAGGACGTCCGCTCCGCACGCGATGTCAGGATCGTCCTGAACCTGTGCTGGATGCCCATGACGCCCGAGAAGCTCGTGTCCGAACTCTTCAGCAAGCCTGCCATTTTGGAGGCCTGCACTCCGCACCTCACGCCGGCACAGCGTGCCCTCTTGCTTCGCCCCGCGGATTCTCCGTGGACGGAAGCCGATGTCCCGCTACTCGACGAGGCCGCTGAGCTTCTGGGCGAACTGGATCCTGCCGCCGGCAGGGGACTTGCCCAGCAAGAGCACGACCGTGCCCGCGACATCGCCAACGCCAAGCAGACCCTGGTCAACATGGAGGCCATGGGCGTCGATGTGTTGATGACGGCCGAGGAGCTGGCAGACCAGAACCAGGAGCGTGAAACGCGCCTGACGGCGGCCGAACGGGCCACGAGCGACCGTTCCTGGGCGTTCGGACACATTGTGGTGGACGAAGCCCAGGAGCTCTCGCCCATGCAGTGGCGGCTGTTGGTCCGCCGCTGCCCGTTGAAGTCCTTCACGATTGTCGGCGACATCGCACAGACGAGTTCCTCTGCCGGTGCGAACTCCTGGCAAAGTGCCCTCGCGCCGTCGTTCGGGGACCGCTGGCAGCTCGAAGAACTTACCGTCAACTACCGGACCCCCTCGCAGATCGCCGAAGCTGCGGTCCGCATGGCGAACCGCGCAGGCCTGGTTGTCTCGGCCCCCAAGGCCGTCCGCGAAGGCAAATGGTCGCCCATCGTGGACCGCGTGGAGGGAGCGGGGATGATAGACCGCCTCGTTGAGGTGCTCCCGGAGGAACTGGAAGCGATCGATGGCGGCCTCCTCGCCGTGATTGCCGACGGTGCCCTGCTGCCGCAAGCCGCTGCCGCCCTCCGGAGAGTCTATGGCCACCGCGTGGGCACAGGTGCGGGCAGCTACTCCCAGGACATCGTGGTCATCAGCCCCAAGGAAGCCAAGGGCCTTGAATTCGACGGCGTCGTGGTTCTGGAGCCCGCTGCCATGCTCAACCACGAACATGGCAAGGTGGGCGATCTCTACGTTGCGATGACGCGTCCGACGCAGCGACTGCGGCTTATCGCGGCGGCTCCACTGCCGGCGGGGATTGAGCGCTGAAGCCCGCCGGCAAATCCTGCTAACTTAGAACTCGTGTCACACGTAAACAACCTCGAGTCCCAGCACAACGACCCGGGCTTTGCCAATATTTGGCAAGAGCTCACATGGCGCGGCCTGATTCACGTTTCCACCGACGAAACGGAATTGGAAAAACTGCTCGCCGGGGACCCGATCACGTATTACTGCGGCTTCGACCCGACGGCGCCGTCTCTACATCTGGGCAACTTGGTGCAGCTCTTGCTCATGCGCCGCTTGCAGTTGGCCGGTCACAAGCCGCTTGGCCTCGTGGGCGGCTCTACCGGGCTGATCGGCGACCCGCGGCCGACGGCGGAACGCACCTTGAACACCAAGGACACGGTCTCGGAGTGGGTTGGCTACCTCCAGGCGCAGGTCCGCCGCTTCCTTAGCTTCGAGGGGGACAATGCCGCACGCATGGTGAACAACCTTGACTGGACCGCGCCGCTCAGTGCCATCGACTTCCTGCGTGAAATCGGCAAGCACTTCCGCGTGGGCACCATGCTTCGCAAGGATGCCGTTGCGTCCCGTCTCAGCTCCGATGAGGGCATCAGTTACACCGAGTTCAGTTACCAGATCCTGCAAGGCATGGATTACCTGCAGTTGAACCGCGATTACGGCTGCGTGTTGCAAACCGGTGGCTCGGATCAGTGGGGCAACCTCACGAGCGGGACGGAGTTGATCCGCAAAGTCGATGCGAAGAGTGTCCATGCCCTGGGCACCCCTTTGATCACTAACTCGGATGGCACCAAGTTCGGTAAGAGCGAAGGCAATGCGATTTGGCTCGATGCCCACATGTGCAGCCCGTACGCCTTCTACCAGTTCTGGCTCAATACCGCTGATGCCGACGTCGTTGATCGGCTTAAGGTCTTCACCTTCCTTAGCCGGGCCGAGATCGAGGAACTCGGAGCAGCAGTTGCCGAGCGTCCGTTCGCACGTGAGGGCCAGCGCAGGCTAGCCTACGAAGTCACCTCGCTGGTGCACGGGGTGGATGCTACGGAAAAGGTCATCGCGGCATCCGCGGCTTTGTTCGGCAATGGTGATCTGTCGGTTCTGGACGAGGTGACCCTGGCATCCGCAACGGCCGAGTTGCCGTCTGCCTCGATTGGCGCCGATGGCCTGGGCATCGTTGATCTTTTGGTTGCGTCGGGATTGTCCGAGAGTAAATCTGCTGCTCGACGCACTGTGGGGGAGGGCGGCGCCTACGTGAACAACAGCAAAGTGACCGACCCCGACGCCGTGATCGACCGGGCCGAGCTGCTCCACGGCCGCTACCTGTTGCTGCGCCGTGGGAAGAAGAATCTGGCGACTGTCGAAGTGACTGTCTGACAGGTCTTTGACTCCCTGCACGTTCCCCCGAGGCTGACTTGCGTGGCCTCCGGGGAGCGTGTATTGTTTTCTGAGTCGCTGCCGCTGATGCGGACAAATTGCGGCAAAATCCCTACAAGCGTGAATTATCCGATTCCAATGAAAGTCTGGAAGCCGGAAAAATTGCGAACTCTGCGGGGCGATTCGGTTCACTTATGTGAATTCAGGGAAAATATCCCGGATTTGCAAAGTGAATATGAATCAAATACAGTATAAATACCGCAGCGAAGAAATACGGAACATTGAAATTCGATTGAATTTGTTTCGGGAAGTATTCGGATTGTGTCTGTTGTTTGAGAACTCAATAGTGTGCCAAGTTTGTTGATACCGATTTTTTATTGAATTGGTTGTTTTGGCTGGTCTTGTGTCACTTTTTGTGGTGTGGGGCTGGTTTTTACGGCTGGTTTCAAATTTTGTGCAGCCCTGTCGCCGTTATTTCCGGTGGTGGTGGTTGTGTCTGTTTTTGTTTTACTTCAACGGAGAGTTTGATCCTGGCTCAGGATGAACGCTGGCGGCGTGCTTAACACATGCAAGTCGAACGATGATCCTCAGCTTGCTGGGGGGATTAGTGGCGAACGGGTGAGTAACACGTGAGTAACCTGCCCTTGACTCTGGGATAAGCCTGGGAAACTGGGTCTAATACCGGATACGACCATTCCACGCATGTGGTGGTGGTGGAAAGCTTTTGCGGTTTTGGATGGACTCGCGGCCTATCAGCTTGTTGGTGGGGTAATGGCCTACCAAGGCGACGACGGGTAGCCGGCCTGAGAGGGTGACCGGCCACACTGGGACTGAGACACGGCCCAGACTCCTACGGGAGGCAGCAGTGGGGAATATTGCACAATGGGCGAAAGCCTGATGCAGCGACGCCGCGTGAGGGATGACGGCCTTCGGGTTGTAAACCTCTTTCAGTAGGGAAGAAGCGAAAGTGACGGTACCTGCAGAAGAAGCGCCGGCTAACTACGTGCCAGCAGCCGCGGTAATACGTAGGGCGCAAGCGTTATCCGGAATTATTGGGCGTAAAGAGCTCGTAGGCGGTTTGTCGCGTCTGCTGTGAAAGACCGGGGCTCAACTCCGGTTCTGCAGTGGGTACGGGCAGACTAGAGTGATGTAGGGGAGACTGGAATTCCTGGTGTAGCGGTGAAATGCGCAGATATCAGGAGGAACACCGATGGCGAAGGCAGGTCTCTGGGCATTAACTGACGCTGAGGAGCGAAAGCATGGGGAGCGAACAGGATTAGATACCCTGGTAGTCCATGCCGTAAACGTTGGGCACTAGGTGTGGGGGACATTCCACGTTTTCCGCGCCGTAGCTAACGCATTAAGTGCCCCGCCTGGGGAGTACGGCCGCAAGGCTAAAACTCAAAGGAATTGACGGGGGCCCGCACAAGCGGCGGAGCATGCGGATTAATTCGATGCAACGCGAAGAACCTTACCAAGGCTTGACATGGACTAGTAAAGCGCAGAGATGCGTTCCCCTCTTGAGGCTGGTTCACAGGTGGTGCATGGTTGTCGTCAGCTCGTGTCGTGAGATGTTGGGTTAAGTCCCGCAACGAGCGCAACCCTCGTTCTATGTTGCCAGCGCGTGATGGCGGGGACTCATAGGAGACTGCCGGGGTCAACTCGGAGGAAGGTGGGGACGACGTCAAATCATCATGCCCCTTATGTCTTGGGCTTCACGCATGCTACAATGGCCGGTACAAAGGGTTGCGATACTGTGAGGTGGAGCTAATCCCAAAAAGCCGGTCTCAGTTCGGATTGGGGTCTGCAACTCGACCCCATGAAGTCGGAGTCGCTAGTAATCGCAGATCAGCAACGCTGCGGTGAATACGTTCCCGGGCCTTGTACACACCGCCCGTCAAGTCACGAAAGTTGGTAACACCCGAAGCCGGTGGCCTAACCCCTTGTGGGAGGGAGCTGTCGAAGGTGGGACCGGCGATTGGGACTAAGTCGTAACAAGGTAGCCGTACCGGAAGGTGCGGCTGGATCACCTCCTTTCTAAGGAGCACCATTATTGCCCCTGTGCTGTCTGCATGGATGGTTCGGGGGTGTGTGGAAGCAAAGCCCATTGCGCAGGCGTTCGTTCTGCGGTGGGTGCTCATGGGTGGAATTTCAGCAGATAGCGGCCGGTGTTTTTTCTGTGCTTAGTACGGTTGTCTCTCGTTTTGCGGGGGGTGGTCTGGAAGGGTGCGGGGAGGGTGTTGGTGTTCGTGTTTGGCACACTGTTGGGTCCTGAGGCAACAGGGTCGGGAGGGGTTGCGTGGCCTGTGAGGGTTGCGTGGTTTGTTCCGGGTTTGTTTGTTTCTGGTTTCCTGGCTGCATGGTTCGTGCGTGTGGTTTCCTGTTCCTGGTGTTTTTTGTGGGGGTGGGGGCTGGTGCGGGGTGTGTGGTACGGGGTTGTTGTTTGAGAACTACATAGTGGACGCGAGCATCTAGGCACGGGCGGGCTTTCGGGTTTGGTCCGTGTCTTACAGCAATTTCTTTTTTATGAACCCGGCCATTTTGGTGGTTTGGTTCTTTCGAGAGTTTTTGATCTTTGTGTGGTCAAGTTTTTAAGGGCACACGGTGGATGCCTTGGCATTAGGAGCCGAAGAAGGACGTAGGAATCTGCGATAAGCCTGGGGGAGTCGATAACCGGACTGTGATCCCAGGATGTCCGAATGGGGAAACCCCGCCAGGGGCGTTTAGGCGTGATCTGGTGACCCGCATCTGAACACATAGGGTGTGTGGAGGGAACGCGGGGAAGTGAAACATCTCAGTACCCGCAGGAAGAGAAAACAAGAGTGATTCCGTTAGTAGTGGCGAGCGAACGCGGATGAGGCCAAACCGTTCCATGTGTGATAGCCGGCGGGCGTTGCATGGGCGGGGTTGTGGGACTTTCCGTACTGGTTCTGCCGGACCGGTGGGGTGTGGGTGCAGGCATAGGTGAACGGTCTTGAAAGGCCGGCCGGAGAGGGTGTTAGCCCCGTAACCGTAATGTTGTGTACCGCCTGGAGAGGATCCCAAGTAGCACGGGGCCCGAGAAATCCCGTGTGAATCTGTCAGGACCACCTGATAAGCCTAAATACTTCCTAATGACCGATAGCGGACCAGTACCGTGAGGGAAAGGTGAAAAGTACCCCGGGAGGGGAGTGAAACAGTACCTGAAACCGTGTGCTTACAATCCGTCGGAGCAGCCTTGTAGTTGTGACGGCGTGCCTTTTGAAGAATGAGCCTGCGAGTTAGTGTTACGTCGCGAGGTTAACCCGTGTGGGGTAGCCGTAGCGAAAGCGAGTCTGAATAGGGCGAGTTAGTGGCGTGATCTAGACCCGAAGCGGAGTGATCTACCCATGGCCAGGTTGAAGCGACGGTAAGACGTCGTGGAGGACCGAACCCACTTCAGTTGAAAATGGAGGGGATGAGCTGTGGGTAGGGGTGAAAGGCCAATCAAACTCCGTGATAGCTGGTTCTCCCCGAAATGCATTTAGGTGCAGCGTTGCGTGTTTCTTGCCGGAGGTAGAGCTACTGGATGGCCGATGGGCCCTACAAGGTTACTGACGTCAGCCAAACTCCGAATGCCGGTAAGTGAGAGCGCAGCAGTGAGACTGTGGGGGATAAGCTTCATAGTCGAGAGGGAAACAGCCCAGACCACCAACTAAGGCCCCTAAGCGTGTGCTAAGTGGGAAAGGATGTGGAGTTGCGAAGACAACCAGGAGGTTGGCTTAGAAGCAGCCATCCTTGAAAGAGTGCGTAATAGCTCACTGGTCAAGTGATTCCGCGCCGACAATGTAGCGGGGCTCAAGTACACCGCCGAAGTTGTGGATTTCAGATAGTAGACAAGCCTTCGTGGTTCAGTCGTCTGGAGTGGTAGGGGAGCGTCGTGTGGGCGGTGAAGTCGCGGTGTAAACCAGCGGTGGAGCCTACACGAGTGAGAATGCAGGCATGAGTAGCGAAAGACGGGTGAGAAACCCGTCCGCCGAATGATCAAGGGTTCCAGGGTCAAGCTAATCTGCCCTGGGTAAGTCGGGACCTAAGGCGAGGCCGACAGGCGTAGTCGATGGACAACGGGTTGATATTCCCGTACCGGCGAAGGACCGCCCATGCCAAGCGGGGGATACTAACCGCCCGGAGCCTGCCCTATCACCCTTGTGGTGTGCGGGTTTTGGCCGAGCGCGGGATCTGATCCCGGGAGGTAAGCGTATTAACAGGTGTGACGCAGGAAGGTAGCCGGGCCGGGCGATGGTTGCCCCGGTCTAAGGATGTAGGGTCAGCGATAGGCAAATCCGTCGCTGTGTCTTTGATGACGTTCCTGAGATCTGATGGGACCCCCGTTCGGGGGGATCCGGTGATCCTATGCTGCCTAGAAAAGCATCGACGCGAGGTTCTAGTCGCCCGTACCCCAAACCGACACAGGTGATCAGGTAGAGAATACCAAGGCGATCGAGAGAATTATGGTTAAGGAACTCGGCAAAATGCCCCCGTAACTTCGGGAGAAGGGGGGCCCCTACCTTGAACACCACTTGCTGGTGGGAGGGGATCGGGGCCGCAGAGACCAGGGGGAAGCGACTGTTTACTAAAAACACAGGTCCGTGCGAAGTCGCAAGACGATGTATACGGACTGACTCCTGCCCGGTGCTGGAAGGTTAAGAGGACCGGTTAGCCGCAAGGCGAAGCTGAGAATTTAAGCCCCAGTAAACGGCGGTGGTAACTATAACCATCCTAAGGTAGCGAAATTCCTTGTCGGGTAAGTTCCGACCTGCACGAATGGAGTAACGACTTCCCCGCTGTCTCAACCATAAACTCGGCGAAATTGCAGTACGAGTAAAGATGCTCGTTACGCGCAGCAGGACGGAAAGACCCCGAGACCTTTACTATAGTTTGGTATTGGTGTTCGGAGTGGCTTGTGTAGGATAGGTGGGAGACGTTGAAGCCCGGACGCCAGTTCGGGTGGAGTCATCGTTGAAATACCACTCTGGTCACTTTGGACATCTAACTTCGGCCCGTGATCCGGGTCAGGGACAGTGCCTGATGGGTAGTTTAACTGGGGCGGTTGCCTCCTAAAAAGTAACGGAGGCGCCCAAAGGTTCCCTCAGCCTGGTTGGCAATCAGGTGTCGAGTGTAAGTGCACAAGGGAGCTTGACTGTGAGAGAGACATCTCAAGCAGGGACGAAAGTCGGGACTAGTGATCCGGCGGTACATTGTGGAATGGCCGTCGCTCAACGGATAAAAGGTACCTCGGGGATAACAGGCTGATCTTGCCCAAGAGTCCATATCGACGGCATGGTTTGGCACCTCGATGTCGGCTCGTCGCATCCTGGGGCTGGAGTAGGTCCCAAGGGTTGGGCTGTTCGCCCATTAAAGCGGTACGCGAGCTGGGTTTAGAACGTCGTGAGACAGTTCGGTCCCTATCCGCTGCGCGCGCAGGAAATTTGAGAAGGGCTGTCCTTAGTACGAGAGGACCGGGACGGACGAACCTCTGGTGTGTCAGTTGTACTGCCAAGTGCACCGCTGATTAGCTACGTTCGGATGGGATAACCGCTGAAAGCATCTAAGCGGGAAGCTCGCTTCAAGATGAGATTTCCAAACACCTCGTGTGTGAGAGGCCCCCAGCCAGACCACTGGGTTGATAGGCCGGATGTGGAAGACAGGACTAAAGACTGTTGAAGCTGACCGGTACTAATAGGCCGATAACTTACACCACACAACCATTACTGCTTGCGTCCACTATGTGGTTCCCGAACAACAAAACCCGTTGCTCCAGGAACCAAACAACTGAATAACAACACCACCATGTTGTAACCACAGTCTTCCCACCCCCCGCCAACACGGGGGGACGGGTAACAGGGTTACGGCGGTCATAGCGTGGGGGAAACGCCCGGTCCCATTCCGAACCCGGAAGCTAAGACCCACAGCGCCGATGGTACTGCACCCGGGAGGGTGTGGGAGAGTAGGACACCGCCGGACAACCATTAACGTTCAGGCCCCGACCACGATGTCGGGGCCTGAACCATTTAACCAACCAACCAACCACGGGCCACCCACGGGCCACCAGCCCGCGGGCGCCCCGAACAATCCCCGGAACCCCCACCCTCCATCACATATCAGGCGCTTCACCCCAACCCTCCATCACCAATCCACCAGTTGCCAGCACCCCCCGCTCACGTACATGTGAGCGGGCGTCCGGACAGAACGCGGCATACGTGAGCGGGCGTTCTTTGAGGATTCCGACCCTTTGGCAGCGCAAAGCGCCGACTCTCCGCCCTTGGACTTGGATCAGGAAGCCCGTCGCAGGGGCTCACTCAGGCTTGGGTGTTGTGATGATTCCCACGGGGAGCTGATTACTTGGCCCCTGAATGGGTTGGGGGATAGGTGTTCACCTAGAATTGCATGAGAGATACGAGCCGGATCCCGGCGGCGTGCGAACAAAGTACGGATAAGAGCGGCTGCGCATGCGCCAGTGGTCAGCTCACAACAGGAGGAATCCATCATGGCTGAGCACAACAGCGGCAACCGCGGCAACTTCGGTGGTGGCCGTGGCGATCGCGGCCCGTTCCGCGCCAACAACAATTCCGGGGGCGAGCCGCGAGGATTCCGTTCCAGGGAGAACCGTGATGGCACTCCCGGCACTGCCGGTGGTGATCGTGATCGTAAGCCGGCTGGCGATGGTGAGCGCCGTAGTTTTGGTGATCGTCCTCGTCGTGATGGGGATGCGCGCCCGAGCTTTGGTGATCGCGACCGTAAGCCGTTTGGTGATCGTCCTCGTCGTGATGGGGATGCGCGCCCGAGCTTTGGTGATCGCGACCGTAAGCCGTTTGGTGATCGTCCTCGTCGTGATGGGGATGCGCGCCCGAGCTTTGGTGATCGCGACCGTAAGCCGTTTGGTGATCGTCCTCGTCGTGATGGGGATGCGCGCCCGAGCTTTGGTGATCGCGACCGTAAGCCGTTTGGTGATCGTCCTCGTCGTGATGGGGATGCGCGCCCGAGCTTTGGTGATCGCGACCGTAAGCCGTTTGGTGATCGTCCTCGTCGTGATGGGGATGCGCGCCCGAGCTTTGGTGATCGCGACCGTAAGCCGTTTGGTGATCGTCCTCGTCGTGATGGGGATGCGCGCCCGAGCTTTGGTGATCGCGACCGTAAGCCGTTTGGTGACCGGCCGAGTCGTGAGGGTGATCGTGATCGTAAGCCGTTTGGTGATCGTCCTCGTCGTGACGGGGATGCGCGCCCGAGCTTTGGTGATCGCGACCGTAAGCCGTTTGGTGACCGGCCCCATCGTCAGGGTGACGGTGAGCGCCGCAGCTTCGGAGACCGTCCGGAGCGCGGCCCCCGCAAGTTCGATGGCCCCCGTGCCGAAGGACGTAGCTTCGGCGGCGGATCGTGGGAAGAGCGTCCCGCGCGGGTTCCGAACGCGGCGGATCTGCGCAGCGCCAACCGCCCGGACCGCGAGCGTTCGCCGGAAATCGACGACGACGTTACCGGCCAGGAGCTCGACCGGGTTACCAAGCACCAGATCAAGACCCTTGAAGGCACCAACGCCGATTGGGTTTCCAAACACCTTGTCATGGCGGGTCGGCTCATCGATATCGACCCTGAGCTGTCGTTCCAGCACGCCTTGGCCGCTAGTCGACGCGGTGGCAGACTGGCAGCCGTCCGTGAAGCCGTGGGTCTGACCGCCTATGCGGCGGGCCACTATGGAGAGGCGCTCCGCGAATTCCGCACGTACCGTCGGATCAGCGGCTCCAATGTTCATTTGCCGCTCATGGCCGACTGCGAACGCGGTCTGGGGCGACCGGACCGTGCGCTGGACGTTGTCCGTTCACCCGAGGCCCAGGATCTTGACGCCCCCGGCAAGGTCGAGCTCGCTATTGTGGCCTCCGGTGCCAGGAGCGATCTTGGCCAGTTGGACGCCGCCGTGGCTGAGCTAGAGATCATCCAGCTCGACATCAATCGAGCCTTTTCCTACAGCCCGCGCCTGTTCCGTGCGTACGCTGACGCCCTGACTGCCGTGGGTCGCACGGAAGAGGCCGGCAAGTGGCAGCGGCAGGCGGTGGTTGCCGAGAATGCGCTAGGCGTAGGTGAGTTCGAAGACCCGGACATCATCGATCTCGGCGAAGACGATGAAAGGGAAGCCCCCAGGGCCCGCTTCCGGAACTTCGACGACAACCACGAGCGAGCCGAACAGCAGAACACCGAAGTTGCCCCGGCACGCGCAGAGACGGTGACCGATTCTGAAGCCTCGGGACAGGACGAGGTGGAACTTAACGACGTCGAGTCTGACTACTTCGAGTCCGATGATGCTGAGTCGGACCGCGATTCGGTCGAAGACGCCGAAGACGAGCACGATGACCAAGAAGACGAAGGCGCGGACGGCGCCGAAGAAGACGAAGAAAAGGCTTCCGAAGACGCCGAGGAGTCGACTAATGACTGAGGCCCCGCTCGTATCGCATTTTGACGCAGTTTTGGCCGACTTGGACGGAGTTGTTTATGCAGGTCCGCACGCCATCCCCGGTGCCGTAGAGTCCCTGCAGCGGCTTGGGTCCGTGGGGGTGGGGCTTGGATACGTCACAAACAACGCTTCCCGCACCCCTGCCCAGGTCGCGGCGCATCTTCGCGAACTTGGTGCACCTGCCGAGGACAACCAGGTGGTCAGCTCTTCGCAGGCCGCCGGAGATCTTTTGGCCGGGCTTCTTGCTCCCGGTTCGCGGGTGCTGATTACCGGCAGCGCGGCGCTGGCGCATGAAATCGAACTGGTGGGCCTCACCCCGGTCCACAGCGCCGAGGAGAAGCCTGTGGCGGTGGTCCAAGGCTTCAACCCGGAAATCGCTTGGAAGGACCTCGCCGAAGCATCCTACGTCGTGGCCGCAGGTGCCCTCTGGATCGCTACAAACACGGACATGTCCATTCCCCAGACGCGCGGGATGGCTCCAGGGAACGGCACGCTCGTCGCCGCCGTCGCGTCTGCCACGGGCAAAAAGCCACGAGTCGCCGGCAAGCCGGAGGCCCCGCTCTTCCATTCCGCCGCGAGACGGCTCAAGTCGGAACGGCCGATCGTCGTCGGAGACCGCCTCGATACCGACATCCTCGGCGGGAACCGTGCGGGCTTCGCGACGGCAGCGGTCCTCACAGGAGTCGACACGCGCGAGTCCGTCCTTGCCGCACGAAGCTCGGAGCGCCCCGGTTACTTGCTGGCTGATCTCACGGAACTGTATGAGCCGTATCCGGAGATCGTCGAGGAGGACAGCGCGTTCCGCTGCGGAAAGGCTACCGCCGAAGTCCAAGATGGCCTCATCACCGTTTCCGGGTCCGAAAAGAATCTTGACGCTTGGCGTGCTGCCTGCGCAGCCTGGTGGGCCGCGCATCCCGACGCAGCGGAGGCCACTTCGCCGCGGCTGGAATGGCTGGAAAACTAGACTGGTCCAATGAGCGAGGTGAACGATCTCCCGGGGTACGCCGTCGAGCCGCACGATGCCTCTTGGCCGGACCACTTGGCCTCCACAGGGGACGGGGTCGTGGACTCGACCCTTGAGCGGCTGTCCGATATCCGCTCTGTCCCGGTGGCCGAGCATCGCGGCATATACGCCGAGATCCACGGTTCGCTGATGGCCGCCCTCGACACCGAAGACCGCTGAGCATGCCCAGACTGGACCAGGAACTCGTCAGCCGCGGATTGGCGAGGTCGCGTACCCATGCCGCGAAGCTTATTTCGGATGGAAAAGTCAGGTCCGGAGGCAGCGTTCTCGCCAAGGCGGCCCAGCAGGTCTCTGGAGAGACCGAACTCGATGTCCAAGCCCACGCCGAGGACGCCTACGTCAGCCGGGCCGGCCACAAGCTGGCGGGTGCGCTGGCGGCGTTTCCCTCGGTCCTCGTGGCAGGAAAGCGGTGTCTCGACGCCGGCGCGTCCACTGGCGGCTTTACGGACGTGCTGCTCCGGCAAGGTGCTGCGCACGTGGTGGCGGTCGACGTCGGGCATGACCAGTTGGTGCCATCCTTGCGGAAGGACCCGCGCGTTACCGTCCATGAGGGCCTCAACGTCCGGTATATGGCTCCGGAGCAGATCGGCGGTCCGGCTGCGCTCACCGTGGCAGACCTGTCCTTCATTTCGCTTACCCTGGTCCTGCATCCGCTTGCCGCCTGCACAGAACCCGGGGGAGACCTGGTCCTCATGGTGAAGCCGCAATTTGAAGTTGGCAAGGAACGCCTGAGCCGCACCGGGGTGGTCACCTCCGACCACGAGCGGCGCCGGGCGGTGGCCCAAGTGGCGAAACCCGCCGTGGACGCTGGACTTGAACTCTGCGGCCTGGCACCGAGTGCCTTGCCGGGCCAGGACGGAAATGTGGAGTACTTCCTGTGGATGAGACGCAGGATCCAGACGGACTTGCCTAAGATCGAAGAGCGGGACGAGGAAGTTGCTGCACTGATGGAACGAAACTGGACCACCCACTAGAAAGCAGAACACCATGAGCAGGCGCGTTTTGGTCCTTGCCCACACCGGGCGTGAGGACTCCCTTCGCGCGGCCTGGGATGCCTGCGGGCAGCTTCACTATTCCGGTTTGATTCCCGTGATGCAGAAGTCGGAACTGGATGACATCGAACGGTTCTACGGTGTGGTCGATAAGCCGATCGAGATACTCCACGAGGACGTTCGCTTGGAGGACGTCGAACTTGTCATGGTACTTGGCGGCGATGGGACGATCCTGCGGGCTGCAGAGCTGGTCCGCAACGTCGACGTACCCCTGCTGGGCGTCAACCTCGGGCATGTCGGCTTCCTCGCCGAGAGCGAACGGGCGGATCTCGCCCAGACGGTCGAGTGGATAGCCAGCCGCGAATACACGGTGGAAGAGCGCATGACCATCGATGTTCAGGTGTGGGTCCGGGGCCAGAAGATCTGGCACACGTGGGCCCTCAACGAGGCCGCCATCGAAAAAGCCGACCGGGAACGCATGATCGAAGTGGTGACGGAAGTAGATGAACGTCCCCTGACGTCTTTTGGTTGCGACGGTGTGGTGCTTGCCACCCCCACGGGCTCCACCGCCTATGCTTTTTCCTCTGGGGGACCGGTGGTATGGCCTGAGGTCGAGGCCCTGGTGATTGTCCCCATCAGTGCCCATGCCCTCTTCGCGAAGCCCCTCGTGGTGTCTCCGCGGTCCAGGCTGGCCGTGGAGATCCTCTCCCGGACCGATGCCCAAGGCGTGCTCTGGTGCGATGGCCGACGTTCCGTGGACCTGCCGCCCGGCGCCCGCATCGAAGTAACCCGGTCTACCCGGCCAGTCCGCCTTGCCCGCACCCACCAGACGCCGTTTTCCGCACGGCTCGTGCGGAAGTTCGAGCTCCCCATCCACGGCTGGCGGGGTCCGGCACCCCGTTCCTCGGATATCCATACCGGTCCCACCCCCGTGGTCAGGACATTCAAGCCCAGCCCTTTGCCAACGCCTCAGGATGTGCGGACGGGCAGAGCGGCCGACCCCACCAAGGAGATGTAAACCATGATCGAGGAACTCCGGATCCGTGATCTCGGCGTCATCGCCGATGCCACATTGCCATTGGGGCCCGGACTGAGCGTCGTCACCGGCGAAACCGGTGCGGGCAAGACCATGGTGGTCACCGCCGTCGGCCTCCTTCTGGGGGCGCGCTCCGACGCCGGTGCGGTGCGTTCCGGTGCCAAATCAGCCTCTGCGGAGGCACGGCTCATGCTTGAGCCGGGGCACGCCGCCGTTGAGCGGGCCGTGGAGGCAGGCGGCGATGCCGAAGAGTACGACGGCGGCACCCAGCTCCTGCTGGCCCGCACCGTGGGCGCGGATGGCCGCAGCCGTGCCTTCGTGGGCGGACGTTCGGCGCCGGTGGGGGTGCTGGCGGAACTTGGCGAAAGCCTTGTGGTGGTGCACGGCCAGTCGGACCAGATCCGACTCAAGGGTGCCGTAGCGCAGCGGCATGCATTGGACCGCTTCGCCGGAGCCGACCTGGCTGCGCCCCTGGCGGAATACCAGGAGCTCTACGGCCATTGGAAGTCCAGTCAGGCGGAACTCGATACGCTCCGCAGTGAAGCCCGGGAAAGGCTACGCGAGGCGGAATCGCTTTCAGTCGCCCTGCAGGAAATCGACGACGTCGACCCCCAACCGGGCGAGGACGAATCCTTGAAGGCCGAGGCCGTGAAATTGGCCAACGTGGAAGAACTCCGTCTCGCAGCCGCAGCAGCACACGAGGGACTGATCTCGGAGGAGTTCGGCGAAACAGCCGATGCCACGACGCTGATCGATGCTGCCAAGCGGGCGCTGGACCAGGTTTCCCACCATGACGAGGCGCTGGCCGGGGCCGCCGCACGGCTCGCCGAAATCGGCTTCCTCATCAACGACATTGCGGGGGAGCTATCCAGCTACCAGGCTTCCTTGGACTCCGAAGGTCCCGAACGCCTTTCGGAGATCGAGGAGCGGCGGGCAGCACTGGCCAAACTCATTCGAAAGTACGCCCCGAGCATCGACGAGGTCCTGGAATGGGCAGCGGCTTCGAGGACCCGGCTGGACGAATTGCAGGACGACTCCAGCAGGATCGAAGCCCTCGACGCCGAAGTGGCTGCGGCGGAGTCCACGCTGCGAAAGCAGGCCGCCCGCATCTCGAAAGCGCGGTCCAAGGCGGCGAAAGAGCTTTCCGTGCGGGTGAGCGCGGAACTCACCGCATTGGCCATGGCGGATGCCACCCTGATGATCGAGGTGGACAGCGATGGACAGCTGGGGCCACACGGTGTCGACGACATCTCGTTCCTGTTGCAACCCCATTCAGGCGCCCCGGCGCGCCCCCTGGGCAAGGGGGCATCCGGTGGTGAGTTGTCCCGCGTCATGCTCGCCATCGAGGTGGTGCTGGCCGCTGTGGATCCGGTACCGACGTTCGTCTTCGACGAAGTGGACGCGGGCGTTGGCGGGCGTGCAGCTGTCGAGATCGGACGCCGGCTTGCCATGCTGGCGCGCCACGTCCAGGTGCTGGTGGTGACCCACCTTCCGCAGGTGGCTGCATTCGCCGACCACCACATCCGGGTCACCAAGACCTCCGTCAGGGGGAGCGACGGGAAGACCGCCACGGGCTTCACCTCCAGCGATGTCCAGCTTCTTGACGACGAAGAGCGCGTGAAAGAGCTTGCCAGGATGCTGGCGGGCCAAGAAGATTCGGAGTCTGCGCGGGCCCATGCCCAGGAATTGCTGGACGATGCGAAGCTTCTACCTCAGGCGTAGCCACGGAGCTGCGCCCGTAGGACATCGCTCACAAGTGTGCCCTGCCGGGCTCCGGACCGAACTGCTGCGGGGCTGGCAAAAAGCTACGGATTCCCGAGTGCCTGAGCTGTTTTTGGCGGGTTCGCCGAACGTTACCCTTGATCCTGGCCCCACGGCGGGGGACTATTGAGCATTTGGGGAAACGGTGAGCGGATCCTTTGGAGGCGCAATTGATGATAGGCTCGAATTCCGTGGTGCAGCGATCAAATTCCCGTGTAAATTCCCGGTTCCCGGGCTCGTCCAAGACGACCAAACACATCTTTGTCACTGGCGGTGTGGCGTCCTCGCTCGGTAAGGGACTGACGGCTTCGAGCCTCGGCCACCTACTGCGGGCACGCGGTTTGTCTGTAACTATGCAGAAGCTCGATCCCTATCTGAACGTGGATCCGGGCACAATGAACCCCTTCCAGCATGGCGAAGTCTTCGTCACCGACGACGGCGCCGAGACCGATCTCGACATCGGACACTATGAGCGGTTCCTCGATGAAAACCTCGAGGGCTCTGCCAACGTCACGACCGGCCAGATCTATTCGACGGTCATCGCCAAGGAACGGCGTGGCGAGTACCTCGGCGATACCGTCCAGGTCATCCCGCACATCACGGATGAGATTAAGCGCCGTATGCGCCTCCCCGCTGAAGGCAAGAACGCACCGGATGTCATCATCACCGAAATCGGCGGCACCGTGGGCGACATTGAGTCGCAGCCTTTCCTGGAGTCCGCACGCCAGGTCCGCCAGGACATCGGCCGCAACAACGTCTTTTTCCTGCATGTCTCGCTGGTGCCCTACATCGGACCTTCGCAGGAACTGAAGACCAAGCCAACCCAGCATTCCGTTGCTGCGTTGCGTTCCCTCGGCATCCAGCCGGAGGCGATCGTGATCCGTTCGGACCGCGAAGTGCCCGAGGCCATGCGCGAAAAGATCGGCCGCATGTGCGATGTCGATATCGACGCAGTGGTCAACGCCGCCGATGCTCCCAGCATCTACGACATTCCCAAGACGCTGCACTCCCAAGGCCTTGATTCCTACGTCGTCCGCGCCCTGGACCTTCCGTTCAAGGACGTCGACTGGACCAGCTGGGACAAGCTGCTCGAAGCGGTCCACAACCCCAAACACCACGTTGAAATTGCGCTGGTGGGCAAGTACATAGACCTGCCGGACGCTTACCTCTCCGTAACCGAGGCATTGCGTGCCGGTGGTTTCGCCAATGAAACCAAGGTCAAGATCCGTTGGGTCCCGTCCGACGAATGTGAAACCCTCGAGGGCGCCACCAAGTCCTTGGCTGGCGTCGACGCCATTTGCGTTCCCGGCGGCTTTGGCATCCGCGGCCTGGAAGGCAAGCTCGGCGCGCTGAAGTTCGCCCGCGAAACCAAGCTTCCGGTGCTGGGCCTGTGCCTGGGCCTGCAGTGCATGGTCATCGAATATGCCCGCAATGTGGTTGGCCTTGAAGGTGCTTCCTCGAGCGAATTCGAGCCTGACTCCAAGTACCCGGTGATTGCCACGATGGAAGAGCAGCTGGACATTGTGGACGGCAAGGGCGACCTTGGCGGCACCATGCGCTTGGGGCTCTATGAGGCCAAGTTGAACGAAGGCTCCGTGGTCGCAGAGACCTATGGCACAACGACAGTCAGCGAGCGTCACCGCCACCGTTACGAGGTCAACAACAAGTACCGCGAGCAGATCGCAGCCGAAGGACTGGTGTTCTCCGGAACCTCTCCCGACGGCAAGCTGGTTGAGTTCGTGGAACTGCCGCGCGAAGTACACCCGTACTACGTCGCAACCCAGGCCCACCCGGAGCTCAGCTCCCGCCCTACCCGCCCCCACCCGCTGTTTGCCGGCCTCGTGAAGGCTGCGTTGGAGCGTCAGGCAGGCGTTGATTCGGCAGCAAAGTCGGCCCGCAAGGTCGCCGCGAAGTAATTTCCCACACCAACGAAGGACGGCGCGATGCCCGGTATTTCTGAAACTCCCAGTACTGCTCGGAAGGTTTCGGATATGCCGAGTCCGCGCCGTCTTTTGTCGTCGAGCAAGGTCTATGAAGGCCGCATTTGGGACGTTGTCAGCGACGCCTTCGAGCTAAATGAAGACGCCGGTACATTGGTCCGCGACTATATCGACCACCCTGGCGCTGTAGCGGTGCTGCCGATGAATGTCGACGGCGAAGTCCTGCTGCTCAAGCAGTATCGCCACCCGGTCGGCATGGATCTGTGGGAAATTCCTGCCGGGCTCCTTGATATTGCCGGCGAAGACTTCGTGGTGGGTGCAGCGCGTGAGCTGGCGGAGGAAGCCGATCTTACGGCCGCCACGTGGAACGTCTTGGCGGACTTCTTCAATTCGCCCGGGTCCTCGAGCGAAGCGATCCGAATCTATCTGGCGCGTGGACTCGGGGACGTCCCCGAGGCCGAACGGCACGTCCGCACAGATGAAGAAGCCGAAATCGAATTGGTGTGGGTCACGCTCGACGAAGCTGTTTCCGCGGTGCTCGAAGGCCGCCTGCACAACCCATCCGCCGTCGTCGGGATCCTCGCGGCCGCCGCTGCACGGGCCGATGGCTTCAGGAGCCTGCGCCCGGGCAATGCCCCTTGGCCAGCTCACCCGAGCCAGCGCTGACCATGCCCCAGCTTGCGGACACCCGGATTCAAACGGCCATTGACCGCGCCGTGACGGACTATCTGCAGCACCTTGGCGTGGAACGCGGCCTCGCAAGCAATACTTTGTCCGCCTACCGCCGGGATCTGTCCCGCTATTCGAACTTCCTGGCCGCTGCCGGTGTCGACAAACCGGAGAACGTCTCGCGCCACGACGTCACTGCCTTTGTTCAGGCGCTTGCCGACGGCTCGGACGGCGCAGCGGCTCTCGGAGTACGGTCCGCGGCGCGCACGGTGGTTGCCGTCCGCGGCCTCCATAAGTTTTGGGCTTTGGAGGGGACGACGACGGCGGATCCCGCCAGCGATGTCCACCCGCCCATGCCTGGCAAGCGTCTTCCGAAGGCAATTAGTGTCGACGAAGTGACCCGGATTCTCGAAGCTGCCGGTGCCGATACCGCCACCGGCCTGAGGGACCGGGCCCTTTTGGAGTTCCTTTACTCCACCGGTTCCCGCATCAGCGAAGCCGTCGGGTTGGACGTTGACGATGTTTCCCTTGAAGTGGAGGCCGACGGGCCGGCGATCGTGAGGCTGTTCGGAAAAGGCTCCAAGGAGCGCTTGGTGCCTTTGGGTTCCTATGGTGCGCGCGCCGTCGGATCCTATGTGGTCCGTGGAAGGCCCGCGTTGGCCGCCAAGGGAAAAGGCACTCCGGCGCTGTTCCTGAATGCGCGCGGAGGCCGGATCAGCCGGCAGAGTGCCTGGACCATCCTGAAGACCGCGGCGGAGAAGGCCAACATCACCAAGGACGTCTCCCCGCACACCCTCCGGCATTCTTTCGCCACGCACCTGCTGGAGGGCGGCGCCGATGTCCGTGTCGTGCAGGAGCTCCTGGGCCACGCTTCGGTGACCACCACGCAGGTGTATACACTGGTCACTGCCGACACCTTGCGCGAGGTGTATGCGGCTGCGCATCCGAGGGCGCTCGGCTAACTCCGGGAACTGAACGCGGTAAGCGATTACCCCAACACGTTGAAGGTCAGCTCCACGGCGTTCAAAAACAAGGCCAGAACCGACATGCCAAGACCGGCCACGAGCAGAAGGCCGGGGTGGGCCAGACCCACCACTAGCCGTCTCAGCCGTGGCCGGGAGCGCAGGAATTTCCTGGGCACCCGTGAATTGGCGGGACTCTGGCTCCAGCCACGCAGACGGCGCAGGAACCAGGCGCAGCGGACGATAAAGGCCATCCACAGAACCGAAATGACCAGCGGGACAGCTGCCACCAGCAAGTTAAAACCCAGGGATGTCACCTCGCGCTCGGAATTGTCTGCTGCGGCTTGGACGGTGGTGGAGATCGAGGCGCTCATGACCACTGAAACGCCCCACACGAGGAATGCAGTCACCAAGGCAAGGAATCGCACGAAGAAGTGCCCCAGCACTGATTCGTTTTGCGGTTTCAAATGCCTGCGGGGAGTCGCGTTCAGCACAGCCAGGGTGCACAGAAGCGTCGGTAGGGCGGCCATGCCGACCAACAGGTACCAACTCCACCCGGCAATATCCAGGAACTCATCGAGGACGATTAATAGTGCCCAGAATCCGGTCCAAGCCCACCCGGCGTAGAGCGGATTCCGGACCACCCAGCCAGGGAACCCGTCGCCCCCATCCACGCTCATGGGCCAACTGTAGCAAGGACCCACGTTCGAAGACCCGCAGAGTTAGGCTTGGTCAATGACGGCAACCCATGTCACCCTCTGTTTCTTGCTCCGCGACGGCGATGCGGGCAAGGAGGTGCTTCTTGGCCGGAAGAAGACTGGCTTTGGCACCGGGAAGATTGTGGGTGTGGGCGGGCACGTGGAGCCTGGAGAGACAGCGGCTGAGGCGGTTTGCCGCGAGGTCGATGAGGAAATCTTCGTCCGTGTGGAGGAGAAGCATCTCATTCCGGCCGGGACAGTGGAGTTCGTCTTCCCCGCCAAGGCCGAATGGAACATGTTCACCACGGTGTATCTGACCGAGCGATGGACGGGCGAACCCGCCGAAAGCGATGAAATAGCGCCGCAGTGGTACCTGGTAGCCGGGCTCCCCGTCGAACGGATGTGGGCCGACGCCGAACACTGGCTGCCCGCCATGATTTCCGGCCAACGCATCGCAGTTGAGGTGGTGCTCGCGGATGACAACGAAAGCGTCGCCGAAGTGCACACCGCGGAATGGCTGGATTCGGGCGTTGCTCTCTAACTCCTGAAAGATTCTCAAAAAGCTTGCAGTGAACTGTAACTTTGTCCTCCTGCCTGGAAATTACCTTCGTAGCAGGCAAATCTAGGCTCAATTTCAAAAGGGGGACCGATGCTTTCAGACCGGGAGCTGGTGTTTATTGCGCTTCACAAGGACTGTTACCCACGCGTATTCCGTTTTGTCCGAAGACGGGTGACTGATCCGGAATTGGCGCAGGAGCTCGCTGCGGACGTGTTCCGTGTGGCGTGGCAGAAATGGGACGACGCCGGAGTGTTTGAACCCGCTTGGCTGTTTGCAGTGGCCCGGAACCTGCTGGGGAACGCCTACCGTAGCTACGAACGTCAACAAGCGTTGCATTTTCGGCTGATGGAATCAGCGAGTGTCATTGAAGCAGATGGCAAAGGCAACGAACTCGTGGAGCACGCCATGGCTGCATTGCGGGAAAAGGACCGTGACGTCCTGCAACTCGCGTATTGGGATGAGTTCTCGATCGCGGAAATCGCCGGGGTGCTGCAATGCAGCGAATCGGCCGCAAAGGTGCGCCTGCACCGCGCCCGGGAGGCCTTCCGCAAGACGATGCCGGTCCAGGCCGGGACCGCTTCACAGAAAATGGGGGCATGAGATGGATGCCATCAAGAATTTGATCTCAGCGACCGATCCGCTGAAAACAGATCCAGCTGCGGTCCCCGACGCCGAGACGGTACTGGGGAAAATTGTCACGGACCGTTCCGAAGCCGTTGACAAGATGCCGCCGAATGTTCGGTCCTTGGCCGATGCCAAGCGGCAGCGCGCCGTGCGCATTGCTGGATTGCTCACTATCGCTGCAGCTGCCGTAACGGCTGGTGTGCTGGTAGTTTCAAATCTGGGCACGTTAACGGGAGCCCCCGTTCCCGCCAACTCAGGGCTTGTGACTTCGGCTGCGACCGTGACGCCTTCAGCCTCGGCAACGCCCACGGCCACACCGACAGCAAGTCAGGCTCCGGCGGTCCCATGGAAGACGTTCACAGACTCAACGTCGCAGGCGACGTTCGAATTGCCTGATAGCTGGACCGCGATCGAGACGCCGACGATGATTGCCGGCAAGGCGTATAACAGCGTCAGCGTCCGAAACTCCGGCAACAAGCAGGTTGCCGCATTGAACCTGGTCTACGACCGGACCATTGGTGGCTGCGCTGCGCCCAAGCCGGTCGCCGTCCTTGATTCAGTGGATCTGGATATCCCGCAGAAGCCCGATAAGGTTGCTGAGTTTTCCGCGCTCAAAGGTTCCGCGCTTGGTCCGTCACGTTTTACGTTCACCGTGATTACAGGAGACCGCGTTTACGGGACCGTGGCGCTTTCAGAAGAACAGAAGCTGCCAGGAACACCCGTGTGCCAGCAGATTAACGGCATTACCGGACCGAGTAATGTACCTTTCGTCGACTTCGGGGACGTCTGGGCGATGGCGGCCGATGGCTCCAACGCGCCGCTCGTTTTCAACTCGGTTGCGGAAGCTCGCGCTTACATGCAGACACAGGAATACCAGGACATGAAGCGGATGCTGATCTCGCTGTCACTGAAGCCAAGCAACGTGGCAACTTCGAGTCTCTTCAAGAGCGACAAGGCCAACGTGCAGTTCAGCCTTCCAACCGGGTGGACAGCCAAGGATGTTCCTGCAGGGACCGCGGACTTCCCGGCCTCGGGGATTGAGGTCGCGGATGAGTCTGGCCGGAAGGTGGCGCATCTGTACTACGGCTCCGGTGGTGGCCTCGGTGGCGCCTGCGGTCCCAATGAGCGCTACAAAATGACGGAGCTTGATACGGCCCCATCGGCCTTGAACGGTGCATGGGCGCAGTCGGCGGGTGTCCGTTTTTCATACCGCGTTCTGGATCAATCCGCGGTGGGCAAGGGCCTGAGCTATGAAGTGGGTCTGGTGGACAAGTCCAGCGGTCAACTGAGCGATACGTGCCCGGAATTGATGTACACAGTGGTCAGCGGCGCTCCCAAGGGCACGCTGTCCTTCGCGGACCGGGCTAGCCAGGGGTCGGGGGCCCCGACCTTCGCCACAATGGAGGATGCCAAGACATACATGGGCACACCCGAGTACGCGAAATTGAAGGAAATGATCACCAGCCTGCAGCTCACTCAATAGCTTGAGTTACGACGGCGGGCCGGTTAGGGAACCCTGCTCGCATGGGCCCACTCAGGTGGCCGGCCCGCCGTCGTACGTTCCGAGGATTACGGCAGGTGCCGTTCGTCCACGCCGTTGTATTCGCTGAGGGGGCGGATGAGGGAGTTGGATGCGGTTTGTTCCATGATGTGGGCGGTCCAGCCGGTGATGCGGCTGGCGACGAACAGCGGGGTGAAGGTGGGGGTGTCGAATCCCATGAGGTGGTAGGTGGGTCCGGCGGGGTAGTCAAGGTTGGGTTTGATGGCTTTGGCTTCGTCCATGGCTTGTTCCAGGCCGTTGTAGAGGCCGAGGAGTTCGGGGCGTCCGTAGTGGGCGATCATTTTGTCCAGGGCGGCTTTCATGGTGGGTACCCTTGAGTCGCCGTGTTTGTAGACGCGGTGTCCGAAGCCCATGACTTTTTTCTTCTGGGCCAGGGCATCTTCCATCCAGGTTTTTGCCCGTGCGGCGGCCTCCTCGAGGGATTCCTCGGTGCGGATGCCGATCTGGTCGAAGGTGTGCATGACGGCCTCGTTGGCGCCGCCGTGCAGGGGGCCTTTGAGGGCGCCGATGGCGCCGGTGACGGCGGAGTGCAGGTCCGAGAGGGTGGAGGTGATGACGCGGGCGGTGAAGGTCGAGGCGTTGAAGGAGTGCTCGGCGTAAAGGATCATGGAGACGTCGAAGGCTTCGACGACTTCGTCTACGGGTTCTTCGCCGAAGGTCATCCAGAGGAAGTTTGCGGAGTAGCCCAGGTCGTCCCGGGGTTCCACGGGTTCGATGGGGTGGCCCGCCGCGCGGCGGCGGCGTTGGTCGTATGCCACCACGGCCGGCATGGCGGCGAAGAGGTCCTTGGCTTTTGCCAGGTTGGCTTCGGGGGAGGAATCTCCTGCCAGGGGGTGCCGGGCTCCGAGCACTGACGCGGCCGTCCGGCAGACGTCCATGGGGTGTCCGGTGGTGGGCAGAGTGTCGATAACCTGCTTGACCACGGCGTCAAGGGCGCGGCCGGCACGCTCGCGGGCTGAGAACTCCGTCAGTTGATCCTGGGTGGGTAGTTCGCCGTGCCAGAGCAGGTAGGCGACTTCTTCGAAGCTGCATTTGGCGGCGAGTTCCTGGACGGGGTATCCGCGATAGAGTAGCGAGTTGGTCTCGGGGTTGACCTTGGAGATCGCGGTGTAGTCGACCACGACGCCGGCCA
This sequence comes from Arthrobacter methylotrophus, assembly GCF_039539965.1. NCBI lineage: Bacteria > Bacillati > Actinomycetota > Actinomycetes > Micrococcales > Micrococcaceae > Arthrobacter > Arthrobacter methylotrophus. The sequence continues at coordinate 2,827,410 of NZ_BAABED010000001.1, read as the reverse complement.
GGCCCTTCTTGATCTCTTCAGCTGCCATGCCGGACTCCTTCGTTCATCGGCAAACGCTCCGGAATAGCCGGAACGCTTGCATCCCCTGATCGTTTCCAGCGTACGCTCTGCACCACATTCACTGCATCACGGCTGGCTTGGAACTCGCTGTGGTCCGCTGTTTGGGTGTCTGTTTCGGTGTCTGTTTGGACGGCTAGCTCCGATTCCAGCGATACTCGTTCTCCGGGCGCCCAGGGGTGCCATACCGCGGATTCCTGGTGACCATCCCGGCGTCGGCCAGGTACTCGAGATAGCGGCGTGCGGTGACCCGGGACATTCCCAAGGCTGCGGTTGTCTCGCTCGCAGACACGGCCCGGCCAAGGCTCGCGAGAAGGTCCTTGACGGACTCCAGACTGTGGGCGGAAAGGCCCTTGGGCAGTGGGAGTTCAGTGGGCGCACGGAGGCTGGCGAACGCCTGGTCCACATCGCTTTGCGAAGCGCCACTGGCTCGCGACCCGGACGCCGGCGCGGCAAGTTGCTCGCGGAACATGCGGTAGCTGGCGAGCTTGTCCGCAAACGTTGCGAAAGTGAACGGCTTGATCAGGTATTGGACCACTCCGATTGACACTGCGCTGCGGACAATATTCACTTCCCTGACGGCTGTGATGGCAATGATGTCGGCGAGCAGCCCCGCAGCGCGCATCCGGCGGGCAACATCCAGGCCATGAAGGTCCGGTAAGTTCATGTCCAGCAGGACAAGGTCCACGGGCTGTCCTGCAGCAGCGAAATCGTTGAGTAGCCGGAGGGCCGATTGCCCGTCCGGCGCCGTTCCAACAACAGTGAAACCGTCAATCCGGCCGACGTAGACGCCATGGGCATCAGCGGCTATAGGTTCGTCCTCGACAACGAGGACGCGTATTTCGGTCATTCGGCTTCTTTCCTGAAGTCCCCAGCGGGGATCACCACCCGGAACAACGCGCCGCCCAAGGCGCTCATGGATTCGCTGATGGACAGCGTACCGCCAAGCCGCTTCACTGCTTGCCGCACCAAGGCCAGGCCAACACCGCGGGAGGGAGCTGCCTGCCCGGCGCTTTGGCCAATACCCGCCGCTTTGGTGCTATATCCGTACTGCCAGACGTCGTCCACGATACGGGGATCGATGCCGTTGCCGGAATCTGCAACCGTGAATGTGGTTCCTTCAGGTCCGGACTCGATGCCCAGTTCCACTTTGCGTGGCGGGGGAGCGGCAGCCGCAGCGTCGAGGGCGTTGTCCAGCAGGTTGCCCAAGATCGTCACCAGGTCCTGGACGGCCAAACCCTGGAGACCGTCCCCGCCGGACACTGTGACCGTGAGCTCTGCTCCGCGTTCGTGCGCCTCGGCCGTCTTCCCCATGATCAGCGCGCTGAGGACAGGCTCGTCCACTGATGCCACAAGGTGGTCCGTCAGCTGTTGGCTCAGTTCAAGGTCCTTGGTGGCAAAATCCAGAGCGTCAGCACTACGCCCGAGCTCCATGAGGGAAACGATGGTGTGAAGACGGTTGGCGTGTTCGTGCGTCTGGGCCCGCAAGGCGTCGGACAGGGTCTTCATGGTCTCCAGTTCGCTGCCTAGGGACTCGATTTCCGTCCTGTCCCGAAGCGTGGCGACGGTCCCGAACACGGCAGGGCGCTGCCGACCCCTCATTCCAGGCGGCCCCACTGCCGGTTCTTGGTTCACCACCAGGATGCGCGAGCCGGTGAGGTGGATTTCGTCGTGCGCCGTCCGGCCGGATTCGAAGAGGCTGTGGAGGCTCGGTTCCAAGGGAAGATCCGAAAGACGCGGGGGCACCCCTGCGACGGGATCGACGTCGGACCGTTCCAGTCCCAGCAGCTCCGCGGCCTGGTCGTTGTACATGACTACCTTGCCGCCTGTGTCGATGAGGACCACGCCTTCGCGGACCGAATGGAGGACGGACTCGTAGTAGGCGAACAATTGCGCCAATTGTTCCGGCCCCCAGCCCCGGGTGACGGAGCGCAGGTATCGGCCCAGCAACCACGAGGCCAGGGAGCCTCCTGCGAGCATGGCGAGGGAGATGGCGATGATGGCGGGGAGCCGCGCCGACACGGCGACGTCCACGGTCCGCACGGTGACGCCCGCGGCCACGAGGGCCCGAACCGCGCCGGATGAATCCTCCACCGGAACGATGGTTCGTACCGACGGGCCGAGGGTGCCGGCCGTAACCTCGGTGAACGTCTGGCCGTGCAAGGCAGGATCAATGGTGCCGATGTAGGGCTTGCCGATTTCGTCGGGATTCGCATGGGTCCAGCGGGTCCGGTCCGGCGCCATGATGGTGATGAAGTCGGCGTGGGCATTGGCCATCACCACTAGGGCGTATGGCTGCAGGGCGGCGGACGGATTCGGAGTGCCGGCTGCTTGTAGCACGAGGGGATTGGCTGCAATCGCAGCGGCAACAGCCTGCATGCGCTGGCCGGCGTCGTTGTAGGCCCGGTCCCTGGCGTCCACAAAGGCCGCCGTCCCGACAACGGCGGTCAGCGCCAGGACTAACAGGAGGTTCGCCACAAAGAGTCTCCGGGCAATGCTCCAGCGTCGGATCACGCGCTCCTCCTTTTGACGGGTTCTGTGACCAATATGAACGCAACAGTGATACATGTCACGCTGCCCCCAATGATGGATATCACAGCAGAGCGACGCAGGGACATTGCAGGAACCACGGCGCTTTCCAAAGTATCTAAAAGGAGCAAAGCCATGACCTCTCAAAGAGGAGAGATTGCACCCGCGAAGGCCGGGCGCAAGGGGCTGGACAAGTCGCACTACCTTTACATGGCCGTGATCGCCGCAGTTGTGCTGGGCGCCGTCGTAGGCCTGATGTTCCCTGAAGTCGGTAAATCCCTCAAGCCACTGGGTGACGGCTTCATCAAACTCATCAAGATGATGATCGCCCCGGTCATCTTCTGCACTATCGTCCTGGGGATCGGCTCCATCGCCAAGGCAGCAACAGTTGGCAAGGTCGGCGGACTTGCCCTGATCTATTTCCTGGTGATGTCCACCTTCGCCCTCGCCATCGGGCTGGTAGTAGGCAACATCATCCATCCGGGCGAGGGACTGAAGCTCGTCCCGTACAACCCCAACAGCCCCACCTCCACGAACAGCACCGCTGACTTCCTGCTGGGTATCATCCCGGGCGACATCCCGGTCCTGCCCACGCTCCTGGCCGCCATTCTCGTGGGCTTCGCGCTGCAGCGCATGGGCTCCCAGGGCCAGCCGGTGCTCAAAGCCATCCAGCACGGCCAGGCCTTGGTCTTCCGCATCCTCATCATGATCATGTGGCTGGCACCCGTCGGCGCCTTCGGTGCGATCGCCGCCGTGGTCGGTGCTACCGGAGTAAAGGCTATCTTCGGAATGTTCACCCTGATGGTCGCCTTCTACATCACCTGTGCATTGTTCATCGTTGTGGTGCTAGGCACTTTGCTCCGAGTCGTGGCTGGCGTCAGCATCTTCCAACTGATGAAGTACCTCGCTCGCGAGTACCTGCTCATCTTCTCCACGTCTTCCTCAGAAGCAGCACTGCCGCGGCTCATCGCCAAGATGGAGCACTTGGGTGTTTCCAAGCCGGTTGTGGGTGTCACGGTGCCTACCGGTTACTCCTTCAACCTGGATGGAACGGCCATCTACCTGACCATGGCCTCGCTGTTCGTCGCCAACGCCATGGGTATCCCGTTGGACCTCGGAGCCCAGGTATCGCTGCTGGTCTTCATGATCATCGCGTCCAAGGGAGCAGCCGGAGTTTCCGGTGCAGGCTTGGCCACTCTCGCAGCAGGCCTGCAGGCGCACCGGCCCGAGCTTTTGGGCGGCGTCGGCATGATCGTAGGTATCGACCGCTTCATGTCCGAGGCCCGGGCGCTGACCAACTTCACCGGAAACGCAGTTGCCACGGTGCTGATCGGCACGTGGGTCAAGGAAATCGACCGTCAGCAGGTCACAGACGTCCTGTCCGGCACCAAGCCATTCGACGAGCTGACCATGATCAGCCACCATGGCGACGTCGAGTCTAAAGAAGTTGTGGCCGCTTAGCGAGGCACGCAATCCGGACCCCTCAACGCTGGCAGGGCAGGCCCCAAGGCCTGCCTTGCCAGCGTTTTAGCTGGCGTTGAGCTAAACCTTCTACCTCAACTAGAAGGTAAAGGCTCAAATTTCGGGGAATGTCAAGTTCCGCAGAATGCCGTGTCGGGCGCTGTAGCCTAGGTGGGGAGCAGTGCTGATGCTGGAGACAGCCGCAGGAAATGACCGTCGTGGAGAGAGTGGATAGATACGTGAGCAGCGATCGGGGAGCAACTACGCTGGAGGGCACGGATTTCGATCTGGAAGACGCCGTCATGGGGCCTACGGGCCGCCCGTACCGCGACTTCCCGGAACCCGCACCCTTGGCCTCCCATGGCCCGGCCCGGGTCATCGCCATGGTCAACCAGAAGGGTGGCGTGGGCAAGACCACCTCAACCATCAACCTCGCCGCTGCGCTCGCGGAATTCGGCCGTCGCGTCCTGCTCGTCGACTTCGACCCGCAGGGTGCCCTTTCCGCGGGCCTCGGTGCGAACCCGCATGAACTTGACCTCACTGTCTACAACGTCCTGATGGACCGCAAAGTGGACATCCGTGACGCCATCCAGCAGACCGGCGTCGAAGGCATCGACCTTTTGCCGGCGAACATCGACCTTTCCGCGGCCGAAGTCCAGTTGGTCAACGAGGTTGCCCGTGAACAAGTGCTGGACCGCGCGCTCAAGAGCGTCGAGGACGACTACGACGTCGTGCTCATCGACTGCCAGCCGTCCCTGGGCCTGCTGACGGTCAACGCCCTGACGGCCGCGCACGGAGTCATCATTCCGTTGATCTGCGAATTCTTCGCCCTCCGCGCCGTGGCCCTTCTCGTCGAAACGATCGAAAAGGTCCAGGACCGGCTGAACCCGCGGCTTCAGGTGGACGGCGTGCTCGCCACGATGTACGACGCCCGCACACTGCATAGCCGGGAAGTCATTTCGCGGCTCGTGGAGGCATTCGGAGACAAGGTCTTCGAAACCGTCATCAAGCGTTCCATTAAGTTCGCCGACGCCACGGTTGCCGCTGAGCCCATCACCAGCTACGCCGGAAACCACATCGGTGCCGACGCCTACCGTCGGCTGGCCAAGGAACTGATTTCGCGCGGCGGCGCACCCTAGCCAGCGTGGCAGAGCCACTCACACCTGAAGCCGCGCCCGCCCTGATGGGCGCCGCCCCGCCGTCGTACTCCTCTGCAAGCAACGCGGACGACGCCGGAGCCTCGCCTTCCGGACGAAAGGCCGGCTTTGAGGTCCGGCTGGCCAACTTCACCGGCCCGTTCGATCTCCTGCTCGGCCTGATCTCCAAGCACAAGCTGGACATCACCGAAGTTGCGTTGGCCACCGTCACTGACGAGTTCATCAAGTACATCCGGCGCCTGCAGGAACTAGGGAAGGATTGGGCGCTGGACGAAGCCAGCGAATTCCTGGTTATCGCTGCGACCCTCCTGGACCTGAAAGCTGCGAGGCTGTTGCCGGCGGGAGAAGTCGAGGATGCCGAAGACATTGCCCTGTTGGAAGCCCGGGACCTTTTGTTTGCCCGGCTCCTGCAGTACAAGGCTTTTAAGCAGGTAGCCGCGATGATGTCCGGCACTTTGGAATCCGAAGCCCGGCGCTTCCCTCGGCAAGTCGCCCTGGAAGGGCATTTTGCCGCATTGCTGCCTGAGCTGATTTGGCGCCACACGCCCGAACAATTCGCGGCCCTCGCGGCCAAGACGTTGGCGCCGAAGGACCAGACGCCCGAAGAAGTGGGGTTGGACCATCTCCACGGCACGCCGGTAAGCGTCAAGGAACAGGCGGAAATCATCGGGTACCGCCTACAACGCGGAATGGCACAGTCCTTCAGGGCACTCATTGCCGACGCAGAGTCCACACTGGTTGTCGTGGCCCGGTTCCTGGCGTTGCTGGAATTGTTCCGCGATCGCGTGGTGGCCTTCGAACAGCCGGGACCGCTTGCGGAACTGACCGTCCGCTGGACAGGGCGCCCTGAAGGATGGAGTAGTGACGGCCTGAGCGATGAGTACGATTCCGTTGCTGAGATGGGCGCGAACGCCCAAACTGACACCGATAGCATCGAGAAGGCAGGCGAGCCGTTGTGAGCGGGCAAGAAACAGGCGGGGATGAGCTTGAAGGGCTTGCCGAGCTTGAAGGACTTCCCGGTGGCGCTCGTGCGGCATTGGAAGCTGTCCTCATGGTGATCGACGAACCGGCCACCGCGGATGAGCTCGCCGCCGGGCTCAACGTGACAGTCGCCGTCGTCGAGGAATTGCTGGCGGGACTTCAGCGGGAGTACAGCGGCTATACTGTTAAAGCCCCGGGCAGGGACGCTGATGGCTTGCATGGTGAATTGAACGATGTAAGTAGCAGCGCTGCACCCCGGGGTTTTGAGTTGCGGAACGTTGCCGGAGGGTGGCGAATCTATTCACGGGCGGAATTTGCCGACGTCGTGGGCAGGTTCGTTCTCGAAGGCCAGACCGCGCGGCTGACGCAGGCAGCCCTTGAAACCATGGCGGTCATCGCGTATCGCCAGCCGGTTTCCCGGGCCAGGGTGTCGGCCATCCGCGGCGTCAATGTCGATTCGGTCGTCAGGACCCTTGTCCAACGCGGCCTGATCGAGGATTCAGGTACCGATCCTGAATCCGGGGCTGTCCTTTACCGGACCACCTCGTACTTTCTCGAGCGCATGGGCATTGGCTCGTTGGCGGAACTGCCTCAATTGTCCCCCCACCTTCCGGGGCTGGAGGGCATCGAGGAGTTCTTCGACGCCGAACGCATGTAGTCGCGGGAAACAACCCAATGAATTTTAATATTGCAAAGGATTTACCAACGCCCGGTAAGTAGCGGGCGGAGTTCACACTGGGCAGATATTCTCTGCCCGGCTGGCTAATCTTGAGAAGGAACAAGCCGGCCACCATAACAAAAGGACGGGTCATGACACAGGCGGGACGCCAGGGTTCACCACGTAATAGTTCGGGACGAAACAGTTCAGGACGCAACGAGTCGCAAGACTCAGGCCGCAGTAGCGCAGGCCGCACGGGAGGCAGCAGCTTCGGTGCAGGCCGCGGAGGAGCAAGCCGTGCCGGCGGCGCCTCCGGAGGCAGCAAGCGCAGCTTCTCCCCGGGCGGAGACCGCCCCTTCAAATCAACTCGTCCGCGTGAAGAGCGCCCCTTTGATCCGGACAACCCCACCACGGCCGGCGGCCGCGAGCGCCGTGAAGATGCCAAACCAGCAAAGGCACCGCGCAAGCCCGGTTCCAACAAGCCCGGCTTCGGCAAGGCCCCGGGCACGCCCGGCGCGTTGAAGCCCAAGGCCGGCAACAAAAAACAGTATGCTTCCCGTGCCTTCGGAAGCGAGCGCTTCGGGCAGAGCCTTGGTCCAATCCGCAAGCCTCGCGGCCGCCGCGGTGAGGTGGTTCAGTCCGAGCAGCACGACGCCGACGGCGTACGCCTTCAGAAGGTCATGGCCCAGGCAGGCGTGGCTTCCCGCCGCGTTTGCGAGGAAATGATCGAAGAAGGCCGCGTCGAGGTCAACGGCCAGCTCACCACTGAGCTTGGCATGCGCGTGGATCCCACCAATGCGGTGATCCACGTCGATGGCATTCGCATCCAGCTCGATGACACCATGCTCTACATGGTGTTCAACAAGCCCAAGGGCGTCGTCTCCACGATGGAAGACCCTGAGGGTCGTCCCTGCATCAGCGACTTCCTCAAGTCTGCCAAGAACAAAGGTGAGCGACTCTTCCACGTCGGCCGCCTCGACGTCGCCACCGAGGGACTGCTCTTGCTGACCAACGACGGCGAACTCGCCAACCGTTTGACGCACCCGTCGTATGAGGTGCCCAAGACGTACCTCGTGCAGGTCCGCGGTCCATTCCCGCAGGGCGTCGGGGCGAAGCTGAAGGCAGGCATCGAGCTCGAAGACGGAATTGCAGCAGTCGACTCTTTCAAACTCGTGGATTCCACCCCGGGCCATGTGCTGATCGAGGTCGTGCTGCACTCCGGTAAGAACCGCATTGTCCGCCGCATGTTCGAGGCCGTCGGCTTCCCCGTGCTGCGGCTCGTGCGCGTCAAGATCGGCCCCATCGGCCTGGGTGACCAGCGCCAAGGCAGCATCCGTAACCTCGGCAAGCAGGAAGTCGGACACCTCCTGGCCTCCGTGGGACTGTAAAGGCATGTCGGCGTTCCACTCGCACGGCCGGGGCCACCTTGACGGTCCTGTGGTCGTTTTCGGTACCGGCCTGCTCGGGGCCAGCATCGGCCTCGGCCTGCGCGGCCGGGGCGTCCCGGTGTTCCTCGCAGATCCTTCGCCAACCAACCAGGCCGTCGCCGTGGACATCGGGGCTGGCCGGCCCCTGTCCGAGCTTGAAGGCGCACCTCAGCTGGTTGTCGTCGCCGCGCCGCCGGACGTCACGGCCGACGTCGTTCAGCGTGCCCTGGGTGAATACCCGGAGGCCGTCGTCGTGGACATTGCCAGCGTCAAGCTGGCCATCCAGGCTGATCTCCGGGGTCGTGGAGTGGACATGTCCCGCTACGTCGGGACGCACCCGATGGCGGGCCGCGAGAAGTCAGGGCCCGTTGCTGCCCGCGGCGAACTCTTCACCTCCATGCCGTGGGTGCTTTGTCCGTCCCAAGAGACCAGCGCCGACGCGCTCCAGACCGCTCGTTCGTTGGCTGGTGACCTGGGGGCGATCGTCTCGCAGTTCACGGCGGAGGAACACGATGAAGCCGTTGCCTTGGTCTCGCATTTGCCCCAGGTGATGTCATCGCTTCTCGCCAGCCGCCTGCAGGGGACACCGCTTCATGCGCTGTCCCTGGCTGGCAATGGGCTCCGGGACACCACCAGGATTGCTGCGAGCGATCCCACCCTCTGGGTCCAGATCCTTGGCAACAACGCAGCCAAGATGGTGGACATCCTTCATGGTGTCCGGGAGGACCTCAATCGCCTGATCAGTACCCTGGAGGATCCCACGGCTCCTGGTGCCCGCCTGGACCTTGCCCAGCTCATCAGCGAGGGCAACGCCGGGCAGGCCAAGATTCCGGGAAAGCATGGCGGACCCCCGCAGGCATACTCATGGCTTACAGTTCTGGTAGACGACAGGCCCGGGCAAATCGCCAGGCTGTTGACGGAGATCGGTGAGATCGGTGTCAACGTCGAAGACCTCCGCCTGGATCACTCGTCCGGGCAGAATGTGGGCATGGTGGAGCTTTCCGTCATGCCCAACAAGCATGACGTCCTTGTTGAAGCCTTGACCGACCGTGGATGGCGGGTACTGCAGTAATGACACGTGACCTTTTCGGCCCGGAGACCGTAGTACGTCCGGGCAAGCCGCTCGTCGTCGCCATCGACGGCCCATCCGGCTCCGGTAAGTCCAGCGTCAGCAAGGAAGTGGCCCGACGCTTGAAGCTCGCCTACCTGGACACAGGGGCCATGTACCGTGCGTTGACCTGGTACTGCCTCAAGACCGGCATCGACCTCACAGACGGCGCCGCCGTCGAGCAAGCCTCAAAGGATCTGCCGCTGGAATTGAGTACCAGCGCCAACGCCGAATATGTCAGTGTTGCCGGCGTGGACATCACGGAAGAAATCCGCGAGCCCAGGATCTCCTCTTCCGTAAGTGCGGTGGCAACCACCTTGGGGGCCCGCAATGAACTCATCCGACGCCAGCGGCAACTGATCGACCAGCACCACCGCCGCATGGTGGTGGAAGGGCGGGACATCACCACCGTCGTCGCGCCCAATGCGGAAATCCGGATGCTGCTGACCGCAAGCGAGGAAGCCCGGCTGCGCCGCCGCGGCCTTCAGCTGGGCGGGACCCAGAGCAAAGAGCAGCTCGCCGCCCAAGTAATCCACCGCGATGCGAAGGACTCCACAGTGGTGAACTTCACCCAAGCGGCCGACGGCGTCGTCACCCTGGATTCTTCCGACCTGGACTTCGACGAGACGGTCGAAACGGCCCTGAGCATTGTAGGCAAGGTCATCTACGGTGACTGAAACCCGAATTCCGGCACGCTGGACCATGGTCTGGAGCCGGCCCGTCGGCTGGCTGGTGGACCATGTCCTGTTCCGGACCACGGTGACCGGGCGCTCGAACGTTCCCAAATCGGGTCCGGTCATTTTCGCGGGCAACCACATCAGCTTCCTAGATGGGCCGGTGATGTTCGGCGCCGCCCCGCGGCCCATGCACATCCTGGTCAAGAAGGAGATGTTCAAGGGTTTCCTTGGAACGGTGCTGCGTGCCTCAGGCCAGATTTCGGTGGACCGCTCGGGCGATCGCAGGGCGCTCCAGCGTGGGAGGCAAGTGCTCGACGCCGGCCGTTGCGTCGGGATTCTCCCGGAGGGAACGCGGGGGAGCGGGACCGCTGGCAGCATCAGCAACGGCGTCGCCTGGCTCGCCCTGATGTCCGAAGCAACAGTTATTCCCGTGGCGGTTCTCGGGACACGAACTGGAGGCGAACACCGTGATTCCATTCCGCGTTTGCGCCGCCACCTTCACGTCAATTTCGGAGCCCCCTTCAGTGTGACCCGCAGAGATGGCGAGTCCGGGCGTGTTTCAATGGACAGGGCGGCCGCGGAGATCCGCGCTGCGCTGGCTGGACACGTCCAGGATGCCGTCAAGACCACCGGTCAGTCCCTCCCGTGGGACTAGAGGACCGGCCCACAGCCAATGCAGCACCACAGCCAATGCAGCACCGCCAAGAAGAAGTAGCCGGGACGCCGGCAGATCACCACGAAGGAAAGTGCAATGAGCGATACGACTCAAAAATCCGGCAACATCGGAGCCGGCGACGACGAATACACGCCCACCGGCACCGACCAGGTGGCTGAGAACCTCGCCGCCCTGGACGACGAAGAAGCCGAACTCCGTGCCGCCTCCCTCCGGGCGGGTCTGGCAGACTATGACCTCGACGAGGACGATGCCGCTCTGCTGAGCGGGCTGTACGACGACGAAGGCGAGGAAGGTCCCCTCAAGCTTGACCCGGTCCTGGCCATCATTGGTCGCCCGAACGTCGGCAAATCCACGCTGGTGAACCGTATCCTTGGCCGCCGCGAAGCCGTCGTCGAGGACACCCCGGGCGTTACCCGCGACCGCGTCATGTACTCGGCACACTGGAACGGCCGCAACTTCACGCTGGTGGACACCGGTGGCTGGGAGCACGACGCGAGGGGCATCCATGCCCGCGTCGCCGAGCAGGCCGAGATGGCCGTGGAACTGGCCGACGCAGTGCTCTTCGTGGTGGACTCCGCTGTTGGCGCTACTGCCACGGACGAGGGCGTCATGAAGATGCTGCGCAAGTCGAAGAAACCGGTCATCATGGTGGCCAACAAGGTTGACGACTTTGCGCAGGAAGCTGACTCGGCTGCGCTCTGGGGCCTTGGCTTCGGTGAGCCATACCCTGTGTCCGCCCTCCACGGCCGCGGCGTTGCCGACCTCCTGGACCATGTCATGGACACCCTGCCCGAGTTCTCCACGGTGGAAGGTGTCGAGCGCTCCGGCGGCCCCCGGCGCATCGCCCTCATCGGCCGTCCGAACGTCGGCAAGTCTTCTTTGCTGAACAAGCTGGCCGGCTCCGAGCGCGTTGTTGTCGACACCCTCGCCGGAACCACCCGCGACCCGGTAGACGAGTTCATCGAACTCGGCGGCCGCACGTGGCGTTTCGTGGACACCGCAGGCATTCGACGCCGTCAGCACATGGCCCAGGGCGCGGACTTCTACGCTTCCCTGCGTACGCAGGCCGCGCTCGAAAAGGCGGAGGTCGCCGTCGTGCTCCTCGCCGTGGACGAAGTCCTCAGCGAACAGGACGTGCGCATCCTGCAGCTCGCCATTGAATCGGGCCGCGCGTTGGTCCTTGCGTTCAACAAGTGGGACCTGCTCGACGACGAACGCCGCCGCTACCTTGAACGCGAAATCGATCAGGACCTGGCACACGTCGAGTGGGCTCCGCGCGTCAACATTTCCGCCAAGACCGGATGGCACAAGGACCGGCTGGTTCCTGCGCTGGACGTGGCCTTGGAGAGCTGGGACAAGCGCATCCCCACAGGACGCCTCAACGCGTTCCTGGGCGAGCTCGTGGCTGCCCACCCGCACCCGGTCCGCGGCGGTAAGCAGCCGCGCATCCTGTTCGGCACCCAGGCATCCAGCCGTCCGCCGAAGTTCGTGTTGTTCACCACGGGCTTCCTGGACCCCGGATACCGTCGATTCATCACCCGCAGGCTCCGCGAAACCTTTGGCTTCGAGGGCACGCCGATCGAGGTCAACATGCGCGTCCGTGAAAAGCGCGGCAAGAAGCGCTAATTGAGACGCGCATCACAGATGACACCCGTCAAGGTGTCATCGAGGGCCTCGAAGATCGTGTAAGCTTTTTGAGGTGGTTCGGCCGGACTGCTTAGGTGAAAACCTAAGCGGAGAACGGCGGAACTGACGGGCTGTAGCGCAGCTTGGTAGCGCACTTGACTGGGGGTCAAGGGGTCGCAGGTTCAAATCCTGTCAGCCCGACCGATGAAAACCGCTCTATCACTGGGAAGTAACCCGGTGGTGGGGCGGTTTTTCTTTTGCCCTCAAGCCGAAATTGGGGCTTGTGAGTGCAGTGTGTGTGCACGGGCCTTTTTTGCCGGCACCAGGGCAGCCGCATTCTCTGCTGCATTACGTGAAGCGGACCCGATCAGATGCCCGTAGATATCTGACGTGATGCTGATCGAGCTGTGACCCAGGCGCTTGGACACGACGGCGATGTCTACCTCTGCGGCGATCATCAATGAAGCGTGTTCATGGCGCTGCCCGTGGAACGTCAGCTTGGGCAGGCCCGCCTTTACTCGGAGGCTCTCAAAGAGTCTGGTCGCGTACTGCGGTTTCAGCGGGCGCCCGTCCTCCATGGTGAACACGTACCCTGACACCTCATAAGCCTCCTGCCCGGCTTCCCGCTCCGCAGCCTGCTGGATCTGCCAGCCGATCAGCGCCCCAGTAGAACGATCGTCCAAATCGACGTATCGCTCGCCCGCGTCGGTCTTCGTGCCCTGATCCAGGATCCTGCCAGCGGCTTGAACTCTGTTGTTCCGTATCGTGATGACGCGCTTAGCGAGGTCGATGTCTGTCCACCGAAGGCCGATCAGCTCACCGCGGCGCATGCCGGTGAACATGGCCAGTTCGAACAGAGCGCCCAGCCGGTGCTCGGACGCGACATCAAGGAACGCGCCGACCTGTGCAGGCTCCCATACGGATACTTTGTGCTTCTCGGCAGTCGGCAACTCAAGCTCGGTGGCAGGGTTGTGGTCGATGCGGTGCGACCTCGCCGCGGCCCTCAGCGAGCCTTGCAGAACTGCCGCGATGCGCCGCACCGTGATAGCCCCTCTTCCGGCCTCAGACAGCCCGCTGAGGAACTCATTCAGGTGATAGCGCCGGATGTCCGTCAGGAGCATTCTGGACAGCGCAGAGGGCTTTATATCATTCCTGATATACCGCTCGTAGTTATCCATGGTCGTCGGTTTCAGGCCCTTGCCGGTGGCAGCGTGGCGGGGAAGCCACTTGTCCAGATACTCGCCATAGGTTTCCTTGGACGGCGGCACGTAAGTGCCCTGGTCCACTTTCACGGCGACCTTGTTGCGGGCCTCCCGTGCGGCCTTCTGAGTCGGAAAGCCCGTCTTGCGGAACTGCTGCCGTTTGCCGGTGGCTGCGTTCACGCCGCCGGCCACGTAGTAACCCCAGGATCCATGCTTTGGATCGGTCGCAAGATGTGGGCAGCGGCCCCCTAGCTGCTTCTTGTTCTCATCCCGGCACCCGCAGCGCCGAAACACGTCATTTGCCATTCGATTTCCTCTCAGTCTCGGAGGGCCCAGACATTTCTGTTGTGAATTTCGGGGATCTCAAGAGTTCCCAGTCGTCATCCTCGGGCCCCGTAAATAGGGCTATAGAGTGAGCAACTGCTGTATCGGCAATGGTCAGTATGGCCTCACTTGTCCGGCGATCTTTCGCGAAAGACGGCCCTTCGAATTTGATGTCGTCTAGGGACTCCAGGAGCCAGTCGAGGAACGCGCTCGGGCTGGCGGGGGCAGACCTCTTTTCGTTTCCGAGGGCTTGAATCGAGTCCGGTGCAAGCTCCAGCATCTCCTCAACGTCCATGAGTCGGGCGTTCATCCACGTAACCGATTGCTGGATGCCGATGATGGATTCCACGAGGTCGGCCTGGGCCTTTCGGAGTTTATCTTCAGTTGAAGCCCCCTCTCGGAGCAGGACGTCAAGCCCAACCCCCAGCACTTCGGCTACAACCGCGGCCTCAACCAAGCGCACGGGTCGGTCCCCCAGTTCAACCCTCGAAAGAGTTCCTTGCGACCAGTTAAGGCCGCGGTCCCGCAGTCTCTCGACAAACGAACCTTGGCTCGCGCCGTAAGTCACGCGGCGACTTTGGATCGCGGCTCCCACGAGTTGATCCGGTGTAAGTTCTTTGCTCATGGGTCCACTGTACCGAAATTTGCGGTACTTGACACGTCGTTTTCCGTTACCTAGTATTTGAGTATGGATACCGCAAAATGCGGAAAGGAGAAGAGGTGGACTCTATCGAGACCAGCGCCGGCGACCAGCGACACATGACCCCCCAGGATCTCGCTCTTCGGCTCGGTGTGCCTTTGAGCTCCATCTACGGATGGCGCTCTCAGCACAAAGGCCCGCGAGCAATGCGAATCGGCAAGCATGTCCGCTACCGAATCGTCGATGTGCTGACGTGGGAGCAGCTTCAGCTAGATAAGGACGTGGCTTAGATGGCGCACCCGAACGGCAATAGCGCCGATTTGGCCTTGGCAAAACCGACCATGACCGTTCCCGAACTGTCCAAGGTGTTAGGGGTTGGACTTCGGCAGACATATGAAGCAGTCAATCGGGGCGAAATCCCATCAATCCGGATCGGGAACCGCATCCTCATCAGCACCCGCGTCATCAACCAAATACTGGACGCCGGCGCTTTGGAATCTGGCGCGGCCTAATGACTGCGACCGTCAGGAGCACCACAGGCACAGCCCCGATCAGTTTCGATCTGATCGGCCCGGACCAGGTGCTCATTGCGTTGGAAGACGGCTCCCAACAGGTGTACGCCCTTACCGATGTGCTCTTGGCACTTGATGCCCTCCCACAGACTGCCGCAGCGGCATGGTCAAGCGGGTACTGGCGGGGAACTAGTCACAAAGGGCCCCTGACCGACGCCATTGTAGAAGCGCGAAACCCCTACAGGATTTAGCCCATGCGGGTTAAACAAGAAGCGGTCCCGGACTGATCACTCTGTCAAGTGATAACCGGAACCGCTAAGCAAATCGATCAACCAAACAAGAAATTAGGTCTCGCCATGCCCACTCACATCATCGTAACCGAACTCGATCCGGAAGTCCACGAAGAACAGTCCACCGTCCCTGAAGGGTACGAGCTGTGCTTCGACAACACCGAACCCCTTTGGGAAGGCCCCGGAAACGATCACGCATGGGCTAGGTGGCACTACGACAAGGGAATTATGGCAACGATCACCCTCAACGACGACAAGACGATGATTTCGATTCCCATCGACAAAGCCAAAGAGCTTCACCGGAACCTCACAGGGCTCCTGGAACTCATGGGAGAACTCGAACCAGCCCACAAAGCATGAAAATCAGCCGGCCCGCGACCTTGAGCAAGCGCGGGCCGGCACACCAAGGCACCAACCCCGAACGTCCACACCAGACCTCTAGGACAACCCCCTATGCTCGCGAACCCCGTGTTTCGCATTGACCTGGCAGACTACCCTGCCGACCGATCCACCTACGACTTCACCGAACTGGACCGCCAAATGCGTTGGGCGCTCCAAACGCTTCCCGCAGGCGCAAACGTCCGACTCATCGTCCACAAATACAAGCCATCAGGTGAACTGGGCTGGATGCGGGCTGATTTGATTGTCCAGGTTGAAGCAACCGACCCGACCGTCATAGCGGAATGGATGCTGGCTCTCAGCCCGGACGCAGCCGCCGCATGAACAGCTCTTTCGCACCCCTCACCGAGTCCGAGTATCAACCCCAGGACCTCGTCCACCGCAGCGTTCCTGTTCCCCTACCCCCTATGTCAGGAACGAGGAACACTATAGGCGTCGCATATGGGGACGTGGCAGGACTGCTATCCGGCGACCTCCCCCCGGCACCCAAGCCAAACGTGTTGTATCGCAACGACGGAAATGCACTGTTCTACAGAGGGCAGGTCAACAGCCTCTTTGGAGAACCCGAATCCGGCAAAACATTCGTTGCACTCGCGGCCACTGCTGCCACTCTAAACGGAGGCGGCAAGGCGGCGATCCTGGATCTGGACCACAACGGGATGCAGTCCATCGTCTCCAGGCTTCTTGACCTTGGAGTAGCACCCGAAACCCTAAGTGACCTGGACAAGTTCCGATACAAGGAACCCGAGGACCGAGCCGACCTCCTGGCCACCATCGCGGATCTCAAAGCATGGCGACCCTGCACTGTCGTAGTAGACAGCATCGGTGAGTTGCTGCCAATGATGAACCTCAACAGCAATAGCCCTGATGACTTCACCATCGCCCATGCCTACATCCTAAAACCGTTGGCAATGTCTGGTGCATGTGTGATCTCAATCGACCACGTTGCCAAGAACCCTGATTCCAAGGCTCAGGGTCCCACCGGGACAGGAGCCAAGGCCAGGTCAACCGGTGGAGTGATGCTCCGAGTAACGGTCAAGGAACAGTTCACTCCCGGCAGCGGAGGCTCCTGCTATCTAAACATCAAGAAGGACCGTCACGGAGGGCTACGGGAAACGTCACCGACCGGCGACAAGGAACCTTTGGCTGGCACGTTCAAGATGTTCCCGGATTCAAGCTTCACTGTCTTTGCTCCTGAGGGTGGAGAACGAACCCCCGCTGCCGCACCTGCCATCGACATCGCCGCGCTTAAAGCTCTTGTCCCCCCACCTGTATCCGTTCGAGATGTGAAAGAACGTCTCGGCTGGGGAACCAATCGGGCAACCCTAGCCTTGAAGGTCCTTCGGGATGCGTTCCCCGTTCCTGAGACACAGGGTAGGGGAACAGGAACAGAGGGTGTTCTCCGTGCCTCGACCGTTCCTGAGGAACAAGGAACGCTTGGCCTTCGGGGCGAGGGAGAAGCGGCATGACGGAGGCTCTCACGGATGCCCAGCGCATCGAGTACCTGACCAACCAGCTCCGCTACTACAAGGAACTTTCCGCGAGGCTTCACCAGCAACTCCTAGCCTCCAAGAACGTCCCAGAATCACACAACGGACGAACAATCACCTACACCGACAGCACCGGCAACCGTGCCGCTTCCCGTGCCGACCGCTCAAGAAACAGGAACCGCTAACCGTGGCTTACGACTACACGCCCAGACAAATCGAACAGTGGCCTTCGGATGCCGCCGCAGAGATCTACCGCCAGAAATACCTCAACGCCCAGCGCAATGCCGCCCTCTGGCAGCGCCGATGCGAACAACTCAGCCAGCAGAAAGAGAACGCCAATGACTAGGAATGTGAGCGCCAGCCCGTCTGGCCGCGCCGTCCCTGGCTTCGGCTCAAACCCCGCGCGAGAGTCCGTAGCGGTTTCGGCGCCATCGGTTCGCCAAGCAACTGCACTCACGTCTGCACACACAGGGGTAAAAGCGCAGGTCAGAGGCGGAAACCTTGATATCGAGTCAAGGGGCTCAGCGGTTCAGTTGAGCGTATTTGCAGGGGAGAAGTGCATCAATGTCTAAGCGGCGCATAAAGCAGCTACCCGAGCAGGCCACGCTCTACACGGCGCGGGAGCTTGAACGGCTCGCGCGGTCACTCGTGGCACGCGGCCTCTGTTCGCCTCGCATCTTGGACCCACGCCCTAGCCGTGGAGACGCCGAATGAGCGCCTCTGACGCGCTACGGGGCTGGGCTGCTGCATGGGGCCTCGGTGGTGCTGTGAACGCGCTGGAGGACATCGAGGTACGCCACGGCATCACCTCCGAGGCTGCCAATGATGCGGGGCTCGCGATCACAGAGGCGCTGGAGTCGCTCGGGCTGAACAAGGGCTTGGACGGGCACGCCGCGGACGTTTACAGGGCGGAACCATGACCGAGGAAACTTACAAGGTCCACTACCTGACAGGGCTTGGCGACCCGGTATCCTTCGGGCTGCCTGCTGACACGCAGGGCGCGGGCGTTCTGCGGGCGACGGTCAATTCAACCGGCCAGCGCGGAACGTTCATTGTGGATCCCGAGTATGCGCAGATGATCCTGACGGCCAGGGATGTGGTGGGGGACGACGCTGTGCTGTCGGCCACGGCGGTGCGCTGGTTGCGGCTGGGTTGGCCTGAGGACTGGACTGTTGGCCCGGCGCCTGAGGCGTGGGCGCGGGTCTATCCTGCGGGGTGGCCGAATGTCTGAGGCGTGGGTGCCGGCGTTTGAGGGGCAGCGGCTCCCGTTCCAGGCCGGTAATGAGCTGGCGGTGAAGCATGGCGCCCAGTCACGGAAGGTTGATCCGATCGCGCAGGCGCTCGCGGTCGAGCTGCTGGCTGATGACGCGGTGGGGTACTTGCGGGCACCCCGCTACGCGTCTGCGGTCCAGGCGTGGGCGGTGGCTGAGGCGAAGTGCGCGCTGATCAGTCAGTGGGTGGACACCATGCCGATCGAGCAGGCTGCTTCCTCGAAGCAGGGGCAGACATCTCCGCTGGAGTTGCTCCGGAAGTGGGAGACCACAGCCCAGAATCACCGGTCCAGACTGGGCCTTGACCCGATGTCCGCGGCCCGTCTCGGTAAGGATGTTGCGCAGTCCAAGCAGGCTGATGCGGCGACCGAGCTGACACGCATGCGGGCTGACATGGAACGCACGATCAGGACGGACATTGTCGATGGCTAAGACGGTTGAGTATCACCCGGCTACGGATCCGGGAGCTTTTGCTGAGCAGGTGCTGGGGCGCCCGTTGTGGCCTCATCAGTTGGAGGTGGCCCGGTCTGACGCCCGTTACAGGGTCATTTGTGCGGGCCGGCAGGTCGGCAAGTCCACGATCCTGTCTTCGCTGGCCCTGTTTGAGGCCACGACGAGGCGGAACATCACTGTGCTGCTGGTGTCTGCGGGTGAGGTTGCGTCCCGGCGCTTGTTGGAGGAGTGCACGGCCTTGGCTACGGGCTCGTCTGTCCTTGGCGGTTCGGTGTTGGATGATTCGAAGTCTCTTTTGACGCTTTCGAATGGTTCGCGGATCATCAGCGTGCCGGCGTCTCAGCGGCAGATTCGTGGCTGGCCGGTGGATGTGTTGATCTTGGATGAGGCGGCGTTCATCGATCCGGACATCTGGCGTTCGGCTGAGCCTGCGATTATTGCCCGCCCTGGTTCGAAGGTGATTCTGACTTCTACGCCGTGGGGTGATTCGTCGCATTTCTTCCGGGCGTTGTGGAATCGGGGCATGCTGGCGCCGGATTCGAAGGTTGCGGCGTGGCATTGGCCGTCTTCGATCAGCCCGAACGTGGATCAGTCGCTCCTGGACGATATTCAGAGCCGTGAGCCCGCGGACTATTTCAGGCGCGAGTATCTGGCGGAGTGGACTGATGCGGCTGGGGCTTATTTTTCGGAGCAGGAAATCATGGCCGCTGTGGCGAGTTATGAGATGTGCGCCCCGGAGGATCTGGAGATGTGGCTGGACCGCCCGTATTGCGCTGCTGGCGGGGTTGACTGGGGTTTCGCGCAGGACGCCAACGCCCTGGCCTTGGTGTCTGTGCTGGAGGATCACGGCGCGAATCACGAGATGCTTGGTGACCGGTTGGCTTTCTTCATTCCGTGGCTGGAGGTCAGGCATAACTGGCCGTATGGGCAGTTCATCGAGCGTGTGGTGGAGACTGCGGGCAAGTACTACATTCGGGTGCTGGCGTCGGAAACGAACGGCGTCGGTGCGTTCCCTACTACGGAGTTGCGTCGGCGTTCCGGCGAGGCGCGGCGGGATATGAACGTTGCGTCGGTGGTGACGGATGTGCGGCGGAAGCAGTCTGGCTTTTCGATGATCAAGGGTTTGTTGCAGCAGAACCGTTTGGTGTTGCCGCGTGAGCCTGAGTTGTTGAAGCAGTTGCGGGCGCTGGAGTTTGAGCAGTTACCGTCCGGCAGTATGCGGATCGCTGTCCCGGAGCGGGCTGGTCATGATGACTTGGCAATGGCTCTGATGCAGGCTGTTTCTTCGCTGAGTTTGGAGGGTGCTGTGAGGCATCGCCCCGTGGAAGTACGTCCTCTGGATCCGGATGCGTTTGTGACCACCGTGAGCGGCTTGAGGGTGCCCATCGCGGCCCGCCCCGTGATGTTCCATGATTCGTTCATGACGTGGCCTCGCGGGCAGGAGAAGGGTTCGGGATGGTGACGCCGGCTGATGCGAGTTTCGCGCATCTGGTCCGTCCTGACGGGTCTGTGGTGGTGCCTCCCGAGGTCGCTGACCGGGTGTTGCGGATCCTTGTGGTGGGGCTGAGTGAGTCTGTCCAGCGGAACGCCGGCGGCAGGGTGTCCGAGCCGGTTATGAACGTTTTGCACGCGCTGAATGCTGCTGCGGCCCGTGAGGAACAGACCAGTTCCGCGAACGGAACCGTGTTTGGTGAAAAGCGCACCATGGAAAGCATGAAGGGTGGTTCATGGCTTACATGCCGTGAGGCAGCGGCCCTGCTCCAGTGCACCGACCGGGCTATCCGGAAGGCGTGCGGGCAGGGCCGGCTGTCAGCCCTGAAACACGGATCCCAGTGGTTGATCGCTGAGGCTGACCTGGACCGATACCGCTTTTATGACCTTGGAGAGGTGGCCTGATGGCCGAGAACACAACCGAACAGGCGGATGCCCCTGTGACTGATGACGATGTTGCTGCCGCGCAGGCTGCTGCTGACGATGCTCAGGCTTTGATTGCCAGGCTTGAGGAAGCCGTGGCCAGCGGTGACGAGACGGTGACGGCGGAACAGATCGTCGCGCAGGAGTCTTTGAGCCGTTTTGCCAAGCTCCGCGCCGAGGCTACCCGCCGCAAGGCCGCGAAGACCCGTGAAGCAGCTAGGCTGCGGGACTGTGAGGCTTTGCGGGCTGAGATTGAGCAGCACGCGACGGACGGCGGGGAACAACTCGCCGGGCTGCTCCGCAAGGTGGAGGAATCCATCACGGCGTTTGTGTCCGCTGTGGGGGACCGTAACGCACTTGTGACTGGCTGGGTGGATAGGGCCAAATCCTTGGACATTCCCGAGCACAAGTATCCTGTTGCGCCGCCGGCTGAGCATGGCCGCGTGGGTCTGGGCTTTGATGGGAAGGTGATCGCCGGTATGCGCCACGTCGAGCGTGTAAACGCGGATCACCACATCAACTCTTTGCTGGGTGTCTTGAACCGCGCCGAGGTGCTTCACGATCCGAAGGTCAACCCTGGGGCCGAGGGTGATATTTACGCCGCGCTCGCAGCCGTGGACGCCCCTATTGAGACGCCGACGAACCTGTATTTCTACCGGAACACAAGCGGCGCAGTTTTCGCCAAGGACCAACCATTTGCCGATGACGAGGTCAAGCGCGCGCAACTGACGAAGATCAGCCGCGCCGAGGCCTGGGGCGAGTAATGGCCGAGCAGGTCACCAAGGCCCAGTTGAAGGCCATGACACCCGAGCAGATCGTCGCAGCCCGGCGAGAGGGCAGGCTTTCCGAGTTGCTCGGCCAGCAGCAGGCAGCAGAGAAATAGGCGCCGAGCGCCCCACAAACCCAATTCAATAAGCCGCAGCTAGACCAATGCCGGCGGGAATGGCCAGGAGCCTGACCCGCGCGTAGTCGGAGGTTGAACGGATCTATCCAGGAGGTAGCCGAGCGAGACGAAACCCATTCACGGGTGCGTCTTCTCGGCTTTTCGCTTTCCTGGAAGGACCACAAAAGTGGGCGAACCTGTAACAACCACCGGATCCATAGACGCGAAACTCACCCTTGATCTGTCTCAGTGGGACCGTGCTGTAGCCCAAGTCAAAGCGGAGTCTCGGGATGTCGGCGCCCTTGATCCGAAGATCAAGGTTGACGCGAATGTCGCCGAGGCCGTGGCGAAGCTGGACTCGGTTGCCATCGCGGAGCAGCGCCTCGAAACAGCGACCCGGCAAGCCGCCAACACCGCCTCCGTAGCGTATGTTGCCAACGAGCGCCTTGCTGCTGTCATGGAGAAGCGTGGCCGCACCGACTTGCAAGTCACCGCCGCCACGGAAGCAGCCGCTAGGGCCGACCGGAACGCCGAAGCGTCCGAGATAAAGCTTCTCGCCGCGACCGATGCCCTGAATAAGGCGAAGGCCGAGGCTGTCCGGAAGTCCCTCGAAGAGGCGGCAGCCAACGAGGTTGTTTCGAAGTCCGATGACAAGCAGGCCGAGTCCGCGAAGAGGGCAGGGCAGGCGCAGCAGGGTAACATCTCCGCCCTTGGTGTGTTTATCGCCCTTGCCCCGGCGTTGCTGGGTCCGGTGGCTGCTATCTCCGCTGCCGCTGTTGGTCTCGGCGTGGCGTTCGGTGGCATGGCCGCTGGCGGTGTCGCCGCGATCATGGGCATCAAAAAGGAAATGGCGGACGGCACTGCAGTTGGCAATCAGTACGCTGCCGGCCTAGGGAACCTCAAGAGCGACCTTGACCAACTGTCCACCAGTTCGGCCAACGCCATGCTCGGCTCATTCAACAGCATCGTCGCGGACATCAACGTGTCGATGCCGTTCCTGAACCAGATGCTTTCAGAGGGCGCTGCCGAGCTGGGGCACATGGGCGACACGGCACTACGCGGTGTTCTGTCGGGGCTACAGCAGATGAACCCGCTGATCCAAGACGGAGCGGTCCAACTAGAGAAGTTCGTCACTTGGCTGTTTTCCTTCACGGGCACAAATGGTTTTACTGAGTTCATCCAGTACGCCAGGGACAACCTCCCAGCGACCATGCAGTTGATCGAGAACCTTGTCACCGTGGCGGGGCACATCCTGGCCGCGTTCGCCCCACTCGGCCCAGTGGTGCTCGGGTTCCTGAACGGGCTTACGGACGTGCTGAATGCGCTGCCGTTGCCCGTCCTCGCGGGTCTTGTGTCCACCGCGGCCACGATCCCTACGGCATTCGGTATCGCCAGCGCTGTCGTGGGCAAGTTTGGCGAAACAGCGGCACTCTCCGCACTCCAGGTGACCATTTTCGGAACTGCCATAAACCTTGCCGTACCCGTCGTGGGGATCCTCACCGCGATCCTCGCTGGCGTCGGTATGGCTTTCGCCGCCAGTGCCGCGTCAACGCAGCAAGCCACCTCGTCTACGCAGGACTACACCCAGGCGCTGAAGGATGACAACGAGCAGCTAGGCATCAATGTCCGGGCGCAGGCCGCCAAGGCCCTCTCGGACGCTGGCGCGTATGACGCTGCCCGCACCCTCGGGGTCTCGCAGACGGTCCTGACAGACGCGCTCATGGGGGTCGCCGGGGCACAGGACATCGTCAACGACGCAGTCAAAAAAGGTACCGCCTACACGGAGGACAACACCCAAAAGGTGCATACGGGCGGCACGGCAAATCTGGTCATGTCAGACTCCCAGAAAAAGACTGCCAGCGCCATCGCCCTTGTCACCGGGCAGCTCGGCATCCAGACCGCGGCAATCGATAAGAATAAGCAGGGGATTATCGACCAAAAAGCCGCGATGGACACCACCACGGGCGCGCTGACAGCCCAGCAGATCGCGTTGCAGCAGCAGGCCGCCCAGTACGGTTCGTCAGTTCCGGTGTATCAAGCCGCCGTCAAGTCGCAGCAAGATGTCGCGGCTCAGACCGCCCAGACCACGGCAAACATGATCCAGCAGAACGACGCCGCCGGGCTGTTGAAGATGACCTTGGACGGGCTGAACGGCAAGGCGATCTCGGCCGCGCAGGCGCAGAACGCCTTCGACTCACAACTCGCCAACATGGGCACCCATGTGGACCAGGTCGGCAAGACCGTCCAGTTCACAACCGCGAACATCGGGGACATGTCCGCTGCTTCGGTAGCGCTGCGCGGACAGCTCAACTCACAGGTGTCCGGGCTTCAGGCCGTGGTGGAGGCAAATGGCGGTCTGAACGATTCCACGGGGCAGGCCAAGGCCGAGATGGAAAAGATGCGTCAGCAGATCATCGACAACGCCGTGGCCCACGGGGTGGACAAGGATGCTGTCACCGCTTACGTGGACAAACTGTTGACGATCCCGGCGTCGGTTCCGCCCACGAAGCTTCAAATCGACAAGGCGAAGGCTGAGGCCGACATTGCCGCGTTCCAAGCCCATGTGGACGCGATACACGGCAAAACCATTGATCTGATTACCCGCGAGTCCACACAGAAAACCGCGGACACGCTGGGTACGCGCACTGACCCGGTTACCGGAGAACAATCGACGTACGTTTCGACGCCTGGGGTAGCGGAAGCGCCTGGCAATGGCGGCGTCGGGACGGCTACGGGTGGTTCGATGTGGATCGCACGTGCTCAGGGAGGCATGGTCAACTACCTCGCATCGGGCGGGTTCCCGGGCGGTCCAAGCGGCACTGACACCGTCCCGGCATGGTTGACGCCCAAGGAGTTCGTGGTCAAGCGGGCTTCTGCGGAGTCAATCGGACTGTCGAACCTGAATTACATGAACGCTACTGGCCAGCTACCACCACAGGGGCAGGCCGTAAACGTCTCCGTCACGGTGCAGAACCCCTTCACGGGGGAGGAAGTACAAGCCGTAGTGAAGTCCGTCGCAGTCAGTGCAGCGTCAGCGGCTATCACCGCGGCGAATCAGGACGCCAGTAGGCGCCCGTCCCGTTAGATCTTTGCCTCCGCCGTCTGAGGATGGCACAGGCTTCGGAAGATGATCCACTTCACAGGAATGGTTTACATTGGTGTAATCGCGATACAGTTGGCTGAATTAGAAGCGATGGACGTAAGGAGGAGTCAGCATGACTGCACATGCATATGGTCGCGCGGGTGCGAAGCATGCCTCTTCTCGTCGTTTCGCATGGCTTACCTTGTTAGCGCGTCCGGTTCTCCGCAAGGAAACATTTGCTGACTACGTCAGCCGAGTCGATGCCGTACTTGATGATCCGAAGATTCTTGCAAAGGCACTCGCTCTAAAGCCTTCTTACAAACTGCCCAAGCGCTGAGTGTCAGAGTGGGTTGAGGCCGACTTTGAACATCGGCAGTACCTTCAACGCTTTGTATGCGCCCCTAGCCCGTATCGCAGACTCAAGAAGCTCATTCGGTCCGGACGCCCCGGAGGCGAAGTCTGGTCTTCCCGCGTCCAGAGCTTGGTACGAATTCTTGAGCCAAGGCTGACACGCCCTGAGCGACTAACTCTCCGATGGGATGACCATCGAAAAGTCATAGAGTCAGTGGGTTGCTACACGACCACGTGGAATCCAAACGGCGTTCATAGCGTGAAGCTCTACCTCCTCGCCACACACCGTGATCTCTGGGGATCCGGTCAAGGGCAAGCAACTCTTGACCGGATCTGGGACGAAATCGTGCTGGAAAGCCACGCCCAGTCCAGGACTTCGAAAATCGTGATGAGAGCCGAAGTGCACGGACGTAACGAGCGCTGCAAGAGCTTGCTTATCAGGAATGGTTGGACCCATATTGCGGACGATCCCGACTGCGTTCATGAAATCTGGGCCATTGTGGGGGAATAATCCTGGACCACGTCCTTGTTAGCTTGGACAGATGCCGTGGCGCATAGGATTGCGGCCAAGCGCATATAGTTGCAGGTTGGTCAACGGTAGACCACCGGCTAGGGCTGGTACTGATTTACTTGCCCGCCCAAGGCGTCAACTAGCTTCTTTGATACCTCAAGCTCCCCTGGAAGATCCGGAGCGGCAGGCGTGGCGTGGTTCCAAGCGGCAGCTAACAGCTTGTCTGCCTGATTGGTGAGCTGCCATTGAAAAGTCATGTCGCGTCTGACAAACGCGGACCACCCTGTGCCGCTGGCATATGTGACGGCCTCCTTGTTGGCCTGGAGGACGTTTCCCATGCTTACCTCGGCGCTGCGGTCGGCCCAACTGTAAACGTCCACTGTGCGGCCCCCCAGAACACACGTTCCTATTGAAGTCAGATCTGGCCCACCCTTCGCCACGTCGCCGGGCTTGATGTCCGTGCAGTCTGGGATGAGCGCGGCGATAGCGGTTGCCGTCTCCCCGTAGTAGGTCGTCGGCTTCGGTGACGCAGTAGGTGGCGCGGACTGAGTTTGCTGGGCAACCGGCTCAATCGAGCCGCAGGATGCTATCGAAACTGCCAGCAACACAGCGCCGGCTACCCCCAATATTCGTTTCATGCCCCGATCGTAAACTCAATCCGACCCAATTAATAGGGTGGGGTCCGCGAAGGCATCCAAAACCATTCGGGCATCGTGAGGGAGGCGCGAGCGTTCTATGTAGAAGCGCCGAGTCATGGCGTCCGATGTGTGACCGAGCTGAGTGGCTGCGAACCCCGGATTTTGTGCCCAACTGAGGGCGGTCGCCACGGTCTTGCGTAGCGTCTTTTGAGTCACCCACGAATACTCGGTCTCACGGAAGACATCGCGCCAAATCTTCCGCATGGTTGCCGGATCGATCAGAGTCCCGCGCACGGAGGTGAACACCAGCCGTGATCCCTCTATCAACGCGGGGCGCCTTCGATTGAGCATGGAAATGGCGTGCTCTGGAAGCGCCAGTAGGCGAGTGTCCCCGGTCTTGGTCCGCGGCTGAATAATCAACCCTTGACCGCGCAGTCTTACAACGGTGCTGTCGATCTGAACGAACGGCACCTCAGCGTCAAGCGTGACCTTCTCCCAAGTTAGTGCAAGGGCTTCCGCGGGCCGAACTCCCGTAGCTATGAGGAAGTCCATGACGTCCAAGAGAGTTCCGGATCGGTTCGCCCCACCCATACGCCTCCCGTCGTCTCCCGCCCTGGCTCTGCGTTCCTCGCGGGTGGCTGGTCGTAGCTTCTCTACCGCGATTGCGCGCAACTCGGCGTATTGTTCTGGGCTCAGTGCACGCACATTTGGCCTGGGTTGCTTGGGGGTTTGAACGTTGTCGACGGGATTGTGTTCCAGCGCGTCGTAGCGGGTGGCAAGCCCCATCATCCCGGCAAGTACGCTCTTGACCAGCTTGGCAGTGCCGGGACCGTTTCTCCGACTGACTTCCTTGACTAGTCGATCGAGCTTGCCCGTTGTTGCCTCGCGGACTGGAAGACCACCGATTGCCTTCAGGATGTAGGTATCAAGAATTTGACGGTGCCGCTCGACTGTATTCGGCGCCAGACCTTCTTCGCGTTTGTCCGCGTACCAGAGTTCGGCCAATTCGCGGATGGGACTGAGCGCCGTAATCTCTGAACCCGCAGATTGGAGCGTCGCCGTGATTTTCCTCTTGAGCGCAGCCGTTGACTTCTTTTCGTCCGCTCCAGTGGCGGAGATTTGACGGACCATTCCGTTGAAGAATCTTAGGCGCGCACGTGATGTGTATACCCCGTTGGTTTCCGACGTTGAGATCTTTCCATATTTCCCGACTTCCAGCGGTGGCCTGGGCATTGCGTGCTCCTTAGGTCTGGGAGCCAGCAGTGTGCACAGATGTGTGTGCACACCGCTGGATCGTCTCGGTTTGTTGGGGACACCAGTGGAATCGGCATCCCTCTATATATAAGGGTGGAAGCCGCTATGGGAATCCCTGAGAGGGCCGGGGATATAGTGGCCTCGTTACTGGGGGTCAAGGGGTCGCAGGTTCAAATCCTGTCAGCCCGACCGCAAGGTACGCAGAGTCCCGGGAACCGTATGGTTCCCGGGACTCTTGCGCTTAAGGGCCTGATGTGGCGGCTAGGACGTTGGATTCTGCGCAATCATTCGAATGGATAAATTACGGATCCGCGGAATCATAGGCGCGGCAACTTCGGCGTAGAGAATGATCCGGCAGAATCCGACCCCGCTCTCCGTCTATCATTGGACGGTGAGCGAAACCCTTCCCCCTTGTCCCGAATGCGACAGCGAATACACCTACGAGATGGGTGCCTTGCTTGTCTGCCCCGAGTGCGCCCACGAGTGGTCGCCGGCCGCGGCTGATGAAGCAGAAGCCGAGTCAACGGAAATCAAGGACGCTGTGGGCAATGTCCTCGCAGACGGGGATACCGTGACTGTGATCAAGGACCTCAAGGTCAAGGGGAGCGCCACGGCAATCAAGGTTGGAACCAAGGTCCGCAACATCCGCCTCGTGAACGGCGTGGGGGATCACGACATCGACTGCAAGGTGGACGGCTTCGGTCCCATGCAGCTCAAGTCCAGCGTGGTCAAGAAGGTCTAAGCCGCCGCAAGGCGCGCCCACGGCACGCCCAACCAACGCTGCGCGGCCCACGAAACAAGGCAAGGCCTCAGGCCCCCTGCGGCGCCCCCAACGCCTTCACTAGTGGTTCAAGCTCGGGCACCGACTCCGCAGCAGCCAGAGACTCCGCCAGGGTTTCGTCATGCACGGGCCTGGCCGCGAGCAGCAACTTTTGACCCGCTGCAGTGAGTTCCGTGTAGATTCCGCGCCGATCGTCGGCGCACAGGATCCTGGTCAGCAGTGCGCGGTCCTCGAGCCGGTTCACCAGGCGCGTCGTGGCGCTGCTGGATAGTGCTGTGGCCCTGGCGAGCTGCTGCATCCGCATGTGCCAGCCGTCCTGACGGCTCAGCGCGTCGAGCACCGTGTACTCGACCACCGAAAGATCCGCGGCCGATTGCAACGCCTTCTCCAGTGCTGCCTCGATGGTGCCGTGCAGCGCCGCGAGAGTCCGCCACCCCTGCGCGCGCACCTCAACGGCGTCGTCCTTGATGCCCATGTCTCCCGTAACTCCTGCCGATTGATGAAAAACCAGACGCACGCAAAGTAGTTGCTTGCGCAATTACATGGCGCGTGCAACTATATATGCAGCGTCTGCAACTAATATTCTATGGTTCTCGGCGGCGCACTTCCAGTCTTACGGGAATCCATCCCCACAAAGGAGCACAACATGCCCGCAGGGTTGATCGCCCTTGCCCTCGGTGGATTCGGCATTGGCCTGACCGAGTTCGTCATCATGGGCCTCTTGCCCGAGATTGCCGCCGACTTCGGAGTCAGCGAAGCAGCCGCCGGCTGGTTCATCACCGGCTACGCGCTGAGCGTCGTTGTCGGGGCCCTCCTGGTGACAGCGGCCGTCACTCGCTTGCCTCGCAAGCCTGTGCTGATCGGACTCCTCGTCCTGTTCATCGCGGGAAACTTCCTCTCCGCCATTGCGGACAGCTACCCGGCCATGCTGGTTGGGCGCGTTGTCGCGGCCCTCTGCCACGGAGCTTTCTTCGGTATCGGCTCAGTGGTC
This sequence comes from Arthrobacter methylotrophus, assembly GCF_039539965.1. Lineage (NCBI taxonomy): Bacteria > Bacillati > Actinomycetota > Actinomycetes > Micrococcales > Micrococcaceae > Arthrobacter > Arthrobacter methylotrophus. The sequence continues at coordinate 2,798,067 of NZ_BAABED010000001.1, read as the reverse complement.
GCGGCCAGCCTGGTCCCGGCCCACAAAAAGGCCGGAGCGATTGCCATCATGTTTACGGGCCTCACTGCCGCCAACGTGCTGGGCGTGCCTTTCGGAACCTTCCTTGGCCAGAACCTCGGCTGGCGGTCCACCTTCTGGGCCATTACCTTCATCGGCGTTGCCGCCCTCATCGGCATCGCCCTCATGGTCCCGCGCACCAAGGAGGGCGCCGTCGCCAGCAGCCTCCGCGGCGAGCTTGGCGCTTTCGCCTCCGGTCAGGTGTGGCTGTCCATCATCGTCACGATTCTCGGCTTTGGCGGCATGTTCGGAGCCTTTACCTACATCGCCTTCACCCTGACCGACGTCTCCGGATTCGATCCCCATGCCGTCCCGTGGCTCCTCGTCCTGTTTGGCGCCGGGCTGTTCGTCGGCAACATCGCCGGCGGCAAAGCGGCCGACAAATCCATCGACAAAACCCTCGTGGTCATCCTCGCGGGCCTGGTACTGGTGCTCGTATGCTTCGCACTCACCGCCGTCAGCCCGGTGGCCACCCTGTTCTCGCTAGCGCTTATGGGCGGCTTCGGCTTCGCTACCGTGCCGGGTCTGCAGATGCGCGTCATGCACTTTGCCACCACCGCGCCCACCCTCGCCTCCGGCGCGAATATCGGCGCCTTCAACTTGGGCAACGCCCTCGGCGCCTGGCTGGGCGGCGTCACCATCACCCTGGGTCTGGGCTATACCTCACCGATCTGGGCCGGGGCCGCCATCACCGCAGCGGCCCTGATCGTCATGATCGCCGCCGCGGCAGCGGCCCGGCGGGGGAGAGCAGCTCAGTCTGCTTCCGCACCGCAAGCAGCCCCCGACGTCGTGCGCGAGCCGGAGGATGTGCCGCTCGCCTAAGCGAAACACAAGAAAGCCCACGGCAGCACTGCGGTTTTCAATGGATAGCGCCAGGCTTCTTGCCGGCAGGTCCAGCGAGGAGCCGACGGCGACAGGAGATAGCTTCGTCGCGTGGAGGATTTCGTCGCTACACGCTTTGCGCCGGACAGCCGATCGTCCAGGTAGTCGCTCAGGGCAGCGATTTCAGGCAGTTTCCGGCATGATCGCGCTCCTTCGACGGCGTTGCAGGACTGTGCGGATCGGTATCGACCCAATCATCCCCGAGACCTGTGGGGAGGAGGGCTTGATGTGCTTATACTTTCAGCGGTGGCCGGAAGCCCGGCCTGCCGTCGTGGTCCGTAACGTACCGATGAAAGGCGACTCATGAGCAACATTCCTGCCGAGCTTTCCTACACCGCCGAACATGAATGGGTCAGCGCCCCGGATGCAGAGGGCGTTGTGCGCGTCGGCATCACGGACTTCGCCCAGGACGCGCTCGGTGATGTGGTCTATGCCCAGTTGCCCGAGCCCGGCACTACCGTCAAGGGCAACGACGTCGTGGGTGAAGTTGAGTCCACCAAGAGCGTGAGCGACATCTATGCCCCGGTCAGCGGCGAAATTGTCTCCCGCAACGAGGCCCTCGACACCGATTCTGCCCTCATCAACTCGGACCCCTACGGTGAGGGTTGGCTGTTCGAAGTCAAGCTGTCGGAAGCCGACGCCATCGAAACGCTCCTCAGTGCATCAGAGTACGAACAACAGGTAGGCTAAAAGGTATCTGGTCCGCCCGGTTGGCCCTCCCCGAAGCAGGGGAGCGACGGCGGCGGGCCAGCGACCCGTTTGGGCCCGGCGGAACCGGGTAGATGCGTAACCGGCAGTTGACAACGGCTGCCGGCGGATGAGGAGGACTTCCATGGTTGGCGGCAAACGGAACCACGCCCGGGACGAGCACGGTGCTGTAGAACGGCCAACGTCGGAGACCACCTCCATCCAGCTCACGCCGGTGCGCCACCATGAGCCGGATGTTCGCCCGCCGCTGGCGCCGGAAGAGCGCGCCGCTGTGCAGGCATTGCCTCCGGGTTCGGCGTTGCTGATTGCGCACACCGGCCCCAACGCCGGCGCGCGGTTCCTCCTGGACTCGGATACCACCACGGCCGGGCGTCACCCGGATGCGGATATCTTTCTGGACGACGTGACGGTTTCGCGTAAGCATGTGCAATTCGTACGCACGCCCGAGGGCTTCGAAGTGGTGGACACGGGAAGCCTCAACGGCACCTATGTCAACCAGGACCGGGTGGACAACGTACTGCTCAAGAACGGCAGCGAGGTCCAAATCGGAAAGTTCCGTCTCACCTACTACTTGAGTCCTGCCCGCGCAGCAGGGCAGGACTGATACCGGGTACGCCTGTGGCAATGGCCCAGCCGGAACGGCGCGGACCGCAGGTCCTCAACATTGGAGAGGTCCTCGCTCAACTCAGCGACGATTTTCCCACCATGACGGCGTCCAAGATCCGTTTTCTTGAGGAAAAGGGACTGATCAATCCCAAGCGCACCCCTGCGGGATACCGGCAGTACGCCGAAAGTGACGTTGAGCGTTTGCGCTTCGTGTTGGCCCTTCAGCGTGACCAGTATTTGCCCCTCAAAGTCATCAAAGACTATTTGGACGCGATCGACCGCGGCGAACGTCCCGAAAACCTCCCTCCGGGAGTATCGGTTTCCCCCCGCATTGTCTCGGATGAATTGGCCGCTGAGTTGCAGGGGCATACGCGCGCTCTGACCGAGGAACAGCTCCGGGCGGAATCCGGAGCCAGTGTTCGCCTAGTGCAGTCCCTTCTCAGCTTCGGGCTCATCAGTCACGTCAACGGAAAATTCGATGAACACGCCCTGCAAGTGGCGCGTGCATGCGTGCAACTTGAAAGCCACGGGCTCGAGCCGCGGCACCTCCGTCCGTTCCAGGCTGCGGCCGAACGCGAATTCGGTCTGGTGGAGCGGGTTGTCGCGCCGCTGACCTCCCGAAAGGACGCGGCATCCCAGTCCCGGGCTGCCGAGGCTGCCCGGGAAATCAGCGAGCTTTGCCTCAGCCTGCACCGAGCTTTGGTGCAGGACCGAATCTCTCGTATGGACGCATGATGATTGAGGTCGAGATTGTTGGCGTGCGGATTGAACTGCCTTCAAACCAGCCGCTGGTTCTCCTGCGTGAGATGCACGGGGAGCGCCATGTTCCCATCTGGATCGGTACGCCCGAAGCCAGTGCCATCGCCCTGGCCCAGCAAGGTGTGGTTCCGCCCCGGCCCATGACCCACGACCTGATGATCGACGTCGTCGAGGCCTTGGGCCACACGATCATCAGTGTCAACATCGTGGCGGTTGAGGACAACATCTTCTATGGCCAGCTCCAGTTCGACAACGGCACAGTGGTCAGTTCCCGTGCCTCGGACGCGTTGGCCCTTGCGTTGCGGGCGAAATGCCGCATCTGGTGTGCCGACGCAGTGATGGATGAGGCCGGCGTTCGAATCACCGAACATGACGAAGGCGAAGATACCGAGCCTGGTCCCGAGGTCGACGAAGAACGGGAATTGCGCCGCTTCCGGGAGTTCCTGGACGACGTGGAACCCGAGGACTTCGAAGGCTGAACGCCGCCTAAGGTTAAAGGTGAGGGTGAAAGTTTCGACACGATCCGAAAAGGGCCGGACGTCTTTGACCTGAGGCCCCGGCACGCCTAACGTCGAAGGTATCAAGTTCCCGTTGCGTACAGGGCCCGCGCAAGTCACACTGAAAGGTGCGGACGCGCTGAAATTACACGACTGCATTTTCCCTTCGTGTTGGCCGCCGTATGCACCATCCCCAAGGGAACTTCTGACAAGGAGGGTCACGTGAGTCCCAAAGGCGAAGCAGGCGAGCTAAAGCAGGCCTCGGTAGGCATTGCTGTACCCGCAAGCGGTGCTCAGGGTCTGCTTTTCACCGAGGACCTTCCGGTCTTGGATGAAGATGCCGGCTACCGTGGTCCCACTGCGTGCAAAGCGGCGGGTATCACCTACCGCCAACTTGACTACTGGGCACGCACGGGACTTGTGGAACCCGCTGTACGGGGAGCTGCTGGTTCTGGATCGCAGAGGCTCTATGGTTTCCGGGACATTCTTGTTCTCAAAGTCGTCAAGCGCCTTCTGGACACAGGCGTGTCCCTCCAGCAGATCCGCACGGCCGTGGAGCATTTGCGCGAACACGGAGTGGAAGACCTCGCCCAAATCACGCTCATGAGCGATGGCGCGAGTGTCTATGAGTGTACGTCCGCAGATGAAGTCATCGACCTGGTCCAGGGTGGCCAAGGGGTGTTCGGTATCGCAGTAGGCCGCGTGTGGCGCGAAGTCGAGGGGAGCCTTGCTGCGCTCCCGAGCGAGCACGCCGCAGAACAGTCCTTTCCCGACGACGAATTGAGCAAGCGGCGGTCCGCGCGCCGCACGGGCTGAGCCGCCGTCGGATCCTTCGCAGGACCGTGAGAACAGCGATGAAGTCGCCTTCCAACAGGAAAGCGGCTTCATCGCTGTTATCGAAGTGAGCTTCTTGCCGAGCAGATCCCCGCGTCGCTCAGCGTTGGCCGTGTTCCTGCGTGCCGTTGCGTGAGGACAGCATGTTCTCCAATAGGGAGTCGAACAGCTTGGCAGTGTTCTTGGCAGAATCGCCAGGCCAGTGATGCACAGCATGCGCGGCACCCTGGATTTGCTGCCAGTTCGCCTGCTCCGGGATATGCGGGGCCAGCAAGAGTTCGCCGAACATCGATTCCATCTCGGCGAGCCGGAAGGTGTGCTCGGCGGAGGCCGGGCGGACCCGGTTGGCCACAATGCCTGCGGGGGCCAGTTGGGGAGCGAACTCCTGACGGAAAAGTTGGATGGCGCGCATCGTGCGTTCCGTGCCGGCTACCGAGAAGAGACCAGGCTCGGCAACAAGTACAACGCGGTCACTCGCGCTCCAGGCCATGCGGGTCAATCCGTTGAGGGATGGCGGACAATCGACGAGCACCAGCTCATACTTTTCGGCCGGGGCAAGGACGGAACTGAGGCGGCGGAGATCTCGCCGCCCGAGGTCCGGCCGATCATAGATTCCCGTGTACGCGGATCCAACCGCGACATCAAGGGCCGAGCCTCCGCCGTTGCGGCGTGCCTGTTCAACCCAGCCGCTGCTGACCACGTTTTCCAAGAGTCGGGCCTTGCGGGGATTCTTGAGCATCCGGCCAATGTCCAGCTGCTCGCTGGCCTGGACGCCGAGGGCCGTGGTGGCGTCGGCATGGGGATCCAAGTCCACAACGAGGGTGGGGATGCCTGCGGCCAATGCGGCCGAGGCTAGCCCCGTGGTTACGGATGTCTTGCCCACGCCGCCTTTGAGGCTGCTGATGCTGACTACTTGCACTTGAAAACCCAAAACCTAACGCCGGTTGCCGTGTCGCGGTGCTTGTGTTCCGGCGTTGCCGGAACCGGGGCTCTGCCGCCGCCCTTCAACATCATATGGTGCGCGGCCGCTGATTCCCGTCTTATCAGCGCTGAACCGCTTGGGACGTCTGTTACTTCGCAGCCTTCTAGCACGTGAAACTGCATCGTGGGCGAAGCTACACTGCTCGTGACGAATTCCCGTGTGACTGTCACCACAAAGATTTGTGTTTGGGTATGGAGGTCTTACACACTGTGACCACCGACCGTTACACCCGCAATGATGCAGGAGAAGCATGTTTTCCAAGATTCTGGTGGCTAATCGCGGCGAAATCGCGATCAGGGCCTTCCGCGCTGGCTACGAACTCGGCGCCAAGACCGTAGCGGTCTTCCCGTATGAGGATCGCAATTCGATCCACCGGCAGAAGGCTGACGAGGCCTACCTGATTGGCCAGGAGGGTCATCCGGTCCGCGCCTACCTTGACGTGGCCGAGATCGTCCGTGTCGCGAAAGAATCCGGCGCCGACGCGATCTACCCAGGCTATGGATTCCTGTCCGAGAACCCGGACCTCGCCCGGGCGGCCAAAGCAGCAGGAATCACGTTTATTGGCCCACCGGCGGAAGTTCTGGAGCTCGCCGGCAACAAGGTCGCCGCACTCGAGGCCGCACGCAAGGCCGGTGTACCGGTCCTGAAGTCCAGCGCGCCTTCCCGTGACATCGATGAGCTGATCGCTGCCGCGGACGAGGTCGGATTCCCGATCTTCGCCAAGGCCGTCGCTGGTGGTGGCGGTCGCGGCATGCGCCGGGTGGAGACCCGCGAGGACCTCCCTGAAGCCCTCCAGTCGGCCATGCGTGAGGCTGACGCCGCGTTCGGCGATCCCACCATGTTCCTGGAACAGGCAGTGCTGCGTCCTCGCCACATCGAGGTCCAGATCCTGGCTGATGCCGAGGGAAATGTCATGCACCTTTTCGAGCGCGATTGCTCCCTGCAGCGCCGCCACCAGAAGGTCGTGGAAATCGCGCCGGCACCCAACCTGGATGAGTCCATCCGCCAAGCCCTCTACCGTGACGCTGTGGCATTCGCAAAGGCCCTGAACTACGTCAACGCCGGCACCGTCGAGTTCCTGGTGGACACCGAGGGCGAACGCGCCGGCCAGCACGTCTTCATCGAGATGAACCCGCGCATCCAGGTTGAGCACACGGTGACCGAGGAAATCACGGACGTTGACCTCGTCCAGGCACAGATGCGCATCGCGTCGGGGGAGACCCTCGCCGACCTCGGCCTGAGCCAGGAGTCGGTGTCCATCAAGGGTGCTGCCCTGCAGTGCCGCATCACCACCGAAGATCCCGCGAACGGCTTCCGGCCCGACGTCGGACGGATCACCGGCTACCGTTCCGCTGGTGGCGCTGGCGTGCGTCTCGACGGCGGCACGGTCTACTCAGGCGCCGAGATCAGCCCGCACTTCGACTCCATGCTGGTCAAGCTGACCTGTCGCGGCCGCGATTACCCGGCCGCCGTGGCCCGCGCGCGGCGTGGCTTGGCCGAGTTCCGCATCCGCGGCGTGTCCACCAACATCCCCTTCCTCCAGGCTGTCCTGGCCGATCCGGACTTCATAGCCGGCAACGTGGCCACCGACTTCATCGACAAGCGCCCCGAGCTGTTGAAGTCCCACGTGTCCGCAGACCGCGGAACCAAGCTGCTGACCTGGCTGGCCGATGTCACCGTCAACAAGCCCAATGGCGAACTCAAAGTCCATTCGGACCCCGCAGCCAAGCTTCCTTCGGTCTCCGGGATTGTTGCACCCCCCGGTTCCCGCCAGAAGCTGCAGGAATTGGGTCCGGAGGGATTTGCCAAAGCGCTGCGGGAGCAGACTGCCGTGGCGGTCACGGACACCACGTTCCGCGACGCACACCAGTCGCTCCTTGCTACCCGTGTCCGTACCCGCGACCTCGTCGCTGCCGGACCTGCGGTGTCCGCGCTGATGCCTCAACTGCTGTCGGTAGAAGCCTGGGGCGGTGCCACCTACGACGTGGCCCTGCGCTTCCTCGGCGAAGACCCTTGGGACCGACTCGCTGCGCTCCGCAAGGCGCTGCCCAACGTTTGCTTGCAGATGCTGCTTCGTGGCCGTAACACCGTTGGGTACACGCCGTACCCCGAAGAAGTCACCGAGGCATTCATCAACGAGGCTGCGGCGACGGGCATCGACATCTTCCGCATCTTCGACGCCCTCAACGACGTCAACCAGATGGCCCCGGCTATCCGCGCAGTGCGGGCTACCGGCACCGCCGTGGCCGAAGTCGCACTTTGCTACACCGGCGATCTCCTGGATCCGAACGAGAACCTGTACACCCTCGACTACTACCTGGACCTCGCCCAGAAGATCGTCGACGCCGGTGCACACATCCTCGCCATCAAGGACATGGCTGGTCTGCTTCGCCCGGCGGCCGCAGCCAAGCTCGTCGGTGCCCTGCGTGAACGCTTCGACCTTCCGGTCCACCTGCACACGCACGACACTGCAGGCGGCCAGCTGGCCACCCTCCTGGCAGCCGTGGAAGCCGGCGTGGACGCCGTCGACGTCGCGTCTGCGTCGCTGGCAGGCACCACGAGCCAGCCGTCGGCGTCGGCCCTTGTGGCAGCCTTGGCGCACACCCCGCGCGACACCGGACTCGGCTTGGCCAGCGTCAGTGCGATGGAGCCCTACTGGGAAGCCGTCCGCCGCGTCTATGCACCGTTCGAATCCGGCCTACCGGGCCCGACAGGCCGGGTTTACCAGCACGAAATCCCGGGTGGCCAGCTGTCCAACCTGCGCCAGCAGGCCATCGCGCTGGGGCTTGGCGAGCATTTTGAGGCCATCGAGGACATGTACACCGCAGCGGACCGCATTCTGGGCCGCCTGGTCAAGGTGACGCCGTCTTCGAAGGTCGTGGGAGACCTCGCACTGCACCTCGTGGGAATCCATGCAGACCCCGCGGACTTCAACGAGAACCCGCAGAATTACGATATTCCGGACTCCGTCATCGGCTTCCTCTCGGGTGAGTTGGGAGATCCTCCCGGAGGATGGCCTGAGCCGTTCCGCACCAAGGCGCTCCAGGGCCGCAGCATCAAGGTCCGCGACGTCGAACTGAGTGCCGAGGACAGTGCAGCGCTCAAGGGTGATTCCAAGTCCCGCCAGGGGACCCTGAACCGGCTGCTGTTCGATGGTCCCACGAAGGATTACCTCAAGAGCGTCGAGACCTACGGCAACCTCTCAGTCCTTGACACCCGTGACTACCTGTACGGTCTCCAGCTCGGCGCCGAGCACGTGATGGAACTCGAGAAAGGCGTGCGCCTGATCGCCTCGCTGGAAGCGGTCTCGGAGCCCGACGAAAAGGGCATGCGTACCGTCATGTGCAAGCTCAACGGCCAGTCCCGGCCCGTGGTGGTCCGTGACAAGTCCGTTGTCAGCAATGTCAAGGCTGCGGAGAAGGCGGACCCCGCCCAGCCGGGCCAGGTCGCAGCGCCGTTCGCGGGTGCCGTAACCCTGACCGTCAAGGCTGGAGACGCCGTCAAGGCCGGCGACACTATCGCCACCATTGAGGCGATGAAGATGGAGGCGTCGATTACGACGCCGGTGGCCGGCACGGTCTCGCGCCTCGCCATCAACAACGTGGAGCAGGTCCAGGGCGGAGACTTGTTGCTCGTCGTCGGATAGTCGCGCGCTCCTTGCCGGAGACGGCATGGGAAAGGTCCCGGGCTCACGAGCCCGGGACCTTTCTGCGCTTTGGCGGTGCCTCAGGACGCCTTGGGTGCCGAGTACATTTCCTCGATCACGGCGTCGAAGTCCTTCATGACTTGGGCGCGCTTGACCTTCAAGGACGGGGTGAGGTGCCCGGACGCTTCCGTGAAATCGGCCGGGACAATCCGGAACGATTTGATCGCCTCCGCCTGCGAGACTGACTGATTGGCGTGGCTGATCAGTTCCTGGACGGCCGCCCGGACCAGGGTATTGTCCGCCGCGTCGCTCGTACTGGTTGATGTGGGAAGGCCGTGGCGCTCCAACCAGCCTGGCAGCGCTTCCTCGTCCAGAGTGACCAGGGCACCGATGAAGGGCCGGTTGTCGCCGATGACAAGGACTTGGGACACCAGGGCGTCGGCCCGGATTTGGTCCTCGAGGTGGGCGGGCACGACGTTCTTGCCGCTGGCGGTCACGATGATCTCTTTTTTGCGGCCGGTGATCTTCAGGAAGCCCTGTTCGTCGAGCTCACCGATGTCGCCCGTGCGGAACCAGCCGTCCACGAAAGTGTCCGCGGCGAGGTCGTCCCGCTTGTAATACCCCTTCATGACGCAGACGCCCTTGGTGAGGATTTCGCCGTCGTCGGCGATCTTGACAGCGTTGCCGGGGAGCGGAGCCCCCACCGTGCCGATCTTGATCAGCGACGGGGTGTTGACTGATATGGGCGCCGTGGTCTCGGTCAATCCGTATCCTTCCAGGATCTGCAGGCCGATGCCGTGGAAGAAGTGCCCCAGCCGTTCCCCGAGGGGGCCGCCACCGGAGACTGCGTGGCTGACGTGGCCGCCCATAGCGGCGCGGAGCTTCCGGTACACCAAGCGATCGAAAACGGCGTGCTTGAGCCTTAAAAGCAGCCCGACAGAACCCGACTGCTGCGCCTTGGAGTAGGCGATCGCTGTTTCTACCGCTTTGTGGAAGATGGCGCCCTTGCCGCCGTCTTCCGCTTTCGTGAGTGCAGAGTTGAAGACTTTCTCGAAGACGCGGGGAACGGCCAGGATGAACGTTGGCTGGAAACTCTGGAGGTCCGCCAAGAGGTTCTTGATATCCGGGGTGTGGGCGACTTGGGCGCCGGCTGCGACGGCCAGGACCGAGATGAACCGCGCAAAGACGTGGGCCAGCGGGAGGAACATGATGGTCTTGGCATTCTCGTTGACGACGTCGCCGAGGGAAGCCAGGGCGTTCTCGGAGAGTTCCACGAAGTTGCCGTGCGTGAGCTCACAACCCTTCGGGCGGCCCGTTGTGCCGGATGTGTAGATGATGGTGGCGACGTCGGCAAGCCCGGCACTGCTGCGGCGGCCCTCAAGATCCTCATCGCTCACACCGCTTCCCGCGGTACGGAGCACGTCAAGGCCGCCGCCTTCAAGCTGCCAGACGTTGGCAACAGTGCTGAGTCCTTCAGCAGAGACGGCTTGGCGGATGACGTCCTCGTGGTGCGCGGATTCCGCGAACGCCGCAACAGCTCCTGAGTCGCCGAGGTTCCAAGCCACCTGGGACGGAGAAGAGGTTTCGTAGATCGGTACGGAAATGCCTCCCGCAAACCAGACGGCGAAGTCCACCAGGGACCACTCGTACCTGGTCCTGGACATGATGCCCACGCGGTCTCCCAAGCCGACGCCGTTCGCGATCAGGCCTTTGGCCAGGGCCGAGACGTCCCTGAGGAACTCCGTTGCCCGGATGTCCTGCCATTGGCCCGTGCCGTTGAGCTTGGCAAATAGTGCCGGGTTGGATGGCTTGATGGCCTGACGAACCACGAGGTCCGTGATGTTGGTTTCGGGGGCAACATTCACCAGGGGCGGAACACTGAATTCACGCACGATAGCTCCTTCGATATCAACAGACCATTGCGGGGCTGCTCTAACTCTATACGGCCAAGTAATGGGTGTGGCGCAATTCACCTACTAAGGTTACTGATGAGTAACTTTACGCGAAGCGCGTCATTCCCTCCAATGTCGGCGGACAGGCGCTCCGTCCGCAGAGTCTGCATGTCAGTACATATGCGGCACCCGGAATAGGATGGCGGGATGCCTCTGATTTCATCCAACGACCAGGCCGCGGCAAGAGTTCTGAAGACTTCCTGGCCCGGTTCAACCACAACCGGCCGGCGTCCGGGCTCCCTGCATGGCGGCACCCGATGGGAGTCAGTGCCTTGGGCCGCCCGCCGCTCGCATCTCGGACGCAGGGGACTTGCCATCGGGATCGATATCGGCGGCACCAAGGTGGCGGCGGGAGTTGTGGATCCCTCGGGCCGTGTCGTCGATGAAGCCCGGCGCTCCACGCCCGGTAATGACCCCCGCGCCGTGGAGCGGGTGATCGTCGAGCTGGTTCAGGAATTGGGCAGAAGCCACCGGATCGCGTCCGTGGGAATCGGTGCGGCCGGTTGGATGGATCTCGACGGCGGCACGGTGCTGTTCAGCCCGCACCTCGCCTGGCGTAACGAACCGCTGCGCGAAAACCTCCAGAGCCTGTTGAGGCGCCCGGTACTGGTGACTAACGACGCCGACGCGGCTGCCTGGGCTGAATGGCGCTTCGGCGCTGGTCTTGGGGAGAGCCGCCTCGTCTGCATCACGCTCGGCACCGGCATCGGTGGCGCCATGGTCATGGATGGACGCGTCGAACGCGGGCGCTTCGGCGTAGCGGGAGAGTTCGGCCACCAGATCGTGGTGCCCGGCGGGCACCGCTGCGAATGCGGCAACCGGGGCTGTTGGGAGCAATATGCCTCTGGGAACGCGCTCGGCAGGGAAGCCCGGGAGTTGGCCCTGCGGAATTCGCCGGTAGCCCACGAATTGCTCAAGGCAGCCGGGGGAGCTGCCGAAGGCATTACGGGCGTCACCGTGACCGAGAGGGCAAAAGCCGGAGACCCGGCTTCAAGGGAGCTCCTGGAAGAGGTGGGGCACTGGCTCGGGCTCGGCTTGGCGAACCTGGCGGCTGCGCTGGACCCCGGGACATTCGTTATCGGCGGTGGACTGTGCGATGCAGGAGAGCTTCTTGTGGGCCCCGCGCGGACTGCGTTCGCCCGGAACCTCACGGGCCGCGGTTTCAGACCCGCTGCCGCCATCAAGCTTGCGGCATTGGGGCCGCGGGCAGGGATGATAGGCGCTGCGGATCTGTCCCGGGTCAGCGGCAGGGCACGCGGTTAGATACGGGCGTCCCTGCGGCTCGAGCTGGGACTATCTGCGATGCGGCAAGCTACCCAGGACTGCCATTTAGACGCGGGCTCCGTCATCGTTCTCGTCTTTTTCCTGGGGCAGCTTCATGATGAGGTACACCACCGAGGCCAGAAACGCCACCAAGATGCCCATCACGGCCAGGAGAGGTGCTGAGCGCCAGAACATTGCGGTGAAGAGCAGCGCAAGCGGGCCGCCCACGGCTCCGATCCAGGCGAGCATGGTCAGGGGTTCTGTGCCGGCCAGGCTCGGCGGGTCCTCGGGCACGAACCCGTTCTCGTCTTCGACGTCATAGTCCCGCGGACCGGTCGTTCCGCCGTCCTCCCCCTCTCCTGTGCCGAGTCCTTCGGCAGCGCCTCTTTTTGACAACCCGAGCGGATCGAAGTCCTGGAATGAACGGGATGTGGTCTTGCCCGGAACCGTATCCGGTCCGGGACCTTGTTCAGGCACCGGCTCGTTGGGGAGCTCCTCCGCCGGCAGCGGCTCATCGAACGCTGAGGAAGGCATCGACTCAAGCCGCGCCACAATATCGAGCCAGACGGCGTCGTCGCCCTTGTTCGCGCTCTGGTCTGCGGAATCAGGTCCTGGCCTATTCATGGGGTAGGTCCCGGAGTTCGGAGCCGGACTGGCGGGCAGCGGCGGAACCGCTGGTCAGTCCAGCCATCGTCTTCCGGATGAACTCGGCCGAGCCACGGAAGAGCTCCAAGGCATCATTATCCAGGGTGGCTACGTGGTAGCTGTTCCCCAGGGTGCTGAATTCCATCGAAGCGGTGACGCGCTCCGTCAAGAGCTTGGTGCTTCGATCCGAAACCACGTGATCCACGGAGGAACGGAAGACGCGCACGGGGGCGGAAATCCTGGGAAGGAGGGTGGCGGTGTCCTTGTACATCTTCTTCAGCTCATGGGCTGCCGCGACCGGTGTTCTGGGGTACGCTCCCTCGTCCATGCCTGGCTTGAGGATGTCGTTGGCAATGGCCGGGGTGGATTTCATCACGTGCTTGAGAAGGCCAACCACTGCCGCGCGGGGGTCATCGATCACCAGTCCCGGATTGACGACGACGCTACCCGCCACGGGGCGGGTAGCCGCGATCCGGAGGGCCAGCGTCCCGCCCATCGACAGCCCGGCGGCGAAGACGAAATCGCACTCGGCCTGGAGGTTGAGGTACGCCTCATCCACTGCGTGGTGCCATTCCTGCCAGTGCCGGGTGGACATGTCCTGCCAAGTAGTCCCATGGCCCGGAAGCAGGGGGAGGCGGACGGCGTAGCCTTCGGCCGCAAGGTACTCTGCCCAGGGGCGCATGCTGTGCGGACTGCCGGTGAAGCCGTGGCTCATCACGACGCCGACGCTAGGTCCGCCGCCGGTAAAATCGCTGACGTACGGGGAGGGATCAGGGATCCTGTTCATGATGACTCCGAGGCTACTCTGTTGGCGGCACGTTGCAGGAAAAAGCTGGTCGATTCCTCAAGTATGGTCGGAGCGTGCTTTCCGTCATGAGTCCATGGTGTCACTGTTCGGGACATTTCTCACTGGAGTAGGGTGGCTTCTGAGTGCAGGCCGAGACCGTTCGGACGCCTTGCAGACGCCGCCCTCGAGAGGAACCGCAGTGTTCTATTGGGTCATGAAACGGATCTTCTTGGGTCCGGTTCTCAAATTGCTGTTCCGTCCTTGGGTCAAGGGTCTCGACAATGTTCCTCCCGATGGTGCCGCTATTCTCGCGTCAAATCATTTGTCCTTTTCCGATTCGATCTTCATGCCGTTGATGGTGCCGCGGCCGGTCGTCTTCCTGGCCAAGTCCGAGTACTTCACCGGCACAGGGATCAAGGGCAGGCTGACGGCCATGTTCTTCCGGCTCACCAACCAGCTGCCCATGGATCGTTCCGGCGGAGCGGCATCCGAGATGTCCCTGCAGGCGGGTAGAGACGTCCTGACCGGGGGCGGCCTGCTGGGCATCTACCCCGAGGGCACCCGCAGCCCTGACGCCAAGCTGTACCGGGGCAAAGTGGGAGTCGCCAAACTTGCCCTCCAGACCCGGGTACGGGTTATCCCCGTGGCCATGATCGGCACCGAAAAGGTCCAGCCGATCGGCAAGCGTCTGCCCAACATCCGCCGCATCGGGATCATTTTCGGCCAACCGCTGGACTTTAGCCGGTACTACGGCCAAGAAGAAGATCGCTCCGTGCAACGCGCCGTGACCGATGAAATCATGTATGAACTCATGCGGCTCTCCGGGCAGGAATACGTGGACGAATATGCCGCCGTCGTCAAGCAGCGACTGGCCGGGCCCCTTCCCGGCCACGCGAAGGGAAGCCAGGAAGATCCAGCAGATACCGGCAAGGTTGACAAGCCCGTGTCCGTCGAGGGCCCAGCCCCCGATGAGGGCAACGGCGGAGTGTCTGGAAAAGTGTGACGACCCGCGAATAACGGTTACGGGGCCGTGCCCCGAACAGCGGGCAAGGCAACTAGTCTTGGAGGGTGACTGAGCTATCCGCGAACCCCGCCCCGTCCGTGACGAGCCCCCTGCGCACTTCCCTGGGCAGCCCGCTGACCAGCACCGCGCAGAGCGGTGCGGCAAACTATCCCGGCTTGGACGATTGGCGCCAGCTGCCTATCTCGCAGCAACCCACCTGGACCGACAGGGCCGTCTTCGATGCCTCCGTCAAGGAACTCTCCGTGCTCCCGCCGTTGGTCTTTGCCGGCGAAGTGGACATCTTGCGCGAGCGCTTGGCCGCCGCAGCCCAAGGTAAGGCATTCCTGCTTCAAGGCGGCGACTGTGCCGAGACCTTCGAAGACGCCACCGCTGATAAGATCAGCGCCCGGGTCCGCACCATCCTCCAGATGGCCGTTGTCCTCACCTATGGTGCGGCCATGCCCGTCATCAAGATGGGGCGCATGGCGGGCCAGTTTGCCAAACCACGGTCCTCAAACGAGGAAACGCGCGACGGCGTGACGTTGCCTGCCTACCGCGGAGACATCGTCAACGGCTACGACTTCACCCCCGAGTCGCGCGCCCACGATGCCAGCCGCATGCTGAAGGCCTACCATACCTCGGCTTCCACGCTGAACCTCATCCGCGCCTTTACGCAGGGCGGTTTCGCCGATCTCCGCTTGGTGCACCTCTGGAACAAGGGATTCACCGAAAACCCCGCACACGCCCGCTACGAGTCCTTGGCGCGGGACATCGACCGCGCCATCAAGTTTATGGATTCCTGCGGTGCCGATTTTGAAGCCCTCAAGCGCGTGGAATTCTTCGCGAGCCACGAGGCCTTGTTGCTGGATTACGAACGCGCGCTGACCCGCATTGACTCCCGCACGGGCCTTCCCTATGACACCTCCGCTCACTTCCTCTGGATCGGTGAGCGTACGCGCGAGCTCGATCATGCGCATGTGGATTTCCTGTCCCGCGTCCGCAATCCCATCGGCGTCAAACTTGGCCCCGGGACCAGTGGAGACGACGCATTGCGGCTAATCGACAAGCTGGACCCGAACCGCGAGCCAGGCCGCCTCACTTTTATCACGCGGATGGGTGCCAAGAACATCCGCGAGAAACTGCCTGCCGTTGTCGAAAAGGTCACAGCCTCGGGCGCGCAGGTTCTCTGGGTCACGGACCCCATGCACGGGAACACGGTCACCTCGCCCAACGGGTACAAGACGCGCAACTTCGACGACGTCGTGGACGAAGTCCGCGGGTTCTTCGAGGTCCACCACGGCTTGGGTACGGTACCGGGTGGCTTGCACATGGAGATGACGGGGGACGACGTCGCGGAATGCCTTGGCGGTGCCGATCCCATCGACCAGGACGCCTTCCTGGACCGCTATGAATCAGTGTGCGATCCCCGACTGAACCACATGCAGTCCCTTGAGATGGCATTCCTCGTAGCCGGAGCCCTCACCAAGCGTTAGTCCGGCAAGCGTTAGTCCGGCAAGGGTGCCATCCGGCTAATATGCCGCGCGGCGAGCAAGCACACACAAGAAAGGCGATCCGGCTGGTTCCGGATCGCCTTTCTTGTCTTGCGTGCTTGGGTCCTACACGACGGTCAGGGTGACTTGCGAGCCCTCCGGCGCGTCACTCTCCACGGGGTTCTGGTCACGGACGGTGCCGAAGAAGCCACCCAGGATGTTGTTGATCTTGACGTCGAATCCCAGCGACTCCAGGGCTTTGCGGGCAGCGTCGGCCTGCTTGCCGATGAAGTTGGGGACGTGGACGAGTTTCGGTCCCTTGGACAGGGTCAGCGTGACGGCCTCCCCGCGGGCCAAAGTGCCGTTGGCTGGAGTTTGGCTGACCACGGCCCCGGCAGGAACCTTCTTATCATTGACAGGATCCGGAGCGATCTTCGCCGTCAAACCGGTATCGCTGATCGCTTTGACGGCTGCTTGCTGGGTCATGCCGCGGACATCGGGCACGGGGAGTGGCTGGGGTCCCTTGGAAACCACGAACCCTACGGGGGTTCCGTGGCGCACTGGGGTGTCCTGTACCGGGGACTGGGAGATGACCAGTCCCGAAGGCACGCTGTCGTCATACTGCGCAGTGACCTTGCCGAGGGTCATCCCGGCAGTTCCGAGGGCGTTGCTGGCCTGGTCCAACGTCAGGCCCGTCATCCCGGCGAGGGGAAACAACTGTGGTCCCTTCGAGACGAAGAGCGACACAGGCTGGAATTTCCGGACCACCTGGCCGGACGCGGGCTCGGTTCCCACCGCGAAGCCAGCCGTGACTTCGTCGTCGAAGACGTCTTTCGGATCCGATTGGAAGCCGGCTGTCCTCAGCAATTGCTGCGCCTCCGCGACCGTCTTGTTTTTGGTATCCGGAATGGTTCCGGGCGAGCCGGGCCCCATGCCGAAGAACCAGCCCGCCGCGGTAGCCAGGATCGCCAGGACAATCACCACGATCGTCCAGATAACGGCACGGCGGCGCGGATTGCCTTCCCGCAACGAGCGCGACGGCGTAGCCGCTGCACGCGAACGGTCCTTCTCCTCTTGGCGCGCCATCCGCTTGATGTCGCGTTTGCTCGCCGGGGGTCCCGCCGGGGTCGTCCGGTCCTGGGGTAATCGTCCCTGAAGGGTGGTGGCGCCGGGGGAGTAGCCCGACGGCGGCAGCACCGTGGTTGGATTGCGCTGGCCGGAGATAACCTCGGTTGGGCGTCCGATCCTCTCCAAGGGTTGTGTCGGTTCTGCAGGGAAAGGGGCGACGATTGCCGTTGCTCCGGCCTCATCCTTCCGCCCTTCCGAACCTGCAGCAAGTGTCTTGGCTGCTGGCGGATTGATGTCCAGTTGGGCGTCGCTCAGGGTCGTCCGGATATGCCGTAGTTCAGATAAGAGCGCAGCGCCGTCCACGGGACGCCCGTCAGGGTCCTTCGCGGTGCACCATTGGACGAGTTCATCCACGTCCGTGGCAAGTCCAGGGACGGCGAGCGACGGCGGAGGGACGGCTGCGTTGACGTGCTGGTAGGCAACTTGGATGGGTACGTCGCCCGCGTACGGTTGCTCGCCGGTAAGCATCTCGTAGAGCATGATGCCGGCAGAGTAGATGTCGCTGCGCGCATCGGCGGCCTTCCCCAGGACCAGTTCGGGAGCCAAGTAAGCGACCGTGCCGATCAGGGCACCGGTGCTCGTTGTCGCCGTGACCGCCCGGGCCAAGCCGAAATCGCCCACCTTGATGCGGCCGTCTTCGGCGATCAGGACATTCTCCGGTTTCACGTCACGGTGGATCAGTCCCGCCGCGTGGGCAGCAGCAAGTCCTTCGATGACTGGATCGATCAATGCAAAGGCCAGCCGGGGCGGAAGCGCTGTCTTCTCGTTGAGGACGTCGCGCAGGGTGTGGCCTTTGATGTACTCCATGACGATGTACGCAATGTGGCCGTCCTGTCCTTGATCGAGGACCCCGACAACGTGGGGGTGGGACAAGCTGGCGGCGGCCCTGGCCTCACGCTGAAGCCGGTCCAGGAAATTTTGGTCGTTAGCCAGGTGCGGATGCAGCACTTTGAGCGCCACGTCGCGGTCGAGCCGCTTGTCGGTAGCGAGGTAGACGATGGACATTCCGCCACCCGCAAGGCGCGATCGCACCAGGTAGCGCCCGTCCACGAGGGATCCGAGGAGATGGTCCGAAACTTGTTCCTGCACCCTACGATCCTAGTTGAGCAAAAACTGAGCAAAAACATGGGCCCGAATCGCCATGCGATCCGGGCCCATGTTATTCGTGTGGCTCAGCTGAAGGTCTTCTTGTGTGCCAAGATCGCGGCGACGTAGGCCTTGGTGTCGTCGTACATCCCGTACTTGCTCACTGAGTACTGGCCCTGGTAGTACCCTGCGATAGCGGTGTTCAGGTCCTTGCTGGTGTTCACGAGTGCCCGGATGATGGCGACGCCGGCGGTCACATTGTCGTACGGGTCCAGGACGTTGAGCTTGCGTCCCACAAGTTCCGAGGCCCATTCGCCGGAGGATGGAATCACCTGCATGGTGCCGATGGCATTGGCAGGCGAGACGGCACGCTGGTTGAAGCCCGATTCCTGGTATGCGAATGCCAGGGCCAGGGAGGGGTCCACGCCCATGCGACGCGCGGTGTCGGTAACGATTGCCTTCATCTGGGCGGCGGTCGGAACCGGGGAAGCATTAAGCAGGGCCTTATTGGCGTTGGCTGAACTGACGACGGCGGCCGGGTACGTGTAGCCCAGGAAAGTGCTCGGAACCAGCGGTGTGGTGACGGGGGCTGGTGCAGGGGCCGCAGGAGCGCCCGGGATGGCGAGCTTCTGCCCGGGATAAATGATGGTGCTCATGGACAGTTTGTTGGCCGAAAGCAGCGATGACAGGGAGACGCCAAGGCGGGATGCGATGCCGCCCAAAGTGTCACCGGACTTGATCGTGTAAGCGCCGGTGCTGGCAAGAGCCGTCACTGCTGGCGCAGGCGCGGAAGCAGGGGCTGGCGCCGTAGGGGCTGGCGCTGCGGGTGTCGGGGCTTTCGATCCCGCCCCGACTTTGATCTTCTGGCCGGGGTAAATGATGGACCGGCCGTTGAGGCCGTTCCAGCTGAAAACGTCGGACAGCGCCACGCCATGGCGGGCCGCAATGCCGCCCAGGGTGTCGCCGGATTTGACGGTGTATGTGGCATCCAACGACGACGCGGTACTGGGAGCCGGGGTTGGTGCGGGAGCCGGGGCAGCGGGCGTGGTCGCGGAACCGGTCAGCTTGATCTGCTGTCCCGGGTAGATGATGGTGTTGGCCGAGAGCTGGTTGAGCTGCAGCACTGTGTTGGTGTTCAGTCCATAGCGGGCTGCGATGCCGCTGACGGTATCGCCGCGGACGATGGTGTACGTGGCAGGTACGGACGGGGCCATTGGCTGCATGGCAGTCGGGATGGTGGCGGCAACCGCTGACGCCGGGATGACATTCGCAGCAACGGCCGAAGCCTGGGCCTGCATGGCCGCTGCCAGCGTCGCGGGGATCCTCTGGGGCTGGACCGCTGGAAGCGCTGTTGCCGGTTGGGCAAGCGCCAAGGAAGAGAGCATGACGGCGGGCAATGCCGCGGTAGTGGCCGCAATTATGGGCATGTTCGGTGTCTTCTTGGGCGAGCGGGGCGTCGTCATGGAAGCAATCCTCATCTCAGCAGCGGATACGGGGAATGCCGCTGTTGCCAGTGTTACTAAAGTTAGTAGTGATGCAAATGTGATCAATGTGAATCTCTCACATTTTTCGATTCGGCACAAGAAATCCTTGAGCATTCGATTCTTGGGCAATTCATGGCCGCAAATCCGGCCGGTTCCGCCCAGCTGGCTAGGCGCAAAGTGCAAAGGCGTGGCAATCTTGATCCGTGAGTAATGTAGAAAGCCTCGTTTCCGATTGGCTGCCGCTGCCCGATGTCGCAGAGCTGCTGAACGTTTCAATCACCAAGGTCCACGGTCTTCTGGATGAGCGTGCAGTGGTGGCTGTGAGAGTGGGCGAACGGAACATCCGGTCGATTCCCGCACTCTTTATCCAGGATGGTCATGTAGTGGACAGCCTGAAGGGCACCATTGCAGTACTTGGCGACGCCGGGTACACGGATGAGGAGCTCATTGCGTGGCTCTTCACTCCGGATGAGTCACTGCGTGGCCGGCCTGTGGACGCGTTGCGCGAAGGGCGCAAGACTGAAATCCGACGCAGAGCCCAATCGCTGGCCTGGTAAGGACTCCTCCGTTAAATACAGTGGTGGCGGCAGGAAACTGCCGTCACCACTGTATTTAATCCCGGATTCTATGTTGAGATTAATCTGGATTTAGCCAAGAGTTCACGCGGCCCTGCTGACAGCGGCTTCGGCCAACTGACGTAGTGCCGTAAGCGGGAGTTCAGCCAAGGGGAGGCGTTCCAAGGCCTCGAAAGCCTGGTTGCTGAGTTCCTCGATCATTGATTCCGTGGCTTCCAGCGCTCCGCAATCCACGATGATCCGCCTGATCTCTGCAACCTCGGCTTCCCCGAGATCCTGTCTTCCCAGCATGGTGTCGATATAGCTGGAATCAGCGGCTCCGGCTTGGTTGATGGCGAAGCCGACCAGAACGGTCCGCTTGCCTTCGCGGAGGTCATCGCCCGCGGGCTTTCCCGTAGTCCCGGGGTCGCCGAACACGCCCAACACGTCGTCGCGCAGTTGGAATGCTTCACCAAGCGGCAGCGCAAAAGCGGAATATCCTTGTAGGAGCTCTTGGCTGGCGCCGGCCAAGGCGCCCCCCAGCGCCAAGGGATGTTCCGTTGAATATTTTGCCGATTTAAAACGGATGATCGATTGCGCGCGGTGGACGGCGCCTGCGCGGTCCCGCACTGGACCCGCAACCTCCTCCAGGATGTCCAAGTATTGACCGGCCATCACTTCGGCGCGCATCACGTTGAAGATCCGCCGCGCAGGTGTCCCGGAAGCAGCCCTGACCCCAATCTGGGTGAATGCCTCTTCGCTGAAGGACAGGCACAGATCCCCGGTCAATATGGCCGCCGCATGCCCGAACCGTTCGCTGTCCAGGGCCCAGCCTTCGCCTTCATGGAGTTGACTGAACCGCTTGTGGACGCTGGGACCGCCGCGTCGTGTATCAGAGCGGTCGATGATGTCATCGTGAATCAGGGCGGCAGCTTGAAAGAGTTCCAAAGCGCAGCCAGCCGTGATGATATCGGGATGCCCGGACTCACCTCCGGCACCCCGCCATCCCCAATAGCACATCAAGGCACGGAGGCGTTTGCCACCTGTCACAAGGTTCCTGATGGAGCCCATGAGGGGAGCGACATCGGGGGATATGGTGGCCATGGTCTCCTGCTGCACACCCAGGAAGCCATGAAGTTTGGCGGCGACGTCGGCCACGAATCGGCTCTGCTCCGAACCGAGGCTCTCCGCGGTCATTTGACGGACCCGGCGGCCACGTTGGCGCCGATGGTGAACGTGGATTTGCCCGCGGTTTCCACGACCGAGATGTTTACTGTTTCATTGTCCCCGCGGAGAAAGTCCTTTGACTTGATGCTCCCCACCGTATTACCGGGAATTTCCTTGAACCCCTGTGCCGTGAGTGCCGTCGTATAAAAGGCGACCACCGCGTCGGCAGGCGATGCAATGGCACCGACCAGGGCCACCGACGCCGGGGAGGTGTTCTTGTCGAAACTGCTGGACTCCACGGTCGCCTGCGGCATCAGCGGAATGAGTTGTTGTGGAAACCCGGGGACCAACGCCCCGACCGCCGCGGTCGCTCCCGGGCTCGCTGTGGAGGGAGCAGCAGGCATCGGATTGGCCGAGGCGCTTGCCGACCCCGACGATGTTGGCGCAGCCCCTTGGGATGCCGTGCTTGCAGGGGACGAGCCGCAAGCCGAGATGGTCAACGCGACGCCCGTGGCCAACAAGGCCAGGCTGACGGGTTGAGGCTTTCCAAAGAGCTTCACAGGGATTTCCTCCTGGGGACGACGCCGGATGCTGCCTTCAGTTTAGGACGCCGGACGCTGCCTCCCGTAACCAGCGTCCCGGCATAGGATTTGCTTGTGAGACCACATGGAGAGGACGGGCGGGGCCCCGGTCGAGTAATCGTCCCGGATGCCGCCGCACTGCGGGAGCTAAGGCGCACCAGTATTCTCCACGTGGACATGGATGCCTTCTTCGTCTCCGTGGAACTGCGCACCCGTCCAGAGCTCCGGGGAAAACCCGTCATTGTGGGCTTCCCTGTGGATCGCTCTGTTGTCCTGTCTGCCTCCTACGAAGCA
Organism: Arthrobacter methylotrophus; assembly: GCF_039539965.1. Classification (NCBI taxonomy): domain Bacteria; kingdom Bacillati; phylum Actinomycetota; class Actinomycetes; order Micrococcales; family Micrococcaceae; genus Arthrobacter; species Arthrobacter methylotrophus. The sequence goes on along the minus strand of NZ_BAABED010000001.1, from coordinate 2,775,662 downwards.
CGCGCCTTGGGCGTAAAGTCTGCCATGCCCATGGCCAACGCCATGCGGATGTGCCCCCACGCGGTGATTATCGAACCCCGCCACAGCCTCTACTACGAGGTCTCCGGGCAGTTGATGGGAATCTTTGAATCAATAACGGATCTCGTGGAACCCCTGAGCGTCGACGAAGCCTTCCTGGATGTCGGCGGGGCGATCAGGAGGCTGGGGCCGCCTCTCGAGATCGGCCATTTGATCCGGCGCCGCGTTGTTTCCGAGCTCGGAATCACGGCATCCGTGGGTATCGCCGCGAACAAGTTCGTTGCCAAAATCGCTTCCACGCGCTGCAAGCCCGACGGGATGCTGCTTATCGAGGCTGGGCAGACCGTAGCTTATTTGCACAGCCTGCCGGTGAACGCCTTGTGGGGAGTCGGGGCCAAGACGGCTGATGTCCTTGCCAGGTTGGGGATCCGCACCGTGGCCGACGTTGCGGCCACGCCGCTTTCTTCTTTGAAAAAGGTCCTTGGCGCCTCGGGGGAGCACGTCCACCGGCTGTCCATGGGTTTGGATCCCCGGCCGGTCACCCCCGTCCGACTCGAGAAGAGCATCAGTTCGGAGGAAACCTTCGCAGTCGATACCCCGGATGACGCGCTCCTCCACCGCGAGTTGCTCCGGCTTTCGCACCGCACCGCTTCACGGCTACGGAATGCCGGAATGCTGGCCCGCACCATTGCGTTGAAGCTGCGGTATGCGGACTTTTCGACCATCAGCCGCAGCAAGACGATGCATACACCCGTGGATAGCGCCCAGCTGATCTTTCAGGTGGCAAGCCAGTTGCTGGCGTCCTTGGGCGAGCGGCCGATGGACGTGCGGCTTGTGGGTGTCCGCGCCGAGCAGCTTGAGCCAGCTGAACAGGCTTCACTGCAGTTAAGCCTGGATCGCCGGGATGATAACTGGCGAGCGGCCGAGCAGGCGCTCGACCGTGTCACCGAGCGGTTCGGCAGCAAGACGGTCCTTCCGGCGAGGCTCTTGGAGCCGCATGCAGGGCCGGATGAACCGGACTCTCCCTAGGTGCCCAAGAGCACCTCCGGATGCCGGTCGTGTGTCTTTCAGAACAGCGGCCAACAAACTATCCTAGATATACACAGATTTAGACCGTCTGGATAAATTGCTCCGTTGTGTCAGTTCCGTGAGACCGTGTTCACAAGACCCGGTCTTCGGGAACCCTTTTTTGGGTTCGTCCGTTCAAGGGTACAGAGGCAAGGGCAGCGGCATATCCAGTCGCTGGCCGACTAAAGGAGGTCGCGATGCCCCTCTCGGAGCACGAACAGAAGCTCCTCGAACAACTCGAGAAGCAACTGCATGAGGACGATCCGAAGTTTGCCAATTCAATGGGCTCTGACCCCATTCGTTCGTGGTCGACCAGGCACATCGTTATTGGCGTTCTAGGCACTATCGCCGGGATCCTCTTGTTGTTGGTAGGTGTGTCCTTGCAGAACATCTTCCTTGGAGTGCTGGGCTTCATTGTCATGGGCGCCGGCGTGTACTTTGCGACCCTGAGAAGGGCTATCGGGGGCAAATCGAAGAATACCAAGCCGGGCAAGGCGAGGAACTCATTCATGAGCAACCTCGAGGAGCGCTGGGACGAGCGTCGGCGGGGCGAGGAGTAGCTGAGAGCTTCCATTATCGGGATGGTCTTCCGCTGGAAGTAAATCCTCCACATTGCACCACCAGGCGTCGGCCTGATTGCGAAAAGACCCGGACTTCGGGTCTTTTCGCATTTAACCGGGCGCGCAGCTTCTCAGGAGGATGTAGGCGCAACTCTGGCGCCGCCGTCGTGCGCTTCCTTGAAAACCATCGCAAATCCACTCCACTTTCAACCACGCCCGAAAATTCCGCATGTGTTCGGGCTCCTGTCTTCGAAAGTGGGGCAGAAACACGCGTGATTGCGTTGACTGTGGGAGCTTGTGGAGTAAAGTGGAGCAAGTAAGAGGGTAGTGGCGGCGTGGGGTAGGTACGGGCACCTTTGACAGATGGGCGGTGGGCCAATGTTTCTTGGCACGCATTCGCCGCGTCTGGACGAAAAGGGCCGGATCATCCTTCCCGCCAAGTTCCGCGAGGAACTTGCTGACGGCTTGGTACTTACAAGAGGCCAGGAGCGATGCATCTACGTCTTCAGCCAGCGGGAATTCGAACGTATTCACGAATCGATGCGGGAGGCCCCCATCTCCTCCAAACAGTCACGTGACTACATGCGGGTTTTCCTGTCCGGAGCCTCTGACGAGGTACCTGACAAGCAGGGGCGAGTGACGATTCCGCCGACGCTCCGGAGCTACGCAGGTCTCGACCGGGAATTGGCGGTAATCGGCGCCGGCACCCGAGCTGAGATTTGGGATGCCCAGGCTTGGGATGAGTACCTGGCTGAGAAGGAAGCCGCCTTCTCGGAGACCGACGACGACACCCTTCCCGGATTCATGTAGGAACCGGGCAAGAAAGCACCGAAGCTTCTTGGACGGGATCTCCAGCCGCCCATCACATTGTTTTCCTGGCTTCCCTTCCCCGGAGCCAGGCAGACCCTGGGATAGGCGCGGATGGGGATCCGGCCCAAGTAGCGACCACTCAAAGCAACACGCAACTGACGGATGTACCGAACGATTCAGCACTGAGGAGGCCGCATGGAGGAGCAGGACGCGCCAAAACCAACCTCGGAACGCCATGTACCGGTCCTGAAGGACCGGTGCATCAATTTGTTGGCCCCCGGTTTTGAGGCGGCCCGTCGCCGCGGCGAAACGCCTGTGGCCATCGACGCCACCCTGGGTATGGGCGGCCACTCCGAAGCGATGCTTCAACGGTTCCCTGATCTGCACCTCGTCGGAATCGACCGGGACGAAGAGGCTTTGGCTCTCGCCGGAGAGCGACTGAAGCCGTTCTCGGCCCGCACCGACCTGGTACATGCCATCTACGATGAGATCGAAGACGTCCTCGCGGACCTTGGCATCCCGGAGGTGCACGGTATCCTCATGGACCTCGGCGTGTCGTCCCTGCAACTGGACGAGCGGGAGCGTGGCTTTGCCTACTCCTACGACGCGCCACTGGACATGCGGATGGACACCAGTCGCGGCCAGACTGCCGCTGACGTAGTCAACAACTATTCCGAAGAAGACCTGGTGCGGATTATCCGCAAGTGGGGCGAAGAGAAGTTTGCCGGCAGGATCGCAAACCGCATCGTCACTGCGAGGGCCACCAGGCCGTTCGCCACCACAGGCGAACTCGTCGAACAGATCCGAGGCGTCGTTCCCGCGGCGGCCGCAAAGTCCGGAGGGCATCCGGCAAAGCGGACTTTCCAGGCTCTGCGGATTGAAGTCAACGAGGAACTCGATGTCTTGGAGAGAGCGTTGCCTGCAGCTCTTGCGGCCTCCGCATTGGGGGGACGAGTTGTGGTCATGTCGTACCACTCGCTTGAAGACAAGATCGTCAAATCGGCATTCCAGTCCCGGTCCAAGTCATCGGCTCCGCTCGGCTTCCCGGTGGAGCTGGAGGAACACAAACCGGAATTCAAGACCTTGACCAAAGGCACCGAAGTGCCAACAGCCGAAGAAATTGCCGAAAACCCCCGTGCGGCATCGGCCCGCCTGCGGGCCGTGGAACGCATCAAAGCGAGGAGAACAGCATGAGCACCGCCGCCGCGAAGATCTTGCCGACCACGGTGGGTAACACCGCGCGTGCCCTGCCCGTCCGAGGCCCGGAACCCGACCCCACCCGCAAGGTCCGCACGCCGCTCTCACTCGTTCAGAGCGTCCCCGGGAGACGTCGCACCCCCTTCGTCGTCTTTTGCTTCGGCGTGCTTGCGGCAGCCCTGTTGACTGTCCTGGTGCTCAACATCTCCGTTTCCACAGCCCAGTACGACCTCGTGAAGCTCAGGAACGATGATGCGTCCCTGAACAAACAAAACCAGGATCTGACACAGCAAGTTCAGAATTTCCAAGCTCCGCAGAATCTGGCCGCCAAGGCTGCAGAATTGGGAATGGTAGCGTCCACCGCCACTGGCCAGATCGATCTGGACAAACTGACGGTTACAGGAAAGGCAACGCCAGCAACCAAGGGACAGGATCCCGGTGCTGTCCTCGCGGCTCCTGCGGTTGGAGGCCAGCCCAGTGCGGCACCTTCCGCGCCGGCCAAGAATGATTCACTGGATAGCCGCAAACCCAACGGGGCTGTGGACTCCACACCGGCCAAACCGACGGCGCCAGCGGTTCCTGCGGCCCCCAAGCCCCCCGTGGTGGACCTCCATGGTGGCTCGGTCCCTGCTCCCGAGCAGAAGGTGCCCGGGCAGTAGCTTCCGGCCGACCTGATTTCAGGCAAACAGCAAGGCAAGCAGCAAGGAAATCGACGTGGTGCAGAAGACCGGCAAATCGAAAAACAAGAGAACGCCGGCGGCGCAGAAGCGCCTGCGCATCGGCCTGACCATCATGCTCACGCTGCTGCTGATCGTCGGGGGCAAACTGTTCCTCGTCCAGGGCCTGGACGTTGGAGGGATGGCTGAGGCTGCCTATAACAACCGGCTGACAAGCACCATCCTGCCTGCCGAACGCGGCAAGATCCTTGACGCGAACGGCACCGTGCTCGCTACCAGCGTGATCCGCTACAACATCGTCGTGGATCAAACGGTCAACACAAACACTGATCAGTTCCCGCGCTACAATTCCCAGACCCAAGGCATCGACAAGATTTCCAGGGCCCAGGGCATAGCGGAGCTTTCCAGCGCCCTGGGGATGGACGTCAGCCAAGTCACGCAGGCAGTAACAGGCGAGAAGAAGTACAACATCGTGGCCAAGGAAGTGAAACCGGACGTTGAAGACCGGATTTCCCAGCTGCACATTCCGGGAGTGGGCTCCGAAGGTGTCAGCAAACGGGTCTATCCCAACGGCAGCGTCGCTGGGGGAGTCATTGGTTTCCTCAAGGACGGCACCACAGGCCAGGCCGGGCTTGAGCAGACGCAGGACGATCTCCTCCGCGGCACGGACGGAAAGCGGGTATTCGAGATCGGCGCCGATGGTCTTCGTATCCCCGTGGCTACCGACCTCCTGACCCCTGCGGTCAACGGCAAGGACGTCAAGCTCACGCTGAACACTGACATTCAGTACTTTGCCCAGCAGGCGATCCAGACGCAAGTGAGCCAACTCAATGCCGAGTGGGGATCAATCGTGGTCGAGGACATCAAGACCGGAAACCTCATCGCGATGGCGGACACCAATGCGCCGGACCCCAACGATCCCGGTAAGACGGCGGCCGCGGACCGTGGCGTGCGTTCCGTGACAGCTGCCTACGAGCCCGGTTCGGTGGAGAAAATGATCACGGCCTCGGCCGCGATCAATGAAGGAAAGTCCAGCCCGCTGGATACGGTCACCGTTCCCCCGGCGTTGACGATTGACGGGCAGACTTTCACGGACGCGTTCGAGCACGGAACCGAACAACGGACCCTCGCCGGCATCCTCGGCTATTCGATGAACACCGGTACCGTGATGATCGGTAGCCGCCTGAGTAAGCAACAACGGTACGACTACCTCACACGCTTCGGTATCGGCGAAGCTCCGGATATCGGCCTTCCGGCTGAAGCAACCGGCATCCTCGCAAAGCCCGAGCAGTGGGACGACCGTCAGCAGTACACGGTGCTTTTCGGACAGGGCGTCTCCCAGTCCACGCTTCAGACTGTCCGGGCCTACCAAAGCGTGGCGAATGACGGCGTGATGCTGCAGCCGCGGCTCATCGACGGCTACGTCGGCGCTGACGGAGTCGAGGCGAAAGCGCCTGCCAAGGATTCCCGGCAAGTCGTTTCCAAAGACACGGCGCAGCAGGTTCGCGACATCCTTGAGAGCAACGTCACCATGGGCGAAGTGAAGGATGCGGGAATCGATGGATACCGCGTGGGCGCCAAGACGGGAACCTCCCAGGCGCCCCGTGAAGACGGGCTGCCCGGCTTCGATGGCTTCACCGCCTCCATCATCGGAATGGCCCCTATGGACAATCCACGGTTCATCGTCGAAGTAGTTGTCCAGCGGCCCAAGGGAAACATCTACGGCATCACCCAGGGGCCGATCTTCCGCTCGGTCATGGGCCAGGTCCTGCGCACCTACAACGTCTCGCCCTCCACCGGCACTCCGGCGCGATTCCCGCAGTACGCCAAGTAAGTCGGTTTTGCCAAGTAAGCTTATTTGGCATCTGTCCGGCCACACCACGATCCACCCATGCCGTTTCCAGGAGTCCAACGGTTCCTGCGCGGCCAGTTTTACGAGTACCAACGGAGACCCATTGTCAGAGCAGAATGACGCCGCATCGATCCCTTCCGGGAATCCGCCGGCTACGGACAAAGCCGGCTTCCGTCCCGCCGTCGTGGAGTCCGTTTCCCTCGAAACCATCGCAGCCTCGCTAGGAATCGTGGTGCCACCGGACTCAGCCAAGACGTCGGTGACCGGGGTGTCCCTTAACTCCCGCACCGTCGAGCCGGGCGACTTGTACTTGGCATTGCCAGGCGCCGCACGCCATGGGGCCGACTTTGTCCCCCAAGCTGTGTCCGCGGGAGCCGTGGCCGTCTTGACTGATGAAGACGGCGCACGCAAATTGGCACTCGACGATCTTTCTATCCCTGTGTTGATCGTCAGCAGTCCCCGTGCCGCCGTCGGGCCCCTTGCTGCCCTCATCTATCGAAGCCAGCCCCACGATGAGGCTGTTCCCACGCTGTTCGGTGTCACGGGTACCAACGGCAAGACCACCACGACGTACTTCATCAACGCGCTTCTTCGCGCCCTGGGTAGGAATCCAGGCTTGATCGGGACTATAGAAATTCTTGCGGGAGGAGAGGCCATCCCCAGCCTGCTGACGACGCCCGAGTCAACGGACGTTCATGCCCTTCTCGCGCTCATGCGCGAGCGTGGGCTGGACGCGGCTTCCATGGAGGTCTCCTCGCACGCCCTGTCTTTCCACAGGGTCGACTCGGTCACGTTCGACGTTGCCGGCTTCACGAACCTCACCCAGGATCACTTGGACCTCCACGGAAGCATGGACGAGTATTTCCGGACCAAGGCGAAACTCTTTTCCACGTCCCGCGCTCGGCGCGCCGTGGTCACCGTGGACGACGAGTGGGGTCGTTTGCTGGCGGAAGAAGCGGGAATTCCCGTGACCACCCTGTCCGCCGTGCCGGGCACGGATGCTGACTGGACGGTGGAATCGGCAAAGCAACGCGGGCTAGGAAACGACTTCGAATTGCGCCACCGAGACGGAACGCTCCTGCGCGTCCACACAGGATTGCCGGGAGACTTCAACGTCGCGAACGCGGCACTCGCCACCCTCATGGTGCTCGATTCGGGTGCCGATCCGCAGACATTGCAGGCGGCCCTCGACGAATACGATCCTTTCACCCTTTCCGTGCCGGGCCGGATGCAACTGATCTCGGACGCTCCGGCTTCTGTCGTTGATTTCGCGCACAACCCGGACGCCCTGGCCAGGGCCTTGAAGGCCGTGCGTTCCCAAGAACCCGGATCCCGGGTCATCGTCGTTTTCGGGGCCACAGGCCAACGCGACCAAGGCAAGCGGCCGACCATGGGCGCCATAGCCGCCCGGCTCGCCGACGTCGTGATCATCAGCGACGACGACCCGCACGACGAAGATGCCGCAACCATTCGCTCGGAGGTACTGGCCGGGGCCAAAGCCGCCCGCGAGTCGGAGCAACTCACCTGCGAGATCGTCGAAGCGTACCCCCGGGAGCTTGCCATCCGGCGCGCTGTGGAATTGGCCACTGAACGGGACACCATCCTGATCGCCGGGCGGGGCCATGAGGTTTGGCAGGAAGTGAAAGGTGTCAACCTTGCGCTCGATGACCGGGTCGAGTTGCGGGCAGCCTTGACAGCCAGGAGATTCAGAATTTCCACGGACAAACGGATAGAGTCCTAGACCGAGATGATTGCACTTACTGCGGCGGAAATCGCCGATATCACCAACGGCCGACTGATGGCGGACCCGGGCATTGTTCCCGAGTCCATCGTCACCGATTCCCGTGAGGCGACCGCGGGATCGATGTACGTGGCCAAGCCCGGAGAAAACGCCGATGGCCATGCTTATGTTGGCGCCGCATTTGAGCGCGGTGCCGTCCTGGCGCTAACCGAGCGCGCCATTTCCGACGATGACGGCCGGCCCTACCCCGCCGTCGTCGTCGATGACGCCGTGCTCGCGATGGGTGCCCTGGCCGCTGAGTCCGTGGGCCGCATCCGTGCTGCCCGCGCCGTCAAGGGTGAGGACTTTACTGTCATTGGCATCACAGGTTCGGCGGGGAAGACCACCACGAAGGACCTGCTCGCCGGGATTCTCTCCCGGGCCGGGGCCACAGTGGCTCCCCAGGGTTCGTACAACGGTGAAGTCGGCGTACCGCTCACGGTGTTCGGGGCCGACGCCGGTACGCGCTACCTCGTGATCGAAATGGGAGCCACCGGTGTGGGACACGTCAAGTACCTCGCCGAAATGGTCCAACCCGACATCGGCGTGGTACTTGTCGTCGGCACAGCGCACGCTGGCGAATTCGGTGGCGTCGAGAACATCGCCAAAGCGAAGGGTGAACTCGTCGAGGCACTTGGGGAGGCTGGGACGGCCGTCATCAACCTCGACGACACGCGTGTCGCGGCGATGGTTTCCCGCACGCGGGCCACAGTGCTTGGAACAACCTCCACCGGTGCCTCCGGCTCGGGGGTAGCGGCGAGGAACGCGGATATCGATGAAGACGGCCACCCGGTCTTCGAACTCAGCCTGCCCGACGGCGCGGCCCCCCATGCCGTCCACAGCAAGTTGATCGGTGCTCACCACATCACCAACTTGCTTGCCGCTGCAGCGGCCGCGTTCGCGGCGGGAATCCCCGGGACCGACATTGCCGCCTCGCTGAGCGAGCAGTCGCCGGCCAGCCGGTGGAGAATGGAACGCACCGAGCGGGCAGACGGGGTGACCGTCATCAACGATGCGTACAACGCGAATCCCGAATCCATGCGTGCAGCCTTGCGCACCCTTGCCGATCTCGGCCAGGGACGCCGCACCTGGGCCGTGCTGGGCGCGATGCGCGAACTCGGCGACGATTCCATTCGTGAACACACGGCCGTGGGGACCCAAGTGGTTCGCTTGAACATTTCCCGGCTCGTGGTGGTTGGCCGAGAGGCCCGGGCGCTGTACATTTCCGCGATCCAGGAAGGCTCTTGGGGCAACGAATGCAGTTTCACCGAAACGGTGGACGAGGCCTACGAACTCCTGCAGGCTGAGCTTGAACCGGGCGATCTTGTGCTGTTCAAGTCCTCGAACGGAGTCGGCCTGCGGTATTTGGGGGATCGGATAGCATTACCCCCACAAGCCGGAACGAGTGCGAACACCGCGACTGCGACTGCCGCCAATGAAGGGAACGAGCTGCTGTGATTGCACTGTTGATCGGCGCAGGCGTCGCCCTCCTGGTGGCCTTGATCGGAACACCACTCTTCATCCGGTTCCTTGTCACCAAGGGCTACGGCCAGTTCATCCGGGACGACGGCCCCACGTCCCACCACACCAAACGTGGTACACCCACGATGGGCGGCACCGTCGTGGTGGCCGCAGTTCTCATCAGCTACGGAGTGACCCACCTGATCATGTGGATGATGAATCCGCATTCACCGGGGCCGTCCGCTTCAGGCTTGTTGTTGTTGTTCCTTATGGTCGGCATGGGATTCGTTGGTTTCCTCGATGACTTCATCAAGATATCGAAGCAACGCAGCCTGGGGCTCAATGCCAAAGCCAAGTTGATCCTCCAAGCGTTCGTCGGTATTGTCTTCGCCGTGCTGGTCCTGAACTTCCCCGACTCCCAGGGGATTACACCGGCCTCCACGCATATTTCCCTGGTGCGCGACATTCCGTGGCTGAACCTGGCCTTCGGAGGTACCGTCCTGGGAGCCATCCTGTTCGTCATCTGGTCGAACCTGATCGTCACCGCAGCGACCAACGGCGTCAACCTGACAGACGGATTGGACGGCCTCGCCGCGGGCGCCTCGATCATGGTCTTCGGGGCCTACACACTCATGGGAATCTGGCAAAACAACCAGGCTTGTGGTTCACCGCGCGAAGCGGGCAGCGGCTGCTATTCGGTCCGTGATCCGCTTGACCTGGCACTCTTGGCGGCTATCTGCAGTGCTGCGCTGGTGGGCTTCCTTTGGTGGAACACATCCCCGGCAAAGATCTTCATGGGTGACACCGGTTCCCTGGCCATCGGCGGCGCGGTGGCCGGCTTTGCGATCCTCTCCCGCACCGAGCTTCTCTTGGGGATCATCGGCGGCCTCTTCGTCCTGATCACCCTGTCCGTCATCATCCAGGTGGGCTATTTCAAAGTCACCAAGGGTAAGCGGGTCTTTAAAATGGCCCCCCTGCAACATCATTTCGAACTCAAGGGTTGGGCCGAGATCACGGTGGTTGTCCGATTCTGGATTCTTTGTGGCCTGTTCGTGGCCGCCGGCCTTGGGATTTTCTATGCTGAATGGGTGGTGCTGCTGTGAGCGCAATTCCTGAAACCAAACCTTCGGCCAATGACCGGCTTGAGAACCTCGTCAGCTGGGATTCCGAATGGAAAGGCCTGCGCGTCGTTGTGACGGGCATCGGCGTCTCCGGTTTCGCTGCCGCCGACACCCTTATCGAACTCGGTGCGCGGGTGGTGGTGGTCGACGCCGCCACGAGCGCTAAGGCCGCGGCCCAGGCGGATACCTTGAAGATCGTGGGCGCTGCCGACGTCCTCCTCGGCCAGGACGCCGTCAAGAAGTTGCCTTTGGTGGACGGTGAAAAGGCCGAACTTGTGGTGACGTCACCGGGCTGGCGCCCGGACCAGTCCCTCCTGGCAGCTGCCAAGCGTGCCCACGTGCCAGTGTGGGGCGACGTCGAACTCGCATGGCGGGTGCGCGAACGCAAAGGCCACAAGACCGCGGACTGGCTCACGATCACCGGTACCAACGGCAAAACCACCACGGTGGGCATGACCGAGGCCATGCTGCAGGCATCGGGCCTCAAAGCGATCGCCGTGGGGAATGTGGGCACTCCCATCCTTGATGCCCTCCGCGACCCGGTGGAATACGATGCTTTCGCGGTTGAACTCTCCAGCTTCCAGCTGCACTGGAGTGAGTCGATCTCTCCGGTCGCCAGTGTCTGCCTCAATGTTGCGGAGGACCACGTTGACTGGCACGGATCCTACGAGTCCTACCTCGCGGACAAGGCGAAGATCTTCAAGAACACCCAGAAGGCGTGCATCTACAACGCCGAGCAGATCGAGACCGAACGCATGGTGGAAAACGCCGACGTAGTGGAGGGCTGCCGGGCAATCGGCTTCACCACATTGACTCCGGCCGTGAGCATGCTCGGCGTCGTCGAGGGGTTGCTCGTGGACCGTGCGTTCCTCGAAGAACGCAAGAGCTCCGCCGTGGAACTTGCCGCGCTGGCGGATCTGGGCCTGGCTGCTCCACGCCATATGGTTGCCAACGCTCTGGCTGCTGCGGCACTGGTGCGCGCTTATGGCGTGGATCCGGCGGCAGTGCGCGAGGGTCTCAGGAACTATCTCCCGGGAGACCACCGGATCCAGCCTGTGGCTAGGCAGAACGGTGTGCTTTGGGTCAACGATTCCAAGGCGACCAATCCACACGCCGCCTCGGCGGCCCTGTCGGCATTCAGGAACGTCGTTTGGATTGCGGGCGGATTGTCCAAGGGCGTCAACTATGACGACTTGGTCAAGGGCAACGCACGCAGGCTCAAGGCCGTGGTGCTGATCGGATCCGATACCGCGGATCTTGAAGCCTCCCTCCAACGACACGCGCCGGATGTGCCCGTAATCGGGCAGCCCAAGAGCGACACTGAAATGGTGCAGTCCGCCGATTCAGCTGGTGCCGCCGCGGAACCGTCTCCGATCTTCGGCGACACCGTCATGGCCCACGCTGTCGAGTCGGCAGCCAGTATCGCCGTGTCCGGCGATACTGTGCTGATGGCCCCGGCGGCTGCCTCCATGGACCAGTTCTCTTCCTACGCTCACCGTGGCGATGCTTTCATCCGGGCAGTGCGCGATCTTGTGGAAGGCCAGGCACAGACCACCGAGGAGTAGCAATGGTCAGCACGCCCACGCGCAGGGGGCCCGGGCGGACTCGGGCCGCTAAGGCAGCCCCTGCTGGACGCGCGGCAGGCGCTGCTCGAGCCTCGCTACCGTCGCGTATTCGGTCCGGGGTCGCCGGATTTTGGTCGAACCTCGAAGGAAACGGCAAGCCGACTAACGGCTCTACCTATTACCTGATCCTTGGCGCGACACTCGCATTGACGGCCATCGGGATCATCATGGTCCTGTCCGCCTCCAGCGTCGAATCGATTGCGGCCGGGGAATCCCCATACTCCATCGCCACAAAGCAAGGCATGTTTGCCGGTATCGGCATCGTTGCAATGCTGGTGCTTTCACGAGTCAACGTCCTGTGGCTGAAGAGGTTCGCGTGGCCGGCCATTGTGCTTGCCGTTGCCTTGTTGATGCTCGTCCTGGTGATCGGTAAGCGGGTCCTGGGCAACCAGAACTGGATCGAGATAGGTGGGTTCACCTTCCAGCCGTCGGAGTATGCCAAATTCGCGCTAGTGCTCTGGATGGCCACGGTCCTTTCGGTGAAGGCAAAGCTCCTCGACAAGTGGACGCACGCACTGGTCCCGATCGTCCCGGTCTCGTTTTGCATCATTGGCCTGATCGTTGCAGGCCACGACCTCGGCACCTCGCTGGTGGTCATGCTCATTATGGCTGCCGGCCTGTTTTTCGGCGGCGTCAATCTGAAGCTCTTCGCTGCGGCGGGTGGTGTTGCCGCCGCTGCAGCCCTGATACTCGCGGCCACCAGCGGAAACCGGATGTGCCGTATTACATCGTGGATGGGGCAGAGCTGCGCGGGGGCAAGCGACATTGGCTTCCAGAGTGAACAGGGCATGAACGCGCTGGCTTCCGGTGGTTGGCTTGGCGTGGGGCTCGGCCAGAGCCGGCAAAAGTACCAGTGGATCCCTGAAGCCCACAATGACTTCATCTTCGCGGTCATCGGGGAGGAACTCGGCCTGGTGGGAACCATCGTGGTCTTGGTGCTCTTCGCGTTGCTGGCCGTTGCCATCTATCGAGTCGTGAGCCACCAGGAAGACTTGTTCGCCCGTGTGTTGGGCGGATCGATCATGGCTTGGATGCTGGGGCAAGCCGTCATCAACATGGCCATGGTGGCAGGTTTGCTTCCCGTGATCGGTGTTCCGCTGCCTTTCATCTCCTATGGCGGTTCAGCGTTGGTGATGTCACTATGCGGCGTGGGCGTAGTGTTGTCTTTGGCCCGGGCACAAACGGCTTCTGCCAGCCCCTCCAAGCCGCGTTGGCGTCTTGTGAAACCTGCACGAAAGCGTACATAGCACTCCATGAATTCCCAACCCCAGAATTCCCAGCCCAAGCCTCTCTCCGTGGTGTTGGCCGGCGGCGGGACGGCAGGACACATCAGTCCCTTGCTCGCCATCGCCGATGCCCTCAAGTCGCTGCGGCCGGATGCGGCCATCCTTGCCGTCGGGACGCCGAATGGAATGGAAACCCGCCTCGTTCCGGCCGCGGGATACGAGCTGGCCACGATTGATAGGGTTCCGTTTCCCCGGAAACCTTCCGCAGATCTGTTCAAATTGCCCGGGAGGCTCGCGGCAGCCGTCAAACAGGCCGGCCGTATTCTCGACGATGCCCAAGCCGACGTCTTGCTGGGCGTGGGTGGCTACGTCTGCACGCCGATGTACCTTGCGGCATGGCGCCGGAAGATCCCCATCGTCATTCATGAGGCCAACACCCGCCCCGGGCTTGCGAACAGGGTCGGGGCGATGTTCACCAAGCATGTTGCCGTGGCCTTCCCGGAGACCAGGTTGAGGCACGCCCGCCACGTCGGCATGCCCATGCGCAAGGCCATCGCCGGTTTGGATCGTGCGGCCGGCCGTGCGGCCGCCAGACGATCCCTGGGCCTGGATGCCGGACAACCTGCACTCATCGTCACGGGCGGTTCTTCCGGAGCCCAGAGCATCAACCTCACCATCGCCGGCGCCGTTGCCGCTTTGGCCGAAGCCGGGATCCAAACACTCCACATCACCGGCCGCGGCAAGGCCGTGACGAACGCCGGCGGCGCCCTCCTGGCAGCCGACGGCTACCATCAGGTGGAATACGTGGACGGCATGGAAAACGTCTACGCGGCAGCGGATGTCCTCCTTGCCCGCTCCGGAGCCGCAACAGTAAGCGAGGTGGCCGCCGTCGGGCTTCCTGCGGTATTCGTTCCATTGCCGGTCGGGAACGGCGAGCAGGCCATGAACGCTTCCGCCTTGGTCAAGGCAGGCGCGGCGCTTCTGGTCGATGATGGGGCGCTGACCGCGGAGTGGCTCAAAGCCGAGTTGATTCCGCTGCTCACGGATCAAGCCCGCCTTGAGGATATGGCCAGCAAGGCAAAAGGACTTGGCATCAGAAATGCTGATCAGCGGGTGGCTGATCTCGTCTTGGAAGCGGTATCCGAATGACCCAGCCCCTCACAGACCTCTCGTCCCTCGGCCGGGTTCACTTCATCGGCATCGGCGGGGTGGGCATGTCCGCCGTCGCGCGGATCATGGTGGCCCGCGGAGTTCCGGTAAGCGGCTCGGATGCCAAAGACCTGCCCGTCATGCAGGACCTGCGGTCCGCCGGGGCTCGGATCTCCGTCGGCTACGCCGCTGAAAATCTTGGTGAGGCGCAGACCGTCGTCGCAGGTTCAGCCATCAGGACTGACAACCCGGAATTGGAAGCGGCCCGCGCGGCAGGACTTCCCGTGCTCCACCGTTCCGAGGCCCTCGCGGCAACCATGGGCGCGGACCGCGTGGTGACCGTGGCCGGCACGCACGGCAAGTCCACCACCACGTCAATGGTGGCTGTTTTGCTCAAGGAAGCGGGCCTGGATCCGTCGTTTGCCATCGGGGCCAACGTGCCCGCCCTAGGCGTCAACGCAGCGCACGGCAGCTCGGACATCTTCGTCGCCGAGGCCGACGAATCGGATGGTTCCTTCCTCAACTACAGGCCCCTCATCGCCGTTGTCACCAACGTCGAGGCCGATCATCTGGACTACTACGGCACTCCAGAGGCCGTCTTTGCCTCCTTCGACAGTTTCGCCGCACTGTTGCCGGCTGCAGGCGCGCTGTTCGCCTGCGCCGACGACGACGGCGCCCGGGCCCTCGCTGAACGGACCCGTGCGGCGGGCAATACCCGGGTGCTGGGCTACGGGACGGCAGAGGACGCCGACATCCGCCTACATGATGGAGGTCCGGGTGATGTCTGGGTGTCCATCGACGAACAGCGGTACCGGCTTGACCTTCAGGTTCCCGGGCGGCACAACGCGCTGAACGCGGCCGCAGCGTTTGCCGTCGCCGTCGAACTGGGAGTGGCACCAGAGGCCGCCGCGGCCGCCCTGGGCCGCTTCACGGGAGCATCGCGGCGATTTGAATTCAAGGGTCAGGGGAGAGGGGTGCGGGTCTATGATGACTACGCCCACCACCCCACCGAGGTCCGGGCTGCCTTGTCCGCGGCCCGCTCCGTGGCAGGCGGGAACAAAGTGCATGTGCTCTTCCAGCCGCACCTGTTTTCGCGCACCCGGGAATTCGCCGAAGATTTTGCCGAGGCGCTCGGCGAAGCGGACACGGCGCTCGTGCTGGACATCTACCCTGCCCGCGAAGACCCCATTCCCGGGGTCACGAGCACCATGATCACGGAACGCCTCAAGAACGGCAGGCTGGTGGGGGCCGGACAGGAAGCGCTGGACGCAGTCCTTGCGGTGGCCAGCGAGGGCGATATCGTCTTGACCGTCGGAGCTGGCGACGTGACGGCTTACGGGCCCCGGATCCTGGAGTTGTTGGGTGGCTGATACCCGGAAGCCCACTTTCAAGCGGAAGGCCGGAGCCCGGGCCGGAGTCGTCAGTGCTGAACGCAGCCTCGACGATTCCGTCGGCGGTCCCCAAGAAGCCGCTCGCGGCAAGGACAGCAATGTGTTGGCCTTCCCGGAGCCGAAAGGACGCAAACGGCGGCGGACGGTGCTCACGGCGTTGGCGGTCATCGTCGTTTTGGTCGCCGGAATACTCGTTGCGGCGATCTATTCGCCGGTTTTCGCCGTGCGCACGGTGTCGGTCGAAGGCACCAAGCTGCTCCAGCCGGGGGCTGTCCAGAAAGCATTGGAACCGGTGAAGGGAAAGCCGCTTCCGCAGGTCAGCGACGCCGAAATCGCCGCGCTGCTCAAACCGTTGGTCCAGGTGCGTTCCGTGAGCACCGAGGCGCGCCCGCCGTCCGAACTTTTGGTCCACATTGTGGAGCGGGTACCGGTGGCGTTGGTCAAGAGCGGGGACAACTATCTTTTGGTTGATGTCGATGGAGTGCAGCTTGGGTCAACCGCGGATCCAGCCTCGGTTCCCTTGCCCCTGGTCGACGGACAAGGAGCCAACCAGGACCTGTTCAAGGCGATCACGAGTGTCCTTGCGACGCTGCCGCCGGATGTCCTGGCGAAGATGGCCAGCGCTTCGGCCACGTCGCCCGACGCCGTAGAGCTCAAGCTCACGGACGGCAAGATCGTGGTGTGGGGGAATGCGGACGAAAAGGAACTGAAGGCGCGGGTCCTCGAGGCGTTGCTGAAGGCTCCGGCGAATCCCAAGGTTCCAGTGAACGTCTACGACGTCAGCGCGCCGCGGCACCCGTTCACGAAGTAGCCAATTCCGGGAAGTAACTTCGTTGATGTATGGCGCTATTTTTCGGACTTTCGCACGACACGCGGAGGCGGTCATTGAATGTCGGATTCATAGCCCATACCGTCACTTAGGAGTTACTTGACATAACTATAACCTTCAACTAGAGGGTTAAGGTCCAAGAATTCAAGTTGGACTCGATCTGTTTCGCTATAGGACACAAGCAAGGGGCACGAAACGTGGCAGCACCGCAGAATTACTTGGCCGTCATCAAGGTCGTCGGCATCGGCGGCGGTGGCGTGAATGCAGTTAACCGAATGATCGAAGTCGGCCTTCGCGGCGTCGAGTTCATCGCTATCAACACCGATGCCCAGGCTCTCCTCATGAGCGACGCGGACGTCAAGCTCGACGTCGGACGCGAGCTCACGCGCGGTCTGGGAGCAGGCGCCAACCCCGACGTCGGACGCCAGGCCGCCGAGGACCACGCCGATGAGATCGAAGAAGTAATTCGTGGAGCCGACATGGTCTTCGTCACTGCAGGCGAAGGCGGCGGCACCGGAACCGGCGGCGCCCCCGTCGTGGCGCGGATTGCACGCTCGCTCGGTGCCCTGACCATCGGTGTGGTGACGCGGCCCTTCACTTTCGAAGGCCGCCGACGCGCCGGTTCCGCCGAGGCCGGTATCGATGCCTTGCGCGACGAAGTCGATACCCTCATCGTCATCCCCAACGACCGCCTCCTCTCCATCAGCGACCGTAACGTCTCCGTCCTGGACGCCTTCCGTTCCGCTGACCAAGTACTCCTGTCCGGTGTTCAGGGCATCACGGACCTCATCACGACGCCCGGCCTGATCAACCTCGACTTCGCCGACGTCAAGTCCGTCATGCAGGGCGCCGGCTCCGCCCTTATGGGTATCGGCTCGGCACGCGGTGAGGACCGTGCGGTGAAGGCGGCAGAGCTTGCCATTGCCTCGCCATTGCTGGAAGCGTCGATCGACGGTGCCCACGGCGTTCTGCTCTCCATCCAGGGCGGATCGGACCTCGGTCTGTTCGAAATCAACGAAGCCGCGCGGCTCGTGCAGGAAGTGGCCCACCCCGAGGCCAACATCATCTTCGGTGCCGTCATTGACGACGCCTTGGGTGACGAAGCACGCGTCACGGTCATCGCCGCTGGTTTTGACGACGTCAAGGCCACCTCACCGTCGATGAACCAGCACACCTCCCAACAGTCGGGCCAGCACCAGGCGTCTTCGATCCCGGACCGTCCTGCAGCGCCCGCAGCTGCCCCGGCCTATTCGACTCCGCAGCACGTTGCTGCCGGGATCGGCGCCTCGGGCTTGAGTAACTGGGGCCAGCAGCGCCCCTCGGCACTCCCTGCCGACTCGGGTTTCGACGTAGACCTTCCGGCCGTCGTTGAGCCGGACCTCTCCGGAAGCCGCACCGACGACCTGGACGTTCCGGACTTCCTGAAGTAGCCGGTTCGTTCACGTCATTCCAGGAGAGTCGGACAGTAGTGTTTTGGTGGCGAAAAGAAGTACGGCCAGGAGTCTCGGTCGCGTTCACCGATGTCGATGCAGGCAACCTCGCACTGCACGTCGCGGACATTCCTGACGACGTCATGGCGCGCCGGGCCCGGCTGGAATCAGCAGCGGGGCTCGGCGACCGGCATTTCCAATATATGAACCAGGTCCACGGAAACGCCGTCGAATTCATCACTGCGCACGGCGACGGTCCAACGGCTGACGCCATGGTGTCCAGGGGCCAGCCGCTCGCGGTCATGGTGGCAGATTGCGTCCCCGTCGTGCTGTTGGGCGAAGTGCAAGACGAACTCGACTCAGTCCTTGCGGTGGTCCACGCCGGCCGGCCCGGTGTTGCTGTAGATATCGTTTCGGCCACTGTGGCGAACATGCGCAGCCGCGGTGCCGCGACCATCAGCGCCTGGGTGGGCCCCTCCATTTGCGGCGCATGCTACGAAGTTCCCGAACAGTTGCGGGCGGACGTTGCTGCCGCTGTGCCGGAAACCTGGTCCACAACCTCGTGGGGTACGCCTGCTCTGGACCTGCCCGCCGGAGTGCGGGCCCAGTTGAAAGCGCTTGGCGTCACGGTCGAGTACTCGGGGGAGTGCACCCGGGAGACTGCCCGGCTTTACTCCTACCGGCGCAATCAGCAAACAGGCCGCTTTGCAGGTTTGGTGTGGACGCATGAGTGAAGTCCCTCCGGCCGCTGGTACTGCCGGCACTGATCCGCGGACAGTCGAACTGCGGGAACGGCTCGCCGCCGTCCGGCAGAGAATCTCTGCGGCAACCCTGGCGGCTGGACGCAGCGAAGAGCCCCAACTGATTGTCGTCACCAAGTTCCATCCCGCAGCGGATGTCACCCGGCTCGCGGCGCTGGGCGTGACGGACGTCGGCGAAAACCGCGACCAAGAAGCGGCAGGGAAGTCCGCGGAGCTCGCCGGGCTCCCGGTGCGCTGGCACTTCATCGGTCAATTGCAGAGCAACAAGGCAAAGTCGGTCGCGAAGTATGCATTCTCCGTCCAATCAATTGATCGTGCGCAGCTCTCCGAGGCCCTGGCCAAGGCGGTTGCTCGGCAACAGTCCGAGTCCGGCAGGCCGGATCTTGACTGCTACATCCAGGTCAGCCTCGAGGACGACGCCGGTGCCCACCGCGGCGGTGCTGCTCCGTTCGACGCCGGTGCCCACCGCGGCGGTGCTGCTCCGTTCGACGTCGAACGCCTCGCCGAATCCATCGCTACCGCAGCCGGGCTGCATCTAGCCGGCGTGATGGCGGTCGCTCCCCTCGGAGCGTCCCCGGAGCAAGCGTTCGAGAAACTCGCCGGTATTTCAATGGATCTGCGGCGGTTGCACCCGGGTGCCGTGGGGATATCCGCCGGGATGAGCCAGGACCTTGAAGCTGCTGTCCACTTCGGTGCGACACACCTGAGAATTGGCTCGGATATTCTCGGTTCGCGTCCGCAGGTGGGGTAGCGTCGAAGTATTGGAAGCGACGGGCCGGGATTTCAGCGATGTCAAGTCATGGGCGGCCCGCCTACCGCAGACACGATAGGAGTCCAGCATGGCTGGCGCACTGCGCAAGACAATGGTTTATCTTGGGCTCGCCGATGGCGATGATCACTACGAGTCTGAGCAGCACATGCAGCAAGCTGACGAGGACCGTTCAGTTGACCATGATCGCGAAGAGCGCCGCGCCCCTGCGCCTGTACGTGAAGTAGTTCGTGAAGTCCCCCCTGTCGCCGAAGAGGAATACCGCGCACCCGTGACACCTATCAAGCGTGCGGCTTCGAGCCGCGAAGACGCCTCCGGACTGAGGCAGATCACCACCGTCCATCCCCGGTCCTACAACGACGCCAAGATCATCGGCGAAAGTTTCAGGGATGGCATCCCCGTGATCATGAACGTCACGGACATGGGCGAGGCAGATGCCAAGCGACTCGTTGATTTCTCGGCCGGCCTGGTCTTCGGACTCCATGGCAGCATCGAGCGCGTCACCAGTAAGGTATTCCTGTTGTCGCCGTCGTATGTCGAAGTCCTTGGCGACGATAAGAAGGCCAGCGAGGCGCAGGCAACGTTCTTCAACCAAAGCTAGCACCATTGACACAGATGCCAGGCAGAGCGATCTGCCTGGCATCTGTGTTGCAATAGAGGGACTGACCGAAAAGTGGCGAACTAGGAGATCTGAGCTAACCCGTGGGCATAGTTTTCGGCCTTATCTACATTGCATTGCTGCTGTTCCTGGTCACCCTCATCGTTAGGCTCGTCTTTGATCTGGTGCAGATGTTTGCTCGCCAGTGGAGGCCCCGAGGCGCTGCGCTCGTCACCGCGCACGTGGTGTATTCCGTGACTGATCCGCCCCTGAAACGGATTCGCCGGCTCATTCCACCCCTGCAGCTTGGAGGAGTGTCGCTTGATCTGGCATTTCTGATCGTGTTTATCATCGTCAGCATCGCGATGGGATTCGTCTGGACGCTGGCGTAGCTTTTCCGTAGTGCATGTTCCGACGATCTGTTTTCTTCGGCCCGTGGGCTGCAATCCTTCGAGCCAACACATGGTGTTGAATTGGGGGAATCAGATGATATTTAGGTACCGTAGTTTTGAACGGCCGGAAGGCCTACTGACTAACTAGACCAACGAGGTGACCAGATGGCTTTGACGCCAGAAGACGTTGTCAACAAGCGCTTTCAGCCGACCAAGTTCCGCGAAGGCTACGACCAGGACGAGGTCGACGACTTTCTCGACGAAATCGTTGTCGAGCTGAGGCGTTTGAACCAAGAGAACGACGAGCTGCGCAAGAAGCTCGCCGAAGGCGGAAACCCGGTTCCCGCCAGCGCAGTATCGGCACCCGTGATCGAAAAGGTGCCCGCGCCGGTGAAGGCCGACAAGGACGCCCAGGCCAAGGCGGAAGCCGAAGCCAAGGCAGCCGAAGCTGACAAGAAGAAGGAATCGGCGCCCGTCGCTCCGGCCCCCGCTCCAGTCGCTTCTGTCGGCTCTCCTTCTGCTGAGTCCGCAGCGGGCCTG
The DNA here is from genome assembly GCF_039539965.1 of Arthrobacter methylotrophus. Classification (NCBI taxonomy): domain Bacteria; kingdom Bacillati; phylum Actinomycetota; class Actinomycetes; order Micrococcales; family Micrococcaceae; genus Arthrobacter; species Arthrobacter methylotrophus. The sequence continues at coordinate 2,754,408 of NZ_BAABED010000001.1, read as the reverse complement.
CTCGCCATGGCGCAGCAGATGCACGACAAGCACGTCGCTGATGGTGAGCAGCAGAAGGAAAAGATCATTGCCGAGGCACAGATCGAAGCTTCCACCCTCGTCAACGACGCGCAGGACAAGTCTCGCAAGATCCTCGGTGCCCTCGAGCAGCAGCGCTCGGTTCTGGAACGCAAGGTGGAGCAGCTCCGCGGCTTCGAGCGTGACTACCGTTCCCGCCTGAAGGCATACATCGAAGGCCAGCTGCGTGACTTGGATGCCCGCGGCTCGGTTGCGGCTCCTGAGGTCGGCGAAGCCGCTGCAGAGGTCTAGCAAGTATTCTGAAAGCCGGTGGCTGGGGATTCCTCGGCCACCGGCTTTCGCCTGTTAAGGCGTCAAAAGCCACGGTTACCGAATGAAAGTACTATGAGCGACGAACAAATTGACGGCACCACGGAGCCGGTCCGCATCAAAACCCACATCTGGCGTCCCGCACTGCTTTGGGTCTTTGCAGGCTTCGCCGTGTTCGCGTATGCCTTCGACCAACTGACAAAACTCTGGGTCACCAGCACCATGGTCGAAGGTGAACGGATCCCCGTCCTTCCGCCGCTCCTGCACTGGTACTACATCCGTAATTCCGGTGCTGCGTTCTCGATCGGTGAAAACGTCACGTGGGTCTTTACGATCATTATGGCGGCCGTTTCGGTGGTGATTTTGTTCCAACTGCGTCGATTGGGGTCGGCCTGGTGGGCACTTGCCCTCGGCCTCCTGCTAGGTGGCGCGCTCGGAAACCTCACGGACCGGCTTTTCCGTGAGCCTTCTTTCGCCATGGGCCACGTGGTGGACTTCATTCAATTTCCCAATTTCGCGATCTTCAACATCGCAGACTCAGCAGTGGTTTCCGGCGTCGCGATCATCTGCCTTCTGACTCTGCGCGGGATTGGGCTCGATGGCTCCCGGCAGCACGCCGCCCGGCCTCAAACCGGCATGCCCAGGACCGACGAGGATCCCGGCGATGTCTGAGCAATTCGTGGTGCCCGAAGAGCTGGACGGCGTCAGGGCGGACGCAGGCGTGGCCAAGCTAATGGATATCTCCCGTTCCGCGGCTGCTTTGCTGATCGCCGAGGGCAACGTGACCGTCTCAGCGAGTGCGGTGGGCAAATCGGCGAAGCTCGTCGCCGGGTCCGTCCTGGAAGTCACTGTTCCCGAACGCCGGGATCCCTTGGAAATCGTGGAGGAAGTCGTGGAAGGCCTGAATATCCTGTTGGACGATGACGAGTTTGTTGTCATCGACAAGCCAGTTGGTGTGGCGGCGCACCCGTCACCGGGTTGGGTCGGCCCCACGGTGGTCGGGGGCCTCGCCGGTGCCGGATACCGGATCTCCACGTCCGGAGCGCCTGAGCGGGCTGGCATCGTCCACCGCCTCGACGTCGGAACTTCCGGCGTCATGGTAGTCGCCAAGACGGAGCGCGCCTACACGGTGCTCAAGCGGGCTTTTAAGGAGCGCACCGTGGACAAGGTGTACCACGCAGTGGTCCAAGGCCTGCCGGATCCGCTGGAGGGCACCATCGACGCGCCCATCGGGCGCCATCCCGGGCATGACTGGCGTTTCGCGGTGATCGAGGATGGCCGTCCTTCCGTAACGCACTACGAAGTCCTCGAAGCCTATGGCAAGGCGAGCCTCGTGGAAATTCACCTTGAGACTGGCCGGACACACCAGATCCGCGTGCATTTCTCGGCCCTCCGGCATCCCTGCGCGGGGGATCTGACCTATGGTGCGGATCCACGCCTGGCCGCGAACCTGGGGCTAACCCGGCAGTGGCTGCATGCGCGCCAGCTTGGCTTCACCCACCCCCGCACGGGTGAATGGGTGGAAGTCACCAGCCAATACCCGGCGGACCTGCAGTATGCGCTGGAACTTCTTGAAAGCGGCAACGCGTAGCGGGACTCATGCTTCAGGCGTGCCCCTCCAACCTCGCGACCCCTGCCGGTAGACTGTCGTGGTGACTTCCAGCAATGACTCGTTCGTCCATCTGCACACCCACACCGAATACTCCATGCTGGATGGTGCGGCCCGTCTCACCGAGTTGTTCGATGAGACGGAGCGGCTCGGGATGCCTGCGCTTGCCACCACGGACCATGGATACTTGTTTGGCGCCTTCGATTTCTGGAAGAAGGCCACGGACAAAGGCATCAAGCCCATCATCGGCGTCGAGGCCTATGTCACGCCGGGTACGGCGCGAGGCGACAAGGAGCGCGTTCGCTGGGGCGAGGAGAGCCAGCGGAAGGACGACATTTCCGGTGGTGGCGCTTACACCCATATGACACTGCTGAGCTACAACAACGTCGGCATGCGCAATCTATTCCGGGCATCGTCGATTGCCTCCCTCGACTCGGTGTTCGGCAAATGGCCCCGTTTGGACCGCGAGCTGCTGAACACGTATTCCGAAGGCTTGATCGCCACCACGGGCTGCCCTTCGGGCGAAGTCCAGACCCGGCTCCGGCTAGGGCAATACCGGGAGGCCCTGGCCGCGGCCTCCGAGTTCCGCGACATCTTCGGTGCGGAAAACTACTTCTGCGAACTGATGGACCACGGCCTGGACATCGAACGGCGGGTCACCGGCGATCTGCTGCGCCTGGCCAAGGAACTGAAGCTTCCGCTCGTGGCCACCAACGACCTCCACTACACGCATGAGCATGACGCCAAGGCCCACGAGGCTTTGTTGGCGATCCAGTCGGGCTCCACCCTGCTCGAGCCCACCTATGACAATGGCGGCTCCCGATTCGCTTTCTCCGGAAGCGGCTACTACTTGAAGTCCCCGCAGGAGATGCGCGAGCTGTTCCGCGACCATCCCGAGGCCTGCGACAACACTTTGTTGATCGCGGAGCGCTGCGAAGTGTCCTTCAACACGGGCGCAAACTACATGCCCCGCTTCCCGTGCCCGCCAGGCGAGGACGAGACGTCCTGGCTGGTCAAGGAAGTAGCCACGGGACTTGATTACCGCTACCCCCAAGGCGTCCCGGACAAGGTGCGCAAGCAAGCCGACTATGAGCTCGACGTCATCACGTCCATGGGATTCCCGGGCTACTTCCTGGTCGTGGCCGACTTCATCAACTGGGCCAAGAACAACGGGATCAGGGTGGGCCCGGGCCGTGGTTCAGGTGCGGGCTCCATGGTGGCGTATGCCATGCGCATCACCGACCTCGACCCGCTGGAACATGGCCTGATCTTCGAGCGGTTCCTCAATCCGGATCGCGTGTCCATGCCCGACTTCGACGTCGACTTCGATGATCGGCGCCGCTCCGAAGTCATCGACTACGTCACCCGGAAGTATGGCGACGAGCGCGTGGCGATGATTGTCACCTACGGCACCATCAAGACCAAGCAAGCGCTCAAGGACTCCTCCCGCGTGCTGGGTTACCCGTTCAGCATGGGCGAACAGCTCACCAAGGCCCTGCCGCCGGCCGTGATGGCCAAGGACATCCCGCTTGCGGACATCCAGAACCCGGAAGCCAAGCGCTACGGCGAGGCCGGAGACTTCCGCCAGCTCATCAGCACGGACCCCGAAGCGGCCAAGGTCTTCGAGACCGCCCTGGGTATCGAAGGACTGAAACGCCAATGGGGCGTACACGCCGCCGGCGTCATTATGTCCTCGGACCCCATCATCGACGTCATTCCCGTCATGCGCCGTATCCAGGACGGCCAGGTCATCACCCAGTTCGACTACCCGACGTCCGAGGGTCTCGGGCTGATCAAGATGGACTTCCTCGGCCTGAGGAACCTGACAATCATTTCCGACGCCCTGGAAAACATCAAGATGAACCGCGGCGTCGACCTCGATCTTGAGAACCTGGCGTTGGACGACGCGGCGTCGTACGAGCTGCTGGCGCGCGGCGACACTTTGGGTGTGTTCCAGCTCGACGGCGGACCCATGCGGTCGCTGCTCAAGCTCATGAAGCCTGACAACTTCGAAGACATCTCCGCCGTGTTGGCGTTGTACCGACCGGGCCCCATGGGCGCCAATGCCCACACGGACTACGCCCTCCGGAAGAACAAGATCCAAGAGGTCATCCCCATCCATCCGGAGCTCGCCGAGCCCCTGCAGGAAATCCTCGGCGGAACGTACGGCCTGATCGTGTACCAGGAGCAGGTCATGGCCGTGGCCCAGAAGCTGGCCGGCTACTCACTGGGCCAAGCCGACATCCTGCGCCGTGCCATGGGCAAAAAGAAGAAATCCGAACTGGATAAGCAGTTTGCTGGTTTCTCCCAAGGCATGCAGGACAACGGCTACTCCATGGCTGCCGTCAAAACCCTGTGGGACATCCTGCTCCCGTTCTCCGACTATGCGTTCAACAAGGCGCACTCGGCCGCGTACGGAGTCATCTCCTACTGGACTGCGTACCTGAAGGCCCACTACGCTCCCGAATACATGGCTGCCTTGCTCACTTCCGTGGGCGATGACAAGGACAAATCGGCCATCTACCTCAATGAATGTAGGCGCATGGGCATCACTGTCCTGCCGCCCGACGTCAACGAGTCAAGCCTCAACTTCACCCCTGTGGGAACTGACATCCGCTTCGGAATGGGGGCCATCCGCAATGTTGGCGTCAACGTCGTGGAGGCCATGGTGGCAGCCCGTGCGAGCGAAGGCGCCTACACCACCTTCAAGGACTTCCTCATGAAGGTTCCGGCGGTGGTCTGCAACAAGCGCACTATCGAGTCCCTCATCAAGGCCGGTGCTTTCGACTCCCTGGGCCATCACCGCCGTGCGTTGGCCATGGTCCACGAAGAAGCGATCGACTCCGTCATCACACTCAAACGGAACGAAGCGATTGGCCAGTTCGATCTGTTTGCCGGCTTCGAGGACCAGGAACCCGAGGCCTCCCTGAGCACGGAGATCCCGGACCTGCCGGAATGGGAAAAGAAGGACAAGCTTGCCTTCGAGCGCGACATGCTTGGGCTCTATGTCTCGGACCACCCGTTGCAAGGGCTTGAAGGCGTCTTGAGCCAGCATGCCGAGCAGTCGATCACCTCGATCCTGGGCGAAGACGGACCGCACGACGGCGCCGTCGTCACCATTGCCGGCATGATCACGTCCCTCAGCCGCAGGATCGCCAAGGCAAGCGGCAACGCCTACGCGCGGGCCGAGATCGAAGACCTCGGGGCATCCATCGAGGTCATGTTCTTCGGCCAGGTCTACGGCCCGATTGCCTCGGTGCTGGCGGAGGACTTGATCGTGGTAGTCAAGGGCCGTTTGCAACGGCGCGACGACGGTGCGGTCACTTTGAACTGCATGGAGCTCTCGGTTCCGGACTTGAGTGAAAGTACCAACGGTCCCCTGGTCATTACGATGCCCACCTACAAGGCAACCGAGGCTGTTGTCACCGATCTTCGCGACGTCTTGAACACCCACCGGGGAAACTCCGAGGTCAGGCTCCATCTGCAAGGCGACTCCAAAGTGGAGGTCATGGGCCTGCCGGTGCACCTGCGCGTGAATCCCACGCCGTCGCTGTTCGGTGACCTCAAGGTTCTCCTGGGTCCAACCTGCCTGGACAGCTGATCCCGGCGAGTCAGATTTCGTAGTCGAGCGGAACCGGCTGTCCGTAGGCGCCGGAGTGGTACAGCAGGGGCGTATCTTCGTCGCCCACCAGGCCGTCGATGACTTCGACAACCACGATCGCGTTGTTTTCGAAGGAAAGCCGCATCTGGATCTTGCCGATCAGCCAACCTGGCACGTTCTTCAGGAGGGGAACATCGAAGGGGCCCGGTTCCCAGTGATCGCCCTCGAACCGTTCCTGGGTACGGGCGAAACGGTCCGCGAGTGCCTGGTTCTCGAGACCGAGCATATGCAAGCCGATATATGTCGAATTCGCAATCGCCGGCCAGGAACTGGAACTGCGGGACATATTGAACGTGAATCGGGGCGGTTCCGCCGACAACGAAGCGACTGAGGTCGCGGTGAAGCCGAACGGCTTGCTGTTGAGGTTGGCAGTGATGATGGCAACCCCGGCGGCATGCCGACGGAACATTTGCTTGAACGTTGCTTCGAAAGCCGGTTTGTCCGACGACACTTTGCTCGATCTCCTGATGATGTACTAGTAATAAAGCTGATGGGTTCAGCGTATTCCGCGGCCCGCCAGGGAGCTTACTTGTGGAGCTTTCAGGAAGGTTTGTTAATGTTTGTGTCATGACCAAGCCAACATCGAATGTTCTCGACTCCGCCCCTGTGACAGGAGCCGGTGCGGACACGGAAACGCGGGCACCGAGATGGTGGCTATGGCTCGCCGTGCCCGTTGCTTCGGGCATAGGGCTCGGCCTCGTTTGGTGGGTGTTGGCCCCGGGCGGCCTTAATGTCATCTCTGGAAATCCTGCCCTCGCGGATCCGTCTGCCTCTGCAGGCCGCTTTCCGCGGGATGTGGTCTTGGCCGGGATTCTCCTGCTTGCAGGCTGCTTCACGGCCATCCTCCTCGACAGCAAGGTGCAGAAGCCAGGTCAGGGCATCCGTACCTTCCTGGCGGTTCTCGGCGGCGCCGCAGGGGCCCTGGTGGCCTGGCAGGTGGGCCTCTTGGCCGCGCAGTGGTGGGGTCCCGTTTCCAGCGACGCGGCCAACGGATTCTCCTTGCGGTCGATGGCGGCACTCTTGCTGTGGCCCGGAGCGATCGCCCTCGTGACTTTCTTCCTGACTCTTTTCGGCTTGATGGGACGCCAGCCGGAGGCAGAGCCGCTCGACCCGTAAAATGATCTGGTGACCACTTTTCCGGAGAATCCTGCCGACACCGCCGCCCTGCCCCTGGACTTCCGCCGCATTGACTTGCGCGGACGGTCCCTGACGTTGGCCGAACTGCGCGCCACGGTGCCCCGGGCGAAGCATCAAACCATGGCGGACGCCGAGCAAAAGGTCCTTGACATCATTGCCGCCGTCCGCTCCCGGGGCTTTGAAGCGCTGGGCGAGTTGGCTCTGGCGTTCGACGGCGTGGAACAATCCCACCCGAGGGTGCCGGCCGCCGCCCTCGCCGAGGCTCTTGAAAATCTGGAGCCGGCGGTCCGTGCGGCTCTGGAGGAATCCATCAGCCGTGCCCGGCGTTTTGCCGACGCCCAGCGGCCCGCGAACATCGACGTGGAAATGGGGGACGGCGCCGTCGTCAGTCAGAAGTGGGTGCCGGTGGGCCGGGTGGGGTTGTACGTGCCTGGCGGGCTCGCCGTGTACCCTTCTTCGGTGATCATGAACGTGGTTCCGGCCCTGGCTGCCGGAGTCGCTTCGATTGCGTTGGCCTCGCCGCCCCAAAAGGACTTCGGCGGCTTGCCCCACCCCACCATCCTCGCCGCGGCCGCTTTGCTCGGAATCGACGAGGTCTACGCCATCGGTGGCGCTCAAGCGATCGTCTCTTTTGCGTATGGGATCCCGGGTGCTCGAGACGAGCAGCCCATCGAGCCAGTGGACGTTGTGACCGGTCCCGGAAACATCTTCGTGGCCACCGCCAAGCGGCTGGTAAAAGGCGTCGTGGGGATCGACTCCGAGGCCGGGACCACGGAGATCGCCATTTTGGCTGATGCTTCGGCCCGCCCGGCGCTCGTGGCCGCGGACCTTGTCAGCCAGGCCGAGCACGACCCCAAGGCGGCGTCGGTCTTGATCACCGATTCTGAGGAACTTGCGTCGGCGGTTCAGCGGGAGCTCGAGGTTCAGGCCGGAAACACGAAGCACGGGGAACGAGTCAGCACGGCGTTGTCGGGGCCGCAATCAGGCGTGGTGCTGGTTGATGACCTTGAGCAAGGCATTGCGGTCTGCGATGCCTACGCAGCAGAGCACTTGGAAATCATGACGGCGGATGCGCCCGCAGTGGCTGCAAGGATCCGCAACGCCGGCGCGATTTTCGTGGGGGACTACAGCCCTGTCAGCTTGGGGGACTACTGCGCGGGCTCCAACCATGTGTTGCCTACGAGCGGTACCGCAGCCTTCTCCTCCGGGCTGAACGTGACAACTTTCCTGCGGGCCATCCAGGTCATCAACTACAACAAGGTCGCGCTGGAACAGGTCAGCACACACATTGTGAGTCTTGCCGACGCCGAGGACCTTCCGGGCCACGGCGACGCCGTCAAGATCCGGTTCGCTGGCGGCTAGACCACTACATGTATGGGTGGGCACTACTACATATAGTAGTTACATTCTTGTCATTAGGCCTGATCTAGCCGTAAACTGGTGCCGGAAGTCAAACTTCCGGCACCTTTGCGTTCCCGGCCGCTCCTGGCGCGGGGGCAGCGGGCCGGAACCGAGCAGGGGAGGTCCAGCGTGTATTGTCCGTTCTGCCGAAACCCTGACTCGCGCGTTGTTGACAGTCGCATGGCCGACGACGGGTCAGCCATCCGGCGTCGGCGGCAGTGTCCCGAATGCGGCCGCCGTTTCACCACAGTTGAGACCACCAGCCTGTCGGTCATCAAACGATCGGGCGTGGGAGAACCCTTCAGCCGGATCAAGATCATCAACGGTGTGCGCAAGGCCTGCCAGGGCAGGCCGGTGACGGAGGATGACCTCGCGATGCTGGCCCAGGAAGTCGAAGAAAACATCCGTTCCTCGGGTGCGGCGGAAATCGATGCCCATGAGGTCGGGTTGGCCATCCTTGGTCCGCTCCAGAAACTGGACGAGGTCGCCTACCTGCGCTTTGCCAGCGTCTATCAGGCCTTCGAATCCCTGGAGGACTTCGAATCAGCCATCTCGCTCCTTCGCCACGAGGCCGAGGATGCAGCAAAGGGCCCCGGCAAAAGCTCCGAGAAGAGCGCACTCTAGCTCCGGTGGTGGCTGCGGAGGGGAAGCCGCAGCCGCCACCGGCATCACTTACTTGGCAAGCTTGTGGTGAAGGGCGACGTCGAGGGCCGCTCCGACGATTCCTGCGTCGTTCTTCAGCTCCGCCGTAACGATGGGCGTACGCAACTTCAGGTGCGGGAAATACTCATCGGAACGCTTCGAAATCCCGCCGCCAATGATGAAGAGCTCAGGGGAAAACAGGAACTCCACATGGGAGAGGTAGCGCTGCAGCAGGACGCTGTACTCTTCCCAGCTCAAGCCATCGCGTTCGCGCGCGACGGCGGACGCTTTGGTTTCCGCGTCGTGGCCGTCCACCTCGAGGTGGCCGAGCTCGGCATTGGGCACCAAGTGGCCATTGAAGATGAAGGCCGAGCCGATTCCGGTACCGAGGGTGATGACGAGCACGGTGCCGTTAACGCCTTCGCCCGCTCCGTAGCGGGCTTCCGCGAGGCCGGCTGCGTCGGCGTCGTTGATGACCTCGACGGGGCGATCCAGTCGCTTGGTGAGGAGGGAATCGATGTCGGTGTCGATCCAGGACTTGTCCACATTGGCGGCAGAACGGACCACACCATGCTGGATGATTCCAGGGAAGGTGACGCCCACAGGCGAACCCTTGGCAGGGGCGTCCGAGCGGGAAGACAACTCGTCAACGATTTGCGCGATAACCTCGGCGACGGCCTCGGGCGTGGCCGGCTGGGGGGTGGGAATGCGAAGGCGGTCCCCGACGAGCTTGCCCTTCTTGAGATCGACGACGCCACCCTTGATGCCGGTGCCACCGACGTCGATGCCGATCAGCGGGCCGTTCTTGTGGATCTTCTCATCCTTCTTGGTCAATGCGATTCCGTTCATGGCAGGAGGGGTGGGCAGGTCATAGCCGGAAGGGCTGCAGGTGACCTTCCGGACAGTTTAAGGAAGAGTCAGGATTTCGGCGCCGGTCTCGGTGACCAACAGGGTGTGTTCAAATTGCGCAGTCCGCTTGTGGTCCCGGGTCACTACGGTCCAATCATCGGGCCACATGTCCCACTCGATCGTGCCGAGGGTGAGCATGGGTTCAATCGTGAAGACCATGCCCGCTTCGATCACGGTGTTGTAGGCCGGCGCGGCGTCGTAGTGGGGAATGATCAGGCCCGTGTGGAAGGCCTCGCCGACCCCGTGGCCGGTGAAGTCGCGGACCACACCGTAGCCGAAGCGTTTCGCGTAGGACTGAATAGCCCGGCCGATCACGTTGATTTCGCGGCCGGGAGCTACTGCTTTGATGGCACGGTTCAGCGATTCCTGGGTGCGTTCAACCAGCAGTCGGGACTCCTCGTCCACGTCCCCCACGAGGAAAGTGTAGTTGGTGTCGCCGTGGACGCCGTTAATGTAGGCCGTGATGTCGATGTTCAGGATGTCACCGTCGCGCACCACCGTGCTGTCCGGAATTCCGTGGCAAATGACCTCGTTGAGGGAAGAACACAGGGACTTCGGGAAGCCGCGGTAGCCAAGGGTTGACGGGTAAGCGTGGTGGTCCAGGATGAACTCGTGCCCGATCCGGTCTAACTGGTCCGTCGTGACGCCTGGCTCGATGTGCTTTCCGACCTCGACGATCGCCTGGGCGGCAATCTTGCTGGCGATACGGATTTTCTCGATGGTCTCCGCCGATTTGACTTCGGAACCGGTGAATTTAGCCGGTCCGGGCTTTCCAACGTACTCCGGACGCGGGATGGACGCCGGTACAGGCAGCTGTGGGCTGACGGTTCCTCGGGTGAGCGTGCCGATGGGTGCAGTCAGAGCGGGAGAAGGCATAGATTGATCATATAAGGCACGCGCGAGACGCAAGTAACTAAGTAGCTAAATAACAGCCCGGTCGCAGGCCGACTGGCCCGCCGGCGTTCCGGCGGGAGGAGCAAAGGAGGAACCGTGGCGGAGTACTGGTACAACGTTCAGACACACCAGATCGAAGAAGACGCGTTGTCGGACTGGACCCAGCTGATTGGTCCTTACAAGACCCGCGAAGAAGCCGAGCACGCCCTCGAAAAGGTCAAAGCCCGCAACGATGCCTGGGACAAAGACGAAGAGGACTAGCGGCGACGAGGGCCGGCTCTGGTCCTAGAAAGAGTGCTCCGGGCCGGGGAACTGCCCGGACCTGACGTCGTCGGCGTACGCCCTCGCGGCTTCGCTGAGCGTGGTGCGCAGATCCGCATACTGTTTGACGAATTTGGCCATCTTGCCGCCGCGAAGTCCGGCCATGTCCTGCCACACCAGAACCTGTCCCGTGGTCGCGTTGCCTGCGCCGATTCCGATAGTGGGCACTTCAATAGCGGCATCGACTGCGGCTGCGGTTTCTGCGGGAACCATCTCCATGAGCACACAGAAAGCTCCGGCATTGGCGAGGGCAATTGCGTCTTCGACCAGACGGTTGGCGTCATCGCCCCGTCCCTGGACGCGGTAGCCGCCCAGGGAGTGTTCGCTCTGGGGCGTGAAGCCGATATGCGCCATGACGGGAATGCCTGCCTGGACCATGGCCCGCACAGTTCCCGCATAGAACGCGCCGCCTTCGATCTTGACGCCGTGGGCCAAACCTTCCTTCAGGAAACGGACACCCGTCGCCACAGCCTGTTCCGGCGAGACCTCATAGCTTCCGAAGGGGAGATCGGCCACTACCAGCGCGCGCTTGGCCGACCGGGACACCGCACGGCACAACGGCAGGAGCTCATCGACGGTGACCGGGAGGCTGGTTTCGTTTCCGAAGACGTTGTTGGATGCAGAATCGCCGATCAACAGGACTTCGATGCCGGCTTCGTCGAAAATTTCGGCCGTGTACTGCTCGTAGGCGGTCAGCATCGCGAAACGCTCACCCTTGTCCTTGGCCTGCTGGAGGTGGTGCGTGCGGATCCTGGTAGCGGGCTTCGGCGCTGAAGCCCCGGCACCTGCAACGGCAGGTCCTGTTCCGTAGGGGGCGGGAACTTCGGCGGGCATGCTGGAATCAGATTTGTTGCTTGGGGCCATGAGTAGAGCGTATGCGGTACCGGCTGTCGTAGCCACCGGCGGCAGCGGGGCGAGGCATTTGTAAACGCTGTGTTACGGGGACCGGGCCTGCAGCCATTCCGGGCCAATGCTTAGTAGAGTAAATGCTGAGTTGTCGTCGGCTTCGAACTCCCCGAACCCACGGCATGGACGTTGACCCTGAAATGAGGCCCCATGGACCGCCAGCAAGAGTTCGTTCTGCGAACTATCGAAGAGCGTGATGTGCGCTTCGTACGCTTGTGGTTTACCGACGTCGTCGGTTCCCTGAAGTCAGTGGCGCTCGCGCCGGCCGAAGTGGAGGGTGCCTTCGAAGAAGGCCTCGGTTTCGATGGATCGGCCATTGAAGGGCTCGCCAGGGTGTTCGAATCCGACATGTTGGCCCAGCCGGACCCCTCCACGTTCCAGATCCTCCCTTGGCGCGGCGAAACAGAGCAGACCTCCAGAATGTTCTGCGACATTCTGACGCCCGACGGCGAGCCGTCGGCTGCCGATCCGCGGAATGTGCTCAAGCGCACCCTCGCGAAGGCCGCCGATATGGGCTTTACCTGCTATACCCATCCTGAGATCGAGTTCTACCTCCTCAAGTCCCAGGAACTTGACGCCAACGGCGTGCCTGTTCCCGTTGACGAAGGCGGCTACTTCGACCACGTACCCGGTGGCGTGGCACAAGACTTTCGCCGCACGGCGGTCACCATGCTGGAATCCGTCGGGATCTCCGTGGAGTTCAGCCACCACGAGGGCGGACCCGGCCAAAACGAGATCGATCTCCGTTACGCCGACGCGCTCCAGACTGCGGACAACATCATGACCTTCCGCACTGTGATCAAGGAAGTGGCCCTACAACAGGGCACCTACGCCACATTCATGCCCAAGCCGTTCACCGATCACCCGGGTTCGGGCATGCACACCCACTTCTCCCTGTTCGAGGGTGACGCGAATGCCTTCTACGAGGCAGGCGCCGAATTCCAGCTGTCCAAGACCGCCCGCCAGTTCATTGCCGGTATCCTGCGGCACGCTCCGGAATTCACCGCCGTCACCAACCAGTTCGTCAATTCGTACAAGCGTCTCTGGGGTGGAGGTGAAGCTCCGAGCTATCTGAGCTGGGGCCACAACAACCGTTCTGCCCTGGTTCGTGTGCCGCTTTACAAGCCGGGCAAGGGGCAGTCCGCGCGGATCGAATACCGCGGGATCGACTCCGCCACCAACCCATACCTCGCCTACGCAGTGTTGCTGGGCGCCGGGCTCAAGGGTATCGAGCAAGGCTACGAGCTCCCGGGTGCAGCTGAAGACGACGTCTGGTCGCTGACCTCGGCCGAGCGCAAGGCGATGGGGCACACTCCGCTGCCAGCCAGCCTCCACGATGCAATCCGGGCCATGGAGGATTCTGAACTCGTGGCCGATATCCTCGGCGAACAGGTCTTTGACCACTTCCTGCGGAACAAGCGCTCGGAGTGGCAGGACTACCGGCTCCAAGTCACCCCTTACGAGCTCAAGCGCAATCTCGGCATTCTCTAGACCGTGAGTGTGAGTCTGGCCCGCCGGCTCATCTCGGCCGGCTTCAGCGATCTCGAGAAGGGCGAGCGGTTCCTTGCTGCGCGCGAACTCGAGGGCATAGATCAAGACACGATCTTCGCCGGACTGCATCTGAGCGCCAACCCGGACACCGCGCTTCAGTCGCTCGTCCGTTTGATTGAGAAGCATCCCTCACTTAGGCAGCTTGCGGGAGAGCACCCGGATCGCAGTGAGCCGCTTTACCGCTTGTTGGGGGCTTCCGAGGCCTTAGGGGAGTTCCTGATCAGGCATCCGGAGCATTTGGATGTCTTCGACGTCCGTGTCAGCCCTGAGCCGCTGTCCGCCGACGCCGGTGAGCTGCAGATGAAGCTCCTCCGCTCGGTGAAGGCGGACCCCAACTCTCCGAGGCCGGTCGCCGGGGTAACGGGGGTTGGTGCATATGCCGCGCTCCGGACGGCCTACCGGCGTGGGCTGACCGAGCTAGCCATCAAGGACCTCTGCGCAGCCAGTCCCCAGGATTTCATGCCCGCCGTCGGCGCTGAACTGGCTGACCTCGCCGGTGCGGCGATAGAGGCCGCCCTGGCGGTGGCCCGCGCCGAAGCGGCGGCGACGTTCGATCCCGCCGAGATTGCCGGCGTCGCGCTGGCCGTGATCGGTATGGGCAAATGCGGTGCCCGCGAACTGAACTACATTTCCGACGTCGATGTCATTTACGTCATCGAGGCGCCGGAGTTGGATGACGCGAGGGCTGCGACCATCGGTACCGCGCTTGCAGCCGGCATCTCCCGCGCTATCTCCTCCACAGCTCCAGAACCCGGATTGTGGGAAGTCGACGCGAACCTGCGGCCCGAGGGGAAATCGGGTCCTCTGGTCAGGACCTTGCCCTCGCACTTGAGCTACTACGCGAAGTGGGCCGAAAGTTGGGAATTCCAGGCACTTCTCAAGGCCCGGACCATCGCCGGGGACAAGGATCTGGGCGCGAGGTACGAGCAGGCTGTCCAGCCGCTCGTCTGGGCTTCGGCCGGACGGGAAGGCTTCGTTGAATCGGTGCAGGCGATGCGCCGCAGGGTCACGAACAACATCGCCCCGGCGGATGAACAGCGCCAGATCAAACTCGGGCCGGGCGGCCTGCGCGACGTCGAATTCACGGTGCAGCTCCTGCAACTCGTCCACGGAAAGTCCGACGAAACCCTTCGTTGCCGGGACACCACCTCGGCGATATCCGCGCTGTCCACAGGCGGCTACATTGGCCGGGTCGATGCCGCTGCCTTCGACGCCGCATACCGCTACTTGAGGGTTCTTGAGCACCGGATCCAGTTGTTCCAGATGCGCCGTACCCACCTCATGCCCACCAGCCAGGAATCCTTGCGGTTCCTTGCAAAGGCCGTCCTGGGTCCCTTTTCCACGGGCAGGCCGCATCCGGATGCGCTGGTCGAAACCTGGCAGAAGACCAAACGGTCCGTGCGGGAGCTGCACGACCGGATCTTCTACAGGCCGCTTCTCAACACTGCCGCGAAGTTGAGCAGCGAGGATGCCCGGCTCACGCCGGAAGCTGCCCAGGGTCGCCTTGCGGCTCTTGGCTACCGTGATCCGCAAGGGGCGATGCGCCACATTGAAGCCTTGACGGCGGGTGTCAGCCGGCGTGCCGCTTTGCAGCGTCAGCTGCTCCCCATCCTTCTCGGCTGGCTCGCCGAAGGAGTGGATCCCGACGCCGGCTTGCTGGCCTTCCGCCGCGTCAGCGAAGCCCTCGGAACCACGCACTGGTATCTCGGAATGCTGCGGGATTCGCAGGCAGCCGCCGAGCGACTTTGCCATGTTCTCTCCAACTCACGGCTGATTGCCGACCTCCTGGAGGTTTCCCCGGAATCGGTTGCGTGGCTTGGTTCCGACAAGGATCTTATGCCGATCGGCTTCGAGGCGCAGTGGCAGGAAATCCAATCCAAGCTCTCACGCCATGCCGATCCCGCAAACGCGATGCGGCTTATCAGGCTCATCCGGCGCCGGGAAATCCTCCGGATCGCGATTGCGGACAGTTCCGGGCTCCTGGAGCAGGACGCAGTGGGCGTGGCATTGGCCGACGCCGACCGGGCTGCCGTGTTGGGCGCCTTGCACGTCGCCGAGGCCATCGTGGGGACCGAAGGGCCCCTCAAGACCCAGGTGCTGGTGGTTGCCATGGGAAGACAAGGCGGACGAGAGATTGGCTACGGCTCGGATGCCGATGTCATGTACGTCCATCGCGCCCTTCCGGGAGCGAGCGAGTCCGAAGCCCAGCAACAGGCGCTCGCCATTGTGGGGCACATCTCCACTTTGCTGACCCAACCCCTCAAGCCGGCCATCCTGGCGGAGCGGGTGCTTGCCGTCGACGCAGCCCTTCGCCCCGAAGGGAAGAACGGGGCCATGGTCCGCTCCCTGGATTCCTACGCCGAGTACTACCGGCGCTGGTCCCTCATCTGGGAGGCCCAGGCGCTGTTGCGGGCTCAGCCCATGGCCGGCGACGACGAATTGGCGGCCGAATTCGTCCGGCTCATCAACCCGATCCGCTACCCGGAATCGCTCGCAGATACGGATCTGCGCGAGATTCGACGCGTCAAGGCCCGGGTCGAATCCGAACGCCTTCCCCGGGGCGCCGATCCGGCACGGCACGTCAAGCTCGGCCGGGGCGGACTCAGCGACGTCGAATGGCTTGTGCAGCTGCTGCAACTCCAATACGCGGGGCGTCATCCGCAACTCCGGACCACCTCCACCTTGCAGGCCCTCGACGCAATTGAGTCGCTGCGCCTGATCGCCAAGGCTGACATCGTGTTGCTGCGCAAAGCGTGGCGCCTCGCGAGCCGCATCCGTTCGGCGAATGTGATCTGCACCGGCCGCGCCTCCGATCTCCTGCCTGCCTCCCGGCGGGACCTGGAGGCTGTGGCCCGGTGGTGTGGCTACGCTCCCGGCCAGGCGGCGATGCTTGAAGAGGACTACTTGCGCCTGAGCCGGCGGACCCGAGCTGTATTCGAAAAGGATTTCTACGGCCAGTGACCTCCGGTCAGTGACCCTCGGCCGGAGCCGACGGGCGGAGCCCGGAGACCGCTAAGCTCGAAAGATGCGTGACACCGTGTGGCTCATTCCCTTGAAGGATCTCGACGACGACGCCCGCGCCGTGACGCTCGGCGACGTCGCGACCATGGAATTGGCCGCGGGACAAGAGGATTTCGTTGGCGACCCTTTCAGGATGATGCTCATGGGCCTGGAAGACGAGAGCCGCCTGCCGTACGTGGTTGAAGCGGCAGGCGCAGCCGTCGGAGTCTTCACCTTGCAGGCTGGTGCCGCAAGCTTGGCAGGATGGCCGGACGACGAATCCGCGTGGCTCTTGCGGGGGTTCCTGATCGACCAGGCGCACCAAGGGAGGGGCCTTGGTGCGTTGGCGGCAGCCGCAGCCGCCCGGGAAGCCCTCAAGCTGACAAAGAGGCTGGGCGGCGGCCAGGCCGGCGTCGTACTTTCGGTCAACGAGAGCAATCCGGCGGCCAAGGCTGCTTACGCCAAAGCGGGTTTTGCCGAGACTGGAAGGTACCTGGGCGGTTCCGCCGGTCCGCAGCGGACCATGTATCGGGCTTTCCGCGACTAGGGGTATCTAGGACTCGACGAGCATCACGATTGTTTCGGGGCGTACGCCGTCGACCTTCATCGCCTCGGCCGCAGCCTCTGACTCCATCATCCGTTGGAACGTTTCCAGGTCGGGCACTTCCACGATCAGCCCGACGCGGTTGGTCTTTGCCGGGTCGACGAACGTTCGAACTGTCATACCCATGGGTCCGAAGATTTCTCCCCGTTGTGGTGAGCTGAGCCAGTGCTCAACGTCATCGACCTCATGAAAGATCATTAGTGTCGTCATCTTGTGCCTCCGCTTTCAGAAGTTGCGTCAGGAGCTTCTTGGGAGAGGAATCGCCCAAGGCATCCTGATCACGCTGAAAGTATCACGCCCTTCGCTGCGGCGACAGGCTTTCGCGAGTGCCGATTGGAGTAATAAGCTTACTTACAGTAAGGTTGCTGAGGTTTGCACAGCGATAAAGCAATCATCAAAATGTTTACGACTGAAACGGAAGGTATTACATCATGAATGTCATCCTCGGAATCGTCGCGGTCATCGCGATTCTTTTCTTTATCATTGGCGGCACCGTAAAGGCCCTCGGGTTCCTTCTTTGGATTGCCCCTATTCTGATCGTCCTGGCGATCATTGTCTTCCTCTTCAGGTTGATGAGTGGGCGTCGGCGGGTGTAGGGAAACTGGCGGTCATATCCCGCCACCCTGAGGCCATTACAGCAAGGACGGCTGTGTCTTAATTGACACAGCCGTCCTTTGTTTGTGCGGATAAGTCACGGTGACTATTTCACTGTGACCGTTAAATGAAGAAGGGGTCACAGGCGCTTGCCCGTGACCCCTTCTATCCTTTTGCTGGCATTAGACGCCGTAGTAGAGCTCGAACTCGTAAGGGTTCGGGCGCAGCGACAGCGGACGGATCTCGTTCTCGTATTTGTACTCGATCCAGGTGTCGATCAGGTCCTGCGTGAAGACGCCGCCGGCCTGCAGGAATTCGTTGTCCTCGCTCAGGGCGTCGAGGGCTTCCTCAAGGGAACCCGGAGCCTTGGGGATGTCCTTGGCTTCTTCTGCGGGCAGCTCGTACAGGTCCTTGTCGATCGGAGCCGGGGGCTCGATGCGGTTGCGGATGCCGTCAATGCCGGCCATGAGCTGGGCAGCGAACGCCAGGTACGGGTTGGAGGAGGGGTCCGGCGCACGGAACTCGATGCGCTTGGCCTTCGGGTTGGAGCCCGTGATCGGGATGCGGATACCGGCAGAGCGGTTGCCCTGCGAGTAGACCATGTTGACCGGAGCCTCGAAGCCCTTGACCAAGCGGCGGTAGGAGTTCACCGTCGGGTTGGTGAAGGCCAGGACTGCTGAAGAGTGCTTCAGCAGGCCGCCGATGTACCAGCGGGCGGTGTCGGACAGGCCGGCGTAGCCCTTCTCGTCGTAGAACAGCGGCTCGCCACCGGTCCACAGCGACTGGTGGCAGTGCATGCCCGAGCCGTTGTCACCGAAGACCGGCTTCGGCATGAAGGTCACGGACTTGCCCCAGGCATCAGCGGTGTTCTTGATGACGTACTTGAACTTCTGCAGGTCATCAGCCGCGTGGGTCAGCGTGGTGAACTTGTAGTTGATTTCAGCCTGGCCGGCGGAGCCGACTTCGTGGTGGCTGCGCTCGACCTCAAGGCCGGCTTCATCCAGGGCGAGGCACATGGCGTCGCGAAGGTCAGCCTGCTTGTCGGTCGGGGAGACGGGGAAGTATCCGCCCTTGACAGGGGTCTTGTAACCGAGGTTTCCACCCTCTTCTTCGCGACCGCTGTTCCAGTGGGCCTCTTCGGAGTCGATCTTGTAGAAGCTGCCCTGCGGGGAAGACTGGTACTGGATGTTGTCGAAGACGAAGAACTCGGCCTCGGGAGCGAAGAACGCGGTGTCGGCAATGCCCGTGGAAGCGAGGTAGGCCTCAGCCTTCTCGGCTACGCCACGGGGATCCCGGTGGTACGGGTCGCCGGTACGCGGGTTCACGATGGAGAAGTTAAGCGCGAGCGTCTTCTCGATGCGGAAAGCGTCGACGAATGCGGAAGTGACATCCGGGATGAGCTGCATGTCGGACTCGGCGATGCCCTGGAAGCCGCGGATGGAAGAACCATCGAACAACTGGCCGTGGACGAAGAAATCGAGATCTACGCTCTTAGCCGGCACGTTGAAGTGCTGCTGGACACCCGGGAGATCGGTGAAGCGGATATCGACGAATTTGACATCTTCGTCTTTGATGAACTGGAGGACTTCGTCCGCAGTCTTGAACATCTATGCTCCTAACGCATAACAGGTAACAGGCCCTCGGGCCGTCTGGTCCAGCGCAAACCGGAAGCAGGGAAACAAAAAAGTATCCCTGAGGCGGTGGCTAGCAACTTCTCCAACCCTAGGGAAACGTGATTTCCCCGGAGTGTCGGTATTGTTTCGAGCAGGTTACAGAACTACCCGCTGTGTAAACGCTACTGGTCTACTGCAGTGCCAGTCTATGTCCTTCAGGTGTCTGCCCGTTCCTTGGGAACTCAGTGGACGGTCGAGCAAGCATCAGCAACCGCCGTCTGGCATCCCCTGGTGAAGCCGTAAGCTTGAACAGTGGTAGATCGTAAAGACATTGGTTCATGGCTCACAGGGCCGGATACGTCCGGAATATCCAAATACCCCGGCGAACGGCTCGGCCTGCCCGAGTCGGGACCCGGCTCCATGGCGAGGGCCGGCCGTCGCATCCTGGCGATATGCATCGACTGGGTCATCGCCCTGGTGATCAGCAACTTTGCCTTTGGCGGCAACTCGTGGGCAACGCTTGCTGTCTTTGCCGTGGAACAGATCCTCCTGATCGGCACGCTTGGTTACAGCATCGGACACCGCGTTGCAGGTATCCACGTCGTGCGGCTCGGAGGCACGCCGGCGGGGCCTTTGGCGGCCCTGGTGAGGACTCTCCTGCTGTGCCTGGTGATTCCCGCAGTTGTCTTCGATCCTGATCAGCGTGGCCTCCATGACAAAGCGATGAACACAATACTCATTCGGATGTAGACACTTCCTCAGACAAAAAAGCCGCTTGTTCCTGGAGTTTCCAGGAACAAGCGGCTTTTGTGGTTTAGCGTCCGCGTGCAGCCTTGCGGTCCGGGCGAGCCTTGTAAGGGTCGATGCCCTTGGGGATTGGCAGGCGGTTGCCGAGCGAGGAGATCCGCTTGTTGACGGCGCCGACCTCAGTCTTGGTGAGCTCGTTCTTGTACTTGTTCATGGTCTTTGCAATCTGGCTGATGGGCACCTGACCCTCGCCACGGCCGCTCTCGATCACGTGAATGGTCACGTTCGGGAGAATGCGGGAGAGTTTCTTGCGCTCGGCGTCGGCCAGCGGCTTGACGCGGTGCGAAGGTCCCTCGGTGACCAGTACGACGCCCGGGCGGCCGATAGCGCGGAAGACCGCGTCCTGGGTCCTCGGGTTGACGGCGACCGGCTGGTCTTCGGTGATCCAGCCACGGCGCAAGGTTCCCAAGGCCGCACCGGAGGCCCCGGGCTGGTTCTCGATCTGTGCGAAGGCTGCCCGTTCCGCACGGCGCGAGAGGATGAAGACAGCTGCGAGCAAGCCCAAAGGAATGCCGATGATCAGGCCCGTGACCCAGTTGTTCAGGAGCAGCCCGACAACGAGGCTGACAGCAACGACGCCGAGGAACGCCAGCAGCATGAGCCACACGACGATGGGATCGTTGCGGCGGGTCATCTTGAAGACCTCGCCGATCTGCTTCAGCTGGCTCGGCTTCTTGGCCTTGGCTTCCTTGGGCTTGCGGGAAAACAACCCGCGCTTGGGAGCCTCGGCAGCCGATGTTGTGGAGTTGCTGGAATCAGGGGATTTCGCCATAGTGCCTTAATTCTACGTGATTTGCGGCAAAGGACCGGACGCCGGACTTATCCGGGACCAGGTCCTTTGGCTATGTGTTTTCGGACCCGCTACGAGCCCTGTGCGAGGAGGGTGCGGGCTTCCTGGCGGGTGGTGCCGGAGTCCTGGATGCCTTCGGCGATGTGGGCAATGTGCTCTAAGTGCACCGGGATCTCGCGGCCTTTCTTGCGCATCGCGGTGGCCCAGAGGCGGCCGGCGCGGTAGGAGGAGCGGACCAGGGGGCCGGACATGACGCCGAGGAAGCCGATTTCCTCGGCTTCGGTGGCGAGGTCGACGAATTCCTGGGGTTTGACCCAGCGGTCCACGGGCAGGTGCCGTTCGGAGGGGCGCAGGTATTGGGTGATGGTGATCAGGTCGCAGCCCGCGGCGTGCAGGTCTGCCAGGGCTTCGGAGATTTCTTCGCGGGTTTCGCCCATGCCCAGGATCAGGTTGGATTTGGTGACCATGCCGCGGGCCCGGCCCTGGGTGATGACGTCCAGGGAGCGGTCGTAGCGGAACGCGGGGCGGATGCGTTTGAAGATCCGGGGCACGGTTTCGACGTTGTGCGCGAAGACTTCCGGGTTCGAGTCGCAGATCGCGTTGATGTGTTCGGGTTTGCCGGAGAAGTCCGGAATGAGCAGTTCGACGCCGGTGCCGGGGTTCAGTTCGTGGATCTTGCGGACGGTTTCGGCGTAGAGCCAGACGCCTTCGTCGGCGAGGTCGTCGCGGGCCACGCCGGTCACGGTGGCGTAGCGCAGGGCCATGGACTGGACGGAGCGGGCGACCTTGGTGGGTTCGAACATGTCCACCGGTGAGGGTTTGCCGGTGTCGATCTGGCAGAAGTCGCAGCGGCGGGTGCATTCGGAGCCGCCGATCAGGAAGGTCGCTTCCTTGTCTTCCCAGCATTCGAAGATGTTAGGGCAGCCGGCTTCCTCGCAGACGGTGTGCAGGCCTTCCTTTTTCACGAGGTTCTTCAGGCCCACGAATTCCGGGCCCATCTGGACCTTGGCCTTGATCCATTCGGGCTTGCGTTCGACCGGGACGGCTTTATTGCGCTGTTCAACGCGCAGCAGCTTACGGCCTTCAGGTGCCAGGGTCACTGGAGTGCTCCTTCGGGGCTGGATACGAGTGCTTCTTCGTGCTTGCGGAACTCTTCCTTGAAGCGCTCGGCAATGTCGGCGGGGTTGATGGTCCTGCCGGTCTCGATGGACATAGTTGTGACGCTGGCATCGGTGATGCCGCACGCGATGATCTGTGCGTAAGGAGCCAGATCGTTGCTGCAGTTGATGGCCACGCCGTGCATAGTGACACCGTCCAAGACCCGGATGCCGATTGCGGCGATCTTGCGGTCGGGGCCCTTGTCGTCAGCGAGGACCCAGACTCCCGCCCGGCCTTTGACCCGGGTGGCCTTGATCCCGTAGTCCTCCATGATCGCGATCATGACGGCTTCGAGGCGCTCGACGTAGTCACGGATCCCGGCACGGTTCTTCAGTTTGAGAATGGGATAGGCAATCAGCTGGCCCGGACCGTGCCAGGTCAGCTTGCCGCCACGATCCACGGGAACAACAGGAGTGCCGTCAAACGGGCGCTCATGGTCTTCCGTGAGCTTGCCTGCCGTGTAAACCGCCTCGTGCTCGAGGAGCAAGACGGTGCTGGGTTTCTCGCCTGCAACAACCTTGGTGTGGAGTTCGCGCTGGATATCCCAGCCCTGCATGTAGTCGACGAAATCCGGGGCGAGACCCAGCTGTGAAAACTCAAGAGTCATGGGGACAAGCTTAGACCCCGCCGGGCGGAGGCCATGATTTTGTGGCCAAGCTCTCAGTCGTACCGCTGCAACTGCGGTTTCGACAAAGTAGCCTGTGGATAACTTCTGCGGCAATCCGGGAAATGCGGTATTTCTTGAGGCATGGAGACTTTTGCGTCCGGCAAGGGCGACCAAGACGACGAGAAAGACGAGAAAGACGACGAGAAAGACGAGAAAGCAGGGGCCGCCCCGGGGACCGGTGGTTCCGAACCGGTGATTCCCGGCTTTGTCCCCGTCCGGGAGCTGGGCCGCGGTGGATCCGCCGTGGTGTGGCTCGCCGTGGACCAACGGTCGGGCGACGGATTCGCAGTGAAGTGCATTGCCCGCGAAACTGAGACGGAGGAACCGGGCGAGGCCACAACCCCTGTGCTCCGGGAGGTGCAACTCCAGTCGCGGCTGGACCATGAACACCTAGTCAAAGTTCGTGGCGTCGTCACGTTGTCGGGGGCATATGATGGCGGCCTGGGCCTGGTCATGGACTACGCACCCGGGGGTTCGCTGGGCCAGCTGGTGTCCAGCAGAGGGCGTCTCGGCGTGGGCGAGACAGTGACTATCCTGGCTCCCCTCGCCCAGGCTTTGGCGTACCTGCACCATCAGGGCATGACCCACTCCGACGTTTCGCCGGGGAATGTGCTTTTCACCGCCCAAGGGAAGCCGCTTCTGTCGGATCTGGGCATTTCGCGGATAGTGGGGGATGCAACAGGTGCCCCGGATGCCGGCACTCCCGGATTCGTCGATCCAGCTCCCATCGCCGGGCAGCGGGCCGAGCTCCAACCCGAGCGGGACACTTACGCCCTCGCTGCCCTTGGTTGGTATTGCCTCACCGGTTCTGCTCCAGGCGCCCCGGCCCGCAGGCCACCCCTGACGTTGCTTGTTCCGGAGGTACCTGCCCCCCTGGCCGTTGCCATCGAGGCCGGTCTTCATCCGGAGGTGAGTCAAAGGCCTTCCGCGAGCGAATTAGGTACAGCCGTTTACCGGAGCTCAGCGCCCGAACCCGTTGACCTTTCCGTTTCGGTGCATGCGACGGTCATTCCGGAACTGCTGACCCGGCGTCGGGCTTCCGGTCCTCGCCCAAGGCGGACACGCGTGGCGGCGTTTTTCGGCCGTTTCCGCTCGCCACGGGGAGGAAGAGAGGGCCGGCGTGCCGTTTCGCTCCTTTCCGCACGACGACGGGCAGCGTCCATGCTGTTCACCGTCGGGATACTTGTGGCTGTCGGTTCGGCAATCACGGTGTGGTGGGCCGGAGAAAGGGGACAGGGAGTTGAGCAGCAGACTCCGACGCCGGCTCCCAGCGGGTTGGAGGGTCAGCCGGGAAATACTCCGCTTCCTGCCGACGTCCGGGGCCTTCCCGACGGGGTGCAGCGCCAGATCCAGTCGCCGGACCCCGAGGAAGCCCTCCGGGGACTATCGGCGCTCCGCGACGTGGCGTTCAATTCAGGCAGGCTTGAGCTGTTGGAACACGTCAACGCGCAGGGCTCGGTCGCCGCTGCTGCGGACACCAAGACCAGGGACGAACTGCAAGGAGGCGGTTTGGTTCTTGCGGGCTTCTCCACCACTTTGACCAGCGTGCGCTTGGAGGACGCGCCGAGCTCGGAGCATGCAACAGTTGCCGTCACGGTGGAGGCTTCGGCCTATGCGGAACAGGATTCCACGGGGAAAATGCTCCGCTCCCGTCCTCCTGGCAAACCGCAGGAACTCCGGGTGGTTCTCCAGCGTTTCGAGGGCGCGTGGCGTATCAAGGATATCCTGGCCAAGAAGGATTAAGCGATCACTTGCCGCCGCTCGCCACCCACCGGGCCGCGTCCGCAAGCGCTGGGTGCTCCCAGGTGAAGCCCGCGTCCATAAGCCTCGCCGGTTCCATGCGCTGATTGGCAAGGACCAGCTCCTCAGCCAAATGGCCGCCCAAGACGAGTCGTAGAGCCGGGGCGGGTACGCGGAGGAACGCTGGACGGTGCAAGGCAGCCGCCAACTGCGCAACGATGGCGTTGACGTCAGCGCTTTCCGGGGCGCAGACGTTGACTGGACCCTCGATCGATGAGCCGAGCAGGTAAGCGAAGGCGGAGACTTCATCCACCAGGGAAATCCACGGCCAGTACTGCCGGCCGTTTCCCAGCGGGCCACCCACACCCAGCTTCAATAATGGAAGGAGCGGCCCCAACGCACCGCCGGCCGGGCTGAGGACCACGCCGGTGCGCGGGGTCACCACTCGCACTCCGGCGGGTGCCGTGTGGGCGGCGGCCTCCCATTCGACGCACAGGGCAGCCAGCATGCCTTTGCCTGGTCCCGCATCCTCCCGGAGCAGACCCTGCCGGGACGAACCGTAATAGCCCGACGCCGACTGGCTCAAAAACGTTCCGGGCGGGGCTGCCAGCCGTGCCATGGCCGCCGTAAGCGTCGTAGTTGTCCGCAAGCGTGAGTCGATGATCTCCCGCACGCGTGTTTTCGTCCAGCGGCGGTCCCCGATGCCGGCCCCGGAGAGATTGACCACTGCGTCCGCGCCGTCGAGCACTGTCTCGTCCAGGTGCCCCGCGGCAGGATCCCAAAAAGCCTCGCCGGTTCCTGCCGGTGGACGGCGAACCAGCCGGACGACGTCGTGCCCCTGAGCGAGAAGATGCCCGGACAGTGCAGTTCCAATGAATCCCGAAGCACCTGAAATCACGATTCGCATGCCTCATCACATCATGGCGAGCGTCACTCCGGCACTACGGCAGGCCTCAAGGGGCTCCCTTCTCCTTTGACTATGATCGAACAATGACCTCCTCCAGCTACTTCCGTTTCCCACATGTGCACGGTGATCTGCTTACTTTCGTGGCCGAAGACGACGTTTGGATCGCCCCCTTGGCCGGAGGCCGCGCGTGGCGGATTTCAGCCCAGCAGTTGCCTGCACGCAATCCCCGCTTCACCGCGGACGGCAAGCGGCTCGTCTGGACGACGATCGTCGGGGCTGCTCCCGAAGTGGTGACAGCAGAGGTCGACGGCGGCGGGTACCGGCAGTTGAGCTACTTCGGCCACAGCACCACCCGGGTCAAGGGATTCACCTCCTCGGGCGACGTGGTCGTCACGACTGCTTTCGAAAAGGCAGAGGGACGGCACACACATGCTTACGCCTTATCCCTCGACGGTGGCCCCGGCGTCGAGCTCCCTTTCGGTCCGGTGGAATCGCTGGCGTTTGGCCCGGAAGTGGGGGACGAACGACCTGTAGTCCTTGCCAGTGTGCTCTCCCGCGAGCCGGCATGGTGGAAGCGTTACCGCGGCGGTACCGCTGGAAAACTATGGATTGATGCCGACGGTAACGGTGAGTTCGCCCGGCTGCTTCCGGAACTCGACGGGAACCTCGCAGATCCGCTATGGGTGGACGGTCGGATTGCTTTCCTTTCGGACCACGAGGGTTACGGAAATCTCTACTCCGTGCGGCCGGACGGTTCGAACCTGCGCCGGCACACCGATCACGAGGACTTCTACGTACGGCATGCCGCAAGCGACGGCAAACGGGTCATCTTCGAATCGGCCGGCGAGTTGTGGATCCTGCCGACGCTCGACGCCACGTCCGAAGCAGTGCGTCTGGAGATTACGCTGGGCTCGGCATCGCGGTCCCGCCGCCCGGCGCCCCTCAAAGTTGCCGCCCACTTGGGCGACGTCTTCCCCAACGCAGCAGGTTCGGCCAGCGCAGTGGAAACCCACGGGACCATCCACTGGCTGCGCCACAAAGACGGACCATCCCGGGTGGTCGAAGCGACTCCCGGCGTCCGCGCAAGGCTTCCCCGGCCCCTCATCGACGGTCGCATCGCTTACGTGGCAGACCACGACGGCGTCGATTCCGTGTACATCAAGCGGATTGCCCCTCGAATCGGCCGGCCCGTCCTCAAAGCGCCGGTCCCGGACACCACACCAGAGCCGCGCGAAAGTGCCGAGGGCGGGGCCGAGCAACTGCCCCGCCCCGTTTCGGCGTCGGCCATCGCCGGGCAGCCTGTCACGTCCGGCGTCCGGCTACCGGAAACGTATGCGGAGCCGGTCCCGCCTTCCGGGGATAAGGAAACTGCCCCGGTAGGAGCCGCGGATGACCGGGCGGAAGGGCCGCGCATCGATGTCCTGCGCATTGACTTCCCCAAGGCAGCCCGTCCGAGCGCCCTCGAGCCCAGCCCTGATGGCCGGTGGCTTGCCGTGGGAACTGCGTTCGGGGACGTCTACCTGGCCGACACGGCCAGCGGCACCTTGTCGCTGCTGTTCAGCGTCGGGGACGGCAGCATTGACGGCCTCGCGTGGTCTCCCGACTCACAATGGCTGGCGTGGTCCGAACCCGTTACGGCTTTCGGCTCCCGGAGCAAATTGCGCATGGTAAGCACCGCCAAGCCGGAGGACATCGTGGATGTCACCGATGGACGATTCTGCGACGAATCACCTGCGTTCACTCCCGATGGCAAGTTCCTGGCGTTCCTGTCCAACCGCAGTTTTGATCCCGTCTACGACGGCCATGCCTTTGACCTGTCTTTCCCCAGCCCCATCAAGCCCTATCTCGTGGCTCTCGCAGCGGACACTCCGTCTCCCTTCGGCCCGGTAGTGGACCTCCTGGACGAGGATGACGTTGAGCCTGCCACAACGACGAAGGATGAGGCCTCGCCCACCGTCCAGGTCCGCGTGGACCTCGAGGGCCTGCCCTCGCGAGTGGTCGGTGTCCCGGTGCCTCAGGGCAACTACTCGGAACTTTCGGCCTCCGGCGGAGCGCTACTCTGGCTCGACACACCGCTTTCGGGAGTCACCGGCGACGGCCGTGGAAAGGTGCAGGACAAGGCACCCGCTCCCGCGCTGGTCCGCTACGAGCTTTCGAAGCAGAAACACGTTACCCTGGTCTCCGCGGTCGAGCGCTACCGCCTGTCCGGAGATGGCAAGAAACTGGTCTACGTCAATGACAAACAGGTTGTTGCCGTACCGTCGGACGCCAAGGTTGACGAAGAATCCGGTGAGCTCGTGAAAGTTGAGCTGAACCGCATCCGGGTCGTCCTGGATCCCGTGGCCGTATGGGGACAGGCATTCGACGAAGCATGGCGGCTGCAGCGGGACTTCTTCTGGACCGAAGACATGGCAGGACAGGACTGGGAATCGGTACACCGGAGGTACCGTCCAATCGTCGAACGCCTGGGTTCGCACGACGATCTTGTGGACCTCTTGTGGGAACTGCACGGGGAGCTGGGTACCTCGCACGCTTACGTGCGTCCGGCGGCAGTGAGTGAACCCGGCAGCAATGGACAGGGCAGACTCGGTGCCGACCTCAGGCTCACGGAGGCCGGCTGGGAGATCACGCGCATCCTCGCCGGAGACACTTCGGACCCTCTGGCAAACTCACCGTTGACCCGGCCTGGAGCCGATGCGAAGGTGGGCGACGTCATTCTGGCGATCGACGGCGTCGGGCTGTCCGCGGACCGTACTCCGGCCCAACAGCTGGTCGGCGCGGCAGGCCGGGCAGTGGAACTCACGCTGTTGAACGGCGTCGGGCACGGTGAAGCCGCTGGTCGGCAGCGGCGGATCGCCGTGGTTCCTGTGAAGGACGAGGAACGCCTGCGGTACCAGGAATGGGTACACGCCAACAGGCGCACCGTGCGTGAGGCCTCGGACGGAACGTTCGGCTACCTGCACGTTCCGGACATGATGGCCAACGGCTGGGCGCAGCTTCACCGGGACCTCGATACGGAGACCGCGCTGGATGGGCTGATTGTTGATGTCCGGCGCAACCGCGGCGGCCATACTTCCCAATTGGTGGCCGAACTGATCGGCCGCAAGGTCACCGGCTGGAGCATGCCCCGCGGCGAAAAGCCGCGCACGTACCCTCATCACGCTCCGCGCGGTCCAGTCATCATCCTGACCGACGAATTCGCCGGCTCCGATGGGGACATCATCACCCAGGTGTCCAAACTCCGGGGCATCGGCCCGGTCATCGGTACCAGGACCTGGGGCGGCGTCGTGGGCATCGACAACCGCTTCACGCTGGCCGATGGCACCGGTGTGACGCAACCTCGCTATGCGACTTGGTTCTCCGGGGGCATCGGCTGGAGCGTGGAGAACTTCGGGGTGGAGCCTGACATCGAAGTGGTGTTCCCGCCGCACGCATATGCAGCTGGCACTGATCCCCAGTTGGAATACGGGATCGGCGCGCTTAGGGAAATGGTCCAGGAACTGCCCACGGACCGGCCTCCGCTGCGTGAGGGCTACCGCAAGGTCCGCCCGGCCAAGCTGCCCGCGAGGCCGCACAAGGGCTAGCGGCTAAGCCACAACAGCGAAGTCCCCGCCCTCCCGGAAGGAAGGCGGGGACTCGCTTTTTGGATAGGTTTCGGACGTGTCGCCGCTAGGAAGCGAGCGTGGCGTCCAAGGTGATCGGGGTTGCCTTGAGCGCCTGTGAGACCGGGCAGTTGACCTTGGCGTCTTCGGCGAGGCGCTGGAATTCTTCCTCGGAGACTCCGGGGATGCGTGCGCTCACGGTCAGGTGGATGCCCGTGATGCCAACGCCTGGCTGGAAGGTGACATCGGCCTTGGTGTTGACCTCTTCCGGCGTGAAGCCCTCGCCTGCCACGCCGTTGCTGAAGGCCATGGAGAAGCATGCCGAGTGTGCGGCGGCAATCAACTCTTCGGGGCTGGTCTTGCCCTCTGCGGACTCCGCGCGGGCCTTCCACGTGACGTTGAAGGTTCCGAGTCCGGAGCTGTCCAGCGTGGTGTTGCCGGCGCCTTCGATCAGGTTGCCGTTCCATACGGTGTGTGCGGTGCGTGTTGTAGCCATGTCCACTCCTCAGCGTCGTTGCGAATTGGCGTCCGGATGCCGGATGCCGCCGGGTTCAATCCTAGGGATTCGACGACGGCGGCGCACCGCTTGTCCGCTCTGAGAGGATTGTGACCACGAACCGTTGCCGGGCTCGAGACGCCAGCGGCCGCCCGGACGGAAAGTCCAGGCGGCCGCCCGGACGGAAAGTCCAGGCGGCCGCCCTGTTTGTTCCGCGGGGTTCTCCCGAATTACTGCCAGATGGTCGCAATCGCGATGTTGAGCAGTGCCAGTCCGCCCACTCCGTGGGCCAGGCCTGTAGAGACCGGTTCGCCCTTCTTCACCTTGCGCGCACCGATGACGGCGAGCACGGCCACGGCGAGGCCGATGGCGAACTTGATGCCGAGCTTGAAGTAGTTGGGGTCGCCGAATTCGGCAGGGTCTTGATTGTGGAGCACCGGTAGGAGGCCCATCATGGCAATACCGGTGATCAGCTGCACGAACGCGCCATCCCGCTGGCGTGGGTGGACGGTGGGCTGCTTCATGGTGGCGATCCAGTAGCCCACAATCATGGCTGCGCCGACGATGTGCAAGAACAGCAGGACGTTGAAGAGAATACTCATGGCCCAAGCTTAGCCAGAAGCTTCTACGTGCCGTAGCAAAGCCACGCAACAAAATGAACGCAAAGAGGGCAGATCCCGGCAGTTTCGTGCCGGGATCTGCCCGTTGCTATCGCAACCTCAGGCGGTGCGTGCTATCGGAGCGACTGGGATTAGAGACCCAGGTCAGCTTCGAACGAACCCTCTTCAAGGCGGGCCTTGAGGGTCTGCAGGAAGCGGCCTGCGTCGGCGCCGTCCACCAGTCGGTGATCGTACGTCAGAGACAGGTACATCATGGAGCGGATGGCGATCGAGTCGTCGCCGTTCTCGTCGGCAACCACTACCGGGCGCTTGACGATGGCACCGGTACCCAGGATTCCCACCTGCGGCTGGTTGATGATCGGCGTGTCGAACAAGGCACCGACAGAACCGATGTTGGTGATGCTGAAGGTGCCGCCGGAGAGCTCGTCCGGACCGATCTTCCCTTGGCGGGTGCGGCTGGCGACGTCGGCGATCTTGCTGGCCAGGCCGGCGAGGTTCAGGTTGCCGGCGTCGGTAACGACCGGAACCAGCAGTCCCTTGTCGGTGTCCACCGCAATCGCGAGGTGTTCCGCGTTGTGGTATGTGATCTCCTGCTTGTCCTCGTCATAGGCAGCGTTCAGCTTGGGGTGCTGCTTCAGTGCCTCGGCGACAGCCTTGGCGATGAATGGCAGGAAGGTCAGCTTGACGCCGTTCTGGGCCTCGAAGGAACCCTTGGCCTTGAGGCGGAGCTTGGCGACCTTGGTCATGTCGACCTCGTGCACCTGGGTCAGCTGCGTGGAGGTTTCGAGGGATTCGCGCATGCGACGGGCGATGACCTGGCGGATGCGGGGAGCCTTCTCGACAGTTCCGCGCAGCGAGGACGCCGCGACCGGGGCGGCAGCGGGCTTCCCGGAGGCTGCCGGTGCGGCGGACGCCGCCGCGGGAGTCGAGGCTGCCTGCGCCGCCGTTTTCATTGCGTCGGCCGCGGCGAGGACGTCCTGTTTCCGGATACGGCCGCCGACGCCGGTGCCGGCCACCGTGCTGATGTCGACACCGTTCTGGTTGGCAAGCTTGCGGACAAGGGGGGTGACATAGCCGGATTCCGCCGGAGCCGACGGCGCAGGCGCAGCTGCGGGTGCGGCGGCTGGTGCAGGCGCTGCAGGGGCAGCAGCCGGTGCAGGCACTGCTTCAACAACGGGTGCCGGTGCTGCTGCGGCAGGTGCCGGAGCAGCTTCGGGTGCGGGAGCTGCGGCGGCGGGTGCGCCGGAGCCGATGACGGCAAGAACGGCGCCGACCTCTGCGGTCTCGTCCTCGTTGACGCGGATCTCGAGCAACGTGCCGGCCACGGGGGAAGGGATCTCGGTGTCGACCTTGTCGGTGGAGACCTCGAGGAGCGGTTCGTCGACCTCGACGGTGTCGCCGACGGCCTTGAGCCAGCGGGTGACGGTGCCTTCAGTGACGCTTTCGCCCAAGGCAGGGAGGGTTACGTCGTGGCCCGATGCCGGGCCGGAGGCCGCTGCGGGTGCTGCGACTTCTTCGGCTGCGGGAGCCGGTGCTGCTTCAGGGGCCGGTGCCGGGGCGGGAGCTGCCTGGGCTTCTTCCGCAGGTGCGGCTGCGGGTGCTGCAGCGCCGTTGCTGCCGCTGCCGATTCGAACCAGGGGAGCGCCGACCTCGGCGGTCTCGTCTTCAGCTACGAGAATCTCTTCGATGATGCCGGCAATAGGAGACGGGATTTCGGTGTCTACTTTGTCGGTGGAAACTTCGAGCAGGGGCTCGTCGACTTCCACTCGGTCACCAACCTGCTTGAGCCAGCGGGTAACGGTGCCTTCGGTGACGCTTTCACCAAGGGCGGGCAAGTTAACGGATTCAGACATGTCGTCCCCGTTCTCCTTATTGATCTTTAGTGCGGATGAGTGTTGCCTGCTGGGGTCCTGCGCCGCAGTTCGTGCGGGCGCAGGACCGGGTGTCTTGCGAAAGACTTAGCCGTGGAGCGGCTTGCCTGCCAGCGCGAGGTGGACTTCGCCCAGGGCCTCGTTCTGCGTCGGGTGTGCGTGGATGAACTGGGCCACGTCCTCCGGGTGTGCTTCCCAGTTGACGATCAGCTGTGCCTCGCCGATCTGTTCGCCCATGCGAGAGCCGATCATGTGGATGCCGACGACGGGACCGTCCTTCTGGCGGACCACCTTGACGATGCCACTCGTCCCCAAAATAGAGCTCTTGCCGTTGCCAGCCAGGTTGTATTCCTGGATCTGGACCTGGTCGTCGCCGAACTTCTCCTTGGCGCCTTTTTCGGTGTAGCCAACGGTGGCGATTTCAGGTTCGCAGTAGGTGACCTTCGGGATGTTCACGTCTTCGACGACCACCGGCTTCAGGCCGGCGATCTCTTCGGCAACGAAAATGCCCTGCTGGTACCCGCGGTGGGCGAGCTGGACGCCGGGGACGATGTCACCGACTGCGTAGATGTTGCCGATGCCGGTGTGTAGGCGTTCGTTGGTGATGACGAAGCCGCGATCGATGGTGACGCCTGCTTCTTCGTACCCGAGGTTCGCAGTGACCGGGCCACGGCCCACGGCAACCAGGAGGAGATCGGCTTCGAAGGTCTGGCCGTCGACCAAAGTGACCTTCACGCCGTTCTCGTCCTGCTCCACGCCCTGGAAGAAGACGCCGGTGCTGAACTTGATGCCGCGCTTCTTGAAGGCGCGCTCCAGGTTCTTGACTATGGCGGTGTCCTCGTTGGGAACGAGGGAGGGGAGGCCCTCAACAATGGTGACGTCGACCCCGAAGGACTTCCATACAGAAGCGAATTCGACGCCGATGACGCCGCCGCCGAGCACGATCACGCTCTTCGGGATGTAGTCCATGGTCAACGCTTCATCGGAGGTGATGACGCGGCCGCCGATTTCCAGGCCCGGGAGGGAGCGGGAGTAGGAACCCGTGGCCAGGACGATGTTCTTGCCCTTGTAGGCGGTGCCGTTCACCACGACGGTGTCGGTGCCGTGCAGCTTGCCTTCGCCTTCGATGACCGTGATGCCCTTGGACTTGATGAGTCCCTGCAGGCCCTTGAACTTACCGGCGACAATTCCGTCTTTGTAAGCGTTCACAGCAGTGATGTCGATGCTGTCCAGCGTGACGTTGACGCCGTACTTGGCGGAGTCGCGTGCGTGGTCGGCCAGTTCCGCCGAGTGCAGGAGTGCCTTGGTGGGGATACACCCGTTGTGCAGGCAGGTGCCGCCGAGCTTGCCCTTCTCGACGAGGCCAACGGTGAAACCAAGCTGAACGGCACGCAGGGCCGTGGCGTAGCCGCCGCTGCCGCCGCCGAGTACCAGGATGTCGAATTCTTGCGCAGTTGCCTGATCGGCCACTAGGACGCTCCCTCGCGTGAGCGATGACACGCGACTACGCGTCATCTGGTCTTGGAACTTGTACTGCGGCGATTATGCCAGCACCGAAGTTCTCTTGCATTTGTGACTACCGTGGTTCACCTTAGCGAACCACTTATCCATGCTCCACCCTGCCGAGGCTTTTGTGGGGCGCTTGTGGCCAGACTCACGTCGGGCCTTGGGGCCGGTCATGACCGGCCCCAAGTGGGTGCCGGTTCAGGCCGTTGCGAGCATGTCTTCCACGTAGGCAAGCAGTGTCCGGACGGTGCAACCGGTGCCCTGCTTGGGTGTGTAGCCGTAGGGGCTGCCGTTGTTGAAGGACGGGCCGGCTATGTCGACGTGTGCCCAGGGGATTTGCTTGCCCGCGGCGTCCTTGCCGACGAATTCGCGAAGGAACACGGCTGCGGTCATCATGCCGCCGTGGCGTTCGCCGATGTTGGCGATGTCCGCCACCTGCGAGTCGAGGCTGGCCCGAAGTTCCTCGGGCAGCGGCATCGGCCACACGAGCTCGCCGGCGCGGTCTGCGGCGGACTTGAGCGCGCCGGTGACGGCGTCGGATCCCATGACACCGGCGGTGCGGTTGCCGAGGGCGATCAGTTGCGCGCCCGTGAGCGTTGCGACGTCGATGATGGCATCAGGCTGTTCGAGGCTTGCCGCCACGATCCCGTCCGCCATGACAAGGCGTCCCTCGGCGTCGGTATTGAGAACCTCAACCGTCTTGCCGCCGTACACCGTGAGGACGTCGGCGGGGCGCTGTGCCGCGCCGGACGGCATGTTCTCGGCAATGCAGAGCCACGCGGTCACCTTGACCGGCAGCCCGAGTCCGGCGACGGCCAAGACCGTATTAAGTACGACGGCGGCACCCGCCATGTCGCTCTTCATGTCGCCCATGCCGAGGGCGGGCTTAATGGAAATGCCGCCAGTGTCAAAGGTGATGCCCTTGCCGACCAGTGCGATCTTCCTGGTGGCCCTCGCCGGGGCGTACTCGACCTTGACCAGGCGGGGCTGGCGGGTTGAACCCTTGCCGACGCCAAGGATTCCGCCGAAGCCGTCCTTTTCGAGGCGCTTCTCGTCCCACACGGTCACCTTGACGGGAAGTCCCTTGGAGAGTTCTTTGGCAGCTTCGGCAAAGGACTCGGGGAAAAGGTGGCTCGGCGGCTGGTTGACCAGGGTGCGGGTGTTGTTGACTGCGCGTCCCACGAGCAAGGCCCGGTCAAGCGCAGGCTGGACGTCTTTGCTGTCAAATGCCGTGTGGATCAGGACTTTGCCGACGGGATCCTTGAGGCCATCCTTGCTGGAGCGGTGCTCTGTGTAGGAGTAGGAACCCAGCACGGCGCCCTCGGCGACGGCCGCGACGTCGTCGAGGGACGCCGTCGGGAGTGCGAGGGTCACGGAGGACAAGCCGGCCAGCTGGCGGACGGCGGATCCAGCCGCGCGGCGCAGGGCCTCCTCCGAGAGGATGGTATCGGCAACCTTGCCGACACCCGCCAGAACCAGAACGCCCGAACCGGTCTCCGGAAGACCTGGCAGACGGTGTACCTGATCGGCTGCTCCAGTGATGCCAAGGAGGCCCAACGAAGCCGCGAGGGATTCCGCGGCTTTCGCGCCCAGGGGATTT
The DNA here is from genome assembly GCF_039539965.1 of Arthrobacter methylotrophus. Lineage (NCBI taxonomy): Bacteria > Bacillati > Actinomycetota > Actinomycetes > Micrococcales > Micrococcaceae > Arthrobacter > Arthrobacter methylotrophus. Next base: position 2,719,475 of record NZ_BAABED010000001.1, on the reverse strand, counting down.
CCGAGCAGCACTGGCCCGTCCTCGCCCTGTCCGATGCCTATCACGAGTGCGTCGCTGGGCGACTTCTTCAGGTCCTTGGCGATCGTGCCAAGGGCGATGTCTGTAGTCTTCACCACGAGGATCTTTCCTCATCTCTCTCTGCATGGCTTGGCCGGGCTGCATGTTAGGCGCCGGCCCTGATACCCCTCGGTTGCCAGCTTGTGCCAACGTCGGTGGTTGAGTGGTCCGCGCACAGCGGCACGTCTTGATCGTAGTCGGTTTGCCGCGCCGGAAAGCAATTAAATGAGATTTGCAGCACATCGATTGAGAGGAATGCGTGGCCAATCCTAAGCGTTGTATCAGTACATGGAGCGTGGCTGGCCGCCGAGGTATTGCCGCGGTGTGTAGCCGCCTGCTCCTCCTCGAATGTGTAACCGCGAAAGGAAAACGCCGTGTTTGAACGGATTTCCGGCTCCCTCCTTGACCCCGAGTCGCTCTACGCGAGCAACATTGAGCTCTTCCACAGCCCGGACATCAGGGGCCTCAACATGCTGATGGGCTTCACGGGGTTTGCCGATGCCGGCCACGTGGTCCAGCAGATCAACCGCGAACTGCTGGATGCACTCGAAGTCGAAACCGTGGCGGTATTCGATGCCGATCAGCTCATCGACTACCGCACGCGCCGTCCCCACATCAGTTTTGTGGAAGACCATCTGGAGGATTACAAAGCTCCCCGGTTGGCGCTATACAAGCTCAATGACGGCTTGGGCGAGCCATTCCTGCTGCTTGCCGGTTTTGAACCGGACCTGCAGTGGGAGCGTTTCTCGCGCGCCGTCGTCGGGATCGTGGAAAAACTCGACGTGAACCTGGTCACCTGGATCCACTCCATCCCGATGCCGGTTCCGCACACGCGGCCGGTCGGCGTGACGGTGCACGGAAACCGGCCTGAACTCATCGAGGGGATCTCGACGTGGAAACCCACGGTCGAGGTTCCTTCGGCCATCGGCCACATCCTCGAACTGCGGTTGATGGAAGCCGGGCGGAAAGTGGCTGGATACGTCATCCATGTCCCGCATTACCTGGCGGACGCCGAGTACCCGCCGGCTGCGGTCGCGGGCCTTGAATACTTGGGAGCCGCGACCTCCCTCATGCTCCCCACGGACCGACTCCGTGAGGCCGGACGGGAAGTGGGCCGGCAGATCGCCGAGCAGGTGGAGGCATCCGAGGATGTTCAGCAGGTGGTCTCGAACCTCGAATCGCGCTACGACGACAAAGCCGAGGGAACCACCCGCCGGTCCTTGCTCGCCGACGAGAACGACCAGCTGCCTAATGCCGAGGACCTGGGTGCGGCGGTTGAGGCGTATCTCGCGCGCAAAGATGCGCGCCCATAAAGCAGCTTTAATCCTGCCCCGGGCATAATGGAGAGGTGAACGCACCCCGCGCCTGGCTCATTTGGACGATCGGGGTGCTTGCCTACCTCGTGGCGGTCGCCCAGCGCACATCTTTTGGTGTGTCCGGACTGGAAGCGACCGAGCGGTTCCATGCCAGTGCCGCGGCCATTTCCTTCTTCACAGTGCTCCAACTGCTGGTCTACGCCGGCCTCCAAATACCGGTCGGGCTCCTGGTTGACCGTTTCGGTTCCCGCGCGATGATTGCGAGCGGTGCCGTCCTGATGGGACTCGGCCAACTCCAGCTGGCATATGCCGACGCGGTTCCGGCTGGTGTTCTCGGCAGGGTGCTCGTCGGCGCCGGCGACGCCATGACGTTCGTCTCCGTCATACGCCTCGTCCCGATTTGGTTTGCCCCGGCGCGGGTTCCGCTCGTCACCCAGCTGACCGGCATGTCGGGCCAGCTCGGCCAGCTCATTAGCGTGGTGCCCTTCGCGCTGGTCCTTCATTCTGCAGGCTGGACTACGGCTTTCCTGGCGCTGAGCTCATTGTCCGCGCTCGCCGTCGTCCTTGTCGTCGCCCTCCTCCGGGACGTTCCGCCCGGCCACCCACCGCGGGAGAGCGGCCAGGGGCTGCGTGCCACCGGGGTGACTTTGGCGCGCGCCTGGCAGCAACCAGGCACGCGACTGGGGCTCTGGAGCCACTTCACGGTCCAATTCAGCGGAAACGTCTTTGCCATGTCCTGGGGCTACCCGTTTCTGGTGTCCGCACAGGGCCTGGATACCGCGACCGTGTCCGCCCTGATGGGTCTGTTCGTCGTTACGAGCATTCTGGTCGGTCCTTTGTTCGGAACCTTCGTGGCCAGGCACCCCATGCGACGCTCGGCCATGGTCCTGCTTATTACTGTGGCCACCGCGCTCGCTTGGGCTGCGGTCCTGGCGCTCCCGGGCAGGGCACCTCTGTGGTTGCTCGCCCTGCTGGTGGTGGTCCTGGCCATCGGAGGCCCCGGCTCCATGATCGGTTTTGACTTCGCCAGAACCTTCAATCCTTCGCACCGGATCGGCACAGCCACGGGCATCGTCAACGTGGGCGGTTTTGTTGCGGCGCTCTTGACGATCTACTTGGTGGGGCTGATTCTCGACGTGCTCCATACCAGTGGTTTTTCGGGCGGGGAACTGTACAGCCTGGCGTCCTTCCGCATCGCGCTCAGCGTGCAGTTCCTGTTCTTGCTGGTGGGTGGCGTGTTGATCCTTGTCACCCGTCGCAAGGTGCGCCGCCAGATGGCGGCCCAAGGCGTACACGTTCCGCCGCTCTTGGTATCGCTGGCAACTCAGCGTCGGCGCCGTGTGGAATTGCGCCGCGAACGGCTCGCGAAGCAGCGAAGCGCCAGCCAGTAGCGGTGTTCCTCCACAAGGTCGTCGCCGGCGTTGTCCACATAGGGCAATTGGGGGCTGTCATCGCCGTGAATTGCTGCCGATGCTGGATTCATGACAGCAGACAACCGAGTAACAGTCTCCCGGGCCGAAGACATCCTGGCCTTCATTCCCCATGCCTTGGGACTCTGGCCGAAGGAGAGCCTCGTGGCCATCACCTTGCGCGGCCAAACCATCGGCGCCACCCTGCGCGTGGACCTTCCATCTGCGAGGTCCGAAAGAGTGCTTGCCGTGTATTCGCGGACGATCGGCGAATATTTGGAAGCGGACCGTGATGCCGATGGAGTACTCCTGGCGATCTTCAGCGACGAGGGGTGGGATGACGGCGGCGTGGTCCGCGGCAACGTGTCGCTGCTATCGTCCCTTGAACCGGTCCTGGCCGGCTGTGGGCTTGCGCTGCGGGATGCATGGTTCATCGGTTCGGAGTATTGGCGGAGCGCGTTCTGCGCCGATGTGGAGTGCTGTCCCATCCCCGGGCGTCCCGTGGACCAGATCCTTGATAGCCGGATTAATGCGGAAATGGTCTTCAGGGGGAGCAGCGTCCGGGAATCACCGCAGCTGCTTGGGCCTGGGGACGAACCTGCCGTAGATCCCGGATTCATGCGTGCGGAAGACGGCAAGCTGGAGGAAATGCTTCAGGGGTGGCGAAGCGGGAGGGCATTCGAAGAAGTGCTGGATGTCTGGACACGGGTCCTTGATAGCGGCCTTCCCGAAGAATTCGACGCTGAGGCTGCGGCCTTTCTGCGGGCGAGCCTCAGGGTCCCCGCGTGGCGCGACGCAGTTGTGGTCCTGGCGGCTGCGGGGAAAGCAGTCGCCCGTGGCGGCGCAGAGGCGTTCTGCACCTTCTACCGCGACGGTGACGAAGGGGAGCCTTTGGTCATTCCGCACGGGCTGCGTCCCGCGTCCCGGGTGCCACTGAAACCGGAGGGGACCAGGAGACCAGCGGAAACAGGGAATGTCCAGGGATCCTCCGGATCCGGGGAATCTTCGCGGTGTGCGGACAGGGACATCAATGCTTTGCGGTACGGGGACGTGTTGCTGGGTCTTCACCCGGAGCAGCCCGACTGGGCCCGGATGACGAGCCTAGACGAGGTTCTGGCAATGCTCTCGCGGCTCGGCGTGGGGGAGGCGCGTGCGGCTGCGCTCACGATCCGGGGGTGGATTCATTGGTGCCAGGGAAGGGGGTCGTTCGCCGATGAGCTCTTTTCGCAGGCAAACGCCGAGCAACCAGGCTATCGGCTTGCCGAACTTCTAGCCGAAGTGTTGCGGCGCGGCACTGTGTGTGGCTGGGCCAAGAACCCCTCGTCTGCATGGCGGAAGTTCGGTGGGGCAGCGGCATGATGCGAAGCCATGACGCGGGGCCTCCGGGTGCGCGCTGTTGTGCACAATCCGCTGGAGCGTAATTGTCTGCAAGGAGGCGGAAATCGACCTCCGGAATCCAAAACCGTGAGACAATGGTTGCCGAGACCCGGTTGGGTCCGTGATTCATGTGCCGTAAATGTCCCCGGATTCAGGGAACATTTAGGCGTCGGCGGGAGTTCTACCTTAAGACTCTGCAGTCGGCGATGGCATTTGATATTGATCGCGGACTTGACAGGGTCATAGTGGTGTTGCCCCCATGGTGATTCCACAGACCGCCGCTAGAAAGGTTTTCTGTGACCCCGTCTTCCGCCGAGAAGGAACCCGCCGCCCTGGCCGAACTGTCCGCCGAAGAAAAGAAGGCGGCTGTAGCTGTGAAGCGTGCGGCAACGCGTGCTGCCAATGCTTCGACTGCAGGTGCAGAGAAGCCGGCACCCAAGAAGCGCGGGCCCAAGCCCGGCGCCAAGGCCGCTGCCGAAGCAGCCAACAACTCCGCCGGCGCCGACGACGACGACTCCGAGGAAGAAGTCGATCTTGACGCCGTCGTTCCCGACGACGCAGAGCTCACGGAGGAAGTCGAAGAAGGCGAAGAGGGCAAGAAACCCGTCACCACCGGTTCCGGTTTTGTCTACTCGGATGCCGACGACGACGACGCGCCTGTCCAGCAGGTGATGTCTGCCGGCGCCACCGCCGACCCGGTCAAGGACTATCTGAAGCAGATCGGCAAGGTCGCCCTGCTGAACGCGGAGCAGGAAGTCGACCTTGCGCTCCGTATTGAAGCCGGCCTCTTCGCCGAAGAGAAGATCAATGCCGATGACGGATCCATGGACCCGAAACTCAAGCGTGAGCTCGAGTTCATCATCCACGACGGCAAGCGGGCCAAGAACCACCTCCTGGAAGCCAACCTGCGCCTGGTGGTTTCCCTGGCCAAGCGCTACACGGGCCGTGGCATGTTGTTCCTGGACCTCATCCAGGAAGGCAATCTGGGTCTGATCCGCGCCGTGGAGAAGTTCGACTACACCAAGGGCTTCAAGTTCTCCACCTACGCCACGTGGTGGATCCGCCAAGCCATTACCCGTGCCATGGCGGACCAGGCCCGCACCATCCGTATTCCCGTGCACATGGTGGAAGTCATCAACAAGCTGGCACGCGTTCAGCGCCAAATGCTGCAGGATCTCGGACGTGAACCTACTCCTGAGGAACTGGCGCTCGAACTGGACATGACGCCCGAGAAAGTCGTCGAAGTCCAGAAGTACGGCCGCGAGCCGATCTCGTTGCACACCCCGCTTGGCGAGGACGGTGACTCCGAATTCGGCGATCTCATCGAGGACTCCGAAGCTGTTGTGCCGGCGGACGCGGTGAGCTTCACCCTCCTCCAGGAGCAGTTGCACTCGGTGCTTGATACCTTGTCCGAGCGGGAAGCAGGCGTGGTCGCGATGCGCTTCGGTCTCACCGATGGCCAGCCGAAGACTTTAGACGAAATCGGCAAGGTCTATGGAGTCACCCGCGAACGCATTCGTCAGATCGAATCGAAGACGATGTCCAAGCTGCGCCACCCTTCGCGGTCGCAGGTTCTGCGCGACTACCTTGACTAAAGCAACGGACGAGCGGCCTTGAACCGCACGGCCCGTGACGAAACGGACCCCCGGATTATTCCGGGGGTCCGTTTCTTTTCTGCCTTCCCGCAAGGTGCATGGACGCAGCTGCCGCGGAAAGTCCAGGTTCACTGCGTTGCTTCTAGCGGCTGTTGCGTTCCAGCGACTGTCCGAGGATTCGTGCACCTTCGGCAAAGGCGGCAGGATTAGGTCCGGCGAAGTTGAGCCGGATGAACGGACCTGCCGGTTCTGCCGGGAACCATTCGGTGCCGACAGCAATGATGACCCCGGCGCTCTCGCAATCACGGCTCAGCTTTTCGAGGTCGGTTCCGTCGGGAAGCCGTGCCCACAGGTTGAGCCCACCTTTGGGGATGAGGCTGAGGTGGGCTTGGACCCTGCCGCCACCGCTACAGCCGCCGTCCTGCGCGGGCGGGAACATCCGCCGATAGCCTTCCGGGCGGTCACTGCGGTGGGGGCCATCGCCGCGATTGCTTTTGCGTCCTCGCAGTCGGGTGGTTTCGGGCAGCTGGACTCGGCGGACCTCCTGCTCCTCGGGTCCGTCCTGGCAGCGGCCATCGGGTATGCGGAAGGCGGACTGCTCGCGCGCGAACTCGGCGCATGGCAGACCGTATCCTGGACGCTGGTTCTCGCCCTTCCGTTGATGGCCGGCCTGGCCGCGCTTTCTTTGGCTCAGCAGCCACCGTCAGCCACACCGGTCCAGTGGGCGGCTTTCGGATACCTCGGCATCGTCAGCATGTTCCTGGGTTTCTTCGCCTGGTACAGGGGCCTTGCCCTTGGCCCCATGGCCAAAGTCAGCCAGGTTCAACTTGTCCAGCCCGTGTTGAGCATTTGCTGGGCCGGGCTGCTGCTCGGTGAAACCCTGAGCTGGATCACAATCGTCGGTGGCATCGCCGTCATCGTCAGTGCTGGAATCGCCGTTCGGGTCCGGCTCAATCCCTCGCCCGGGAAACAGGGCCGCTGAGGACGAGCAGAACACGACGCTTGCCTTTCCAAGAACAGGAAGAATGAAACCATGTACATCCCAGCGCATTTCACCGCCGGTCCTGACGTCATCGACGGCCTCCTGAGGCGGCCAGGCGCAGCCAACCTGGTCACGATGACGTCGCAAGGCCTGCTCGCCACCTTCCTGCCCCTCCGTTACGATCCGTCCACTGGTGAGAACGGGGCGCTCCACGGGCACCTCGCCCGAACCAACCCCCAATGGTCCGAGCCCGCGATCGGAGAATCACTCGTCATCATTCAGGGCGAGGACGCCTACGTCTCGCCTTCCTGGTATGCATCGAAGGCAGAGCATGGGCGCGTCGTCCCCACCTGGAACTATTCGACAGTCCATGTCTACGGCAAGCTCACCATCCATGACGATGTGGCTTGGCTCGGGAACCACGTCAGGCGGTTGACCGATCTCAACGAAGGCCAGTCCGAGCGGCCGTGGTCCGTGGACGATGCCCCGGAGCGCTATATCTCCGGCCAATTGCGTGCCATCGTCGGCGTCGAGCTGGTCATTACCCGGATCGAAGGGAAGGCCAAACTGAGCCAGAATCGGCCGGACAAGGACATTGACGGAGTCGTGGCCGGACTTGAAGCTCGCGGGCAATCGGAGATCGCCGCCGACGTAGCGCGAGCGAGGCAGGAAAAGCCGCAGCGGGACGCTGGCTCATAGCCGACTCTTCCGCCAAAGCGGCAAGGCCCCCTCCGCTTGGAGGGGGCCTTGCCGTCTCTGTGAAATTTTGTCAGCCGGGCGGCCGATGGGCCAGCCATGGATGGCTAGTCGGCCAGGGCCGGTTCCTTCTCCTGAAGGCGGCCCGTTTCGTCATGCCAGTCCGAGGTCATCGGCCGCAGCGTGGCCTCTACTGCACGTGCGTGGTGGCCGCAGAAAAGCAGCTCACCGCCGGAGGACTCAAGTACAACGCGGACATATGCCTGTGCCCCGCAACGATCGCACCGGTCAACTGCGTTGAGTGTGCGGTCTGCAACTGCTGTTGTCATGTTCGGCCTCCTTAGTAGTTCTGTGTATCCATATAACCAGCATTCGGAGCAAAACCATGGCAAGGATGGGTCACGTTCGCTGTCCGCGTATCACATATGCGTAACACGAAGAAGTGGCGTCCAGCACGATTGGGAGTGGCAGCGCTCGTCTTGGCTCCGGGGCGGCTAGCCTAGGAGGAGTGTTATTGCCTCTGTTACACCCCGAAGGAGCGCCCAGCCCGTGGCACCGAGTTCTGAATACAACGCCCGGCACCTTTCAGTCCTGGAGGGCTTGGAAGCGGTCCGCAAACGTCCGGGCATGTACATCGGTTCCACCGACTCACGCGGTCTCATGCACTGCCTGTGGGAGATCATCGACAACTCGGTCGACGAAGCGCTGGCTGGTTTCGGCCACGACATCCAGATTATCCTCCACGCGGACAATTCAGTGGAAATACACGACGACGGCCGCGGCATCCCCGTGGACCTGGAGCCCAAGACCGGGCTGAGCGGCGTCGAAGTTGTCTTCACGAAACTGCACGCCGGCGGTAAGTTCGGCGGCGGCTCCTACACGGCTTCCGGCGGCCTGCACGGCGTTGGCGCGTCAGTGGTGAACGCACTCTCTTCCCGTCTGGACGTCCAGGTGGACCGTGGGGGCAAGACCTACCAGATGTCTTTCCGCCGCGGCGAGCCCGGCCGGTTCAAGGACATCGGCTCCAAGCCCAGCCCGACGTCGGTATTTGCGCCTTTCGTCGAAGACTCGGTGCTCGACGTCGTAGGCAAGGCCAAGCGGGGCGTGACCGGTACGCGAATCCGTTACTGGGCAGACCGCCAGATCTTCACGCCTGACGCGAAATTCTCCCTCGAGGACCTTGCTGCGCGTGCCCGCCAAACCTCGTTCCTTGTTCCGGGTCTCAAGCTGACTGTGCGCGACGAGCGCCGGCTTCCCGGCACGCCCGGCGAGAACGGCCCGCACGAAGAGGTCTTCCACCACGACGGCGGCATTTCCGAGTTTGTCGACTTCCTCGCCGCGGATTCGGGTGTCACTGACATTTGGCGGCTCCATGGTGCCGGTAAGTTCAAGGAAACCGTTCCGGTCCTTGACGATAATGGCCACAGCAAGATCGCCGAAGTAGAGCGCGATTGCGAAGTGGACATCGCGTTGCGCTGGGGGATCGGCTACGAAACCACCATGCGGAGCTTCGTCAACATCATCGCGACGCCCAAGGGCGGGACGCACCAGGCCGGCTTCGAGCAGGCACTCCTGAAGACCTTCCGCAAGGCCGTGGAAACGAACGCACGCAGACTCAAAGCCGGCAACGACAAGATCGAGAAGGACGACGTGCTCGCCGGCCTGACGGCAGTCCTGACTGTCCGCTTGGCAGAGCCGCAGTTCGAGGGCCAGACCAAGGAAATCCTGGGCACGTCGGCCGTCAAGGCGATCGTCGCCAAGGTGGTCGAGGAAGAGATCACAGGGAGGCTGAACTCGGCGAACCGCAACGACAAGGCACAGTCCGCCCTGCTGCTCGAGAAGATCGTCAGCGAGATGAAGTCGCGCATCTCCGCCCGCGTCCACAAGGAAACGCAGCGCCGGAAGAATGCTCTGGAAACATCGTCGATGCCCACCAAGCTGGCAGACTGCCGCACGGACGACGTCGGACGCTCCGAGTTGTTCATCGTAGAAGGCGATTCGGCCCTGGGCACGGCCAAGCTGGCGCGGTCCTCGGACTTCCAAGCGCTCTTGCCAATTCGTGGCAAGATCCTGAACGTGCAGAAAGCCTCGGTGGGAGACATGCTCTCCAACGCAGAGTGCGCCGCCCTCATCCAGGTGGTCGGAGCCGGTTCGGGCCGCAGCTTCGACATTGACGCTGCCCGTTACGGCAAGGTGATTCTGATGACCGACGCGGACGTCGACGGCGCACACATCCGTACGCTCCTGCTCACCCTGTTCTTTCGCTACATGCGCCCGATGATCGATGAAGGCCGGGTGTATGCGGCCGTACCGCCGCTCCACCGGGTGGAAGTCATCAACGCCGGCCAGAAGGCCAACGAGATGATCTACACATACTCGGAGGCTGAACTACACGTGCTGCTGGCCCGGCTCGCCAAGGAAGGCAAGCGCTACAAAGAGCCGATCCAGCGGTACAAGGGCCTGGGCGAGATGGACGCCGAGCAGCTTGCGGAGACAACCATGGATCCACGCCATCGCACCCTCCGCAAGGTAGGGATCGAGAATGCCAAGATGGCCGAGGACACCTTCGACCTGCTGATGGGTTCAGACGTTGCCCCGCGCAAGGACTTCATTATTGCCGGCGCCGCGGACCTGGACCGGGAACGCATCGACGCCTGATTCGGCGGGCCCTCGTTACAGCAGGGCCGGCTCAGCCCGGGAGGGCATGTTCAGCCCAGCAAACCCGGCACAATCAGCAGGCCTGTCGGCACTGCGAGCAACATGGTCGACGCAGCAAGGACCAAGGCGCACTGACCAAGCGGAAGTGGCGGCTTCGGCGAGAGCAGCCGGCTGACGCGCGACGCCGTCGTACGCGGGGAATCGGCGCCGCCGGTCCCGCTGAAGGTGCTGTCGTCGGGGGAAGGTGCCCCGGTGTTTGGTGCAGGAGGCGCGAATTGCTCAATCGGTCGGGCGGAACCGCCGGCCACGATCGCGATCGCCTTGATGAGCGTTCCCTTGCTCTCGGTGCGCAGCGCCACGTCATCGGCGAGCATCTCGATCAAGGAGTTGACTGCAACCTGGGCGAGTCGCGTGGTGGGGAACCAAGGCAGCGCCTGGCGCCAAGCGGCGAAGGCCCACAGAAGAAGGTCGTGCCGCTGCGAAAGATGCGCGTTCTCGTGGATCAGGACTGCCCTGAGCTCGGCAGGCTCCAAGGCTGCCATCAGGCCGTCCGAGAGCACTGTGACGGACCGCGCGCCGCCGGGCAGGCAGTAGGCGACGGGGGAGTCGTGGTTGATGACCACGGTGCCGGGGCCGTCGTCGGAGGGCGACGCCAGAAGCGCGAGAAGTTCGCGGTGCCTCCGTCGCTGCCGTTCGATCTTGATGTAGGTGAGCAGCAGGGTGAAGACGAGATGGGCGCTCAGCAGGGCTGCCGCGGACAAGGCGAACAAATGCCAGAACCCCAGCGCCGTAGTGGGCTCGTTGTGAAGCACCATGCCGGCCAGGGAACGCAGCCCGGCGATGAGGTTGTCGCCGATCGGCTCAAGTCCGTAGACAAGCATGGCCCCGATCATCGAGAGGCCACCGGCAAGCGCGATGGCCTGCCAGAGGACCATGGCCATGAACGGTGCGCGAGCCGGCCATTCGGCGCGCGACAAAAGTACAGGAACCGGCCATGCCAGTACCAGAGCAAGGACCGCCAGAAAATATGAGGTCCAGAACATGGGTGGTTAGTTTTTGCCGAGCAGCTTGCGCAGCGTGGCGGCTTCACTCTCGCTCACGGAACCAATGAACCGGGCCAGCACGGCTTCCCGGTCCGGGGCGGAACCCAGGGCCTCGTGCATGAGGTCTGCCGTGTGGTCGGCGCGGCTCGACACTGCCTGGTAGCGGTGTGGGCGGGTCCCGCGTTCGCGCTCCACGAGGCCTTTCTTCTCAAGGCGGGACAGAACAGTCAGCACTGTGGTGACTGCGAGGTCCTTGCCCTGATGTCCCGCGTTGCCATCCACTGCGGCGGAATCCTGCGCCAGCAGATCACGAAGTTTGTTGGCTGTCGCAGCCTCCTGGCCCGCCCAGAGCAGATCCATGACCGCCCGTTCCAGTTCGCCAAGACTTGCCATCAATGCATCCCTACTTTCCGCACTTTCCCTGCTCCGTTGTACGGGTGGGGGTGCGCGATGAATCCAACATTCCACCTTCAATCTACAGCTTTTCGGCTCGCGATTCTACGTGAGGTAGAACATGCTGCCCGGCGTGTCCTTGCGGCGCTGCGGCGCCACTGGAAGAGTGGTGAAAATATCGCAGAGGCTTGTTCTACACTGTGTAGAAGAAGAAATTTCTACGCAGCGTAGAAAATGAACGCCGCAAGCGGACGGCCGGATAATAAGGACAGCCATGGACGCCTTGGAAATCGCACGCTGGCAATTTGGAATCACCACGGTCTATCACTTCATGATGGTGCCGCTGACCATTGGGCTGGGACTCGTTGTAGCCGTCATCCAGACTCTTTGGTACCGCACTGGCAAGGTGGAATACCTTCGGATGACCAAGTTCTGGGGCAAGCTCTTCCTCATCAACTTCATCATGGGCGTGGCCACGGGCATCGTGCAGGAATTCCAATTCGGCATGGCCTGGAGCGAATACAGCCGCTTTGTGGGAGACATCTTCGGCGCGCCGTTGGCCCTCGAAGCGCTTCTCGCGTTCTTTGTTGAATCCACCTTTCTGGGGCTGTGGATCTTCGGCTGGAAGCAGCTCAAGCGCGGTGTCCACCTCGCGTGCCTCTGGATCGCGGTGATCGGCTCGGTCTTCTCGGCCTACTTCATCATCGTTGCCAACTCCTGGATGCAGCACCCGGTCGGCGTCCAGATGGTCAACGGACGGCCCGTCATGACGGACGCCTGGGCAGTTTTCACCAACAACACGGCACTCGTGGCCGTGCCGCACACGCTCTTCGGCGCGCTGGGGGTCGCCGGCGCCTTCCTCCTGGGAATTGCCTGGTACCACCTTTGGCGCCGCCGCCACGACGGCATTGACACGGTCGGAGCCGACGGCCGTGCCATTGCGGGCGAGACCAACATCCCGGGGCGGGACAAGGCCGACTACAAAGTGTGGATCCGCTCCTTGCGGATCGGTGCGGTCGTCGCCATGATCTCTTTTGCCGGCACCGCTTTCACGGGTGATATGCAGGGCAAGTTGATGTTCGAACAACAGCCCATGAAGATGGCCGCGGCCGAGGCCGCTTGCCACGACGGCACGGGATTCTCCGTCCTGAGCGTCGGCAACGTCGGCTCGAAGAACTGCAACGACATCGTCGCCGTGATCGAAGTTCCCGGCATCCTCTCCTTCCTGGCCAAGGGCGATTTCACCACGGAAGTGAAAGGCGTCAACGGCCTCCTGGACGTATACAAAGCCAAGTACGGCACGAACCTGCCGAACGATCCCCTGTACGGGGACCGCGCCGGGCAGCAAATCCAATACGTGCCCGTCATGGAAGTGACGTACTGGGGATTCCGCATGATGATCGGTTTCGGCGGCATCGCCGCTTTCGCTGCTTTGCTGGCCCTGTGGGTGACGCGCAAGGGCGTGGTGCCCCAATCCCGCTGGATCATGCGGCTGGCTGTCTTCGGTATCCTGGCCCCTTTTGGGGCCAACGCCGCCGGCTGGATCTTCACCGAGATGGGCCGTCAGCCTTTCGTCGTCGCGCCCAATCCGGACGCGAGCGGTATTGACCAAGTGTTCATGTTCACCGCTGCGGCCGTGTCGCCCGGGGTTTCCGCCGCCGAGCTCATCACCTCACTGGTGGTGTTGTCTTCCATCTACGCCGTGCTGTTGGTGGTGGAAGTCCGCCTTCTGGTCAAATATGTCCGCGGTGGCGTGGCCTCCGCCATGCCCGAGCTCGCCGAGGCCGGCCACGGCGAAAAGAACGAAAAGAAGAAGGACGGCGACGGCGGGACCCCGGGCGCTCCGGGGGAGCCCGGCACGCCAGACGACGTCCTGGCATTCGCCTACTAGGAAGCAGAGGATCTTCGAATGGAACTGTTGCCTACCGTCTGGTTCGTGGCCATCGCCGTGCTGTGGACGGGATATCTCTTCCTGGAGGGCTTCGACCTCGGCGTCGGAATGCTCATGAAACTCTTCGCCCGGAACAATACCGAACGCCGCGTGTTGCTCAACACGGTCGGTCCGGTATGGGACGGAAACGAAGTGTGGCTGCTGACCGCGGCCGGTGCCACATTCGCGGCTTTCCCGCTCTGGTATGCCGCGTTGTTCTCAGCGCTCTACCTGCCCTTGTTGATCGTCCTGGTGGCCCTGATCTTCCGGGCGGTGGCTTTCGAGTACCGCGGCAAGGTGGACAATGCGCGCTGGCGTACGGTCTGGGACTGGGCGATTGCCGTGGGCTCGTTCACGGCCTCCTTCGGCATCGGCGCGGCCCTGGCCCTGACCACCACGGGGCTCCCGCTCGACTCGAACGGCGACCGCCAAGGCGGAGCATTCGCCTGGTTCAGCGGGTACGCCGTGCTGGGCGGCCTCGCGGTCGCAGCCTTTGCCTTGGTGCACGCTTTGGCCTTCCTGGCATTGAAGACCGACGGCGACGTGCGGCACCGTGCGCGCCGCTGGTTTGTGCGGCTTGCGCCCGTTGCGTTACTGCCGTTGCTGGCATGGGCAGTGGCTGTCCAGCTCCTGAGCGGGAAGCCGTGGACGTGGTTGCTCGTGATCCTGGCAGTGGTGGCGGCCGCAGTGGCCTGGGTTCTCGCGCGCCAGGGTGCTGAGGGCAAGGCCTTCGGAGCCTTGGGTGCGTTCCTGGTGTGCGCTACCGGATCCATCTTCGGCGCCGCCTTCCCCGTGGTCATTCCTTCGACCTTGGATCCCGCCTTCAACCTCACGGTCTCCAACGCCTCGTCCTCCGCCTACACCCTGGGCTTGATGAGCATCGTGGCGGCCGTCGGTCTGCCTCTCGTCATCGCGTACCAGGCGTGGACCTATTGGGTGTTCCGCCGGCGGGTGAGCGCGGCACACATTCCGGCAGCGCATGGATTCCTGCCGGCCATCGCCGCCAAAGTGCTCGTCGGCAACGAGTCACCGGGCGGCACTGCTGCCAACCACGCCCGCCACAACGCCAGCGAGTAGCGGATGAAGCCCCAGTTGCCCGCCGGGCCGGCCACGCGATCCGCCCTGTACGTCCTTGGCTTGCTGTCTTCGCTCAAGGCCTTGTCCCTCGTCCTGATTGCGCAGTCCATCGCAGGAATGCTGTCCGGACTTGCAGCGGGCGGCACCGGCTGGCGGGAAGGACTTCTCTGGGGCGCCACCGGAGCAGTGCTGCGCTCCCTGACCGTCTGGGGCCAGGCTGTTGCGGCCCGCCGGGCCGCACTGGGGGTAAAGGAAGAACTGCGGTCCCGGCTCTTGGGGCGTGCCCTCGGTACGGGGGCTGCGGGAAGGGTCGGGGAAGTCAACGACGGCGGGCTGGCGGTGCTCGCGACCCGCGGACTCGATGCGCTCGACAACTACTACACCCAGTTCCTGCCCGCCTTGGTCAACTGCGCAGCAATACCACTGCTCCTTGGAGTCCGGATCTTCTTCGCGGACTGGGTCAGTGCCGTCGTTGTGGTGGTGACCCTACCCTTGGTGCCGCTGTTCATGGTGCTGATCGGCCGCCACACCGAGGACCAGGTTCACGGAGCCCAATCCACGTTGAGGAGGCTCTCAGGGCACATCCTCGAGCTGGCCAAGGGGCTTCCCGTGCTCGTGGGACTGGGCCGCGCGGGCGAACAGCGTGCAGCCCTTGAGGACCTCTCGGAGGAATACCGCTCACGGACCATGGGAACCCTGCGGATTGCCTTCTTGTCCGCCCTTGCCCTGGAGCTCATAGCCACCATTTCGGTGGCCGTCGTGGCCGTCTTCATCGGGGTGCGACTCGTGGCCGGTGACATGGGCCTTGAAGCGGGCTTGCTGGCACTCATCCTCGCCCCCGATTGCTATCTTCCTCTGCGAGAGCTGGGGACGGCCCACCACGCCAGCGACGAGGGCCGCGAGGCATTGGCTGCAAGCAACGCAGTGTTGGAGTCGCCGGCGGGCAGTCCGCTTGGCTGCCTTTCGGCCAACGAGCCGGTTTCCGGCAGCGAGCCCGGCGTCGGGGTGACCGGATTGACGGTGCGCTATGCGGGAAGGGACGCAGCCGCCGTCGGGCCTATCGATTTCCATGCACCCGAAGGGCAAATCACGGCCCTCGACGGCCGCAGCGGTTCGGGAAAAAGCACCCTTCTCGGCGTCCTTGCCGGGACGATCGGCGACGGTCCGCAGGCCTCGATCACGGGATCCGTCACCGGCCTGAAGGCCGGTACAGTGGCGTGGGTGCCGCAGCATCCCGTCATGGTGGCCGGGACGGTGCTGGACGAGATCCTCCTCTACCTGAACAACGGAAGCCAGGATTCCGCGCCAGACGCGGACATTGCAACGGCAATGCGCTGCCTGGAACAGGCTGCAGCGGAACACCTCGCCCTCAAACATCCTGCCGAGTTGAGCCCCGGCGAAGTGCGGCGGGCCGCTGTGGCCCGCGGCTTGGCGCGCCTTAACGCGGGAGCCACTGTGCTGCTCCTCGACGAACCCACCGCCCACCTAGACGTCGCCTCCGCCGACGCCATCCGCACGGTGATCGCGGGACTGCGCGGGAATGCGACGGTCATCCTGGTTGCCCACGACGCTGCGACCCGGAAACTGGCGCACAACGTAGTGAAGATCGACCCAGTGAAGATCGACGGCGGGACGGCACAGGAGCACGTCGGCTCCGTGCACCAGGACTCCGCCGTATCGGCGGCAGCTCCGGTCCAGCGGGACACGAATCCCGCAGCCACACCGGACCGGGGAATTGAACCCCCCATCCTTCTCTCCACGGTCAAGGACCTGGCGCGGATCCTGGCCCCGGTCCGCTACAAGTTTGCCGGCGCCGCGCTCGTTGCGGCGCTCGCCGCCTTGTTTGCCGTGGCTTTGTCCGGACTGTCCGGCTGGCTCATCATCCGGGCCAGCCAGCAGCCTCCGATCCTGTACCTGCTGGGCGCCATCGTGGGGGTGCGGTTCTTTGGTATTGGCCGGGCGGTGCTGCGCTATGCCGAGCGGCTCCTCGTCCACGACACCGTCTTCGCCGCGATGACAAGGCTCCGGGGTACGCTGTGGGCGGCGCTCAGCGCGCGGGCGCTGTCCCTCCGCAGGCTTCTGCAAGGCGGGAACGTCCTGGGCGCCGTGGTGGACGACGTCGATACCTTGCGCGACGTGCTGCCGCGCGTCGTACTGCCGCCCCTTTCCGCACTTGCCGTCGCGGTATCGGCGGTGGTCGCCTCGGCCTTTCTGGCGCCCGCCACGGTGCCGGCTGTCATCGCAACCGCCGTGGTTGGCGTTGTCCTGGCGCCTCTCCTTGCCCTGGTGGCGGACCGCAATGCCGCGCGCGGCGAACAGCAATTGCGCTCGCTGGTGCTGCGTGACGTTGCATCCGCCCTCGATGCCCGTGCCGAACTCAGCGCCAATGGTGTGGCCGGGGCCGTTCTGAGCTCCTTGACCAAGCGGGACAACGCAGCCACCGCCGCGGCACAGCGTTCCGCGTGGGCCGACGGCATAGGCCAGGGGGCTGCGGTGCTCGCCTGCACGCTGGGAGCGCTCGCGGCGGGCATCCTCGCTGCGCCCTCGGTGCAGTCCGGAACCGTTGCACCCGCCTTGCTGGCCGTCGTCGTCCTTCTCCAATTGGCGCTCGCGGAACCCTACGGAGCAGTGGTGTCCGCCGTACGGCAAGCCCCCGCTTTGGCCGCAGTGCTGCGGCGTATCGCCCGCTCCGGGGCTTTTGACATGCCAGTGTCCGACGGCGGTGTGCTGGCCTTGGCGGAGCGACCTGACAGTTCCCAGGGGCTGCTGTTGGACGGCCTCGGAGCGTCTTGGCCCGGTGGCGCGCCCGTCTTCACCGGGCTTAGCGCCGAGGCGGTCCCCGGCCGCTGGCTCGCGGTCACCGGCCCCTCCGGTTCCGGAAAATCCACGCTACTCTCTGTGCTGCTCGGCTTCCTGCCTGCCTCGTCCGGCAGGGCGTATCTCAGCGGGAATGCCGCATGGTGTCCCCAAGAAGCCCACCTGTTCGACTCCACTATCCGCGGCAACCTGCTGCTCGCCCGCCCCGCCACCGGCAAGCCTTCCGAAACGGACATGTGCAAGGCCTTGCGCGCTGTCGGCCTTTCCGGACTGGTAGCCGGCCTTCCCGGCGGACTCGATAGCCGCATCGGCCCCTCGGGGTCGTTCCTGAGCGGCGGCGAACGCCAACGGCTCGCCATGGCCAGAACGCTGCTGACCGGAGCGAAAGTCCTCCTCCTCGACGAGCCGACCGCCCACCTCGATGCTGAAGCCGGGCGCCTCATGATGGCGGAACTCCGCAGCGGGCTGAAGGATGTCACGGTGGTCCTCGTGACCCACAACCCGGTCGAGATCGGCGAGGCGGACGCCCGGCTCGACCTCGAAGCCCCGAAGGAGAGCCCGGCGCTGGTACCCGGAGGCTAGTCGGCGAACCGCCCGAAGATGGCGTCAACCGACTCGACGATGGTCTCCACGAGTTTCCGCGCGTCGTCCTCCCGGATGAGCGGCGTCGATTGGCCTGCCCACAGGGACATCAGGCCAGGGACTCCTTGGGCTGCCGCAGCAGGCCGAAACTTGCCGGTCAGCCAGTTCTGGATGGGGAACGGGGCATGGGCCGAGGGGTCGGCAAGCTCCGCGATGATCAAGTTGGGGATACCGCGTGCCAAGCGGCCGCTGAGGGCACGTGTCAGGACTGTATGGGCGGCGTCGGGGCCGTGCAGCGCAGCCACGTGGGCCGGGCTGGCGGCAGACTGGCGCGTGCCAAGGAAAGCCGAACCGATCTGGACCGCATCCGCACCGAGGGCGAGAGCGGCAGCGACCCCGCGGCCATCTGCGATACCTCCCGCGGCGATGACCGGAACGGAGACCGCATCCACCACTTGCGGGACAAGGGCCATGGTTCCGACCAGCGAATCTTCCGGAGCACGGCGGAAAGATACCCGGTGGCCGCCGGCTTCCATCCCCGTGGCAACGATGGCGTCCACTCCGCCGGCGGCGAGGGCCACGGCTTCGTCCACAGTGGTCGCCGTGCCTACTACAACAACGTTGTTCCGGTGGGCTTGTTCAATAACGGATTCCGACGGACCCCGAACACGAAGCTCAGCACGGCCGGACGGGCGTCGATGGCCGCCTGGATCTGACTCTCCAGATCCGGCAGGTAGTGCTCGGGCTGCTCAGGCGGGTCCACGCCCACCCGTTCGAAATAGGGCCGGAGGATGTCCACATAGGCGGCGAATTGCTCGGCATCCACGCTTGGCGCCTCTTCGCCCTCGATGGGAAGCCAGAGGTTCAGGGCAAACGGCTTCCCGCTGGCCTCCTTGAGCTCGCAGGCCGTGGCCGCAATCCGTTCCGGATCAAATCCGTAGAGTCCATACGAACCCAGTCCCCCGGCATCGCTGACCGTGGCGGAAAGCTCCACCGAGGACAGGCCACCGAAAGGGCCAAGGACGATAGGGAGCTCAACATCGAAGAGACGAGTTGCCCGCGTATCCTTCCACGGCATCACAACGCCTAGCCGTCCACGTCGTGGAGGTGATGGACCACGTCATGCAGGAAATACTGCGCAAATGTCAGCACGGTGAAGGTGGAGCCGTTGCTGCGGACACCGGTTCGTGGCCATTCTTCTTCGCGGACGGCGGCAAAGGAATTCGCAATTTGTTCTCCCTCGGCTGCCAGTTGTGCGGCCACTTCGGCGGGATCCGAGTTGGCGTAGCCGCCGTCGATCGCGGCATTGTCCTGGTCCCAATTGGCGAAGTGGGCATCGTCCTCGCGCAGCATCAGGTTCAGGCGCTGGTCGAAGAGGCTGAACACGTCCCGCACGTGGCACGCATATTCCAACGGCGACCAGGTGTGTTCGTCGGGGCGGACCGAAGCGCCTTCCCGGCGCAGCACGGCGCGCCAGCGCGGCAACATGTTCAGCACCGTTCCCGGAACGGTCGAGGGAGTCACGGTGACGGCGTCGAAGCCGCATTCGGGGCACGGTGCGGACAGGACCCAGGTCCAGTCCTTCTCATCAGGAATGATCGGCATGGCAGTAGTCTAGGGCCCGAATTCGTGATCCGGGCGCACTGCGGAATCCCATCGGGTCCACGGCACCCAGCGCCCGATCAGGAGTACAGTTAGGTGCTGGGGAAGCCTGGAAAGTGAAATTGCCATGCTTAAGGATCTAAACGTCGCCGGCGTGCTTCCGGCCAGCGATCTCGCCCGCGCCCGCGACTTCTACCGCGACAAGCTCGGCCTCGAACCGGACAACCCGGATGCCACGGACAACTTGATGTACAAGTGCGCCAACGGCACTGCCTTCCTCCTGTACGAGACGCCCAACGCCGGGACCGCCAAGAACACCCAGCTGGGATTCCAGAGCACCGATCTGGACCAGGACATGGCCGATCTCAGGTCACGGGGAGTCGTTTTCGAAGAATACGACTTCCCGGGCCTGAAAACCGAGAACGGCGTCGCCACCATGCCGGACGGCGAACGGGGAGCCTGGTTCCTGGACTCGGAAGGAAACATCATCAGCCTCGCCACGATGTAACCCGGCACCTTCGAGTATTAGCCCCGCACGACGGTTTCCGGCACGATTCCTTCCTCCCACGCCATGCTCGCGCCAAGAGCGTCAACAGGCTGGGAGAGGGGAACCCCGGAACCGTCGCGGCGGCCGTGCTCCTGTGGGAGGGCGCGGGCAACGCCGGCGCTCGATGATGCCTTCGCCGGACCGTGACCCGCCCACCCGAGGAGGAGCGTGTCTTCACCCTTGAGGAACCGGTGGGCCCGGACGCCTCCCGTGGCGCGGCCTTTGGCCGGGTACTCCCCGAACGGGGTGACTTTTGCGGTGCCCGGAGCAGTCCCCGGCAGCGCACCGTTGGTCCCTGCGATCGTCACGACAACCGCAGCAGGGTCGTCGGCGCGCACCGTGCCGAAGTGGATGACGTCGTCGCCATCTGCAAGTTTGATGCCCGCCATGCCGCCGGCGGTGCGCCCCTGTGGCCGGACAGAGGAGGCGCTGAAGCGCAACAGCTGGGCAAGCCGGGTCACGAAGACGAGTTCGACGTCGTCGTCCGGGGCAGGTTCCACGCCCACCACACTGTCCTTGTCCTTGAGCGCAATGATTTCCCAGTCTTCACGGTTCAGCGGATAGTCCGGCTGGACACGCTTGACCACGCCTTGGACCGTTCCGATGGCCAACACGGCATCGAGCGGCACGAACGCCACAAGCGTTTCGCCCTTGAGCAGGGTAATGAAGTCCTTTGCCGCCACGCCGCCTGCAAGATTAGGCAAGCCGGACACGGGCGGGAGGGCCGGCATGTCCATGACCTGGACGCGGAGCATGCGGCCCTGTGAGGTGACAGCGCCGATTTCGCCGCGCGCGGTCGTTTTGACCACGGACCGGTAGACGTCGTGCTTGCTCCGGGGGCCGGATTCGGCCAACGGTTCCTGATTGGACGTCCGTGCGATCTGGCCGGAGGTGCTCAGGAGCGCCCAGCAGGGATCGTCGGGGATTTCGAGTGGGAGTGCCGCGGCCTTGCCTTTGCCGGCAGGGACGGCGGCCGCGAGCGCCGCGGCGACGGTGGGGGAGACTGCCTCCGACTCGAGGAGAACAGTGCGTCGCGGGGTGCCGTATTTCTCGGACACGTCGGCCAGTTCACCGGACACCAGCTCGCGCAGCAGGACGTCGGACTCGAGGATCGCCTCAAGCTCGGCAATTTCGCGACGTAGCTCTTCCTGTTCCTTTTCAAGTTCGATGCGCGAGTACTTGGTCAGCTGGCGCAGACGGAGTTCCAGGATGTAGTTGGCCTGGATCTCGGACAGGTCATAGATGGACATGAGCCGTTCGCGGGCCGCCGCGGCCTCGTCAGAGGACCGGATGATCTGGATGACCTCGTCGATGTCCACGATCGCAATCAGCAAGCCCTCAACCAAGTGGAGACGGTCTTTCTTCTTGCCCAAGCGGAAGGCCGTGCGGCGGCTCACGACGGACAGCCGGTGGCCAACGTAGACCTGGAGAAGCTGGAGCAAGCCCAAAGTCTGCGGCTGCCCATCCACCAAGGTCACGTTGTTGATGCCGAAGGAGTCTTCCATCGGTGTGAAGCGGTAGAGCTGCTGGAGAACCGCGTTGGGGTTGAAGCCGTTCTTGATCTCGACCACGAGCCGCAGCCCGTGCTTGCGGTCTGTGAGGTCCATGACGTCGCTGACGCCGCTCAGCTTTTTGGCGTTGACGGCATCCTTGATCTTTTCGATGACCTTCTCCGGGCCCACCATGTAGGGGAGTTCGGTCACCACAAGGCCGGTGCGGCGCGCGGTCAGCTGCTCGATCTCCACCTTGGCGCGGGTCTTGAACGAACCGCGCCCCGTGGCGTACGCGTCACGGATTCCGTCGAGGCCCACGATTCTGCCGCCCGTGGGCAAGTCGGGGCCGGGCACGAAACGCATGACGTCTTCCAACGTGGCGTCCGGATGAGCGATGAGGTGGCGGGCGGCCGCGATGACCTCTACGAGGTTGTGGGGAGCCATGTTCGTGGCCATGCCGACGGCGATGCCCGTGGTGCCGTTGACCAGCAAGTTGGGGAAAGCTGCGGGCAGGACATCCGGCTGCGTGAGCTGGTTGTCGTAGTTGGGGACGAAGTCCACGACGTCTTCGTCGAGGTTCTCGGTCATCGTCATCGCAGCCGCGGCGAGCCGGGCTTCCGTGTAACGCGGCGCGGCCGGGCCGTCGTCGAGCGAACCGAAGTTGCCGTGCCCGTCAATCAGGGGCAAGCGCAGCGAGAAGTCCTGGGCCATGCGCACCATGGCGTCATAGATGGCGGCATCACCGTGGGGGTGCAGCTTTCCCATGACTTCGCCCACGACGCGGGCGCTCTTCACATGCCCGCGGTCCGGGCGCAGGCCCATGTCGCTCATCATGTACAAGATGCGCCGCTGGACGGGTTTGAGGCCGTCGCGCGCATCGGGGAGCGCACGGGAATAAATCACCGAATACGCGTACTCCAGGAAGGAGCCTTCCATCTCGGAAGTGACGTCGATATCGATGATGTTCTCTGTGAAGTCCCCGTCGACGGCGGCCGTGGCTGCGTTTGCGCGGGGGGGACGTTGGCTGCGTGCCATGGAGTCGGTGGATCCTTAAACGTGTACTGCGGAAGACTTAGCTAGGCTAAGCCTATGGTGGATCAGCCCGGCGCCGGCGTATATCCGGAATATTGGGAGGCCGATGTCGTTCTTCGCGACGGCGGCACTGCCCACTTGAGACCCATCTCGCCCGAAGATGCCGAGGCACTGCAGGCCTTCCACACTTCGCAGTCCGAGACGTCCATCTACATGCGGTTCTTCTCGTTCAAGCCGAGGCTCTCCAGCAAGGAACTGCGTCGATTCACCGAAGTGGACCACAAGGACCGGGTGGCGTTCGTCATTACCATCGGCGGCGAGATCATGGGCGTCGGCCGCTACGACAGGCTCGGGGACCCCACCGAGGCTGAAGTGGCCTTCAACATTTCCGACGTCCAGCAGGGCCGCGGCATCGGTTCCATCCTGCTCGAACACCTGGCGGCGGCCGCCCGCGAAAACGGCATCCGACGGTTCACCGCCGAGGTGCTCCCGGAGAACCGGAAGATGCTCAGGGTCTTCGCCGACGCCGGATACGAGCTTGCGCGCAAGTTCGACGACGGCGTCGTCAGCGTGGAATTCAACATCGACCCCACAGAAAAATCCCTCGCCGTCATGGAATCGCGGGAACACCGCGCCGAGGCACGGAGCGTGCGGGACCTCTTGGCGCCGTCGTCGATCGCCGTGGTGGGCGCAAGCCGCCGGTGGGGTGCTGTGGGGCACCAGCTGCTTGACCACATCCTGGAGGGCGGTTTCACCGGCGCGGTCTATGCGGTCAACCCTGAAGCCTTCGAGCTGGCCGGAATGAAGTCCTTCGCCCGGATCGCCGAGGTCCCGGGTCCCGTGCAGCTTGCCATCATCGCCGTGCCATACGAAGAAGTACCGAAAGTCGTGGACGAATGCGGTGCAGCCGGCGTCAAAGGCCTCGTGGTCGCCACCGCGGGTTATGCCGAGGACGGCGAGCAAGGGTTGCGGCGGCAAAAAGACCTCGTGCGCCGCGCCAGGTCCTACGGGATGCGCGTCATCGGTCCCGAGTCGCTGGGGATCGTGAACACGAATCCCGACGTTTCCCTCAACGCGTCGATGGCTCCGAAGCTGCCGCGGCGCGGGGGATTGGGGCTGTTTACGCAATCAGCGGCTATTGGCATTTCCGTCTACGCCGCCGCGAGCCGCCGGGGCCTGGGCCTTTCCTCGTTCCTGTCCGCCGGGAACCGCGCCGACGTTTCCGGCAACGATGTCATGCAGTTCTGGGAAGACGATCCCGACACCTCCGCCGTCGGGCTCTACCTGGAGTCGATCGGCAACCCCCGCAAGTTCTCCCGGCTGGCCCGCCGCTTGTCGCGCTCCAAGCCGGTCATCGTCGCCAAATCCGATGTCACAGGGCTGCGCCTTCCGCCGGGCCACGTGGTCAGGACAACGTTGGCTCCGGCAGCAGCTTTGGATGCCATGATGCGCCAGGCAGGGGTCATCGCCGTCGAAACCATTGAGCAACTCATGGACGTGGCCCAGATCGTGTCCAGCCAGCCATTGCCCAAGGGCCCGGCGCTCGCCGTCTACAGCAACTCCGCAGCTCTTGGGAAGGTTGTGGCGGACAACGCGGCGCCCCAAGGACTCGTCGTCGACAGGATCGTCACGGACGTCGACCTGGATGCGGGGATGTCCGCGGCACGGGATCAAATGCGGAGAAGTCTCACGCAGAATCTTTCGGACGACGCCGTCCATGCGGTGGTGGCAGCCATGGTGCCCTCACGCAGCCTCACCATGGAAGTGATCGCCGGAATCCTCGCCGAGTGCGCGGCTGAGGCCGGGAAGCCCGTGGTGGCGGCTTTCACAGGGGTCTTGGACGCTTCCGTGCAACTGGATGGTCTGCTGACTCCAGGCGGAGCGTCCGGGCCGTCCCTTCCTTGCTTCTCCAGCGCCGGGACCGCGGTGGCGGCGCTGGCGGCAGTGGTCCGTTACGCGAAATGGCTGGATCGGGACCAAGGCATGGTCGTGGAACCAACAGGTTGCGACCGCGAGGGTACCCGAGAACACATCGAACGGCTCTTGTCTTCCGTCACCGGGGAGCAACTGGTCCACCTCGACGCCGGCGAAGCCGCGGCCCTGCTGTCCCGCTATGGCATCCAGGTGGTGCCATCGGCGGTTTTCGAGAGCGACGACGAAGCCGTAGCGGCTGCGGAACGCCTTGGCTGGCCCGTGGTTCTCAAGACGACGGACCCTGCCCTCCGGCACCGCCTGGACCTGGGAGGCGTGCGGCTGGACATCGAGGACGCGGATTCGCTGCGGCGCAACATCGCACAGATGCGCCGGGTCCTCGAGCCCTACGGTTCATCCGCGATCGAGGTACAGGCCATGGTTCCGGTGGGGCAGGCATGCACTTTCCGCGCCATCGAAGATCCGCTCCTGGGGCCGGTGGTGTCCTTCGGATTGGCGGGAGATGCCGTGAACCTCCTCGACGATTGGGCACACCGCGTGCCTCCCTTGTACGCAGCCGATCTCCACGATTTCATCCGGACCCCCCGTGCTTCCTTGAAACTGTTCGGCTACCAAGGACTTCCTGCAGTTGACGTGGCAGCCCTCGAGGACCTGGGAGCGCGGTTGGTGCGCCTCAAGGATGAACACCCCGAGATTGCCTTGGTGGAATTCAATCCCGTCCTCGCCGGGGCGCGGGGAGTGAAAATCCTGGCCGCCGAGGTCTGGATCGGAAACGCCGCGCAGCGTACGGACAGCGCCCGCCGTGCGATGCTCGGCTGACCGTGAAGTAACCGGGCAGTTATGAAGTCCCCTGCCGATCTGTGAAAATGGGGGAATGAGCTCGAAGTCCCCGACGCCTCCGTCCAGTCCGGCCAACACCGGGCACCATGCAGCACACGACCACAGCTCGCAGGGGCAGAGCCTGGACCAGGCACTTCAGCGGGCAGGTTTCTACCCTGTCCTCGTTGCCGATGTTGTTGCCGATGCCTTGGACGGGCGCGATTGCCTTGCGCATCTCGTGCATCTGGAAACGCATTTCGACCGTGCCGAGGTCCGGCGGCACATCACGGTCCTTGTCCTCACGGAGGACATGCTGGTCATCACCCACGTCGACGACCAGCAGCTTGACGAGGCCGGCGAGCAGATCGTCGCCCAGATTTCCACCGAGTCCGTGCCCGTGGCACAGATCCGCTCGGTAGTCCTCAGCTACATGTATGCGCAACCGCAGAACTACGCTCCCAGCGACCCCGTCAGGGAACTGACCTTGTCCATTGCCTGGTCCGGTGGCCAACGCCTGGACGTGGGACCTGCCAGCTGCGGCGATCCGCAGTGCGAAGCAGACCATGGGTACACGGGCACCATCTCCCAAGAGGACATCGTGCTTCGGATCAGCGCGGAGGCCGACGGCCCCAGGGCGGTGCAAGACGCGAAGATCTTTGCCCGCGCACTGCGAGCGGTGAACACAGGCGTTCCTGGGCCTTCGGTACACACGGGCAGCCTTCCCGCACCACGACTCCGCTCGGGCGTCTTCGGCAACCGGCTGAGCCGCGGACACCAGCGCTGATGCCGACGTCGGAACCCGTCACCCGGGAAGCCTCACCCGTCGCCAACTCAGGTCCGGAGCTTCCCAACGCGCCGTTGTACGGAAGCAAATCAATCGCCGAGGTCTTCACGAGCGCCGCCGCGAGCATGGGCCTGCCCGGGTTCGTGAACAAGCTGCAATTACCAGCATCACAACGCGTGTGCGTGGTGCTCGCCGACGGCTTGGGGCGGAGCCTCCTCAAGCAGAAGGCCGCACACACCCCGTTCCTCCGGTCCATCACGAACGTGGGGCAAGGCGTTGTCCCCGTCTGGCTCGATTCGGCTTTCCCTTCCACCACAGCCTCGTCCTTGGCCAGCCTTGGCACCGGCCGTACGCCCGGCGAGCACGGCATGGTGGGTTATGACGTCCTGGATCCGGCCCAGGACAAGGTGGTCAACCTGCTCGGCAATTGGGACGCCGGCGTGGACCCCCTGAACTGGCAGCCGTTCCCCACAATTTTCGAACGGGTGGCCGCCGAGGCCGATGTCGTCACTGTGAGCCTGCCCCAGTTCGGCGGATCACCCATGACCCGGGCTGCGCTCCGCGGGAGCCGTTTCGTGGGAGGCGGCTCACTGCACGCCCGAACGGCAGCCGCGGGGGAGGCCATGACCGCAGGAACGCCTTCACTCATGTACTTCTACGTCAACGAGCTGGACAAGGCCGGGCACCGCTACGGCTGCCAGTCGGATCGCTGGGAGCACCAGCTCGAAGAGATCGATTCGACCGTGAAAAGGCTCTCCGCGTCCCTTCCCGCAGGCACCACGATCCTGCTCACAGGCGACCACGGGATGCTTGACGTCCCGGAATCGCAGCGTCTCGACTATTCAGCCGATGCTGCTCTTGTTGCAGGCGTCCGGCACACGGCAGGCGAGCCGCGCATGGTCCACCTGTACCTGGAACCCGATGCCGGCGAGCATCACCGGCAGGCCTTGCTGGATGCCTGGCGCGACCGCTTCGGCGAGCGGATCTGGGCTTTCACCCGGGAACAAGCGCTTGCGGCCGGTCTTTTCGGAGCCGTCCGCCCGGAGGTATCACCTCGGATCGGCGACGTCATGATCGCCGCCCGGGACGCTTTGGCGCTCTACGACGTCCGCCGCGTCCGCCCCACCGCCTTGGAAGTCGTCGGGCAACACGGCTCGCTGACCAAGGCGGAGCGCGAAGTGCCATTGCTTTGCTTCCAGGCCGGAGGAGCCAAAGGCCGCCGTGGCTGAGCTCATTTTCTTTTCCGGGACCATGGATTGCGGCAAGTCCACCCTCGCTCTGCAGATGGACTACAACCACAGGGCCCGTGGCCGCGGCGGGATTCTTTTCAGCCGTAACGACCGCGCTGGCGGTTCCGTCATCTCCAGCAGGCTCGGGCTCCGGACGGATGCGGTGGAGGTCGTTGACGCCACCGACTTCTGGGACGAAGTTGTCCTGCGCCGGACGACGGGCCTCCGGGTTGACTACCTCATCTGCGACGAAGCCCAGTTCTACTCGCCGGAGCAAGTCGAACAACTGGCGCGTGTTGTCGACGAGATGGATGTAGACGTCTTCGCCTTCGGGATCACCTCTGACTTCCGCACCCGGCTGTTCCCTGGATCCCAGCGGTTCGTGGAACTTGCGGACAGGGTACAGGTCCTGCAGGTCGAAGCGCTGTGTTGGTGCGGCCGCCGGGCAACGCACAATGCGCGGACCGTGGATGGCATCATGGTGGTCGAAGGTGAGCAGGTCGTGGTGGGTGACGTCGCAAGGGAGAACGACCGGGCAGAGGCTGCCAGTGCGCAAGCCGAAATGTTGCCCCTTGAAACCTTGCTCCCTGTTGTCGGGTACGAGACCTTATGCCGCCGGCACTACATGCGCCGGGTGACGGCACATGGCGCAAATCTGATGGCGAGCCGGGACCAATTGCTGCCGTTCGACGTCGACGCCTGCCTTTGGCGCGGCGCGAGCTGAGCGTCCGCCGCGAGTGAAGGTTGCCTAGTCGCCGCGGGTTCCAAAGAGGATGTCATCCCAGCTTGGGATACTGGAGCGCTTGGGCCGTGACGGTTGGCGCTCGGCTGGGGCTGCTGCGTCGGACTCTTCACCGTGGGACTGGCTGTCTGCTTCCGGGTGCACCCCCGCAGACGGGGCAGCCGGAGTGACTTTGTGCCAGGAATCCTTCAACCCGGCACGGGTGGGCTTCAGCTCCTCGCGGTCACGTCGGGGCGCTCCGCCGAGCAATTCGTCGAGCCCGGCCCGCGTTGATGCCGGTCCGTCTTGGGAAGACGCCTCGGCCGGGGACCGCGCTTCATCCTTGCTGGCCTGGGCATCGTCGGTCTTGCCCCGGAGCAGGGTCACGGGGCGCAAGGGACTGGGAATCACCGTGATTTCGCGCGTATCGGTGCTGACTCCATCGTGAAGGCGGAGGGAATCGTCTTCCTTGTCCTCATGCCGCGGCGCCAAGCTCAGCCTTGCCAGCATGGATGCGCGGGCGTCCCGGCGGCTCGGGGCGGGCTCGTCTTCTGCCGGCTCGTCCGTCGCTGTTTCGGTTGATGCCTTGTCCGAAAGCTCGTCGTCTTCGATATCGCCGGGTCGGGGATGAGCAGCAGGAACCCCGCTGCTCAGAAGCAGTGCCAAAGCGTCGTCACTGTCTTCGTCGAGACCGAGCCGTTGTCCCCGGCGTGAGCGCAGCATGTCCAGAAGTCCATCGGCTTCCTTGGTGGCAGCGGCGGCGGCCGCACGGGCGGCGGTCCCGCCGTCGACCTCAAAGTCAAAGGGCCTGTCGGAGACGGCTGCGAGCCGTCGGGCCGGCACGGGACCATCAAGAGGTTCGAGCTCGCTCAGTTGCTGGGCCCACCGGTTGGCGTTCTGGAGGGATTTTCGGGCGGGATTGAAAGTCCACATCGCGGGCGGCTCTTCGCCGATGCTCTCCAGGCTGCCTGGCTTGGTTTCGAAGCGTGCGACGACGGTCCACGCGCCGTCGGTCCGGCGCCAAGAGTCCCATTCCACCGCGGCGGAATCGATCCCGTGGGCCGTGAGCCGGTGCGCCACCATTTCGCCCAAGCTTGCAGGATCGTCGCCGAACGCCGCACGGTAGGCATCGTGGCCCGGGGCAGGGGCAGCGACTTCGACTTTGCGGGCTTGTTGGGCGATGTACTCGCGCTCAGCCAGCACGGGGCCCTCGTACCGCTGCACGTTGGCAAGTGGCAACCCGGACAGCTCTGCCACTTCCTCGGCCGTCGCGCCGCTACGGATACGCGACTGAATGTCACGGGGGGACATGGAGACGGGCGTAATTGAGGCACGGGCGGCCACCTGGGCAGGTGTCCGGCTCGCTGCAACACGCAGCGCCTCGTCAATCGGAAGCTGGAACATCTCGCCGCCGGTACCGCTCAACAGGAGATGTCCGCCGTCGTCGTGGACGCCAACCAGCCGTAGATCCCGCATAAAATCCTCCACCATGGCCTATCTGACATTCGAAACTCTGCCACCCGGTGGAGGCTTTTCCTACTAGGACAAAGGGCGCGCCGCGATATTCCGCGATTTTCCGGCATTCTGCTGCGCCGAACGTTTGCTGCGGGGCTATGGACATTTGATGCTGTCGGGAGGAAAATCTGCCCGATATCGGGCACAAAAATGCTGCCTGCTGCGTTACATCCTTAGACCGGAGCAGGTTCTGGTCGGCAGGACCGCGCGCCCCGCGTGAAGCACAAGGGAGAACGAAGAAGGGACCATGGCAACGGATTACGATGCCCCTCGGAAGACAGAGGAAGACGCCAGCGAGGACTCGATCGAGGAACTCAAATCGCGTCGTACAGAGAAGCAGTCATCAGCGGTTGACATTGATGAGACTGATCTGGCTGACGCTTACGAGCTCCCGGGCGCGGACTTGTCGGGCGAAGAGCTACTGGTCCGCGTCCTGCCTCCGCAGGCAGATGAATTCACGTGCTTCAATTGTTTCCTCGTCAAGCACCGTTCCCAGATTGCACGGGAGAAGGACGGGCACCTTTACTGCAAGGAGTGCGAAAGCTAGCCCTGCTTGGAGAGCGCCGCCAGCAGTTCTTCAGGGCGACGGGTGGACGTCAGCCAGTACGGAGTGCGGTCCGCCGGGTCGGTGATTTCAATGCGCACCACAGGGTCGATCCAGCCGCGGAGGCACAGGAACGCCAGGCCATGGAGGCGCGTACCGCGCTCTGCAGTGGCTTCCTCCTTGCGGAATGCGCTGACTGCTCCGACGAATTCGCGCTGGATCGTGGCGCGGCCCACCTGGACGGTGTCGCGGTCCACGACGATCGCCGGAGTCGACAACAACAGCATGATGGTCATGACCGCGAAGAGGACCACAGCGGCGATGATGCCCGCGGTAATGCTGATGGGAGCAAACATCAGGATGCCTGCGGCGGACAAGCCGACCACCACAATCCAAATCCAGGGTGACGGCCAGAGCTTTTCCGTAAACAGGACGCCCGTTTCACTCGAAGAATGGTCCGGAGCGGGTACGGAAGCAGTCGATTCAGGCATGCAACCAGCTTATCGGGACTCGGACCCCCTGATTGAACGCGCAGGAATGTGCGACCGCAACCGTGGCAGTATCGCGCGGACGATAGAATATGTGACTGTGAGCCACGAGACCGCAGTAGCCAACCCAGCAGACACCGCCGCCGAATATGGCGCGCCAACCCTCCAGATTCAGCTGAAGATGCTCGACGCCGGTTTGGAAGCACCGTCGTACGCCCATCCCGGAGATGCCGGTGCGGATCTGCGTGCCCGGGTGGACGTATCGCTCGCCCCGGGGGAACGGAAGCTCGTTCCCACAGGGGTCTCTATCGGGCTGCCCAACGGCTTCGTCGCGCTGATCCACCCGCGCTCGGGGCTGGCCACCAAACACGGACTCACAGTGGTCAACGCCCCAGGGACAGTCGATGCCGGCTACCGAGGTGAAATTTCCGTGACGCTTTTGAACACGGACAAAAACCAGGCAATAGAGCTCAAGCGCGGCGATAGAATTGCCCAAATGGTGATCCAGCGCGTCGAGTATGCGCAGTTCGTTGCGGTGGATGAGCTGTCCGACACGTCGCGCGGCACCGGCGGCTTTGGATCGACCGGGGGCTTCGCACCGGCTGTGGGCTAGCAAAAAGCCTCGACAATCGACGCCGTCTGGCGCCGAGTGAGATACTGCCCGCGAGTTGACGGGCAGTCTGCGGTTTACTGGGGATAGACCACTACTAAGGAGACAACCCGATGCTTTTTGGGCGCGGAAAGAAGTCCAAGGCTGAGCAGCCGAAAGACAGCGGTACCGAGCAGGCCAACGCCGCGACTCCGCGGCAGGACGCCGGGACAGTAGCCAGCGGTGCCCCCAAAGGCGACTTCCGTCTTTCCAAGGGGCCATTGGATGCCAGCGAAATTGATAGCCAGGACGGCTACGTGGACCTTGGCTCCCTGCTCATCGAACCTACCGAGGGACTCCAACTGCGTCTCGAGGTGGAAGAAGCAACCCAACGGGTCGTGGCCGTCACCATGGACTTGGGTGGCTCGAGCCTTCAGCTCCAGGCTTTTGCGGCGCCCCGGTCCGAAGGTCTCTGGGACGAGATCCGCGAGCAGATCGGCCAGTCCGTGTCCAGTCAAGGAGGCGAAGTCGAGGAGATCGACGGCACCTTCGGCACGGAACTCATCGCCAAACTTCCGAGCGAATCTGCCGACGGCGGACGCGGCTTCCGAGCTGCCAGGTTCATGGGGGTGGACGGGCCCCGTTGGTTCCTCCGGGGTGTCATCGGTGGTGAGGCCGCTTTGGACAAGGCAGCTGCCGAAGGGCTGGAGAACCTCTTCCGCAAGGTTGTGGTCATTCGCGGAGACAACCCCATGCCGCCCCGCGAATTGCTCCAGCTGAAGCTGCCCAAGGACGCAGCAGTCCCCGGCGAGCACGGTGCTCCGCACGAAACACCGGAGTTTCAGCAGCCCGAACGTGGCCCGGAGATCACCCAGATTGGCTGACAAAGCGCCTCGCGCTGCTGGCGCCCATGGCAGCCCGCCATCCCGCTCCCTCGCTGAGCTCCCTGCACGGGGCAGAGTCGATTGCACGGGTTTCATTGAATCGGTGACCTACCAGCCCGCCAACGAGCAAGCACATTTTTCGGCAATCGTCGTTGACCGGATTGCCCGCAGGGGGGAAAACGAGCCGTTGGTCCGCTTACGGGTCATCTGGTTGGGGCGGCGAAAAGTGACTGGGATCGAACCCGGGACCCTCTTGCGGCTCGAAGGCATGGTGACCGTGCGGGACGGGATGCCCACCATGTTCAATCCGCGCTATGAAATCCTCTCCCGGCAGGAGCACCAATGACAGTCGCCAAGGGACCCGGTCCCCACGAGAAACCAGCTCAGGAAGAACCTGGCTTGGCAGGAGATTTCGCTCAGGGGACCCCAGGCCCAAGTATTGCCGACATTGCCGCAGGCTACGCGGAAAAGGCCGGACTCCAACGCAACAGTCATGGGCACGTGGATATCCTCAAGTCGGCCGGAGGTTTTCAAGGGATAGCCGAGAGCATCGTGCCGGGCTTGGTGTTCCTGATCGCGTTCATGATTACCAAGGACCTCGCCGCTTCCCTGCTTGCGTCCCTCGCGGCTGCCGCCGTCTTTACCGTCGTCCGGTTGGTCCAGCGGCGCCCGTTGACCCAGGCGCTTGCCGGGACCGCCGGCGTCGCAGTCTCCGCCTGGCTCGCGAACACCACCGGAAAGGCCGAGGATTTCTACGTCCTGGGCTTCTACACGAACAGCGCCTACATCGCCGGAATGCTCTTGTCCATCTTGCTCAAGTGGCCGATCGCCGGCCTGCTGTTCGGCTTTGTCCGCAACGAAGGCTTCGAATGGCGGAAGGACCCGGAGCGCTTGCGGGCATACGCCATCGGCACGTGGGTGGTCATCGTTGTGTTGGCGCTACGGCTCGTGGTCCAGGTTCCCCTGTACTTCATGGGCGAGCCCGGCCTGGCCGCCCTCGCCACCATGAGGCTGATCATGGGCGCCCCGTTGTACATTCTCGGTCTCTGGATTGCCTGGCTCCTGACCCGGCCGGCGCCAGGCCAGAAGCCGGAAACGGATCCTCAGCCGTCGAAGCCGTCGTCGTCTGACTGATCCGAAAACTCTTCCTCGACCTCCACAGAACCGTGGTCGGCGGCGGACGGGGAGAGCAAGGCCCTGAGACCGTCTTCGGCCACGATGGTCGTGACGAAGAACAGCTCGTCTCCGCCGTCGATCACGTCGTCGCGGCTCGGAGTGATGGGTGCATGGTCCCGGAGGATCGCCACCAGGGTGGTGTCTTCGGGCCATTCGATGCCGCCCACCGTGCTGCCGATGATGTGTGAGTCGTGGGGGACGGTGAATTCGACGAGCGAGGACACGCCCGTCTGCAAGGTCAGCAGGCGGACAAGGTCACCGATTTCCACGGCTTCTTCGACAAGCGCCGTCATGAGCTGCGGGGTATTGACGGCGACGTCGACGCCCCAGGAATCGTTGAACATCCAATCGTTCTTGGGGTTGTTCACGCGACCCACCGTGCGTCCAACACCGAACTCGGTCTTGGCGAGCAAGGACACCACCAAGTTGACCTTGTCGTCGCCGGTCGCAGACACGACGACGTCGGCCCCTTCCAATTTCGCTTCCTGCAGCGTGCTCAATTCGCACGCATCGCCCACCAGCCAGCGGGCCCCACGGAGGCCGCTGCGCCCAATGACTTCCGGCTTGAGGTCGATCAACATGATCTCGTGTTTGTGGGCGAGCAATTCCCGCGCGATCGATGAACCGACGCTGCCGGCGCCGACAATAACGACTTTCACTCAGACTCCTTGGCGGGTGCGCTGGCGAGGACGCGCGCTACCTCGGCGCTGCGGTCCAGATTCAACATGGCGTGCACAGTGTCACCCTCCTGGTACGCCGTTCCGGTCTGGGGCAGGACGCCCTCCCCGAAGCGGGTCAGGAAAGCGATGCGGATTCCGGAAGCTGCTTCGATGGCAGTCAACGGGCGTCCGATCCAACCTTCGTTGAGGTCCACTTCGGACAGCACCAGCCGGCCGGAAGGCTCGCGGTAATCGCCCGCCAAGTGTTGTTCGGGCAGGATGCGTCGCAGAACCTGGTCCGCGCTCCAACGCACGGCCGCAACCGTGGGAATGCCCAGGCGTTGGTAGATTTCGGCGCGGCCGGGATCGTAGATGCGGGCAACAACATGCGAAACATGGAAAGTTTCACGGGCTACCCGGGTTGCGAGGATATTGGAATTATCACCGCTGGAGACGGCAGCGAAGGCGTACGCCTCTTCACAACCCGCCTGTTTGAGGGTGTCGCGGTCAAAGCCGACGCCGGTGACTTTCCTGCCGGTGAATCCGCTGCGCAGACGGCGGAAGGCACGGTCGTCCTGGTCGATGATCGCCACGGAATGGCCGGCGTCTTCCAAGGTGTGCGCCAATGTTGCGCCCACTCGTCCGCAACCCATGATTACAAAGTGAGCCACGGTCTCTCCTTCACTCTTAAGCTTGCCGCTCGGTAAGACTCTACCGGGGCAAGTCGGCGAAGCCAGACCGCCGTCATGACATCGGGTTCGATTCAGAGTAGCTTTGCGGAGTGCTGACAATTCTCAATGCCGCGAAGCGAGTGTTGGTGGGGCGGCCCTTCCGTAACGACCGTTTGGCCCACACCCTGCTTCCCAAGCGCATTGCACTGCCGATTTTCGCTTCGGATGCCCTGTCCTCGGTGGCGTACGCTCCCGACGAAATCCTCCTGACGCTGGCCCTTGCGGGAGTGAGCGCAGTGGCCATCTCGCCGCTGGTAGGCCTCGCAGTGATGGTGGTCCTCCTCACGGTGGTGGCCTCGTACCGGCAAAACGTCCACGCCTATCCCTCCGGTGGCGGAGACTACGAAATCGCCAACGTTAATCTGGGGAAGTTCGCTGGCCTGACCGTCGCGGCCGCTTTGTTGGTGGACTACGTCCTCACGGTCGCCGTGTCCATGTCGTCCGCAGCCGCGTACATGACCACCGCGATCCCGTCGTTGCACGGACAGCAAGCGCTCATCGCCACGATCGGCGTCGTCATCCTGGCCTTGGTGAACCTTCGTGGCATCAAGGAAGCCGGGAGTGTTTTTGCCGTGCCCACGTACATTTTCATGTTCTCGATCCTCGGCATGACGGCGGTGGGCATCTTCCAGGCGGTCACCGGCCAACTGGGCCAAGCGCCGTCGGCGGCATTCACCATCGTCCCGCAAGAAGGATTCGACCAAGGTCTCGTCGGCCTCGCCGGGGCGTTCCTTCTCCTGAGGGCCTTCTCCTCCGGAGCTGCCGCGCTGACCGGCGTCGAGGCCATCAGCAATGGTGTGCCGAACTTCAAGAAGCCCAAGAGCAAGAATGCGGCAACCACGCTGCTCCTGCTTGGAGTCATCGCCTCGTCCATGCTGGCCGGCATCATCTACCTCGCCAACGCCACCAAGGTCCATATCGTGCTGGATCCAGCCAAGGAGTTCCTCCTCAACGGCCAACCGCTGGCGGGCGACTACCTGCAGAACCCGGCCATCAGCCAGATTGCGGAGACCATCTTCGGGGCGGGCTCCATCCCGTTCTATATCGTTGTCGCCGCCACGGGAGTCATCCTTGTCTTCGCCTCCAACACGGCTTTCAACGGATTCCCTGTCCTGGGGTCCATCCTCGCCCAAGACGGATACCTGCCCCGGCAGTTGCGAACGCGCGGGGACCGCCTCGCCTTCAGCAACGGCGTACTGGCCCTTGCTGCCGGAGCCCTCGTCCTGATCATTTCCTTCAACGCCGATGTCACCAAGCTGATCCAGCTCTACATCGTGGGTGTCTTCATTTCCTTCACGATGAGCCAGTTGGGCATGGTGCGGCACTGGGGAAGGGAACTCAAACTTGCCCGCGACAAAGCCGTCCGCCGCAGGATCCTGAAGTCCCGCACCATCAACATGCTCGGCTTCGCAATGACGGCACTGGTACTGACCATCGTACTGATCACCAAGTTCGAACAGGGCGCCTGGATCGCCCTTCTGGCCATGTTCGTGCTGTTCCTCATCATGTGGAGCATCCGCGCCCACTACGACAACGTCGCCAAGGAACTTGCCGTTGACGAGGATTCTTCGCCGCGCGCCTTGCCTACCCGGGTCCACGCAGTCCTGCTGGTGTCCCACGTCCGCAAGCCGGTGCTGCGCGCACTCGCCTATGCGAGGGCGTCGCGGCCGTCCCGCCTGGATGCCATCATTGTTGACATCAACCACGAGGAAACGGCCCACACGGTGGAAGCCTGGGACAAGCTGGACATCCCGGTCCCGTTGACCGTCTTGGCGAGCCCCTATCGGGAAACCGTCACGCCGATCCTGGACTACGTCAAGAACATGCGGCGCGATTCTCCACGCGACCTCATCGTGGTCTACATCCCCGAATATGTCGTTGGCAAGTGGTGGGAACAACTCGTCCACAATCAGACCGCGCTGCGAATCAAGGCCCGGCTTCACTTTGAACCCGGGGTCATGGTGGCCAGCGTTCCATGGCAATTAAAGTCGTCCGAAGAAGCAAAGGCATTGCAGGATACCTAATGACCCACCCCAGCGAAACCGAATCCAGCTCGCCCACGGCCCAGGACGGAGCTGCCATGGAGCTGGTGGTGGACGTCGGTCCCATCGCGCATGGGGGCCACTTTGTCGCACGGCACGAAGGCAGGGTCATATTTGTCCGGCATGGCATCCCGGGGGAGAAGGTCCGGATCCGGCTGACCGACTCGGGAGAGGCTTCCCGTTTCTGGCGTGCCGACGTCGTCGACGTCCTGGAAGCATCGGAGGACCGGACGCGCCATTTCTGGCCACTCGCCGATTCCCTGGCCGCTTGGCGGAAAGGCGGTCCGCCCGTGGGCGGCGCCGAACTCGGGCACGTCACCTTGGAACGGCAACGCTCGCTCAAATCCGAGGTCCTTGCCGAGCAATTGAAACGGCTCGCCGGTGTTGACCTCACTGTCGAGGTCGAGGCCGCAGCTGCCGGTGCCATGGGGTCCGACGGCGAGACAGGACTCGGCTGGCGGACCCGTGCCAGCTTTGCCGTCACCCCAGGCGGCCGGCTCGGAATGCATGCCCACCGCTCCGACGTCGTGATTCCCGTTCACGAGATGCCCTTGGCGATGCCAGGCATCAACGAGTTGCGGCTGTGGGATATCGACCTGCGGGGCATCTCCAGGGTGGAAGTAGCTGCGCCGGCCAACGGATCGCGGCCGCTCATCCTCCTTGCCCCGGGAGAAGGAACTGACGCGCGGCGCCTCCACCGGATCCTAGACCAGCTACCGCATGAGGCGTCCGTGGCAAGCTTCGACCCTGTCCGCGGAGAAGTGCTGCAGTTGCGCGGAAGGACCTGGGTCCAGGAATCGGCCGCCGGCCACGAATACCGGGTAACGGGGGAGGGCTTCTGGCAAATCCACAAGGACGCTCCGGAAACTTTGGTGGGCGCGGTGACCGGCTTCCTGCACGACGGCGGCTACCTCGTTCCGGGATCTGCCGTGGCGGATCTTTACGCGGGCGCCGGACTGTTCACGGCGCCCTTGGCCGACGCGGTGGGGATCACCGGTTCCGTGCTGTCCGTCGAAGGATCGCCAGGCACCAGCCGGGATGCCCGCAAGAACCTACATGGCGAGTCCCACGTGGAAATAGTCCAGGGCCGGGTGGAACGAGTACTACGCCAGCGGCCCCGAAACTTCGATTCCTTGGTGATCGACCCGCCGCGGGCCGGTGCCGGCAAAGCGGTCGTGAGCCAGCTCATCGAGTCCAGGCCGCGGGCAATTGCCTATGTGTCGTGTGATCCGGCCTCTTTCGCACGTGATCTGGGCTACTTCCGGAACCGCGGCTGGCGGCTCGAATCGCTCCGTGCCTTTGATCTTTACCCGCACACCCATCACCTGGAGACCGTTGCATTGCTGGTGCCCGCGGCATAGCCGCTACTACGATGGTGGAGAGGTCCCGCGTCGCGCTTCACTTCTCCACTACCGGCCGCACGATGCTTAGATTAGGCTTGCCTAACTAGCTAGTGGTCAACCGCGCGACAAAGATGAAAGCTGTTGCGAGAGGAGTCCTGCCATGAGCACTGTGGACAGCTTCGGTTCCAAAGGCGTACTGAATGTAGCCGGCACCGATTATGAAATTTTCCGGTTGAACTCCGTTGAAGGCGCAGACAGCCTTCCGTTCAGCCTTAAGGTATTGCTTGAAAACCTCCTGCGGACGGAAGACGGCGCCAATATCACGGCCGACCACGTCCGCGCACTGGCCGGTTGGGATCCGGACGCCCAGCCGGACACCGAAATCCAGTTCACCCCTGCTCGAGTCATCATGCAGGACTTCACCGGGGTTCCTTGCGTAGTCGACCTCGCCACCATGCGAGAAGCCATTAAGGACCTCGGCGGCGACCCCAAGCGTGTCAACCCGCTGGCTCCGGCCGAGATGGTCATCGACCACTCGGTGCAGATCGACGCCTTCGGCAACTCCGGCGCCCTCGAGCGCAACATGGAGATCGAATACCAGCGCAACGGCGAGCGTTACCAGTTCCTGCGCTGGGGCCAGACTGCGTTTGACGACTTCAAGGTTGTTCCCCCGGGAACCGGCATCGTCCACCAGGTAAACATCGAATACCTGGCACGCACCGTCATGACCCGCTCGGTTGACACCGAGACAGGCACAGTTCTCCGCGCCTACCCCGACACCTGCGTCGGTACGGACTCCCACACCACCATGGTCAACGGCCTGGGCGTACTGGGCTGGGGCGTCGGCGGCATCGAAGCTGAGGCCGCGATGCTCGGACAGCCCGTCTCCATGCTGATCCCTCGCGTTGTCGGTTTCAAGCTCACGGGCTCGATTCCTGCGGGCGCCACCGCCACCGACGTCGTCCTGACGATCACCGAGCAGCTGCGCAACCACGGCGTGGTCGGCAAGTTCGTGGAGTTCTACGGTGAAGGCGTCGCGGCCGTGCCGCTCGCCAACCGCGCAACCATCGGCAACATGAGCCCGGAATTCGGCTCCACTGCAGCGATGTTCCCGATCGACGACGTCACTCTCGACTACCTGCGCCTCACCGGCCGCTCAGAGCAGAACGTTGCCCTGGTGGAGGCCTACGCGAAGGAACAAGGCCTCTGGCACGATCCCTCCCATGAGATCAAGTTCTCCGAGTACCTTGAGCTGGACCTGTCGACGGTTGTTCCGTCCATCTCCGGTCCGAAGCGGCCCCAGGACCGCATCATCCTCAAGGAGTCCAAGGCACAGTTCCGTGAGGACCTGCGCAACTACGTGAAGGAAGACCTGGCTGACGGAAGCCTGGACGAAGCGATTGACGAGAGCTTCCCGGCCTCGGATTCGCCGTCTTTCACTTCCTCCGCGACCCATCTGGCCGAGGTTGCTCCGCACGCACACGGACCCAAATCGAATGGCCGCCCGTCGAACAAGGTGGGCGTCACGACTGCTGACGGCCGCGAATTCGAACTGGACCACGGTGCCGTTTCGATTGCTTCGATCACGTCCTGCACCAACACGTCCAACCCGTCCGTGATGCTGGCTGCCGCGCTTCTCGCCCGCAACGCCGTGGACAAGGGCCTCGCGTCCAAGCCGTGGGTCAAGACCTCGGTCGCCCCCGGTTCAAAGGTTGTCACCGACTACTACGAGAAGTCCGGCCTGACCCCCTACCTGGAGAAGCTCGGCTTCTACATCGTCGGCTATGGCTGCGCCACGTGCATCGGCAACTCCGGCCCGCTTGACGCCGAAATCTCCGAGGCCATCCAGGCCAACGACCTTTCCGTCACGGCTGTCCTCTCCGGCAACCGCAACTTCGAAGGCCGCATCAACCCGGACGTCAAGATGAACTACCTGGCTTCCCCGCCGTTGGTCATCGCCTACGCCTTGGCCGGAACCATGGATTTCGACTTCGACGCCGACCCGTTGGGCCAGGACCAGGACGGCAACGATGTCTTTTTGAAGGACATCTGGCCGAACCCGGTCGAGGTCCAGAAGGTTATCGACTCCTCGATCGACAAGGAAATGTTCGCCCGTGGCTACGAGGGCGTCTTCGACGGCGACGACCGCTGGAAGGCCCTCGACACCCCGGCAGGCGACACCTTCGCCTGGGACGCCAAGTCCACGTACGTGCGGAAGCCTCCGTACTTCGAAGGCATGAAGGCACAGCCGGAACCGGTAACGGACATCGCCGGGGCCCGCGTCCTGCTCAAGCTGGGCGACTCCGTCACCACCGACCACATCTCCCCGGCCGGCTCCTTCAAGTCGGACACCCCGGCAGGCCAGTACCTTCTGGCCAACGGTGTGGAACGCAAGGACTTCAACTCCTACGGCTCACGCCGTGGCAACCACGAGGTCATGATCCGCGGAACGTTCGCGAACATCCGCATCAAGAACCAGCTGCTTGACGGCGTCGAGGGCGGCTTCACCCGCGACTTCACCCAGGCGGACGGCCCGCAGGCCTACGTCTACGACGCAGCCCAGAACTACCAGGCTGCCGGCACCCCGCTGGTGGTCCTGGCCGGCAAGGAGTACGGCTCGGGCTCTTCCCGTGACTGGGCTGCCAAGGGCACCGCGCTCCTGGGTGTGAAGGCTGTCATCGCCGAAAGCTACGAGCGTATCCACCGCTCCAACCTCATTGGCATGGGCGTCCTCCCGCTGCAGTACGCGGCCGGCGAATCCGCCGCGTCCCTTGGATTGGTGGGCACGGAAACGTTCGCTGTCGAGGGCGTCACCGAGCTGAACAACGGCACCACGCCGCGGACGCTCAAGGTCACGGCAACGGCCGAGGACGGCAGCACCAAGTCCTTCGACGCCGTGCTGCGCATCGATACCCCGGGCGAAGCAGACTACTACCGCAACGGCGGAATCCTGCAGTACGTGCTGCGCCAGATCTCCGCACACTAGCGGAAGACAGCACAGGCTCGGCCTGAGCTGAAGGCAATTGCTACAGCCCCGGATGGTCACGGACCATCCGGGGCTGTCGCAATTTCCGACGGCTTCGTTGCGCCCAAGGCGGTAGAGTTGTATGGCACGTCAATCACCCTAAGGAGGGGCCGTTGGGACTTTTGGAGACAATCCGGAACCCGCAGGACCTGAGTAAGCTCACCGGCCAGCAGTTGGAGCAGCTTGCCGGCGAGATCAGGACTTTCCTCATCACCAACGTCGCTCAAACGGGTGGACATCTCGGACCGAACCTTGGCGTCGTGGAACTCACTATGGCCATCCACAAGATCTTCGATTCGCCGCGCGACAGCATCGTCTTCGATACCGGCCACCAGTCCTATGTCCATAAATTGCTGACGGGACGCCAGGACTTCAGTACGCTTCGACAGCAAGGGGGCATGTCCGGTTACCCCGATCGTGCCGAGTCCGAGCACGACATCGTGGAAAGTTCACATGCCTCCTCGTCGCTGTCGTGGGCCGACGGTATTTCCCGGGCCAGGCAGCTGACGGGCCAGGGAGATCGCTGCGTCGTCGCCGTCGTCGGGGATGGTGCCTTGACCGGTGGCATGGCGTGGGAAGCGATCAACAACATTGCCGCCGACAAGCGGCGCCGCGTAGTGATTGTCGTCAACGACAACGGCCGATCCTACGCCCCCACGGTCGGCGGCGTGGCAGACTACCTCGCTTCCTTGCGCCCCACGATCGATTCGCTCCGCGCTGCGCCCGCCTACGAGGTCGTGTTGGATTGGTGGAAGAAGAAGCTGCAGAACGGCGGACCGATCGGCCAGTTCACCTATAAGAGCCTGCATGCCATGAAGAAGGGCGTCAAGGACTGGTGGGCTCCGCAGGGCATGTTCGAAGATCTCGGCATGAAGTACATCGGTCCCGTCGACGGCCACAACATGCGTGCCCTCGAGCACGCGCTCACCGCAGCCCGCAACTACGGCGGTCCCGTGATCGTCCATGCCATGACCGAAAAGGGCCATGGCTATGCGCCGGCCCTTGCCAATGAGGCAGACCAGTTCCACGCGGTCGGAATCATCGACCCCGAGACCGGGGAACCCACGGAGGCCGGCGGAGCCCGCTCATGGACCTCCGTGTTCGCCGAGGAAATCGCGGATATTGCCGACGAACGCGAAGATATCGTGGGAATTACTGGCGCGATGCTGATCCCCGTTGGACTGCATAAGTTCGCGGAGCGACACCCAAAGAGGGTGATCGACGTCGGCATCGCGGAACAGCACGCGCTCACCTCCGCGGCGGGCATGGCTTTCGGTGGCCTGCATCCGGTAGTGGCCGTCTACGCTACATTTCTGAACCGCGCCTTCGACCAGCTCCTCATGGACGTCGCCCTGCACAAGGCCGGGGTAACGATTGTCTTGGACCGCGCCGGCGTGACGGGCCCGGATGGTGCCAGCCACCACGGCATGTGGGACATGGCCATGGTCCAGATCGTTCCGGGGCTTCATCTCGCTGCTCCACGCGATTCCAGCCGTTTGCGTGAAGAGCTCCGCGAGGCGGTCGCCATCAATGACGCGCCCAGCGTGGTGCGCTTCTCCAAAGGCAGCGTAGGAAGTGAGATCGAGGCGATCGAACGGCTTTCCGACGGCGTCGATGTGCTGGCGCGTCGCCCCGAAGGCTCCATGGAGAACGACGTCCTGATTGTGAGCGTCGGTGCCATGTCCGAGCTCGCCCTCGACGTTGCCGGCCGGCTCGGTTCCCAAGGCATCAGTTCCACCGTGGTCGATCCACGGTGGGTCCTGCCGGTGCGCAAGTCCATCATTGCCCTCGCTGCCAGGCACCGCTTGGTGATCTGCATCGAGGACGGCGTCCGCGCGGGTGGCGTCGGATCCCGGATCCGCCAGGAGATGCGCGCGGCCGGTGTGGACACCGCCCTCAACGAAGTGGGACTTCCGGTTGAGTTCCTCGATCACGGAACAAGAAGCCAAGTGCTTGAGCGTGTGGGGCTTACCGCCCAACAGATAACGCACGACGTCGTGGCGCAGGTTCTAGGGACAAAGGTGCCTTTCGCGCGGCCCCTGCCGGGACAGGAACACCCCACCACCGGCAGTCTTCCCAAGCTGTGAGCGAGGACGCATCTCGGTTGCCGGGGAGTCTGCAGCCAGGTGACCTGGTGGTGGCCCGGAACCGGAAATGGGACGGCACGGCACATTGGGTTGTCCCGGGACGCTATCTCGGCGAAGACATCCACGGCTGGTGGATTTTCCAAGGCCGGAACGAGTTCTGCTCGCGGCCAGGGGCGGCTTTCTACACCGCGTCGGATGCTGTGCTCTTGATACCACGCGCCGGCGAGTACGTAGCGACGTTCTACAATGACAGCTACCCCGGGGATTTTCGGATCTACGTCGATCTCGCCACGGCCCATGAGTGGAAGGCCATCAAGCCCGGCGTGTCCGAATTCCATGTGATCGATATGGATCTCGACGTCATCCGCTCCGTCCAGAGGGATGTTTTCATTGACGACGAGGACGAATTCGACGAGCGCCGTGTGAGCATGGGCTATCCCGATGACGTGGTCGAGTCCATGCGGCGCGAGTGCGGGGAGCTTTTCCACGCGGTATCCAAGCAACAAACACCCTTCGACGGCACAGGCCCCAGCAGTACCTGCGCCGAATGGTTCAGAAAAGGACAAGCA
The DNA here is from genome assembly GCF_039539965.1 of Arthrobacter methylotrophus. Classification (NCBI taxonomy): domain Bacteria; kingdom Bacillati; phylum Actinomycetota; class Actinomycetes; order Micrococcales; family Micrococcaceae; genus Arthrobacter; species Arthrobacter methylotrophus. The sequence goes on along the minus strand of NZ_BAABED010000001.1, from coordinate 2,675,732 downwards.
TGAGCGGCATTATCCGCACCTACAAGCGCGATGAAGAGGCAGTCCTGCATTTTCGCGAGGCTTGGTACGACGAGGAATTCAAGCAGTTCGTCATCAACCATGGAGTCGCAGGGCACCAGAGCAGCACCGACGAAACCGACGTCGCGGATGAGGCCGCCGTCGACGGACTCATGACGGCCTTCGCCGCGCAATGCGAAGAGGATGGCTACGCTGAGATCCCCGAGGCGGAGCAGTTTTGGGTAGTCGCCCAGATTGCGCTGAAGACGAAGGACGGGACGGACCGCGACCGGTACCTCGAACGCAAGGCCAAGGCGGCGCTGACGAGCGAACTGGCTTGGCGCGGCCTCGGTACCGTGGAACGTTCCGATATCGGCGACTCAAAACTCAACATCTTCTGCCTGTGCCCGGACGTCAACAAGGCCGTCAACGCCATCAAGGTGTGCATCCGGGGAGAAGACCTGGACTTCACCAAGTTGAGCATTGCCGCTGCGCCCCACGCCGAGCCCGCGGCATTCAAGGTAAAACACTCGCCGAAAACCGGTGCGGGCTTTACCCTCTAAGGACCACACCCCAGCTTCGAAGGGACAACCATGGCTCCCAAGAGCAACTGGCCCGGCCATACGCCGCTGCCAAAGGGCTTGTCCGCCCCGGCACGCAGGGCCCTCGCTCACGAAGGGCTGGAAACCTTGGAACAGCTCGCCGAGTTCGGGGAAGGGCGCGTGGCGGCCCTGCACGGTATGGGGCCGAAGGTCATGGCCCAGCTGCATGACGCGATGGAAGAAGCAGGAATCGCGTTCGGATCCTGAGTGACCCCAGGGGTCCGGCAGGCATTGTAGGGTGAAATCATGACTGAATATCGCCGTCTTGGACATTCCGGATTGACCGTCTCAGTAGTCGGCTTGGGGTGCAACAATCTCGGCCGGCCCAATACTGCCACCGAATCGCAAGAGGGCACCAACGCGGTGGTGCACGCCGCGTTGGATGCCGGCGTCACCCTTTTCGACGTGGCAGACGTCTACGGCCGGGAACCCGGGCTCAGCGAAACCATGTTGGGCCTTGCGCTCAAGGGCCGCCGGGACGACGCGATCGTGGCAACGAAATTCGGCATGGACATGCGCGGCGCCAACGGCAACGATTTTGGTGCCCGGGGTTCGCGCCGCTACATCATCCAGGCCGTCGAGGCATCGCTGCGTCGCCTTGGCACCGACTGGATTGACTTGTATCAGTACCACACCCCGGATCCCCTCACCCCTGTTGACGAGACACTCGCCGCCCTCGAGGACCTCGTCGCAAGCGGTAAGGTCCGGTACCTCGGCCACTCCAACCGTGCCGGCTGGCAGATTGCCGAGGCCGAATACGTCGCCCGAATGCAGGGCGGCCCCCGCTTCATTTCGACGCAAAACCACTACAACCTGCTGGACCGCCGGGCGGAACTCGAAGTGCTGCCGGCCGCCGAAGCTTTCGGGCTCGGCGTCTTGCCGTATTTCCCGCTGGCGAACGGCCTCCTGACCGGTAAGTATGCGCCTGGGAGCGCCCCGGAAGGATCGCGGCTCAGCCACACACGGACCAACATGGTTAACGACGCCGACTGGGTCCAGTTGGGCCGGTTCAGCCAATTCGCCAAGGCACGGGACCTGAGCGAACTTCAGCTGGCCTTTTCCTGGCTGGCCGCACAGCCCGCAGTCAGCAGTGTCATTGCCGGAGCCACCCGTCCCGAGCAAATCGAAGAAAACGCCCAGGCCGTGCGGTGGGTACCGAGCGCAGAGGAGCGCGCGGAATTGGACGACATCTTCCCGCGCACGCCGAAGGTAGCTCTTTTCTGAGGAGTGCGCCATGAGCGGGGAACACGCGCCGGTAGCCGGCCTTCGGGAGCCCGTGAGCTTGCTGGTGGATTGCGACACGGGAATCGACGACGCCATCGCCCTAGCCTACTTGTGCAGCCTGGCACAGGTAGAGCTTGTGGCCGTCAGCTGTACTCCGGGCAACGTCGCCGCGGAACAGGTGGCACGCAACAACCTGTCCTTGCTCGAGTTGTGTGGCCGTCCCGGGGTGCCCGTTGCCATCGGTGCCCGGGCGCCGCTGCGGATCCCGCTGGTCACCACGCCGGAAACCCACGGGCCGCAAGGCGTTGGCTACGCCGAGTTGCCGGAACCGCAGGGGAGCGTGAGCGAGATCGACGCCGTCGAGCTCTGGGTCGAAGCGGCGCGATCCCGGCCGGGAGAACTGGTTGCCCTGATGACCGCTCCCCTCACCAACTTCGCCCTCGCGCTGCGCGCCGAACCCCGGCTACCTGAGCTGCTGCGCGGCGTCGTGATCATGGGCGGCAGTTACTACTACCAAGGCAACACGACGCCTACCGCCGAGTGGAACACGCACGTTGATCCGCACGCAGCCGCCGAGGTGTTCGCGGCATTCTCCGGCCTTCCCGAGGAGCGGTTGCCGGTGGTGTGCGCCCTGGAGACCACGGAGCGGATCGAACTCAAACCCGAACATGTGACCGCCCTGGCTGCTGAGGCAGGCTGTACGGAGCCGGAACTTGTCCTGCCGGATCAGCCGGAGGGGAGCCGCAGCACCGCCTCAAATGTGCTCGTGAGGCACGTCAGCGATATGCTGCGCTTCTATTTCGAGTTCCATCGCCGCTACGACCAGGGCTACGTGGCGCACATCCACGACTACTTCGCCGCGTCCGTCGCCGCCGGAACCGCAAGGTACCGGGCGCGGGCCGCAACCGTGCACGTCGAAACAGCAGCTCCCAGGCTCATCGGTACGACGGTGGCGGACTTCCGTGGCCTATGGGGTGAACCGCCCAACGCGCGCATCGTTTCTGAAAACTACCCCAGCGAGACCTTTAGCGAATTGGTGCGGTCACTGGGTGGCCTTGGCCGGCGGCTGGGAAAACCCGACGGCCAAGGCAATCCCTAGAAAGGGGCAGCTAGCCCGCGGACGGCTTCGAAGCGATCCCGGGTGCCAGGAAGCGTCTGCCGTTGACGCGCTCTGAAGCGCCGACACGGTCCAGATACGGGGTGATACCACCCAGGAACATCGGCCAGCCGGCTCCGAGGATGACACAGAGATCGATGTCTTCCGGCCCTGCCACCACGCCTTCGGAAAGCATGAGCCCGATCTCCTCGGCCAATGCGTCCTGTGTACGGCGCAGGACTTCCTCGGCCGTGGACGGGGTGGTGCCGAAGGACATGAGCGCCAGGGTGTCCGCGGGGATCACCGGTGTTCCGTCAGGACCAGGTGCCCAGAGCGACGTAACGCCGTTGTCAACCAGCTTCTGCAGGTTCTGGGATACCGGAAAACGCTCGCCGAAGGCTGCGTGGAGCGATTCCTGAACGTGCTGGGCTACCGGTAGGCCCACCATCGCGCTGAGGGTGAACGGACTCATCGGCAGGCCCATGGGTCGCAGCGCCGAGTCGGCGACTTCCGCCGGCGTCCCTTCGTCAAACGCGGCAATGACTTCGCCCATGAGTCGCAGCAGGATCCGATTGACGACGAACGCGGCGGCGTCCTTGACCAGCACTGCTGATTTCTTCAACCCTTTGGCGAGCTCGAACGCGGTAGCCAGCACGGCGTCGTCGGTCTTCGGGGCACGCACGATCTCCAGGAGCGGCATGACTGCAACCGGGTTGAAGAAGTGGAAGCCGACCAGGCGCTCCGGGTGCTCCAGGTCTTCGGCCATCGCTGTCACGGACAGCGATGAAGTGTTGGTCGCGAGGATGCATTCGGGGGAGACGATGGCCTCCAATTCGGCGAAGACCTGCTTCTTGACATTGAGTTCTTCGAAGACCGCTTCAATGACGAAGTCGGCATCGGCGAATGAGTCTTTGGAAACGGAGCCGCTGACCAGGGCCTTGGTCCGGTTGGCGGCGTCGGAGCTGATCCGCTTCTTGCCGAGGAGCTTGTCCACCTCCGCATGGACATAGGAGACGCCTTTGTCCACCCTCTCCTGATCGATGTCCGCCAGGACAACGGGCACTTTGAGCTGGCGCGCGAACAGCAGGGCGAGCTGGCTCGCCATGAGTCCGGCGCCTACGACGCCGATCTTCGTCACCGGGCGTGCGAGTTTGCGGTCGGGCGCACCCGCCGGCCGTTTGGACCTTTTCTGCACGAGGTCCAGGAAAGCATAGACGGTGGAACGGAACTCGTCCGTCTGCATCAACTCGGCGAGCGTCTCGCATTCCAAGGCCGCCGATGCCGCTTTGCCCATGGTCCGGTTGGCCTCGAGAAGATCCAGCACCTTTGCCGGAGCCGGCGAAGCGTTGGAAGTCTTGGCTTCCACGAACGCGCGGCCCGCTGTCACGGCGCCGGCCCAGCGTTCGGCAACGGCAGGATCTGCCGGGTCCACGGAGTTCCCCCGGTTCGGGATGATCTCGCCGGCAATTACTTTCGCTGCCCAGTCAATGGACTGCTCCATGAAGTCCGCAGGCTCGAAGATGGCGTCGGCAATGCCGAGATGGAATGCCTGGGGGCCGGTGAGGGTGCGGTTGTTGTTCAGCGGGCTCTCGATCATGACCTTGACGGCGTTTTCCGGACCGATGAGGCGCGGCAGGAGGTAGACACCGCCCCAGCCCGGGACGAGCCCGATGAACGCTTCAGGCAAAGCGAGGGCTCCCGCCGCGGTCGAGACGGTGCGGTACGTTGACTGGAGGGCGATTTCGAGGCCACCGCCGAGCGCAAGGCCATTGATGAAGGCGAAGCTGGGAACGCCCAGATCGGCGAGCGTGCCGTAGACGTCATGGCCGAGCTGCGCCATCCACAGTCCGTGATCGCGCTCATGGAGCCGCTTGACCGCTGAGAGGTCCGCTCCGGCCACCAGGAAGTACGGCTTGCCCGTGACACCGACGCCGACGATCTCGCCGCGCGCAGCGCGATCCTTGAGGCCTTCAAGTACCGTCCCGAGCTCGACCAGGGTATTTGGCCCGAGGGTGGTGGGCTTGGTGTGGTCCAGACCGTTGTCCAGGGTGATCAGGGCGAACGTTCCGGCATTGCCGGAGAGTTTGATGTCCTGGACATAGGAATGGGTCACTGTCTCGTCCGGGAACAGATCGGCCAGTTGCTGGAATTGGGCGGCGCTCATGCTGTGGCTCCCTGGGTAGCGGTGTCTGCTGAGTTCTCTGTCGCGCTGTCATAGCTGTTGTAGTCGTTGTTGTAGTCGGGGTGACGCGGGTTCTCCCATATAACCGTGGCGCCCATGCCCAAGCCTATGCACATGGTGGTCATGCCGTAACGGACTGACGGGTCTTCCTCGAACTGGCGGGCGAGTTGGTTCATGAGCCGCACGCCGGAGGATGCCAACGGATGCCCGACGGCGATCGCCCCGCCGTAGCGGTTGACGCGCGGGTCGTCGTCGGCGATTCCGAAGTGGTCCAGGAAGCTCAGGACTTGCACGGCGAAGGCCTCGTTGATCTCGAACAGGCCGATGTCTTCGATGCCGAGTCCGGCGTTCTTGAGCGCCTTCTCGGTGGCCGGGACCGGTCCGATTCCCATGACTTCCGGCTCGACACCGGCGAAGGCATAGGAGACCAGACGCATTTTCACGGACAAGCCGAGCTCCTGGGCAGCTTCGGCGGAGGCGAGGACTGCCGCCGTCGCGCCGTCGTTCAATCCGGCGGCATTGCCCGCCGTGACGCGGCCGTGTGCGCGGAACGGCGTGCGCAGTTCCGCGAGGTCGGCCACCGTGGTTCCGGGGCGCGGCGGCTCGTCGGTGATGTTGACCGTCCAGCCTTCCCCGGGCTTCATCGTGGCGACCGGGACCAGATCCGGCTGGATCTGGCCCTTGCCGTAGGCCGCAGCTAGTTTTGCCTGGGATGCCGCTGCATAGATGTCCGTGCGCTCTTTGGTGATTGCCGGGAAGCGGTCGTGCAGGTTTTCGGCAGTATTGCCCATGTTCAGCGCAGCTGGATCCACGATCCGTTCGGACATGAACCGCGGGTTCGGATCCGCGCCGGCGCCCATGGGGTGGTTGCCCATGTGCTCAACACCGCCGGCAATCACGACGTCGTACGCACCGAAACCAATGCCGCTTGCCGTCGTCGTGACCGCCGTCATCGCCCCGGCACACATGCGGTCGATGGCAAAGCCCGGCACGCTGCGGGGGAGACCGGCCAGGAGAGCAGCAGTACGCCCGATCGTCAGGCCCTGGTCGCCGGTTTGCGTCGTGGCAGCGATGGCGACTTCGTCGACGCGCTCGGCGGGCAAAGCAGGGTTGCGGCGCATGAGTTCTCGGATGCACTTGACGATCAGGTCGTCGGCGCGGGTCCCCGCATAGATGCCCTTTTCGCCTGCTTTGCCGAAAGGCGTCCGGACACCGTCCACGAAGACGACGTCGCGGACAATCCGGGGCTTGGCGCTGTTCCCGCTGTGGCTCATGTGTGGCTCCTCGTTGAGACAGGGATGCCGGACAGCCCTGAGAGGGAGTCGGCGTCATTTACCGCTATGTTACTCGCCGGTAACTTAGCGCGCAAGGAGAACAAATTCCGATCCTCGCTCACATATGACGTCCCCTCGCCGGATCCTCGCTCACATCCCGCAGGAACCGCGGTCGGATGTGAGCGAGCGTTGGGCTTGGGGGCGTTCGATGTGAGCGAGCGTTGGGCTTGGGGCCCTCAGGCCCAACGGGCTGTGCATGATTCAGTTGCTGGGAGCCGCGCTCCTCGGCTCTTTCGGCTCCTTGGGCGGCAGCGGTTGCGGATTCAGTGACGCCTCGGTGAGGATGGGTGCCGTGATGGCGATTTGCCACTCCCGGGCGCCGAGGGCGCGCAGCTCTTCCGCTACGGAATCGACGGTGAGGTCCGACGGCGGCCGCCACAGTACACGCCTCATGTAGTCCGGAGTGAGGAGGTTCTCCACGGGAAGTTTGAGCTCGTCGGCAGCCGCTTGAAGCTTGGGCCGGGCAGTCCCCAAGCGCGCTGCGGCCTCCGGATCACGGTCTGTCCACACACGCGGGGGCGGCGGAGCGTTGGTCGGTAAATGCAACGGAGGAAGGTCCTCGGTGCTCCTTGCGGCGGTAACGCAGCGCAACCAGCGTGGCGCTTCCCGCTGCGCGGCCCGCCCGTGGAAACCCTTGGTGGCGAGGAGCTGCGGAACGGTAGCCGGCATCGCCTTGGCGGCGGCTACCAAAGCGGAATCCGGAATGAGGCGGCTGGGAGCAACATCGCGTTTGCGCGCAAGCTGGTCCCGTTCGTACCACAGCTCGCGCACGGCGGCTAATTGACGGCGGTCGCGGATTTGGTGCAGGCCGGAGGTCTTGCGCCACGGGTCAATCCTCGGTGCCGGGAGTCCGGCTCCAAGGATGCCGGCGAATTCCTGTTCGGCGAATTCAAGCTTTCCGTCCGCTTCCAGGAGTTCCATGAGTTCTTCGCGCAGTTCGGCGAGGACTTCGACGTCGAGGGCTGCGTAACGCAGCCATGGTTCGGGAAGGGGGCGGGTGGACCAGTCGGCAGCGGAGTGCTCCTTGGCGAGGCCGAAACCAAGGAGCTGCTCAATGACGGCGGCGAGGCCAACGCGCGGCAGCCCGGCAAGCCGAGCAGCGAGCTCGGTGTCGAAAAGCTTGTCGGGCCACATGCCGAGCTCGGCCAGGCACGGAAGATCCTGAGTCGCGGCGTGCAGGATCCATTCGACGCCGCGCAGCGCTTCGTTAATGATCTTCAGGTCATCGAAGGGCTCAGGGTCGATCAGCCAGGTGCCTGCGCCGTCGCGTCTGATCTGCACCAGGAAGGCGCGTTGACCGTAGCGGAAACCCGAGGCGCGTTCGGCGTCGACCCCGGCGGGGCCGGTTCCCGCGGCGATGGCAGCAGCGCACCGCTCCAAGCCGGATAAGGTGTCGATGACAAGGGGTACACCCTCACGCGGGGCATCCAGATCGATGATTTCGGGTATCCGGCCATCAAAGCCGTCTACCGTGATGTGTGGTGTGGGATCAGCAGCCGGAGCGCCGGCTGTGGTGGGTTCCAGATTTTCAGGGGTCATGGTGCCTTCAGTTTACCGACTCTGTGCGTGGCCGGTCCGTCCACGCATTCCAGAGCACCCCGACGGCGTTCAGGTGAGCCGCCGACGTGGCAGGGGTGTGACGCCGGGAGGCAAGGGAGGGAGCCCGGCGAACGTGCAGACCATGTCGCACCAGGCCTCCAGATGTGCCTGGGCATCGGAAGACGCCGGCGTCCACGAGGCGCGAAGTTCGATGTCGATGGTTTCCGGTCTTTCAGCCAAGGTACCGAAGCTCTCCGACAGGATGCGTGTGGCTGTACCTCCCGCCGCCCGGTACTGCGCGGATTGGCTTTCGAGGGCGTCCACGAGCCACGTCCAGGCCACGGAACCGAGCATCGCGTCGTTGCCCATCTCGGCGTCCAGCTGTGCCCGGATGTAGGTCACGATCCGGAATTCCCCATCCCACACGGCGGAGCCGTCCGGGTCATGGAGGAGGATGAATCTGCCCGTGGCAAGCTCGTCATCATTATCATCGGCCGTACTGGCGGGTCCGGAGGGGTTCTCGTGGGTAAACGCCATGGCTGCAGGGCCATGGACAGGAGTCCGGACCGGACGCGTCGAACGGCTGAAGACCTCGGCCCCCAGGGCTACAGCGTAGGGGGCCAAGCGGGACGGTGCCGGAATCTCCGCGAGCCGCAGCTCGCTCCGGCACTGTGCTTTTCGTAGCGTTCCCAACGCATGCAAAAAATCCGCGGGAACCTGTGCGAGTGCGTTCACCTTCGCAGATTATGTGCCCGGGGCGGCGAAACCCTGAAGCCACGCCGCCCCGCACGCAGGCCTATGCCGGGGCCAGCTCGCGCTTGATGGCGGCAACGAAAGAATCGATGTCCTCTTCCGTGGTGTCGAAGGAGCACATCCAGCGCACCTCGCGGTTCGCTTCGTTCCAGTCGTAGAACTTGAAGGAGGAACGGAGGCGATCGGCGACGCCGGCGGGCAGCACCGCGAAAACTCCGTTGGACTCGGTAGCCTGGGTAGGCTCCACACCCTCAATGGAGTCGACGGCGGCACGCAGCCGTGCAGCCATGGCGTTTGCGTGCTCCGCGGAGCGAAGCCACAGTCCGGATTCCAGAAGTGCGATGAACTGGACCGAGATGAATCGCATCTTGGAGGCCAGTTGCATGTTCATCTTGCGTAGGAACTTGAGTCCGTGGGCGGCCTCGGGATTCAGCGCAACGACGACCTCGCCGAACAGGAGTCCGTTCTTGGTGCCGCCGAAGGACAGAATGTCGACGCCGGCGTCGCGGGTGAACGTCCGCAATGGCACTCCAAGATGGGCGGCAGCATTGGCGAGCCGGGCACCGTCCATGTGCAGTTTCATGCCCTTGGCATGGATGTGGTCCGCGATCGCGCGGATTTCTTCCGGTGTATAGCAGGTGCCGAGCTCCGTGGTTTGCGTGATGGACACGGCCAACGGCTGCGCACGGTGCTCATCGCCCCAACCCCAGGCCTCGCGGTCGATCAGTTCGGGAGTCAGCTTGCCGTCCGGGGCGGGGACCTGCAGGAGCTTGATCCCGCCGATCCGCTCCGGGGCACCGTTCTCGTCCATGTTGATGTGGGCGGTCGAGGCGCAAATGACGGCGCCCCAACGCGGCAGCAAAGACTGCAACGACAACACGTTGGCGCCCGTGCCGTTGAAGACCGGGAAACACTCGATGCCTTCGCCGAAATGTTGTTCCATGACTTCGTGGAGCCGTTCCGTGTACTGGTCCTCGCCGTAGGAGACCTGGTGGCCGCCGTTGGCCGCGGCCAGGGCCGCCAGGATTTCAGGGTGGACGCCGGAGTAGTTGTCCGAGGCGAATCCCCGGACTGAGGGATCGTGGAGGCGCCCCGTGGCTTCCGAAGGCAGGGCGACCGGGTTCTCTTCAGTAATGCTCGTCACTTGTTCGTTCACGCTTTCAGTCTATTTGGCCAGGAGGAGGCGCTGTCCGTTCAGTTCTGCCGCCGGCTTGTCGAAGAGCCCGACGGCGGCTGTCGCCAAATCGTCGACGTCGGTGTACCCGGGGAATTTCCGCTCGGGATGTGCCTTCCGCATCGCGGCATCCAGCAGTGACTTGACGACGAAGACGACGGCGGCGCTGTGCTGCTCCGTGGGTTCGTCGTTGTTTTCTGGGTTTCCTGGGTTGCTGGGGTTGCCGGGCTTGCCTGATTGATCACGTCGGAACCCATCGGCCAAGGCCAAGGTCCAAGTCTCCGCAGCAGCCTTGGCCGCCGCGTACGTCGCGGCTCCGGCGGTGGGTGCTGCGACCGCCGTCGAACTCACCATCGCGAAACGTCCCATGGGGGAGGACTCGAGATCCTGGTAGAAGACCCGGGAGACGTTTCTCAGTGTGGTGATGGCACTTTGTTCGAGGGCAGTCCAGTCTTCGTCCGGTTGATCTTCGATTCCCTTGGCGCCGCGCCACCCTCCTACCAAGTGGATCACGCCGTCGACCCTTTTAGCGCTCCCGTGGATCGCCGACGCGAGTTCCCGCACTGCCTCGAGCCGGGAAAGATCGCACACCAGGGGAGTGACGTCGGCGCCCGCTTGGGAAGCGGCAGCCTTGATGCGGGCCTCGTCCGAGCCGACCGTGAAGACCCGGTGCCCGGCCAGCGTGAAGGCGCGGGCAACGGCAATGCCGGAGGAGTTGCTGCCACCTGTAACGAGGATGGTCAGCTGCTCGCTAACCATCAGGCTGCGGCCGGTCCGCTGGTGCCGGTGATGCCCGTGGTTGATTCGATGATGGGGCGCATTTTCTTCTCCAAGGCTTCGTAGAACATGGACAGGGGGAATTCATCGTCGAGCACCTGGTCGGTGAGGCCGCGGGGCGGCCCGTCGAGCGGCAGTGCCTCCGGGCCCTTCGCCCAAACCGAAGCCGGATGCGGAGTGACCGTACCGGAAATGAGCTTATACGCCGCGAGCCAGTGGGCAGCCTTCGGACGGTCGATGGAGCGCCAATAGAGTTCCTCGATCCGGGCACCGAGTTCGACGACGACGTCGGCGGCTTCGTCCCAATCGATGCTGAGCTTGCTGTCGGTCCAGTGCAGGACGTGGTGCTGGTGCATCCACGCGAAGAGGAGTTGGCCGCCGAGGCCGTCGTAGTTGCGCACCCGGTTTCCCGTGATGGCGAAGCGGAAGATCCGGTCGAAGATGACGGCGTACTGGACGAGCTTCGCGTGGCGTCGGGCGTCAGGGGAAGCAGCCTCGTCCTTCTCGATGCGGACGGATTCCCGGAAGGCTGTCAGGTCGCACCGGAGCTCTTCGAGCGAATAAAGGAAGAACGGCATCCGCTGCTTGATCATGAACGGATCGAAGGGAAGATCGCCGCGCATGTGGGTACGGTCATGGATCAGGTCCCACATGACGAAGGTCCGCTGCGTGAGTTCCTGGTCATCCAAAAGCTCCGCCGCACCTGCGGGCAGCTGCAGGGATGTTGTTGCCGCGGCTGCTTTGAGCACACGCCGGAAGCGGGCGGCTTCACGGTCGGCGAAGATGGCGCCCCACGTAAAGGCGGGCGTTTCCCTCACTGCGACTGTCTCTGGAAAGAGTACGGCGGAATTGGTGTCATACCCCGGAGTGAAGTCCAGGAAACGGATGGGCACGAAGAGCTTGTTGGAGTAGTCGCCGGACTCCAAGTCGCCGATGAACTCGGGCCAGATGACCTCGATCAGGACGGCCTCCACGAGGCGGCTTGTGCTGCCGTTCTGGGTGTACATGGGGAATACCACGAGGTGCTGGAGTCCGTCTTCGCGGTGTTCCTGGGGCTGGAAGGCCAGCAGCGAGTCGAGGAAGTCCGGGACTCCGAATCCGGAATCGGCCCACCGAGCGAAATCTTCGATCAAGAGTTCAAGGTACGCGACATCGTGGGGAAACGCCGGGCCCAGACGCTTGATGGATTCGATAATGGTGGCTGTGTATTCTTGCGCAGCGCCGTGGTGTGCCGGATCCTGAATGGAGCCATCCCGGCTCTGCAGAGGTTGCAGGGCAGTGGCTGCGGTCTTCAGCGAGACCCAGTCCCGGTTATCGGACGTGATGCGCGGGCGGGCGATGCTAGCGGTAGTTGTCATCGACGACGGTGCCTTCCTCAAGAAATATTGTTCTGAGGCGAGCGTAGCAATCGGTCAGAGTAACTAATTCAAAAGTGGCTCGAGCGTAAGAAAATCTGTTGAAAATGGCTCCGCCGGCACCCGGAGATCCAGCCCGGCGAGGGCTGGCCCCCGGGACTGCCGGGCGCTGGAGCTATTGTCCGGCGGGGGACTCGACAAGCTTGAGCGAAACGGAGTTGATGCAATACCGCTGGTCAGTGGGCGTCCCGTAGCCCTCACCCTCGAAAACGTGTCCCAAGTGTGAATCGCAATTGGCGCAGCGGACCTCCACCCGTTCCATTCCCACGGTACGGTCATGCAGGTATCGGACGGTGCCTTCCGCGAGCGGGGCCCAGAAGGACGGCCAACCGCAATGGGAATCGAATTTTTCGTTGCTCGTGAAAAGCTCTGCGCCGCAGGCCCTGCACTGGTAGACACCGGCGGTATGGGTGTCCCAATACTCTCCCGTGTAGGGCCGTTCCGTTCCTGCCTGGCGCAGCACCCTGAACTCTTCCGGGGTAAGCTCCTCGCGCCACTCCGCATCCGTCTTCTCCACGCATTGCCCGTCCTTCGGAACTTCTTGGAGGGGGACCCCGGCCAAGGGGTCTGCGGCTTGGAAGTACTTCCTGTTATCTGCAGTGCTCATGATCTCTCAACGCTTACGAGTCGCCGATAAATCCCGATCCCGCATAGAGATGAAGCACCGGCAACCCCAATTGGTCCTGGGCCTTGTTCGCCCAGTCCGTATGGAAGGTATCGGTGATCGCGTGGGGGCGCGTGATCACCACTGCCTGCGCCGCATTGAGCGCTTTGACTTTGGACACCAAGCCGGCCACGGCACCGCCGTCGACGATTTCACCGGTAACTCCGCCACCGAGCCCCTCGAGTGCCATCAGGGAGGCAGACAAGGCTTCCGCGGCCTGCGCACGCTCCGATTGGGGAGTCGGCGCCTCGCCGACAAGGTCCCGAAATGCCTTGGCTACTTCGAGCATCGAAAGGTTTTCGAGGAAGTCGACCAGCAAGTGCCTTTCGGTGTTCGCCGGCACCAACACCACCACGGGCGAGTCGCTGCCGTCGAGCAGTTTGGCAATATTGACACGGTCTTCCGGGCCGAGAGGCTCTTCAGTAAGGATGACGATTGGATCACTCATGGCTACAGCGTAGACCGGAGCCGCGCCGGGAGCATGATTTGGTCCGGCAATTCTGTTCTCGGCGTAGCTGGCCCGCTCGGGAGGCAACGCCGGTGAACAGTGCTGTGCAAAGGACGGCTCCGCAACCGGGACAATGGTCACATGGCATCCATGACCCGAGCCGCACCAACCGCCGAGAACGGTGCGAAAATGTCCACCCGCGCCAAATGGGCCGTCGCAGGAATCATTGCCGGCAGCAGCATCGCCGGCTTGCTGGGCGCCGGTTCTTCGGCACTCGCAGCCTATTTCGCCCGCCGCGTCATCACCCCGTCCGAACGCGAGGCTGACCAGGAAGTGCTGGCGGTGGTGCGCGGAGACCATGGACTCCAGGTCATCCTGGCAGCTACCCCGGACAGCATCGTCGATGGAGTGTTCAGCCTCTACTTCGCAGGTGGCACCGGGTTCGCGCGAATCGGGCGGATCGTGTCCTATTCGCCCGCGGAACGTACGGTGCAGCGCGAAGTCGAAGAAGTGTACAGCGGAGACTTGGCAAAAGCCCGGCGCGGGTGGTGGAGTGGTGCCGTCTATGACTCCCCGGCGGTGCTTGGCCTGGATTCGGAAGAAGTGCAGATCGACGTCGAGGGTGGCCAGGCGCCGGCATGGCTGATCCCGTCGGGCGCAGGCAAGCCCGCGAAAGTGTGGGCAATCATGGTCCATGGCCGCGGTGCCACCCGCGTCGAAGGCTTGCGCGCAGTGCGCAGCGCTCGCGATCTAGGCCTCGACAGCCTGTTGGTTTCGTACCGGAACGACGGCCTGGCGCCGTCCGCCCCGGACCGGCGTTACGGTTTGGGATCCACGGAGTGGCGCGACGTCGATGCGGCGATTGAATACGCGCTGGCCCATGGTGCCCACGAGGTGGTCTTGTTCGGATGGTCGATGGGTGGTGCGATCTGCCTCCAGACGGCCGACCTCTCGCACCACCGCCATGTCATCAGGGCCATGGTCCTGGACGCGCCGGTGATCGACTGGGTCAACGTCCTGGCACACCACGCGCAGCTCAACAGGATCCCGTACGCGGTGGGTCGCTACGGGCAGCTGATGTTGGGGCACCCCTTGGGCCGCCGCCTCACCGGCCTGGCCGCACCCGTCGACTTGAAGGCCATGGACTGGGATACACGCGCCGTCGAACTCCGTACTCCGACGCTGGTGATCCACAGCGTGGACGATGAGTACGTACCGTACGAACCCTCGGCCAGCCTCGCCGAGAAGAACCCGGACATGGTCACTTTCGAACCCTTCGAAGGCGCACGGCACACCAAAGAGTGGAACGTGGATCCGCAGAAGTGGGAGCGGCTGGTGCATTCGTGGCTCGCTCCGCGGCTCACTCCCCGCGTCGGCCCGGCGTCGGCTTGAGCGCACCGCTGCCTGCCCTGCACCCAGCGACCGCTAGTGGCGTGGCTGCCGATCGGAGCGGTACGGGCGCCGGTCAGCCGGATAAGGTCCGCAGGATCTAGCTCAATGTCCAGGCCGCGGCGATTGCTTTGAGATCCAAGGTTCCACTGACCGGAACGATTCCCACGGCAAGTTTGCCTTCGACGTCGACCATCAGAGTCTTGAAGACCCGGCCAGGCTCGATTCCGAGGACTTCCGCCGCCTCGAGCCCGTAGCTGGCCGCCGAAGGATCGTGTGCATACGGGTGCAGAGTGAAGGGAACGCCGGCCGCAGCCAATATGGCTGTGGCCGGCGTTCCCTGAGAAGCCTGTTTCTTGGCCATTCGCGGTGTATTCCGGCTCAGGACGACAAACGGTCCGCCGCGGCGACCTTGCGCTTGATGCGCCCCAGCATGGCGGTCATGCCACGCATGCGCAACGGCGTGATGGCCCGCGTAAGGCCCAGCAATTCCGGCATGTCATCAGGAACAGCCAGGATCTCCGCGGCAGTCAATCCGTCCAGGCCTTCGCGCAGGACACCCGCAAAGCCGCGCGTGGTGGGCGCCTCCGGCGGTGCCTTGAAGAACAAACGGTAGGCCACGCCGTCGGGCTTCTGTTCCTGTTCAACGGTCAGGAACAGGGGTGACTGGCACTCCACCACCTGCTCCAGCAGTTCAGGGTGGTCCAGAAGCCGTTCCGGCAACGCCGGGAGTTCGCGCGAGAACTCAAGCAAGAGCTGAAGGCGGTCCGGCTCGGTCAGTGCCTGGAAGTCATCGACAATTTCCGCCAATGCGGCGGGCAAAGTATTGGTACTCATCGCTTCCAGCTTACGCACGTCCGGGCAGCTTTGGCTCTGGATCGCTCAAAATGGCCCAGTCCAAGATGGCAAGGCACAGAGGTTCCGGACTACTTTCCGGCGAGTGCGGGGACGGATCCTCGCTCAGCGCCCTTGGCGATCGGTACGCGCACGGCATTGCCCCACTCAGTCCAGGAACCGTCGTAATTGCGGACCGTTTCGAAACCGAGCAGGTACTTCAGGGCGAACCAGGTGTGGCTGGAACGTTCGCCGATGCGGCAATACGCCACAACGTCGTCGCCTGCTGCGAGGCCGGCTTCGCCGAGGTAGAGGTCCTCAAGTTCAGTGCGGTTGCGGTAGGTGCCGTCTTCGGCGGCAGCGCGTGCCCATGGGATGGAGGCAGCGGTGGGAATGTGGCCGCCGCGCAGGGCACCCTCTTCGGGGTAGGCCGGCATGTGCGTGCGCTGGCCCGTGTATTCCTCGGGGGAGCGGACATCGATGAGCGGCTTGCCGAAGTGAGCCAGGACGTCGTCTTTGAAGGCACGGATTGGTGCATCGTTGCGTTCGACAACGGGGTACTCGCCCCGGGCAGGCTGCGGCACTTCAGTGGTGATATCGCGGCCTTCGGCAATCCACTTGTCGCGGCCACCGTCCAGGAGCCGGACGTCTTCGTGGCCAAAGAGCGTGAACACCCAGAGAGCGTAGGCGGCCCACCAGTTGGACTTGTCACCGTAGATCACCACGGTGGTGTCGCGGGAGATACCCTTGGCGGCTGCCAAGGCCGCGAAAGCCGCACCGTCTACGTAGTCCCGGGTGACTTCATCGTTCAAGTCCGTGTGCCAGTCGATCTTGACTGCTCCCGGAATGTGGCCGGTCTCGTACAGGAGAACGTCCTCGTCGGATTCGACAACAACCAGCTTGCCGTCGCCGAGGGCGCCGCCTTCAATGGCCGCGGCAAGCCATTCGGTGGACACCAGGCGTTCGGGGTGGGCGTACGCGGCGAACTTCTCGTTCTGTTCAACGGGGTAGGACATAGCTATGGCCTTTCACTGACACTTTCACTGACACCGGGCGGCGCCGGACGATAGGACCTACCCGGCATTGAATCCACAGTATCGATGCCCGGGGACTAAAGCTCCCTTCCGTTCATATGGTGAAATATGGCCTTCATCACGTGTCCGCCGGGGCCATGCCATTGCCGGTATTCTTGCTGGGGACTTACGACACGAAGAACGGACCGCATTGGTACAGATCGAACAGCTCGCCGCACGCACACCGGCGGTCTCAGCGGACGAGATTCTCAAGGGTTTCTACCCTTCGCCACGGTTCGGAGAAGTGTCCTTCAACAGCTACCGGCCCGATCCGAACCAACCGAGCCAAGCGGCGGCAGTCAAGTCCCTGGAAGCGTTTGGGGCGACGGTAGGCGCCGGTGACGGAGATGGCCTGTTCAAACGCTTTTTCGGCAAGAAGGTCAACGGCAGGGCAGGCATTTACCTCGATGGCGGGTTCGGGGTCGGAAAGACCCACCTGCTGGCTTCTTTGTGGCACTCCGCGCCGGGGCCGAAGGCCTTCGGAACATTCGTGGAGTACACCAACTTGGTGGGTGCCCTGTCGTTCCGCAAGACCGTGGACGCTTTGAGCAGCTACAAGCTTGTCTGCATTGACGAATTCGAGCTCGACGATCCGGGCGACACGGTATTGATGTCCCGCCTCATGCGTGAGCTGGCCGACGCCGGCGTGAAGCTCGCCGCAACCTCCAACACCTTGCCTGGTTCATTGGGAGATGGCCGCTTTGCCGCCGTCGACTTCCAGCGCGAGATCCAGGTCCTCGCGGACCAGTTCGATGTCGTCAGGATCGACGGCGAAGACTTCCGCCACCGTGGATTGCCGGCCGCCCCGGCTCCCTTGAAGACGGAAGACCTCAAACGGCAAATGTACGCCGAGTTCGATGGCCAGACAGTGGCCATGGATGACTTCCGCGGCCTGATCGAACATCTCGCCGGTGTCCATCCCAGCCGTTATCGAAAGCTGATCGCTGGAATCGACGCGGTCGTATGGCGGGATGTGGAAACCATTACGGAGCAAGCCGTCGCCCTCCGCTTCGTGGTGCTTGCCGACCGTTTGTACGATAAGGACGTCCCGATCCTCGCCAGCGGCGTGCCGTTCGACAAGCTCTTCACCGAGGAAATGATGACCGGCGGCTACATGAAGAAATACTTCCGTGCTGTGTCCCGACTGACCGCCTTGGCGCGCGAGGGCCAGAACCACGAACCCTCCTAGGGACCCTGCTGCCCCGCCCTAATTTCGGCGTTCCCGGTCTTTCAGCACCCAGCGGACCAGGATTCCGGCGGCAAGCGCCCAGAATGCGGCGCCGACGCCCGCGAAACTGAGGCCGGACGCCGGTGCCGCTGCCACGACGGTTACTAGCGCGGCGGAGAAGGCTGCCAGCACGAGGTAGGCCAGGCCCTGGTGAAGGCCGCGATCCAGCGCCTGCCCCTGTCCTCGCCAGCTTCTTCCCCGGCAGCCAGGGCGGCACTCAGTGCGGCCAGGTTAATCGCATGTCCGCCGAACGGAGCCTCCACCGCAATTCGGGCAAGAGCCCGTTGGACGGGATACTTACGCCGTTGACCGCCACGTGTAGATGCCGATGGCGGCGAGGGCCACCAGGAGCCCGGCAGGGACTGGTCAGGGCGATCAGTACTCCAGCGATAAGGAAGGCGCCGACGGCGGCGGGCCACCCGCCGCCGGGCACGCCGGCTCCCGCGAGGAGCGCCGCGCCCGGCGTCGACCACGCGAGCGTGACGGGCAAGCGAGACCGCCAGGAAAGCCAGAGCACGCCGAGCCCGAAGGTGAGGGTGAAGGAGAACAGTCCGCTGGCGGCCTGCTCCTGTGTGGCCCCGACCGCCTTGAGGCCCGCGAGCACGACGGCGAAGGATGAAGTGAAACCGACCAACGCCGTCACGATCCCAGCCACAAGGGGGGCGGGACAGTTGCCGGGAGGCGGGAACAGGACGTGGCTGTCCGGTGTGGAGGGGTGACGCTGGCATAGTCCTTCACGTTAACCGAGCCGGCGCGCAGCCAGCGGGCGGGCGAAGCAAAACCCAGGCGATTAAACGCCTAGGGCACCGGCGGCGCCTCGCGGCGGGACCGGTGCCCCGTTGACGTAACTGTAATCGGGAGCTCTGGCCGGAAAGACCGGCTACGGAGCCTCATCCGTGGAGGGAGCCGCCTAGGCCGGAGCCTTGCCTGCGTCACCGGCTTTCTCGATGCCGCACTTGATGGCTTCTTCATTGCCACCAATGAGGCCCTGAGCTTTGCCCTTCAGATCGTCAAGTAATCCCACGGGCACCTCCCTTCAATCGCGGAGCCAGTTCGCTCCTCCGTTCTCGATCCTAACCCGAGACTCAGGAGGTGCCAAGCGATTGCGTGACTGGGATGTCAAATGGTTTTCCTGAGGAGTCACGCTTGTTGGTGACGTGGGCTTTCCGGATTCATGAGCGAGTGCTTACGACCGTAGGTGAAGTAGATCACCAGCCCGACCATCAGCCAGACCACAAAGCGGAGCCAGGTTTCCCAGTGCAACTGGATCATGAGGAAGGCCGAGGCTAGGACGCCGAAGGCAGGCACCAAAGGCATGAGGGGCAGCCTGAAGGTGCGCGGAGCGTCGGGCTTCTTGTAGCGGAAGACGATCACCGCCAAGCACACCACCACAAACGCCGCGAGGATGCCGATGTTGGTCAGATCGGCAACGGCCTTGATGGGGAAGACTCCGGCGAGCAAGGCCGAGGCAATGCCGGCGATCCATGTGACGCGCTGCGGGGTGCCGTGCTTGTCGGTTCCGGCAAACCATCCGGGAAGCAGGCCGTCGCGGCTCATCGAGAACCAGACCCGGGTGACGCCCAGGAGGAAGGTCAGCATCACGGTCAGGATGGACAGGACCGCGAATACGGAAATGATGGTGGCGATGACGGGCAGACCGGCGCCGGTGAATGCGGAGGCGAAGCCGGCGGTGGGGTTGATGTCCTTGTAGTTCTGCATCCCGGTGAGCACCAAGGTCGCCGCAACGTAAAGGAGCATGGCGATGACGAGGGACAGCACAATCGCTTTCGGCATGTGCTTCTTGCCATCCGTAGCTTCCTCGGCGGCTGTACTCATGGCGTCGTAGCCGAACACGGCGAAGAAGACCGTGGCCGAGCCTGCCAGCACGGGCCCGAAGCCGCTGGGCATGAACGGGTTGTAGTTCTTGGTGTTGATGTAGAAGATCCCCAGGCCGATGATGAACAGGATGAGCACTACCTTGATGGCCACTGCAACGAGTTCGAAGCGGCCAAATGCCTTGGTTCCGCGGCTGAGGATCCAGGTGACCAGCAGGCAGACCAGGATAGCCGGCAGGTTGATGACACCGCCATTCCCTTCGTCCACCGTCGAGGTCATCCAAGCGGGCATGTGGAGGCCGATCCCGGAAAGGAACGCATCAAAGTAACCGGAAATGCCGATCGCGACGACGGCGACAATGGCGATGTACTCCAACAGGAGGTCCCAGCCTATGAACCATCCGATGACCTCGCCCAAGGCAACGTACCCATAGGTGTAGGCCGAACCGGCGCGGGGGATCATTCCGGCGAATTCCGCGTAGGACAGGGCGGCAGCGGCGGACGCAAGGCCAGCAATCAGGAATGAAATCAGCACAGCCGGGCCTACGCCCGGGGTGTCCTTGCTTCCATGCGCCACGAGTCCGGCGAGGGAGAAGATCCCGACGCCGATGATGCCGCCAACGCCGATGGCCGTCAGTTGCCAAAGGCCCAGGCTCTTGAAGAGCCCGCTGTGCTTGCTCTCCTCCTCGATGTCGTCAATGGGTTTCTTCCGCATGATCGATCGGACAAGTGTTTCTTGATTCACCGTTGCTCCTGCCGGTTGGCGTGGACGAATGAGACCTGAAGAAAAGTATGCGATCCAAATCACGTTGGATAAAGTGATTTTTGCTGAGCGGTATTGATTAGGCCCGCCGAATCTTCGGGCGAGCCACATGCGGGCGGCGTGCCGGGGTATGAGACAGAACGTATGTATGGGAGGGGCTTGCTTCCCGGTGTTGGCGGGTGAATTTCGGGGGTAGCTAAGCTTTGGACGCTTAGGGTGGCTGCGGTCAGGCGTTGGTGCGGAACGGAAAGGCGGCCGCGGGTGAGCAGCGCTGCCGGTGTCTGGGCTGCGGGCTCGCCGCTCCGTGAACGCCAGGACGTCGGCAGACGCTCCGAGCTCGAGGCGTTCTTTGGCTGGCTGATGGGCACCTCCAATGAGTCTTCGCTCACTTCGTTCGGCGCCGCCCGGTCATTCCGCCGCCGCACGGCCTGGTGCTGGAACATTGCCCCGCGGATCCCGGTGACCGGCGAGGTCCATGACCAGGTCCAGGTCGACGATCTATGGACACCGTCGGATTTTGCTGGATCATTCTCTTCGCCGAAGTTGCCGGTCCCGTGCGAGGGACCGGAATCTGTCCATTCGAATGATGGAGCAGAATCCGACATCCGAGCGAAAACGATCCCCGCACGACCCGACGCGCCCGGGATTTCCACACGTTTTGTCCTATAACTCCTATAACCCTGCCCGGGGCACAAAAAAAGCAGCTCCCGCGGAGCTGCTTTGGAGGATGATACGGCTGTGAATGCCGGCGCTTGCCGGACAGGGAAACGTGGAGCGGACGACGAGATTCGAACTCGCGACATCCACCTTGGCAAGGTGGTGCTCTACCAGCTGAGCTACGTCCGCACATGATGACTGTTCCGCTCGAACCGGACTTTCATCATCAAGCAAGTTGCCTTGCTCTGGTGGGCGATACTGGGATCGAACCAGTGACCTCTTCCGTGTCAGGGAAGCGCGCTACCGCTGCGCCAATCGCCCGGATCGGCGTGAGCCGACCGGCCCGTTGCCGGGACGTGGAAAACAAGAGCGGACGACGAGATTCGAACTCGCGACATCCACCTTGGCAAGGTGGTGCTCTACCAGCTGAGCTACGTCCGCACATGATGGCCGTACCGGCCGAACCGGACTTTCATCATCAAGCAAGTTGCCTTGCTCTGGTGGGCGATACTGGGATCGAACCAGTGACCTCTTCCGTGTCAGGGAAGCGCGCTACCGCTGCGCCAATCGCCCAAATGCAATCCGGCCTGGACCGGAAACCAAGGTTTTCACCGAGGTGGGTACGGGATTCGAACCCGTGTATACGGCTTTGCAGGCCGCTGCCTCGCCTCTCGGCCAACCCACCGTGTAAGCACGATTCCTGGAGTTCCAAGAAGTTCATGCCGTGACAGTGTCCTGCGAGCGGACGACGAGATTCGAACTCGCGACATCCACCTTGGCAAGGTGGTGCTCTACCAGCTGAGCTACGTCCGCATAGCCTTATTCGGCGGCCTGCCCGCAAGGGACATTCCGTCGCTTTCCGACGAGTAAAAACTCTATAGGAGGTTCGGGGAAACTCCAAATCGATCTGTCCGAATGGTCGGCAATGGGCGTAAGTTCCTTGAATCGGCGCGGATTTTGCGAGTTACACCCATGTGATTCGCTTCCGGTATTACGGAGTTCGCCGGGTCTCCTGGTCGCTATTCCGTATGGCATCATTCCGTATGGCATCCCGATTTTTGAATTCCGGCATGGGTCGGTTAGTCTTCTTGTGCACGGGCGATTGGCGCAGTGGTAGCGCGCTTCGTTCACACCGAAGAGGTCACTGGTTCGAACCCAGTATCGCCCACCAAGAAGGAGCCCTTCCGGCCGCAGAAATTTCCGGCCGGAAGGGCTC
Source organism: Arthrobacter methylotrophus (assembly GCF_039539965.1). Classification (NCBI taxonomy): domain Bacteria; kingdom Bacillati; phylum Actinomycetota; class Actinomycetes; order Micrococcales; family Micrococcaceae; genus Arthrobacter; species Arthrobacter methylotrophus. The sequence goes on along the minus strand of NZ_BAABED010000001.1, from coordinate 2,653,532 downwards.
CTTTGCGCTGCCTGGATGCTGTCGGTCCGGATGCTGTCGGCTAGTGCGAGCCTCCCGCGCCGCCCGGCATGCCGGCCTTGATCAGGTCCATCACCGACGAGTCCGCCAGGGTAGTGACATCTCCAATCGGCCGGTCCTGTGCGACGTCTTTGAGCAGCCGTCGCATGATCTTGCCGGACCGGGTCTTGGGAAGCTCGGCCACCACCATGATTTGTCGGGGCCGAGCGATCTTGCCGATTTCCTTGGCCACATGTTCACGAAGCTCCTGCACGACCTCCGGACCGCCGTCGCCCGCCTCGCTGCGGAGGATGACGAAGGCGACGATGCCTTGCCCAGTGGTTTCGTCCGTAGCGCCGACGACGGCGGCTTCGGCGACTTTCGCATGGGAGACGAGGGCCGATTCGATTTCCGTGGTCGAAAGGCGGTGCCCTGCCACGTTCATCACATCGTCTACTCGTCCCATGAGCCAAATATCCCCGTCCTCGTCCTTTTTCGAGCCGTCGCCCGTAAAGTAGAGCCCCGGGAACCGTGACCAATACGTCTCGACGTAGCGGTCGTCGTCGCCCCAAATGGTGCGCAACATGGACGGCCAGGGTTCCCTCAGCACCAGGTAGCCGCCGGAACCGTTGGCGACCGATGCACCCGAGTCATCCACGACGTCGGCGACGACCCCCGGGAGGGCCTTCATCGCGGCGCCGGGCTTGCCTGCCGTGACTCCAGGGAGGGGACTGATCATGATCGACCCGGTCTCGGTCTGCCACCAGGTGTCCACCACAGGCGTCCGGCTGTGCCCGATGTTCTCCCGATACCACATGTACGCGGCAGGGTTGATCGGCTCGCCTACCGTGCCGATGACGCGCAGGCTCCCGAGGCTGTACTTGGCCGGTATCTGGGCGCCCCACTTCATGAACGTCCGGATAGCGGTCGGCGCGCAGTAGAGAATCGAGACCTTGTACTTGTCGATGATTTCCCACCAGCGGCCTTGGTGCGGCGTGTCAGGAGTGCCTTCGTAGAGCACGGAGGTGGCGCCGTTGGCCAGAGGCCCGTACACGATGTAGCTGTGCCCGGTCACCCAGCCGATGTCCGCGGCTGTCCAAAAGATATCGGACTCGGCTTTGAGATCGAACACGGCCCAGTGGGTATAGGCGCAGGCGGTCAAGTAGCCGCCGGTGGTGTGCAGAATGCCCTTGGGCTTGCCCGTGGTTCCCGAGGTGTACATCACGTACAGCGGATGTTCGGCGTCGAATGCCTCGGCTTGGTGATCGGCGGAAGCCAGCTCAACTGATTCGTGCCACCAGATATCGCGCCCCGGTGTCCAGCCGACCTCCTGGCCGGTGCGACGGACCACCAGGACGTTGCGGACGTCGGGACAGTCCAGCAGGGCCTCGTCAACGGCGGACTTCAGCCCGATAGCCTTGCCGCGGCGGTAGGCGCCATCGGAGGTTATGACAATCCGGGCATCGCAGTCGTGGATCCGCGTCCGGAGGGCGTCCGCGGAGAACCCGCCGAACACGACTGTGTGGGGGGCTCCTATTCGGGCGCAAGCCAGCATTGACACCACGGTTTCCGGAATCATCGGCATGTAGATGGCCACCCGGTCTCCAGCAGTGACGCCCAAATCGCTCAGGGTGTTCGCCGCCTGGCAGACCATGTGCGTGAGCTGGGCGTAGGTGATGGTACGGGTGTCTCCGCCTTCTCCTTCAAAGTAGTAGGCGACTTTGTCTCCGCGACCGGCGGCCACATGCCGGTCCAGGCAGTTATAGGCGGCATTGAGTTTGCCCCCGACGAACCATTTGGCGAATGGCGCGTTGGACCAGTCCAGGACTTCGGTCCATTTTTGCGACCAATCCAGCCGCTCCGCCTGGCGGGCCCAGAACGCCAGCCTGTCGTCGTCGGCCATGTCATAGTCCGACGACGTCGCGTTGGCCTCGGCGGAAAAGCCGGCTTCCGGGGGGAATCGCCGTTGTTCATGCAGCAGGTTCGCGAGGGTTTCATCCGATTCTGTCGGGTAGTCGGCCATCACCGGTCACCGTCGCCCCACCGGGAGCACGGTCCGCTTGAAGGTGGAGTTCGCGACGACCGCGAGGGAGCAGTACCAAGCAATGAGCGCCGTCACGAGGCCCAGCCAGCCGCCCAGCATCGTCATGCCGCTTGCCCCCGCGAAGGCGCCGATGAACAACGCGATGAACGTGAGGGTCAAGAAGACGAAGACCGCAAAGACGCCCAGGCTGACGCGCCACGAGGCAATGGTCATGTAGGCCGTAAAGATTGCCCAGGCCAGCAGGTAAAGGCCCACAGCCTTGCCAGCGTCGGCGGCGGGAAGGCTGGCTGCACTGAATTGGCTCAAGAACCAGAACGAGAGCCAGAACGCTCCGTACGAGCAGAAAGCGGTCGCACCGAAGACATTGCGGTTGGCAAACTCCCAGATACCTGCGCCGAATTGTGCGAGGCCGCCGTAAAAAAGTGCAAGTCCCAAGACAACGGGTTCGTCGGCTTTGACGATCAGGCCGGCATTAATGGCACTCAAGACGAACGTCGTCATTGCGAAAGCGCCCAAACCCAAAGCAGCCGGATCGGCAAATGGGGGGCTGGGGCTCGCCTGTGGAGAAATTACAGGGCCTTGGGCTGATAGGGGATTTGCAGCCCGGTGACCACTATCGGCCGGGACGGTTCCCGCGGCAGAACTAGATTCGACACTCATGGTACGACTCCTTGGTCGGCACCAGCTCCACTGCCGGTGACTTATATCAGAGTACACCTGAGTGTGCAAGTCGATATTGAAAAGTGCCGTGACGCAAATCACAATATACTCTGACGCAAATCACATATTGATTCTCAAGAAGGCGGACCGGCGCTGACCACGCGGTTCCGCCCGAGCGATTTGGCTTGGTAGAGGGCTGCGTCGGCGGCAGCAATCATTGCGGTGAGGCCGACGGCGCCGTGCTGGCTGGAGGTCACTCCATAACTCACCGTCGGAATCTGGAGATGGTCGAGACTCCCGGTTGCTGCCAAGGCACGGCTGATGTCGGCCGCGATGCTCTCGGCCCGCTCCTGGTTGGCTCCTGGTAGGAGCAGGATGAATTCTTCACCGCCGTAGCGTCCAACCAGGTCGGTGGACCGTACCGACTCAGTGCAGGCGGCAGCGAAGGCTTGTAGCGCGGCGTCACCGGCGGCATGGCCGTACTCGTCGTTGATCCCCTTGAAGTGGTCCAGGTCGGCCAAGACCAGGGAGGCGACGGAGTTTGTGGTGTGTAGTCGCTGAAGTTCCTTGGTGGCAAGGTCTATGAAAGTGCCACGGTTGAGGAGGCCGGTCAGGTTGTCGTGGGCAGCGCGTTCACTGAGCCGGTTGATCAACTGATCGTTACTGAGGGCTGTCATGCTGAAAGACACGGCAACCAGCAGTATCAACGTGACCAGACTGGCCATGGACGGGCCAAAGTACAGGCGGAAGTCCGGACCTGTCGGCCCTTCGACGAAATATACGGACAGGCGGCAGAAATAGTAAGCAGACAGGAATGCCGCGGCCAGGGCCATCGATTTGTGCACGTGGGAGTAGCTGGAATCCAGGCGCCAAAGATCGCGCGACGCCAGCCCGATGCCCAACGTCATGAAGCCCAGATAAACCAGGCCCCCGGACCACGTGTTGTGAGCAGGGCTTTCCAATATCGAGGCGAACGCCGTGACGCCACACGCCGCCGAAAACTGCCATTTTGGCGGCGGCAACATTCTTAGCGAGCGGGCGCCGGACCAGACACTGAACGCCCCACCCACCAAGAGGACATTCCCCGTCGGATTTGCCCAGAATTGCTGCGGCGTCCCATTGAAAAGAAAAGCCAGGTTCCCTGAAAGAAAGAAAAGGAGGGCAATGCACCACCATCCGCTGTACGGCGAGCGCGTGCGCCTGAACGATGCATAAAACAGAAGAAGCAGGGTGAGAGCGACCACGCCAAGAACCACGCGCAGTGTTGATACATCGAGGACCATTGTTCGCTCCCGTAGCCGAGGACGTGACCAATTATGGCATCGCGGGTCAAGAAAGCAGGATCGCCATGCATGAGTGCCCGATTAGTTACGAAGGGGACGGCGTGAGCGCGCCCTCATTGCGATGGAGGAGACCGAGCCGACGCGCCTTCTTGTCAGTGGTGTGTGAAAGAGTTTTCCCATGACAGATCCATTGCTTGCCCACGCTACCGAATATGGCCGGATGTATGCCCGGTCCACGGCCGAGTCCTTTTCGGTCCCTTCCATCACCACGGTGATCGGCCAGCAGGCCCACTCCCTGGACGGCTGGTTCGGTTATATGGGGGCCAGCAGCTTGGCAAAAGATCCGGAGCTTCCCCAGCATCTCTCCAGCCCCGCGAAGATGCGGCAGGCTGTCAACAAAGCCGCCAAGGCAGCGGAGGTTTACCGGGACGACGCCGCACGCCGCGGCGATCGAGTCCATAACTACTGCGAACAAGTGGCCATCCATGCCCTAGGACGCCCGCACCGAATGAAGGAAACGCGCGAAGAGCTAGCTTCAAACGGCGAAGAAGCCTTCGCGGACCGCTTCGATGAATGGTGGGAGTTATACCGGGTGGAGCCCATTGCACCCGAGATCACCGTGTGGAACTCAAGCGTCGGCTACGCCGGAACGCTGGACCTCGTGGCCAAAATCAACGGGAGGGTCTGTTTGATCGACTACAAGACCAAAGGCACCGCTCGTGATGGAACGGTGAAACCCCTTGACGACAAGGTGGTGATGCAACTCGTAGCCGGCATGAAGGCCGAGGAAAGCCTGGTGGATCCGGTGGCAGGGGAGTGGGAACCGTGGAAATACGGAGAGAACCCCGTCCTCCTTGCCGTGGCCATCGGCGAGACGGAAGTCCGTCCCCAGCGGGCCAATCCGGACGTCCTCAAGCACCATTGGTGGAAATTCTGCGCCTTGAAGCGGGTGTGGGAGATGTCTGCTGATGTTGCTGCGGCGGGTACGGCGCTGCTTGCTGTAGCTCCGCCGTCGTACACCGCCACAGCGGCGCCCGCAGGCTCAACTAAACTGGACTAGGCGCCCTTTTCCGGGCCCCGAAGTTTTGCCGATCGTGAGGAAAGACAGCACATGGCCATTTTGAGTATCCGTATCATCGGCGATCCCGTGCTCCGCACGGTTGCTGATCCAGTCACGGAATTCGGTCCTGAGCTCGCCAAACTTGTGTCGGACATGACGGAGACCATGGAAGACGTGGACGGTGCCGGGCTCGCCGCCCCGCAGGTTGGCGTGAGCCAAAGGGTATTCACGTACCGGATCGGCGGCGTGGAAGGCCACATCATCAACCCCGTGCTGGAGAACAGCGATGACTTCCAGCCGGACGAAGTGGAAGGCTGCCTCTCCATTCCGGGACTCGCTTTCCCGGTTAGCCGCCGCAGGACGACCCGGGCCACCGGAATGGATATCAACGGCAAACCCGTGTCGGTCGAGGCGGAGGGCATGCTCGCCCGCTGTTTCCAACACGAGACCGACCATTTGGACGGGGTCCTTTTCACTGACCGCCTCGAAGGCGAGGACCGCAAAGCCGCCCTCCGCGCCATCCGCGCGGCAAATTACCACTCCGTAACTGATCGGACCACCGCCAAGCGTGCCAACACGGTCGGATCCAGCTTCGGCAGTTTCGGGGCTGCCCAATGAGGGTGCTTTTTGCGGGCACCCCAGCCGTCGCCGTGCCTTCTCTGGACGCGCTGATCGATGCAGGCTTCGAGATCGTCGCGGTGCTGACCAGGCCGGATGCGCCTACCGGCCGCAAACGGATCCTGACGCCGTCGCCGGTGGCAGCCCGCGCAGCGGAACTAGGCATCGACATCATCCATGCGTCCAAGGTGGACCAAGAGACCACGGGGCGGATCGCTTCATACGCGCCCGACGTCGCGGCGATCGTGGCCTACGGAGGCCTCGTCCCCCAAGCCGCCCTCGGGATACCACGCCATGGCTGGATCAACCTCCACTTCTCCCTCCTCCCTGCGTGGCGCGGCGCCGCACCTGTGCAGCGATCCGTCATCGCAGGTGACGACATCACCGGAGCTGCGACCTTCCTCCTGGAAGAAGGACTCGACACCGGCCCCGTCTTCGGGACTTTAACGGAAACCGTTCGGCCCGACGACACTGCGGGGGATCTGCTGGAACGGCTCGCGCGCAGTGGCGCCATCCTACTCACCCAAACGCTTTCCGCCGTCGACGCCGGCCAAGCCGCCCCTCAGCCGCAGCAGGGAGACGTCTCGCTTGCTCCCAAACTGACACTCGACGACGGCCGGCTCGACTGGACCCAGCCGGCCCTGGCCCTCAACCGCAGGTCCCGCGGCGTCACGCCCGAACCCGGCGCCTGGACCATGCTCGACGGGCAACGGGTCAAGCTGGAACCCGTCGCCTTGCGCCCGGACACCCGCGACCTGGCACCCGGCCAAGTCCGGGTGGATGGCAAGAACGTTCTTGTGGGGACCGGCTCGCATGCAGTGCAGCTCGGACGGATCCAGCCTGCGGGCAAGAAGATGATGCCGCCGGCCGATTGGGCCCGTGGTTTGGCAACACCAGAAAGCGTGGAATTCGAATGAGTGAGTCCGGCCGGCGCGGCCCCAACAACAGCGGGAACCGGGACGGCGGCGGCCACGGAAACCGCGGTGCCCGCGGCGAAAGTAACCGCAACGCCCAAGGTCGCGAACGCAACAGGGGTCCGCAGCGGGGTTTCTCCACCAATGCACCGTCGCAGCGCACCCGGCGAGCGGATCCGGCACGATTGGTGGCCTTCGAAGTCTTACGTGCAGTCGCTTCAGAAGACGCCTACGCAAACCTTGTGCTGCCGTCACGGATCCGCCACCATCACCTCGACAAGCGCGACGCCGGATTCGCCACCGAGCTGGCCTACGGGGCTCTCCGCGGCCAGGGAACGTACGACGCCGTCCTCGCCGAGTGCGTCGACCGCCCGCTCGCCCAACTCGATCCGGCAGTGCTTGATGCGTTGCGCCTCGGCGCCCATCAGTTGCTCGCCATGCGCGTTCCTGCTCACGCCGCACTCGACCAGACGGTAGGGCTGGCCCGGGCAGTCATCGGAGCTGGCCCGTCGTCGCTGATCAATGCAGTGCTCCGACGAGTCACCGCGAGGACGCTGCCGGAGTGGCTCGACCACCTGCTGGAAAACGAGACCGACGAAACCAAGATCGCCTCCGTACGCTACGCGCACCCCGAATGGATTGTCAGGGCGTTGCGCCAGTCGCTCGTCATGCATGGCCGTCCCGCGAGCGAAATCACGGAACTCCTTGAAGCCGACAACGCAGCCCCCGTGGTGAACTTGGTGGCGCTGCCCGGCATCGGCACTCTTGATGAAGCCCTCGGGAACGGGGCCACACCCGGTGAACTCGTGATCGACTCAGCACTGTCCAGCGGCGGCGACCTCGGCCGCATGTCCTCCATCCGTGAAGGCACTACGCGCGTCCAGGACGTTGGGTCCCAATTGGTGGCCCGGGCCGTCGCGGCGGTGGACCTTGGACAGCTCGCCAAGGACGGTGAGAAGTGGCTGGACCTCTGCGCCGGTCCCGGCGGCAAAGCTGCGCTGCTGGCCGCCCTCGCTCATCAAGAAGGTGCAACTCTTTTGGCCAACGAACCCGCGGAACACCGGGCAAAGCTCGTGAGCCAAGCGCTCGCGGCAGTTCCCGCGAATGCCTGGACCGTGCGGGTGGGCGACGGGCGCGACGTCGGCGAGGAACAGCCGGAGACTTTCGACCGGGTGCTGGTTGACGTTCCCTGCAGCGGCCTTGGTGCACTGCGTCGCCGTCCTGAGTCGCGCTGGCGCAGGACTCCCAAAGACCTCGCCGATCTTGGTCCCTTGCAGCGTGACTTGCTCAAGTCGGCCATCGACGCCGTCAAACCGGGCGGCGTAGTGGCTTACGTGACCTGCTCGCCGCACCCGGCGGAAACCACCGCAGTCGTCAGCGACGTCCTGCGCAAGAGGACTGACCTGGAGCAGATCGACGCCGGAGCGGCGTTGGACGCTGTCAGCCTGACGGGCAACTTGGGTGCCGGGCACGAGTTGACGGCACAACTTTGGCCGCACGTGCATCAAACGGATGCGATGTTCCTGGCGCTCATCCGGAAGAAGCCTTAACCTTCAGCGACCTTCCCCGTCCGAAGGCCCCACCTGCCTAAGCTGGGGATTTCCCACAACTACGAGCGCCACCAACCCTGAGGGGACTGCCTTGACCGAGTGCTGCATCAACCCGAGCATCCTGTCCGCGGACTTCGTGAACCTGGAAGCCGAGCTGAAGAGAATCAACAATGCCGACGCCGTCCATGTCGATGTCATGGACAACCACTTTGTGCCAAACCTGACGCTCGGACTGCCGATTGTGGAGAGGATCCAGGCAGTGAGCCCGGTCCCGCTCGACGCCCATTTGATGATCGCCGACCCCGACCGCTGGGCGCCGGCCTACGCCGACGCGGGCGTCGCTTCCGTGACTTTCCATGCAGAGGCCGCGATGGCCCCCATTAAGCTTGCGCGTGAGCTCCGTGCTCGCGGTGCCAAGGCGGGTATGGCGCTTCGTCCGGCGACGCCGGTGGAACCGTATCTGGACATGCTTTCAGAGCTGGACATGCTACTCATCATGACTGTGGAACCGGGCTTCGGCGGGCAGTCCTTCCTGGATGTCACGTTGCCCAAGATCCGCCGGGCGCGTGCCGCGATCGACGGTTCCGGCATTGGCGTCGCCCTGCAGGTTGACGGCGGCGTCACCGAGGAGACCATTGTCCGGGCGGCAGAGGCCGGTGCAAATGTGTTCGTTGCCGGATCCGCCGTCTACGGCCATGAGGACCCCGCATCCGCTATTGAGCGGTTGCGGGCCGCGGGGTTGGCGGCAATGTGACAACAATGACGTAAATGTTTGCATCTTCGGCCGGGAATACATCGGCCAAGGCCCCAGTTGTGTCACAATAACAACACACATACGTGCTCCGGGGTCGGTGTAATTCCGAACCGGCGGTTATAGTCCGCGACCCGCGAGCCGTCGAGGTTCCTTCCAGGAACCACGACGGCGGACGGTTGAACTGGTGAAATTCCGGTACCGACAGTTAAAGTCTGGATGGGAGAAGCACGTACAGTCATGCTTCGGGCGCCCAGTGCGCCCCGCATAGCGCTGTCGTACCCCCCGGAGCCATCGCGGCATTCGAGGGAAGGAACGACATGGGCATTCTGCGATGGCTCTTCGAAGCACAGATTCCCGTAGCTGGATCTGTCATTGTGCTTCGCGAAGTGCCAGGCAATATCTCCGACTGGGCGATCTCCAAAGTGCGGATCGCAGGAGTCTTCTCATGAGCGAGGAGCTGAACCGGAACTTCTCGGACGCCGAGTCCGCAGCCATGGACGCTGCGCTGCACGTTGCTCTCCGGGGGCACCGCGGGGCCAATCCTTTGGTTGGAGCGGTTGTGCTCGGGCCCGGCGGAGAGCAGCTGGTCACGGGCTACCACCGCGGAGCGGGGAGCGCCCACGCCGAAGCCGATGCGATTGCGAAGGCGAAGGCGAGGGGGCTGGACCTGACCGGGACCACCATGGTGGTGACCTTGGAGCCCTGCAACCACTCCGGGCGCACCGGACCCTGTGCGCAAGCGATCATTGATGCCGGGATTTCGCGGGTGGTCTATGCCGTGGACGATCCCCATGATCCCGCTGCCGGAGGTGCCGGTACTTTGCGCGCTGCGGGTGTGGACGTGCAGTCCGGGTTAGCCGCGACGGAGGCCTTGAATCTAAACCGCGAATGGTTCCATGCGGTGGACGCCACGCGTCCGTTCGTCACACTCCACATCGCGCAGACCTTGGACAGCCGGATTGCGGCCACGGACGGGACGAGCCAATGGATCTCCAGCCCCGAGTCGCTGGCCGATAACCACGGATTGCGCCGCTTGATCGATGCGATCCTGGTTGGCACCGAAACTGTCCTCGTCGATAATCCGCGGCTGACGGCCCGGGAAGTGGATGGCCAGGAGTCGGCCAGCCAGCCGATCCGGGCCGTGATGGGATTGCGGGAGGTCCCGCCGGATGCCGCGGTGCGGGGGACTGACGGCAAGTTCATCCAGTTGCCAACCCGGGATCCTGCCGAAGCTTTGGGACTGCTGTTCGCCGAAGGCGTGCGGCATGTCATGGTGGAAGGCGGTTCCAGAATACTGAGTGCTTTCCTGGCCGCGGGCCTCGTCGACGAATTGATTGTCTATCTTGCGCCCACCCTTTTGGGTGCGGGTACACCGGCCTTGGGTGATCTGGGCATCTTCACCCTGGCGGATGCCCAGCAATGGAACTGGGACGATGCCGCCGGGGGTGCAGTCCATGCGTTGGGCCGCGACCTCCGGCTCCATCTGAGGTCCGGACCGAGCGACGGAAACAAACCCGCGTGGAAATCCCACGACGAACACCATGAACCATTCCAGGGCAAGGATGCCCCGGACAACACCACAGGAGGACACTGATGTTTACCGGAATCGTTGCTGAGCAAGGCACGGTCCTGTCCGTCGAGCGCGAGGGTGACGCTAGCGCCACGCTGCGCCTGACGGCCCCCAGCACCACCGAAGGGCTCGCCTTGGGCGGCTCGATTGCCGTCAACGGCGTATGCCTCACCGCTACGGAGCTGGACGGCCAGGAGTTCAGCGTCGATGTGATGGGCGAAACCCTTGACCGGACCACCATCGGTGAACTGGCGGCTGGCGACACGGTGAACCTGGAACGTTGCGTACAGGCCGGGGGCCGCTTGGACGGCCACGTCGTGCAGGGGCACGTCGACGGCGTCGGGCGGCTTCTTGAACGCGAGTCGCAGGGCAACTGGGACCGCCTCCGCTTCGGAGTGCCGGTTCCGCTGGCCCGGTATATCGCCGAAAAGGGATCGATCGCCGTCGACGGCGTTTCGCTCACCGTCACCGCCGTCAGCCCGGCTGACGAAGAGAACCCCTGGTTTGAGGTGGGCCTCATTCCCACCACCCTGGACGAAACGGGACTCGGAGCCAAGGCCACCGGTGGCCGCGTCAACCTCGAAGTGGACGTTCTCGCGAAGTACACCGAGCGGCTGTTGTCTTTCCGTGCTCCCGCAACTGCCGGGGAGGTTGCACTGTGAGCTCCGAGCACAACAGGAGTGCCACGGCGGTGCGCCAGGGACTTGATCCGGTTGAGAAGGCCGTGCAGGCCATGGCGGCCGGACGTCCCGTCATCGTGGTGGATAACGAGGACCGGGAAAACGAAGGCGACATCATCTTCGCCGCCGAGCACGCGACGCCCGCCCTCATGGGCTGGACTATCCGCTACACCTCGGGAGTCATCTGCGTTCCCCTCGAGGAGTCGCGGGCTGCCGCGCTGGCATTGCCGCCCATGGTCATGGTCAACGAAGACGCGAAAGGCACGGCCTACACGGTCTCTTGCGATGCCGCCGTGGGCGTGAGCACCGGTATTTCGGCCACGGACCGGGCATTGACGGCCCGAATTCTGGCCGATTCCAGCAGCACAGCCTCATCCATCACCCGTCCCGGGCATATTTTTCCGCTCCGGGCCGTTAAAGGGGGAGTGCGTGAACGCCCCGGACACACGGAAGCGGCAGTTGATCTTTGCCGGCTTGCGGGCCTGGCCCCAGTGGGTGTGATCGCCGAGTTGGTACATGACGATGGCGAAATGATGCGCTTGGACAGCCTCCGGGAGTTCGCGGCAGAGCATGGGTGCCCTCTGATTTCGATCGAGGACCTTGTGGCCTATCTGGCAGCGGCGGAGGGTGAAGACCAGGCCGTACTTCCGGCACGAAACGAGGAGCAGCGATGACTACAGCGACAACGCACGACGGCGGCACGGCCGCACGCACGCCTCACCCAGTGAGCGGCGGCCCGGTTGTCCAGCTACCCACTGCGTTCGGTGTGTTCGTGGCACAGGCCTGGACCGACCACGTGACCGGCGCTGAGCACTTGGCGGTCAGTTCGCCGAACACGCCGCGGGCGGGCAAAGCGCCGCTGGTGCGCCTGCACTCCGAGTGCCTGACAGGTGACGTCTTTGGTTCGTATCGCTGCGATTGCGGCGAACAGCTTGCCTACGCCCTTGAGCTGATCCGGGATGAAGGCGGTACGCTGCTCTACCTGCGTGGACAGGAGGGCCGTGGCATTGGCTTGGCCAATAAGATCAGGGCTTATGCACTCCAGGAAGCCGGATTCGACACGGTTGAGGCCAATGAACAACTGGGCCTCCCGATTGACGCCCGCTGCTACAAGGCCGCCGCCCAGATCCTTGCGGAACTTGGCCTTCACGAAATCCGGCTCCTGAGCAACAACCCGGACAAGCAAAACCGACTTGCCGCGGCCGGCGTGAAGGTTGTCGAGATGGTGCCTACCGAGGTCCCGTCTCGTGAGGAAAACCTCCGGTACCTGCAAACCAAGAAGGACCGCATGGACCACCGCCTCACCCTGGGCGATACTGAGCCAGCGGGTACCCATACTTCTTCCAGCACTTTCGAACTCGACCAAGACTGAACGGATCAACAAACACTCATGAGCGGACACGGCGCCCCCACCATTGACCTCACTACCTTCAAATCGGAGGAAACCCATCAGTTGAAACTCGCCATCGTGGCTGCTAGCTGGCACACCCAGATCATGGACGGGCTCCTCGACGGGGCGCTGCGAGCTGCGAAGGAAGCCGGCATCGCCGAGCCCACCGTGCTGCGCGTGCCTGGCTGCTTTGAGCTTCCCGTCGCGGCGGCACGGCTCGCACCGCATTTTGACGCGGTCGTGGCCCTCGGCGTCGTCATTCGCGGGGGTACACCGCACTTTGAATACGTGTGCCAGGCTGCCACCGTGGGCCTGACCGACGTCAGTGTCCGCACCGGCGTGCCGGTGGGCTTTGGTGTGCTGACCTGCGACACGGAACAGCAGGGGCTGGACCGCGCCGGGCTGGAAGGCTCGTCCGAGGACAAGGGCCACGAAGCGGTGACCGCAGCGCTCGCCGCGGCACTGACCCTGAAGCAGTTCTAGCAAACCAAGGAAAGGGATGTGGGCGTACCAAAGCGCATTGTGCGTTCGCTCACATCCCTTTCGTCATGCAATGCCTCGACAGGCGGTCTCCGGCTCGGAGCAAGTAGGCTGTAGGGCGTGAAGAATTTCGAGACGCTGTTCGCAGAACTGAGCGAAAAGGCAGCGACCCGTCCGGCAGGCTCCCGTACCGTCGCCGAATTGGACTCCGGAATCCACGGCATCGGCAAGAAGGTCGTGGAGGAAGCAGCCGAGGTCTGGATGGCTGCAGAGTATGAGTCCGATGAAGCCGCGGCCGAGGAAATCTCCCAGTTGCTCTACCACCTGCAGGTCCTGATGCTCGCCAAGGGTCTGAGCCTGGAAGACGTTTACAAGCATCTCTAGCCACGTCCGCTCCGTCTGCGGGACCCGAAGAGGTCTTGCCGGAGCCCAAGCGTGGCCCCCGTGCTGAAGCACAATGCCTGAAACTTCACCCTCCATACCTCAAGAAAGTCCCCTCATGCTGCGAGTAGCCGTCCCCAACAAGGGATCCTTGTCCGAAGCCGCCTCCGCGATGCTGTCCGAGGCGGGATACCGCCAGCGCCGCGATACCCGCGAACTGGTCATGATCGATCCTGACAACGACATTGAGTTCTTCTTCCTCCGCCCGCGCGACATCGCCGTGTATGTCGGCCAGGGAACGCTCGACGTCGGCATCACCGGCCGCGATCTCCTCTTGGACGCACAAGTCGAAGCGGAAGAGCTGCTTCCCCTTGGCTTCGCCGCCTCGACGTTCCGATTCGCCGGCCCCGTCGGGGACTTCTCCGGCGTCGACCAGCTTGAAGGCAAGCGCCTGGCCACCAGCTACGACGGCCTCCTGCGCGTTTACCTCGCCGAGCGCGGCGTCAAGGCCAAAGTCGTCCGTCTCGATGGCGCAGTGGAGTCCTCTGTGCGTCTCGGCGTCGCGGACGCCATTGCCGACGTCGTCGAAACCGGCAACACGCTCAAGGCCGCCGGCATGGAGATCTTCGGCGAGCCGATCCTTAAGTCCGAAGCCGTCCTGATCCGCCGCACAGGCGAAGGCGGCGCCGCAAACGGCACGGCGAAGGAGATCGAGGTCCTCATCCGTCGCCTGCAGGGCGTGCTCGTCGCACGTCAGTACGTGCTCATGGACTACGACATCCGCAAGGACCTCGTGGAAGAAGCTGCCACCCTCACACCGGGCCTCGAATCGCCCACCGTGTCCCCGCTGCGCGATTCCGATTGGGTGGCTGTCCGTTCCATGGTTCCGAAGAGGGAAACCAACCGGATCATGGACGAGCTGTACGACCTTGGCGCCCGCGCCATCCTGGTCAGCAGCATCCACGCCTGCCGCATCTGACAAGAGACAATTCCAGGGAGTAGCAATGGCTGTAGCAGTTCGGGTCATCCCCTGCCTAGATGTCGACGCCGGACGTGTGGTGAAGGGCGTCAACTTCGAAGGCCTTCGCGATGCCGGTGACCCCGTTGAGTTGGCGCACCGCTATGACAACGCCGGGGCGGACGAACTGACGTTCCTTGATGTCACGGCGTCCTCCGGCAATCGGGAAACCACGTTCGACGTCGTTCGGCGCACCGCTGAGGAAGTCTTCATTCCGTTGACCGTCGGTGGTGGCGTCCGCGGCGTGGCCGAAGTAGACAAGCTTCTGCGGTTCGGCGCTGACAAGGCCTCCATCAACACGGCCGCCGTGGCCCGTCCGGACGTCATCGACGAGATCACGCGCCACTTCGGATCGCAGGTGCTGGTTCTGTCGGTGGACGCCCGGCGGACAAGGCCAGGTTCGGAGCCCACGGCTTCCGGTTTCGAGGTGACCACCCACGGTGGACGCCAGGGCACCGGAATCGACGCCATCGCCTGGGCCAAGGAAGCCGCTGACCGCGGCGTGGGGGAGATCCTCCTCAATTCCATCGACGCCGACGGCACCAAGGACGGCTTTGACCTCGAACTCATCCGCCTGGTCCGCGCTGCGGTCCGCATCCCGATCATCGCTTCCGGGGGCGCGGGAGAACCGGCGCATTTCCCGCCGGCAGTTGAAGCAGGTGCCGACGCGGTCTTGGCGGCTTCCGTCTTCCATTTTGGCCCGGATGACATGATTGCCCGGGTCAAGGCGGCGATCCGCGAAGCAGGCTTCCTGGTCCGCTAGCTGGCTCCAGCCCAACTAACTCGCAGTTGTTGTCGTTTTGAGGGCTCAGAACGACAACAAGTGCGAGCTAGTTGGGCTTAAGGACGGTTAGAGGCCGACTTCGGCTGACTGGAGCAGCGCGACGGCGTCCGGCTGGCCTTCGAAGGTGACGAGGGCGTGATGCGTGCGGCCGTGGGCGTGCATCAGCAATTCACCGGGCTCGCCGACGATCGCGACGGACACGGGGGCGCGCTTGGCAACGTGGCGGGGACCCGTCGGGCGCACCAAGACGATGCCGAGGTCCACGCCGCGATAGAGAATGGCCGCGCGCTTAATCAATTCGTCCCACAAAGCGTCCGAGTATTCCTCGTCCAGCGCGCGGGGGGCCCAACGGTCTCCGGCCCGGCGAATGTCTTCCGTGTGCACAAAATATTCAATGAGGTTGGAGGATTCGTCGAGGGCCTTGATCTTCAGGGGAGACAAGGCCGGCGGTCCAGCGCGGAAAGTGTTCACCAACTCGGCGTAATCTTCCGTGGTCTTGAGCTTGGAGGCCAATTTGGCGGTGGCTTTGTCCGAGGCCTTGGCAAGGCTCTTGAGGAGCAGGCCGATGCCGACGGCCGCTTTGCGCTCCCTCAAGTACAGGTGCGCCGCGAGGTCTCTTGTCAGCCACCCTTCGCAGAGCGTGGGGGAGTCAGGTCCGGCCGCCAGGAGTGTTTCGGCCAGTACTTCGCGGGAGGGATCGACGAAATGCATCACTTGTGAAACTAGCACGAGACGCCCTCTGTTGCGCAGTGGAAGCGCCGCTGAATTTTGGCTCTCTAGGAGGCACTAGACTTGATCTGATGTCCGAGCAGTCAACACCCCCAGCCATGTCCACGGCAGCCTTTGCCGCGGAGCCCGCCGTCGAACCCGGAAGTCCGCTCCCGCAAGAGCTGGCAGCCGCGCTCAAGCGCGACTCGGCCGGCCTGGTGGCGGCCATCATCCAGCAGTTCGACACCGACGAAGTGTTGATGCTCGGCTGGATGGACGATGAGGCATTGCACCGCACCTTGACCACGGGACGCGTGACCTTCTTCTCCCGCTCCCGCCAGGAATACTGGCGCAAGGGAGACACCTCCGGGCACGTCCAGTTCGTGAAATCGGTGGCCCTGGACTGCGACGGCGATGCCCTCCTGGTCCGCGTCGACCAGGTAGGGGCGGCATGCCACACCGGTACGCGCACATGCTTCGATGACCGGAGCCTCGCCGCCGTGACAGGCGAGCGGGACTAGCCCACCACACACCATCCACTTGAGGAATCACAAGAAAAGGCGGAGAACACAAACCATGCAGGACCTTGGAATCATCAGCCCGGGCCTGGAGGAGTTCCGCGAACTCGCCGCGCACAACCGGGTCATCCCGGTCCGGCTCAGGGTACTGGCCGACGCCGAGACCCCCATCGGGCTTTACCGGAAGCTGGCCCAAGGCCAGCCCGGCACGTTCCTCCTTGAGTCGGCAGCCGTCGGCGGAGCATGGTCACGTTATTCCTTCATTGGTTCCCGTTCACGGGCCACTTTGACGAGCAAAGACGGGCAGGCCTACTGGATCGGCGAGCCTCCCGTCGGCGTGCCGGTCGACGGCAGCCCCGTCGACGCCGTCCGCGACACCATTGCGGCCCTGCAAACCGACCGCTTCCCGGACCTTCCTCCTTTCACCTCTGGTCTTGTCGGCTTCCTCGGTTGGGAAACCGTTCGGCACTGGGAGAAGCTGACCAGCCCCCCGGAGGATGACCTCCACCTGCCCGAACTGGCCCTGAACCTCGTCACGGACATGGCTGTCCACGACAACATGGACGGCACGGTCCTCCTGATTGCCAACGCGATCAACTTCGACAACAGCTCCGAACGCGTCGACGAAGCCTGGCACGACGCCGTCGCCCGGGTGAAGCGACTGCTCGACCAGATCAGCACGCCCGTGAGGCAGCCCGTGTCCGTGCTGCATTCCGAAGCACTCGACTTTGCCTCAAGCGTTCAGGAACGCTGGGACGAGCAGGAGTACCTGAACGCCATCGATCGCGGCAAGGAAGCGATCGTCGACGGTGAGGTGTTCCAGGTGGTCATCTCGCGCCGATTTGAAATGGAGTGCGCCGCGGACCCGCTGGACGTATACCGCGTGCTGCGCAACACCAACCCGAGCCCTTACATGTACCTCTTCAGCCTCGAGGATCCCGACGGCCGCGAATACACGATCGTCGGCTCTTCCCCGGAGGCACTCGTGACAGTGACGGGCAGCGAGGTCATCACGCACCCGATTGCCGGTTCGAGGCCCCGTGGCAAGACTGTTGAGGCCGACAAGGCCCTGGCCGCCGAGCTGCTCGCGGACCGGAAGGAACGCGCCGAACACTTGATGCTCGTGGATCTGTCCCGCAACGACCTTTCCAAGGTCTGCGTCGCAGGAACCGTCGACGTCACGCAGTTCATGGAGGTTGAACGCTTCAGCCACATCATGCATCTGGTGTCCACCGTGGTTGGCGAATTGGCTCCCGGCGCCAAGGCTTACGACGTGCTGAAGGCGACTTTCCCCGCCGGCACGCTTTCCGGTGCTCCGAAGCCGCGCGCACTCCGGCTACTGGACGAACTTGAACCGCACCGCCGGGGCATCTACGGGGGCGTCGTGGGTTACCTGGATTTCGCAGGAGACATGGACATGGCGATTGCTATCCGCTCGGCGTTGCTGCGCGAGGGCCGGGCCTACGTCCAGGCCGGCGGAGGGATCGTGGCCGATTCCCACAAGCCGTCCGAAGCGCTGGAGACAGTCAACAAGGCCGCGGCCCCGCTGCGAGCCGTGCACACCGCCGGATCGCTCCACAACATTTCCCCGGATGCCGTTTCCGCAGGGACCGTCGACGACGGGACGCCCACGCCGTGAGCGCCGCCAGGCCGCAGACGGCCACCACAAAGACTCCCGTGTGGGCGCGCAAGGCCAACGTCGTTCTCGCCATGGCAATCCTCGCGCTGGCCGTTTTCGGTACGACGACCCAGAGCTGGATCAACGTCCGGCTCGATCCCGCTGCGGCGGCGAATGCCGATCTTCACGTTCAGGGAAGCAAAGCGGCGACTGCGGTGACCGCACTCGCCCTCGTCGCCCTCGCCGGAGGGCTCGCGTCGTCTATCGCCGGCAGGATTTCGCGCTGGACTATTGCGACGATTCTTGTGTCTGCCTCGGCAGGCATCATTATCGCCGCTGTGACGGTCCTCGCCGACCCCCTCGGCGCGGCGCAAGGAACCATTGCGGCTACCACCGGCATTTCCGGCGGACGGGCGGCTGCGTCGTCCACCGTATTTCCCGTCCTCGCCGTCGTGGCTGCCGGCCTGCTGGCATTGTGTGGCGCTTTGCTGCCACTGGCAGGCCGTCGCTGGAAGACGCGCACCAAGTACGACGTCGCCAGCAGTGCGGTCAGTGCGGGTTCCGGACCCGTTGATGAGATCGACAGCTGGGACAGCCTCTCACGCGGAGAAGACCCCACGTAGGGCCGGCTGTCCGGAGCTCGGACGATGTCCCGGGCGCCGCCAATAAATGGCAGAATGTAAGCAGTATTCATCCTGAGGAGATTTTCACATGAGCAAAACCACAGTGTCCGCTAGCAAGGCCCCTGTGACCGCTGCGAGCCACAGCGACGCCATCGGCCACGGCAACAGCCCGGCCGCGTGGACATGCGTGATTGTCATGCTGGTCGGGGCACTCGTGTCCTCCGTCGCCTTTGTAATTGCCAGCACCCCCATCTTCATTGCCGGCATCGTCGTGATGGTGGTCGGCTTGATTGCGGGCTGGGCCATGCGCAAGGCGGGCTACGGCGTCGATGGCAGCAAACTGAAGAACGCCGGCCACTGACTGTGACGGTTCTTGATGACATCATCGTCGGTGTCAGGGAGGACATGGAGGCCCGCCGTCGCCTCGTCGGTCTTGAGGAGCTGAAGGAGCGCGCCGCTGTCGCTGCGCCTGCGCTCGACGCGTGGGCTGCCCTGGGTGGTCCGGCGGACAGTCGTGACGAACTGAAGGTCATCGCGGAAATCAAGCGCCGCAGCCCCTCCAAGGGTGACCTCGCGAGCATCCTCGACCCGGCGGCACTTGCACGGCAATACGCCGACGGCGGTGCCTCCGTTATCAGCGTCCTCACCGAACAGCGGCGCTTCAACGGTTCCCTGGCGGACTTGGACGCCGTCCGTGCCGCCGTAAACATCCCGTTGCTTCGCAAGGATTTCACGGTCGACGAGTATCAGATCTGGGAAGCCCGTGCCCACGGTGCGGACCTCATCCTGCTGATCGTCGCCGCGCTTTCCGACGCAGAGCTGCGGGAATTCAGTGCGTTGAGCCACGAGCTTGGCATGAACGTCCTGGTGGAAACCCACACACCGGAGGAAATCGAGCGTGCGGCTGCTGCCGGGGCGCGGATCATCGGCGTGAACGTGCGCAACCTCAAGACGCTCGACGTCGACCGCTCGCTGTTTGCCTCCCTCGCCGGAAGCATTCCCCCGGGAGCAGTTGTGGTGGCGGAATCCGGTGTACGGAACGCTGCCGACGTCGCGCACTACGCAGGGAACGGTGCCCACGCGATTCTGGTGGGCGAGGCTCTTGTGAGCGACTCCACCCCGCGGGAGCGAATCAATGAATTCAAGGCGGCCGGAGCTGCCGCCATCGCTGTCAGGACCTAAGACAGGCCTGATTTGCGGCGTGGACCCGGACAGTAGCGGACAACGCGGCTGGTTGCTGTCCTGCGGCTCCTGGAAAAACTCAACTACCAACTGAACAGGACGGTGAGACTGATGGTGGACGCATCAACAGCCAACTCGGAACAGAATGCGGCCGACGCATTCCTGCAAGGCGGAGCATCGCTGCGCAACGCCACGGGGCCGTACTTCGGCTCTTATGGCGGGCGCTGGATGCCCGAGTCCCTCATCGCCGCCCTGGATGAAGTACAGGACACGTTCGAGAAAGCCAAAGCCGATCCCGAGTTCCTGGCCCAGTTGAAGGACCTCAACAAGAACTACTCGGGCCGGCCGTCACTGCTCACGGAGGCCAAGCGTTTCTCCGAACACGCCGGCGGGGCGCGCATCTTCCTCAAGCGCGAAGACCTGAACCACACCGGATCCCACAAGATCAACAACGTCCTCGGCCAAGCGTTGCTCGCGAAGCGGATGGGCAAGACCCGGGTCATTGCGGAGACTGGCGCCGGCCAGCATGGTGTCGCCAGTGCTACCGCTGCGGCCTTGCTCGGGCTGGAATGCGTTGTCTACATGGGCGCTGAGGATTGCCGCCGCCAGGCACTCAACGTGGCCCGCATGCAGCTCCTGGGCGCCACGGTGGTTCCCGTGACCAATGGCTCACAGACCCTCAAAGACGCCATTAACGACGCCCTTCGCGACTGGGTTTCCAACGTGGACACCACCCACTACCTGCTCGGCACCGCAGCTGGCGCGCACCCGTTCCCGGCCATGGTCCGCTTCTTCCACGAGGTCATCGGAGAGGAAGCACGCGCCCAGATCCTGGAGCAGACCGGCAGGCTGCCCGACGCCGTCTGTGCCTGCGTCGGCGGCGGTTCCAATGCCATCGGCATCTTCCACAGCTTCCTGGACGACGCGTCCGTGAAAATCTACGGCTTTGAAGCCGGTGGCGACGGCGTCGAAACCGGCCGTCACGCGGCCGCTATTACCCTTGGACGCCCCGGCGTGCTGCACGGTGCCCGGTCCTACCTCATGCAGGACGAAGACGGCCAGACCATCGAATCGCACTCGATTTCCGCCGGTTTGGACTACCCGAGCGTCGGTCCCGAGCACTCCTACCTCGCGGACATCGGCCGCGTCACCTACGAGCCCATCACGGACACCGAGGCCATGGACGCCTTCCGCTTGCTGTGCCGGACAGAAGGCATTATTCCGGCCATCGAGTCCGCGCACGCCCTGGCAGGTGCCATCAAGGTGGGCAAGAAGCTCACCGAAGGCAAGGAAAACCCGTCCGACACGATCATCATCGTGAACCTGTCCGGGCGCGGTGACAAGGACGTGGAAACGGCAGCGGAGTGGTTCGACATGCTGGATGAAGACGGCAACGTCAAGGGCACCACGCTCTCCACACGCAAGCCCAAGGGCCCGGCTGGACGGAGCAATCTCGAGATCAGCACTGAAGAAGCAAACAAGGACCAGAACTGATGACTGAGCAGATCACGAGCAAGTCCGCAGCCGCCATCGACCGCGCCAGGGCACAGGGCCGGGCCGCGTTGATCGGATACCTGCCCGCAGGCTACCCTGACGTGCAGTCAAGCATCGACGCGGGAATCGCCATGGCCCGCAACGGCGCAGACCTCATAGAGATCGGTATCCCGTATTCGGACCCCGTCATGGACGGCTCGGTCATCCAGGCTGCCACCACAGAAGCCATCGCCAACGGTTTCCACGTGGCCAGTGTCTTCGACGTCGTGGCCGGCATCACCGCCGCCACCGACGTCGCCGTGCTGGTCATGACCTACTGGAACCCGGTGATGCGCATGGGCGTCGACGAATTCTCCCGCAGGCTGGCCGAAGCCGGGGGCGCCGGACTCATTACTCCGGACCTCATTCCGGACGAGGCCGCCGAATGGTTTGCCGCCTCCGACAAATACGGACTCGATCGGGTCTTCCTCGTGGCGCCCTCGTCCACACCGGAACGCGTGGCCATGACCGTGGAAGCAAGCCGTGGCTTTGTTTACGCAGTCTCCATCATGGGCGTCACCGGAACACGGCAGTCCGTCAGCAGCACCGCGGAAAAGGTGGTGGCCGATGCGCATGCGGCCGGTGCCGAACGCGTCTGCGTCGGGCTGGGAGTCTCCAACGCGGACCAGGTCCGGGAGATTGCGGCATACGCAGACGGTGTGATCGTCGGTACTGCGCTGGTTGCGGCGATCCGCGACGGCGGCGTTGAAGCCGTCGCGCAACTCACCAAGAACCTCAGCGCCGGCCTCGGCCGGGCAACAGCGCAGGCCTAGAAAAAGGGAAAAGCGTAGACAATGCAGAGTCTCCTCCACGTCGCGGCAATGGCTCCCATGAGCATTCCGAGCCCCTCATGGTCCGGATTTGATATACCGCTGCCGTGGGGGACCCTCCGCATCCATGCTTACGCTTTGTGCATTCTGCTGGGGATCATCCTGGGCCTGTGGGTCACGGCCGTGCGCTGGAAGCGGCGCGGCACCCCCGAAGGCAGCCTGTGGGACATCGCCATCTGGGCGATCCCCTTCGGCATCGTGGGCGGCCGGCTCTACCATGTGATCTCCTCTCCGGATGCGTACTTCGGCCCGGGCTTCAACGGCACCGGAGACCTTTCCCTGATTCCGCAAATCTGGCGGGGCGGCTTGGGCATCTGGGGTGCCGTTGTTCTCGGCGTCGTCGGTGCCTGGCTGGGCTGCCGGCGCTCCGGGGTCAAGCTCACCGC
The DNA here is from genome assembly GCF_039539965.1 of Arthrobacter methylotrophus. Classification (NCBI taxonomy): domain Bacteria; kingdom Bacillati; phylum Actinomycetota; class Actinomycetes; order Micrococcales; family Micrococcaceae; genus Arthrobacter; species Arthrobacter methylotrophus. The sequence continues at coordinate 2,630,951 of NZ_BAABED010000001.1, read as the reverse complement.
TTTCCTCGACGCCGCGGCCCCCGGCCTCCTGCTGGCCCAAGCGATAGGTCGTTGGGGGAACTGGTTCAACCAGGAGCTTTTCGGCGGACCCACCACCTTGCCCTGGGGCCTGCAGATCGATCCCAACAGCCCGAATTTCCCGGCCGGAATGCCTAGCGACACACTGTTCCACCCGACGTTCCTTTATGAATCACTCTGGAACCTCCTCGGCGTCGCGATCCTGCTCGTCCTGGACCGCCGCTTCCACTTCAGACGGGGCAGGCTTTTCTGGCTCTACGCCATCTACTACACCCTTGGTCGCGTCTGGATCGAAGCGTTGCGGATTGACGATGCCGAACAGATCAGCCTCTTCGGTGTCACCACACGGCTGAACGTGTGGACCAGTATTTTCGTCTTCGTCGCGGCGCTCCTTATCTTCATTGCCTTGAGCCTCCGCGGCAGGCCGGTACCGGATACGGCATACCTTCCCGGCAAGGAGCCTGCGGTGCTGGCCAACGAAGCCGATGACTCCGTTACTGGCGACTCCAGGCCCGTGGATGATGAGACAAACAGCACAATTGTGACCGAGCCGACGGGTCATGATACGGACGTATCTGTCTCAGAGACCGGAGCTCATGATAATCTCCGGAATAACCAAAGCGATCTGGGCCATACTGTTGAGCCATCGGGATCGGCCGAGGAGTCACACGTCGGCGTCACGCCGGGTGCAGGCTCCGAGTCCACCGGAACCACTGCCAGCAGCGTCCCCGGATCCGGGCCGGAAGCTGGCAGCACCAAGTAGCCAGTGCTACGGCACAGGGGCACCGGGCTACCGCCCAGAGGCCCCCGGCCACAGCGTCGTGGCAGCCTTGCGATAACCCGGCAGCACACAGTTGCTCCCGCGGTCAAGCTTGGGCCAGGGACATTCGTAACTGTTCGTTGCGTCTTGTTCGGTGGCCTACAATTTCAAGTAACTAGCGCTTTGTTATGCCCGTCACACGGCAGGCAAGGTGGGGCCAGCGTTGTCCCTTCCATTCGCACGATCTCGAGGAAGGACGTCTTCAATGACCCATCTTCATAACCCAAGTTGGTCCGAAGCAGTCGAACCGCAGGGTGCCTTGTCGCCCTTCAAGCGTTTCGCTGCGCTCCCGGAAGCCCAGGGTCTCTACAACCCGGAGCTGGAGAAGGACGCTTGCGGCTTGGCCATTATCGCCACCCTGCGTGGTGAACCCGGCTATGACATCGTGGAAGCGGCCCTGACTGCCCTGCGCAACCTCGAACACCGCGGGGCCGTGGGCGCCGACGAAGGGACCGGCGACGGGGCCGGCCTCCTGATGCAGGTTCCGGACGAGTTCTTCCGGGCCGTCACCGAGTTTGAGCTGCCCGCACCCGGCCAGTATGTGGTTGGTACAGCCTTCCTGCCGGCCGAAACCCGCGAAGCCGAGACGGCAAAGCACGGGATTGAAGCACTTGCCGTCGATGAGGGCCTGACGGTTCTTGGCTGGCGTGAAGTTCCAGTAGTCGGTGACCTTGTCGGTGCCATGGCCCGCGCTTGCATGCCCTACTTCGCGCAACCCTTCTTCGCCTCGGCCACGGGCGAAGTGCTGGACCGGAATGAACTGGACTCCCGGGCCTGGCGTATCCGCAAGCGTGCCCAGAACAAGTTCGGCGTCTACTTCCCCTCGCTGTCTTCGCGCACCATCGTGTACAAGGGCATGCTGACCACCGCCCAGCTCGAACCGTTTTACCCGGACCTCTCGGACAAGCGCTTCAAGACCAAGCTGGCCATCGTGCACTCCCGCTTCTCCACGAACACTTTCCCGTCGTGGCCGCTGGCCCAGCCGTTCCGTACCATCGCCCACAACGGCGAAATCAACACGGTCAAGGGCAACCGGAACTGGATGCGGGCCCGCCAGTCCCAGCTCGCGAATCCCCTTCTGGGTGATTCCCCCGAGGAGCTGTACCCCATTTGCACCCCGGGGGCATCGGACTCTGCGTCCTTCGACGAGGTTGCCGAGCTGCTCTGGCTCTCCGGCCGTCCCATCACGCACTCGATCATGATGATGATCCCCGAGGCGTGGGAAAACCATGCCACGATGGATCCGGCACGCCGAGCCTTCTACGAGTACCACTCCATGCTCATGGAGCCGTGGGATGGGCCCGCAGCAGTGTCCTTCACCGACGGCAACCTGGTTGGTGCCACCCTGGACCGCAACGGCCTGCGCCCTGGCCGCTACTGGATCACCGAAGATGGACTGATCGTTTTTGCCTCCGAGGTCGGCGTGATCAACGTCGAGCCCGCCAAGGTGGTCAAGAAGGGCCGCGTCTCGCCCGGCAAGATGTTCCTGGTTGACACCGAGGCCGGCCGAATCATCGACGACGCTGAGGTCAAAGCCGAGGTTGCCGCCGCCAACCCTTGGGCCGAATGGGTCAAGGACAACCTGATCGACCTCAACGATCTTCCCGAGCGCGAGCACGTGCTGCACACTGCAGCGTCCGTCAACATCCGCCAGCGGACTTTTGGGTACACCACCGAAGAGCTGAAAATCCTCCTCGGACCCATGGCCCGCACTGGCGCCGAACCGCTGGGTGCCATGGGCTCCGACACGCCTGTCGCCGTGCTGTCCAAGCGTCCGCGCTTGCTGTTCGACTACTTCGTGCAGTCCTTTGCCCAGGTCACCAACCCGCCCCTTGACGCCATCCGCGAAGAGCTGGTCACCTCGCTGAAGTGCGCCATCGGTCCCAACGGCAACCTTCTCGACGTCGGGCAGGTGCGCCAGCCGCAGGTTTCCCTGCCGTTCCCGGTAATCAACAACGACCAGCTCGCCAAGATCGCGAACATCGAGAATGCGAGCGGTGACAAGGTCGCCATGAAGGTCCGGGGACTGTACCGTCCGGAGGGCGGCGAAGCGGCCCTCCGCGGTCGCTTGACCGAAATCTGCGAACAGGTCTCCGGCGCGATCAACCGCGGCGTGCAGTACATTGTCCTGTCCGACCGCGACTCCAACGCGCAGTGGGCGCCTATCCCGTCGCTTCTGCTGGTCAGCGCTGTGCACCATCACTTGCTCCGCAGCGCCAACCGCACGAAGACCGCCTTGGTGGTCGAGGCGGGCGACGTTCGTGAAACGCACCATGTGGCTGTGTTGGTGGGCTTCGGTGCTTCTGCCGTGAACCCATACTTGGCCATGGAATCCGTGGAGCAGCTGATCAGCACCGGCGAGGTGGTTGGTGTGACTCCGGAAGACGGCGTCTACAACCTCATCAAAGGCCTCGGCAAGGGCGTGCTGAAGATCATGTCCAAGATGGGCATTTCGACGGTGGCCTCGTACACCGGAGCGCAAACATTCGAAGCCTTGGGACTGTCCCAGGACCTCGTGGACGAATTCTTCTCCGGCACGCACTCCCAGCTCGGGGGTGTCGGCCTGGACGTCATCGCCGCGGAAGTTTCAGCACGCCACGAGATGGCCTACCCGGAAGGCGGCATCGAGCAGCCGCACCGGCCGCTGCTCGGCGGTGGCGAATACCAGTGGCGGCGCGACGGCGAACCGCACCTGTTCAACCCGGAGACGATCTTCCGCCTGCAGCACGCCACCCGCGAACGCCGCTACGACATCTTCAAGTCGTACACCAAGGGCATTGACGATCAGTCCGAGAACCTCATGACCCTCCGCGGGCTCTTGAAGTTCAAGGACACCCTGCGCGCTCCTGTGCCGCTCGAAGAAGTCGAGCCGGTCTCCAGCATCGTGAAGCGCTTCTCCACCGGAGCGATGAGCTACGGCTCCATCTCCAAGGAAGCCCACGAAACCCTAGCGATTGCCATGAACCGGCTGGGCGCCAAGTCCAACACCGGCGAAGGCGGCGAAGACGTGGACCGCCTGCTGGACCCCGAGCGGCGCTCGGCCATCAAGCAGATTGCCTCCGGCCGTTTCGGCGTGACCAGCCTGTACCTGACCAACGCCGAGGACATCCAGATCAAGATGGCACAGGGCGCAAAGCCCGGTGAAGGTGGCCAGCTGATGGCGCAGAAGGTCTACCCCTGGGTAGCCCGGACCCGTCACTCAACCCCCGGCGTCGGGCTCATTTCCCCGCCCCCGCATCACGACATCTACTCGATCGAGGACCTCGCGCAGCTCATCTACGATGCCAAGCGGGCCAACCCTTCGGCACGCGTGCACGTGAAGCTTGTTTCCGAAGTCGGGATCGGCACGGTGGCGTCCGGCGTCACCAAGGCGAAAGCCGACGTCGTGCTCGTCTCCGGGCACGACGGCGGAACCGGCGCCTCGCCGCTGAACTCGCTCAAGCATGCGGGTGTTCCGTGGGAGCTCGGTCTCGCCGAAACCCAGCAGACCCTCATGCTCAACGGGCTCCGCGACCGCGTAGTGGTGCAGGTGGATGGCCAGCTCAAGACCGGCCGCGACGTGGTCATCGCTGCCCTGCTGGGTGCTGAAGAGTTCGGCTTCGCGACCGCCCCGCTCGTGGTCTCCGGCTGCATCATGATGCGCGTCTGTCACCTCGACACCTGCCCGGTCGGCGTCGCTACCCAGAACCCGGAGCTTCGTGCGCGCTTCAACGGCAAGCCCGAATTCGTGGTCAACTTCTTCGAATTCCTTGCCGAGGAAGTCCGTGAATTGCTGGCCGAGCTCGGTTTCCGCAGTCTCGTGGAGGCCATCGGCCACGCCGAGGTCCTCGATACCCGCGAAGCGATCGACCACTGGAAGGCCGAGGGCCTGGACCTCGACCCGATCCTGCACGGCCTCGAATTCGACGACGACGTTCCCCTGCGAAACCTCACAGGCCAGAACCACGAGCTGGACAAGCACTTCGACCAGCGCCTCATTGGCATGGCCGCCGAAGCACTGAGTGACCGCACACCGGTGAAGATCGCCGTCGACGTCATCAATACGGACCGTTCCGTCGGCACTATGCTCGGCCACGTCGTGACCAAGACCTTTGGCATTGATGTGCTCGCCACTGACACGATCGACATCACGTTGAAGGGCACGGCCGGGCAGTCGCTGGGTGCTTTCCTCCCGGCGGGCATCACACTGCGCATGTACGGTGACTCCAACGACTACGTCGGCAAGGGCCTTTCGGGTGGGCGCATCATCGTCCGCCCGGACCGCACCAACGTTTTCCAGGCCGAACGGAACGTCATCGCCGGCAACGTGATCGGCTACGGCGCCACGAGTGGTGAAATGTTCCTGCGCGGCCAGGTGGGCGAACGCTTCCTGGTACGCAACTCCGGTGCCACCGCCGTCGTCGAAGGCATCGGTGACCACGGCTGCGAATACATGACCGGCGGCCAGACACTGATCATCGGCCGCACCGGCCGCAACTTCGGTGCCGGCATGTCCGGTGGCACGGCCTATGTGCTGGACCTCCAGCCCGCCCGGGTCAACAAGGAAGCCCTGGATTCCGGGGAACTCCAGTTGCTCGAGCTCGACGCGGAGGACCGGGACATTGTCCACGGCCTCCTGGTCAAGCACCTGGAAGAAACCGAATCCGTCCTCGCGGGCCGCCTGCTCGGAAACTTCGACGACACCGCCGCCCGCATCACCAAAGTACTGCCACGTGACTACGCGGCGGTCCTGCAAACCCGTCTCGACGCCATCGAAGAGGGCCTTGACCCCGACGGTGAAGAAGTATGGTCTCGAATCCTGGAGGTAACCGGTGGCTGATCCACGCGGATTTCTGAAAGTCCGGCAGCGCGAGACGCAGCCACGCCGTCCTGTTCCCGTCCGCATCATGGACTGGAAGGAAGTCTACGAAGCCCAGGACAAGGACGTGCTCAAGAGCCAGGCCGGCCGCTGCATGGATTGTGGCGTTCCGTTCTGCCACCAAGGCTGCCCCTTGGGCAACCTCATTCCCGAGTGGAACGACCTCATGTGGCGCGGAAAAGGCGAGGAAGCGATTGAGCGCCTGCACGCGACCAACAACTTCCCGGAGTTCACCGGACGGTTGTGTCCTGCGCCCTGTGAAGCGTCCTGCGTCTTGGGCATCAACCAGCCCGCCGTGACCATCAAGCAGGTGGAAGTTTCCATCGTCGACGATGCCTTCGAAAACGGCTGGGTGCAGCCGCTTCCGCCAGCGCGCCTCTCCGGTAAGACGGTCGCCGTCGTCGGCTCCGGCCCGGCAGGGCTTGCGGTTGCGCAGCAATTGACCCGCGTGGGACATACGGTGGCCGTCTACGAGCGCGATGACAAGATCGGTGGACTGCTGCGTTACGGTATCCCCGACTTCAAGATGGAGAAGGAACAGGTCGACCGCCGCGTCGAGCAGATGAAGGCCGAGGGTACCCGTTTCCGTACCGGTGTCGCGGTCGGAAGCGACGTGACCTGGGAGCAGCTGCGCCGCCGTTACGACTCCGTGGTGATCGCCACTGGTGCTACGGTCCCGCGCGACCTTCCCATCCCCGGCCGCGGACTCGAAGGTATCCACTACGCCATGGATTACCTGGTGCCTGCCAACCGCGTGGTTGCCGGTGAGATTGTGGAAGACCAGATTAATGCGAAGGGTAAGCATGTAGTGATCCTCGGCGGTGGCGACACCGGCGCGGACTGCCTCGGCACGGCACACCGACACGGAGCCGCCTCCGTCACTACGCTCGCGATCGGCAAGCAGCCGCCGCTGGAGCGTGCCTCGCACCAGCCGTGGCCGACGTTCCCCACGCTGTTTGAGGTTGCCAGTGCGCACGAAGAGGGCGGCGAACGTACCTACCTCGCCTCCACCGTTGAATTTGTCGGGGAAAACGGCAAGCTCACCGGCGTCAAGGTTGCCGAGACCGAGTTCGTGGACGGCAAGCGACTGCCTAAGGCCGGCACGGAACACATCATTCCGGCCGACTTGGTCTTCCTGTCACTCGGCTTTACGGGCGCAGAACCCGCCGGTATCACAGAACAGGTCAGTGCAGAATTCGACGGTCGCGGCAACGTGGCGCGGGACGGGTACTACATGACCAACACCGAGGGCGTTTTCGTGGCAGGCGATGCCGGCCGCGGGCAGTCCTTGATTGTCTGGGCCATCGCCGAAGGCCGCGCCTGTGCTGCCGCCGTCGACAAATACCTCATGGGCAGCACCATTCTTCCCGCGCCGGTGGCTCCCACCGACCGGGCTATGGCGGTCTTGTAAGGACCGGCGTACGACGCTTTCCCAACTCCAACTGCAGCACACTACTAGGGTAGGTATATGAGACGCGCAAAAATCGTGGCAACGTTCGGACCGGCAATTTCCAGCTTTGACAACACCCTCGCGGTGCTGGAAGCCGGCGTCGACGTCGCCCGCATGAACATGAGCCACGGCGACTACTCGGTACACGACAACACGTACGAGAACGTCCGCAAAGCTGCTGCCCACCTGCACAAGCCGGTCGCCATCATGGCTGACCTGCAGGGGCCCAAGATCCGTCTGGGCCGCTTTGTCGATGGCCCCCACGAACTCGCTGTCGGCGACACTTTCACCATCACCACCGAGGACGTCCCGGGCACCAAGGACATCTGCTCCACCACGCTCAAAAGCCTTACCGGAGACGTCAACGTCGGCGACGCACTGCTGATCGACGACGGCAAGGTTGCCTTGCGTGCCATCGAAGTCGACGACGTCAAGGTGGTCGCCACCGTGACCGTTGGCGGCTGGGTCTCCAACAACAAGGGCATCAACCTGCCTGGTGTTGCTGTCAACGTTCCCGCACTGAGCGAAAAGGACGAGGACGATCTCCGCTGGGCCATGAAGCGCGGTGTCGACCTTATCGCCCTGTCCTTCGTTCGTGACGCCTCCGACATCAAGCGCGTCCACGAAATCATGGACGAAGAAGGCCGCCGCGTGCCGGTGATCGCCAAGATCGAGAAGCCGCAGGCCGTGGAACAGCTCCACGAAATCATCGACGCCTTCGACGCCATCATGGTTGCCCGTGGCGACCTCGGCGTGGAACTCCCGCTCGAGGAAGTACCGATCGTCCAGAAGCGCGCCATTGAACTGGCCCGCCGCTGGGCAAAGCCTGTCATCGTGGCTACCCAGGTCCTCGAGTCCATGATCGACAACCCGCGCCCCACCCGCGCGGAGGCTTCGGACTGCGCCAACGCAGTGCTCGACGGCGCCGACGCAGTCATGCTCTCCGGCGAAACCAGCGTGGGCAAGTTCCCGATCGAGACGGTCAAGACCATGGCCCGGATCATCGAGTCCACGGAAGAGCACGGCCTCGAACGCGTTCCTCCGCTGGGTACCAAGCCCAAGACCCGCGGTGGCGCCATCACGCGTGCCGCCGTCGAAATCGCCGACCAGCTGGATGCAAAGTACATCTGTACGTTCACCCAGTCCGGTGACTCGGCCCGCCGTCTATCCCGTCTGCGTCCGGTCAAGCCGGTATTCGCCTTCACTCCGTTGGAGCACGTCTGGAACCAGTTGGCGCTCACTTGGGGCATCCAGCCCGTTCTGGTTCCCATGGTTGGCCACACTGACGCCATGACGGCACAGGTGGACCGCAGCCTCCTCGAGATGAAGATCGTCGAGAACGGCGACCTCGTGGTCATCGCGGCCGGGTCCCCTCCCGGACAAGCCGGCTCCACGAACTCGCTCAAGGTCCACAGGGTGGGCGACCTCGCAGACACGTCCCAGTTGGAAGAGGCCGCATCCCGCAAGGAAAAGCTCGGACCGTGGCCGGAAAAGAAGAAGAAGATCAAATCCAAGATCTGATTTTTTACGCATCAACTTCTTGGATCAGCAAGGGAGGCCCTGCCGTTGGCGGGGCCTCCCTTGCCTTGTCTTGGCCTGAATCCGTGCAGTGGAGCCCCGTCCGGGGACGACAAAGGGCGCCGGGTCCGGGGACGACGGCGCCCTTCGTGGGGGAGTGCTAGTTGACCTGGTTGATGATGGTCTCGGCGACCTCGCGCATACTGAGGCGGCGGTCCATGGATGTCTTCTGGATCCACCGGAACGCTTCCGGCTCAGTGAGTCCCATCTTGGTGGTCAGGAGGCTCTTAGCGCGCTCTACGAGCTTGCGGGTGGCGAACTGCTCCTGCAGATCGGAAACCTCGTTTTCGAGGGCCTTGATCTCCTCGTGGCGGGACAGCGCGATCTCGATGGCCGGGATCAGGTCCGCCGGAGTGAAGGGCTTGACGACATAGGCCATGGCCCCGGCGTCGCGGGCGCGCTCCACGAGTTCCTTCTGGCTGAAGGCCGTCAAGAGGACGACAGGCGCGATCCTTGCTTTGACGATTTTCTCCGCCGCCGAGATGCCGTCCATCACGGGCATCTTGACGTCCATAAGGACCAGGTCCGGCTTCAGCTCCTCAGCCAGCTGAACAGCCTTCTCACCGTTGTCGGCCTCGCCGACGACGTCGTAGCCTTCGCCCTTCAGGATCTCGATAATGTCCAGGCGGATAAGGGTCTCATCTTCTGCGACAACTACGCGGCGTGCCGGCTGGGATGCGGGCTTGGACTCCGTCTGTTCTGACACAGGATCTCCTTCAAGACGTACGGCGGGTTCTCAACTATCTTAGTTGCACCCGGTCCCTGCTTCTGATTTGTTGCCCGGGCGAGCCGGTTCTGGAAAATAGCCCATCTGCATGTAGAGTAGTTTCGCGCACTGCAACAGGGAGCGTTGGGATCTGAGAAGGCCTCGACGTCGGTTAGTCTTGTTTTGGTGTTTCCGCGCCCGAGTGGCGGAATTGGCAGACGCGCCGCACTCAAAATGCGGTATCGAAAGGTGTGTGGGTTCGAGTCCCACCTCGGGCACAATGTTGTCGCAGGTCAGGGGCCTATTTGGCCCCTGACTGTGTACAAAACTTGACATTTTCAATTGTCTGGGTGTAATGGCGCGCTGCATTTCGCCCAGCTTGTCTCACATGGAACTCGACATACGCCCTCTTCGTTTAGCGTTACTGTCGACAAGGTGGCCAAAGTCGTTGCCGGCCATCAGCGACTGCACTAGTCCGGCCATCGTGCGGACTCCTTTGAGCGAAAGTTTCCTCGACGGCCCCGTGCGGGGTTCTGTTACCCGATGAGGTACCCGATGAGGCGTCAAACCTATTGCGCCCTACGTTTGAGCGTCGACGTACACGCCCCCCCACCCGCGGTTGGCTACTCGCCGTCAGTAGGCTTCTCCAGTGCCTCTTCGAAGTCGTCCACCCTCGTCACATCGAGCCCGGATTGTCTGGCCCTGAACACCATCCCGTAGTCCGTTGTCACGACGTGAACGCTTTTGGCGTAGGGACTCGTGGTTAGGGCTCGGTCGATGATCTCTAGGTCGGCATCAGGCAGGGAAGAATGGCTTAACTCTTGAGGTATCAAACCAAGGTAAAGCGCGGATGACGGAGCAGTACTTGCGATGGAGCCGGCACTTAGTTTGGGTCGATGCCCGGGCGCTCGGAATTGAAGTTCGAGAAACCTAAGAGCCTTACCCGCTCGGTTGCGGATTGATAGCTGTCCCTTGGCTACCTGCTGTCTGTTGCGTTTGTGGCCGTCGAGCTCGTCGATAACCTTCGTTGGGACCGTAATCACGAGAGGAACGTCGTGACGAATGTTCAAGACAGTATTCCAATCAACTTCAGCTATATTTTCGTGATGCCTCAACCAGACCCCGGTATCGAGCACTACAGCAACAGCGGCCCCGCTGTCCCAACGCTCCAGATCTGCCGTTATCCCTTCCTGGACAGCTTTGAGGTACTCAATTCTCTGACTGATCTCGCCATCTACGAGAAGCCTCAGTGTGCGCTCGGTAACGGCACTCGGCTCAAGCGAAAGAAGCGTCCAGTATCGCCGGGTCGTGATCAACCGGTCGATTTCTTCGTCAGGTAGGAGACCAGCCATGAGTCGAACCTGGTGGCTGGCCCACTCAAGGTACGCGTTGTATAAGCCGATGGCATACTCTGCTTGGGTGCTTCCCCGGACGTTTTCGATTTCGCGGGCAGCGTCGCCAAGAACGGCTCGGAGGCGGTCAGGTGAGGCGCCCAGCGCTAGTTTGATCATGGTTCAGTTTAGGTTTGCAGGGTAAACATGAACGGGTTACTACCGTTATTATCGTGAAACCTTGTTACGGTCCGGCTATGACGAACGAGCTCGCCCCAGAAGCGACCAAACTGACTGACGTGTGCCGCACCATTTTTGGTGATGAAGCTAATTGGATAAAGGCAGATGGCTATCCCCACAGTCTGGCTCTTGCCATTATCGATTCAATATTCTCAACTGGATCGCATTACCAGAGCGTCATAAATGTCGTCAACGAGTACCGGGCTTACCGGCGCAGCCAGGGTGCAGACGCTGATCAAGACGGTACTGGTGAGCTGCTGCGTACCTTCGAGGAAGTCGGCGATAGCAAAGGTTGGGCAGTTCTGGTCAATAACCACAAGCCCGCACACACCGGTGCGAAGGCCTTGCTAAAGGCTGAAGTGGTTCGTCAGGCCGCTGAGGCGCTCAAGGCGCTTGAAATCACTACCAGGGCCGAGCTGCATGCTGAGCACTTCGCGGATGAGCGCTTGAGTCGAGTGAAAGAAGCTTGGCTGCATTTACCAAGCCAGTCCTCGGGAGTCACGTTCAACTACTTGCTCATCCTGGCCGGATTCCAGTCCGTGAAGCCTGACCGCATGGTGATCCGTTTCGTGGAAGAACACGCCGGTCTTGAAGGGAAGAGACTCACGTCCATGCAGACGGCAGAGCTAATCAAAAAAGTCGCCGAGCTATATCCAACCCAGCCGAGGAGACTCGACCACGTGATCTGGCGACACGTTTCAGGTCGAGAGATCTTCCGGGCGGAAGAGTTGAGCTAACAGGTTACGGGCTCGTGGACTTCGCCATCCTAGGGCTGCGCGAATACATGGCCGCCGGTCCGCCCAGGAAATATTCAGTTCGGTCGCTGCACTTGGAGTCAAGTCCAGAAATCCCAGGTCCGGCGGGGAATCTACACGCCAGCTTACGGATCCGCTTCCGGGTCTCGTCACGCTTCTGAGACGACTCGGAGGACCGCGAGAGCGTGGGCCCAGGGAATGCGTTCCTGCTCGAGTCGAATTCCGCCGCGTTCACGGAGACCTTCGACGACCGCCTTTTCGTCAGGCTCCAGATACGCAAATGCGCCCGTCGCGGGGACCGGCTCAGGTACCCAGAGGTCGGAGAACGCGTCGAGCGTCGCGAGGTCCATGAGAACCGTATTGGGCGCGAGCGCCTGGGCTCGGAGGCGGTTGAGTATCGCGAGACCATGGGTATCCAGATCGCCCCAATATATAAGTGGCGCGGAAGCGGCCCACGGCAGCTTACTGACGCGGTCCACGGCGTAGCCTGAGCCGTGCAGGACGACGGCGCCTGGCCATGGGGGCATCGCCAGGACTGATTCGAGGTTCTCGAACACGAACACGGTCCGTGGGCGGATCGCGAGAGAGGCCACCTCTGAGAGTGGGGCAGCCACATCGGAGAGACCACCTGGGGCAAGTGATGAGTCGAGGAACCGCAATCGGATGAGATCCGGTTTGGGCGCCAGCCCGAGGCCCGTCCTGCCCGTCGCGGCAGAGTACAATTTGGCGACGAGCGGCTCGTGCCTGCCCACCCACTTTGTGTCCACACCCCGGATCGGTAACTGTCGGATGTAGAGGCCGGAGTCGGGATGCGAAGAAAGCCATTCCAGGACGTCCACGAGCCTGGCAAAGTCCGCCTCGTCGAGGAGAGTGATCGCACGCATCGAACGTATGAGGGCGTCGCGCAGCTCGGGCATGCTGCCGGGCTCGCCGCCATTTGCACGAGCCATGAGAGCCGCCGCCCTCGACCTTGCCTGACGCCAGTTCGGAAGGCAGCCCGCGAAAGAAGCGAGTTCGTCGGGGTTCGCGAGGACGAGTCTGACGGGGACCCTCTGCCGCCCGAGCGATGCCCACGCTCTCTCACCCCACTCGACGCCTTCCTGCCCCGCCCACGAGCGCACCCAGGCAACGGCGGTTACCTGGTCGGACAGGGCCGTTCTTTCGGTTGGTGGATGCAGTGGCAGCGCAAGGGCCGGTGCGAACGGACGTTCGACGGCCCAGGCAGCCGCGTATTTTTCGTATTTCTTTGCAGCCGCGGCGCGTGCGGCGGCGACCGTCACTGGAACCGGCATTAGAACAGCTGACCCGCGGTTTCTGTTTCGACCATCACCGCAGGCGCCCTCTCACCGTCGTCGGTGCCTTCATCGGCGAGATGCTCGATCGTTACGAGGCCCACGCGTGAGTCGCGGAAATCGATACATCGCACGGCCGCAATTCCGCCAATGTAGTCCTCAAGCGTCTGCAGTAACTTGAGCGGCGTCGCCAGAACCATGTGGAAGCCGAATTCATGGAACACGTCCATGGCCATGCGTGTGAAATTCGAATCTGCCTTGTCGAAGGCCTCATCCATGATCACAGTTCCGTACGACGGGATGTCCTCATCGTCGCCGGCAAGCTGGTAGCGGAGCGCCGCCGCAAGGCAGAACGTCACAAGCTTCTGCCGCTGTCCACCGGACAGGCCTGCACCCGTGTCGTGGACCGCGAGCTCGCGGTTCCGGGCATCAACCTCGGCAGCGATGAAGCGGACATGAAGGCGTGTGTCGAGCACGTGCCCGCGCCAGTTCGCGTCGGCCGACTCGCTCGACGCGAGCTTGGACATGAGCGCCCGCATGACGTTGAATCGCCGCTCGGCGTCAGTCCGGTCCTCAAGGCCCCACGAGCCGGTGCTGATGGTCTGCAAGTCCGCCAGGAACTGCTTCGCGAGCTCGCCGCGGGACTCGCGGACCCGGATCTTGAGGTACTTGCCGGCATCGAATTCTGACCGGCGTAGCGAGCGGTTCACGGGATCGATCCGCTCATGTACCTCGCGGATTGCACCCCGGATCTCGGCAGCGAGCTGAGCGACGTTCTGCTGCGACTGCTTCTCAAGGAGATCGAAGAAGCGATTTTCAAAATCAGGCAGCCGATCGACCTGGAGCCGTTCAAGGATCGCCAGGAACCCGCCCCGGTCGGCGACATCCGGTCGCAGATCCGCAGTCAGCGCGGACCACATGCGGCACACGTCCCCGGCCAACTTTTCGAACTCACGCCGTGCGGACTCGGCCGCCGTGCGGGATTCCTTCTCTTCGGTCGAGAGGGCGCGCGAGACGGCGAGGGCTACGTCGCTGACGGTGTCGAAGGTGATGCTGCGCCGGTGCTTGAGAAAACGGCGCTCGAGATCGCCCGCCAACTCACCGGGGACGGGATGTTCGCGGTCCGCGGTGTCCTCGAGCTTGCGGATCTCCTTTGCGATCTGCGTACGGCGGGCCCTCAACCCGGACGCCTCGTCGTTGGCGGTGGCCTCGGCGGCCTTGGCCGCGTTGAGTCGCTTCAGCGCTTCGGAGGCGGCGGCCTCGGCCACGCGGAGGTCGTGGCTCGCGGCGAGGTGATCGTCCAGCCTGGCCCTACGCTCAGCTGTGACCTGCGCGGCGGCATCGACGTCGACAAGGTCCCAGTCGACCGAGGCGAGGGCCTCCAAGGCATCGACTCTCCGGCGTCGCGCGTCACGGCGGACCTCGGCCCCGCTGAGAACCGCCTCCGCCTCGGCAACCGCCGCGACGGCTGAGCTACGAAGATTGAGGAGATGTTCAATCTTTTCGTGGTTGTCGAATCCGAGAACCCACCGGGACCGGTCATTAACCGCGGCACGGTCGTCCTTCTCGTGACGCGTGCGGGAGCGCTTGACCTGGCCCGCGCGCGTCACCGCCGTATCGAGGGTCGCGAGCTCGCCAGGCGAATCGACGCACTCATAGTCATACTGGCGAGTCAGCACCGAGCGCAGCCAATCCGCCGTCGGCCCTTCCTTTACCTCGACGCGGTGCACGAGCGAGCGCTCCGAGCGTGGGCTGCGGGCCGGCTCGGGTCGGGATTGGACCGACTCGAACACGAGCCGCGTGTCGAGGTGCCGGGAGTCGACAGCGGCGCGCACCTTCACGATGTGCGCCTCCGGAACGAGCATGACGGTTGCCAGAGGCCTCAGCACCCGCTCGATCGCGCCCCTCCAGCCCGCATGCTCGGTCCGAACCTGCAGAAGCTCCGCCGCAAACGGGAATGTGGCTGGCGGCAGGCCTGCAGCGTCCGCGACGAGTTCGCGTGCCCGCACCAGCCGGTCCTCAATGTTCGATCGACGCCGTCGAAGGGAGGCAACTTCGGCGTCGATGTCGGCGACCTTCCGCTTGGCTGCGGCGAGGTCATCGAACAGTGCTAACCGAGCATCCTTGCCGGCAGCTTCGGCGGCATCCGATTCGGCGCGTTCCCGCTCGGCTGCCCCGCGCAGTTCTGCGAACTCCGCGAACGACGTCGGGCAGTCTATCGAAGCGGCCGCGAGCTTCTGCTCGAGCGCGGCGCGCGACGCACGGACCATCCGCTCGCGTTCCTCGGCGTTGCCGATCGCCTCGCGTTGCTGGGCCAGGGCCGCACCGCCGCGCTGCTCGATCTGGGTCTGGCTGAACTGGAGCTCGGCGGCCCGCTCCGCCGTCGTGGTCGCCGCCTTCCTGACCTCGTGTTCGGCCTGGTCGACGGCGGTCTCCGATTCACGGTGCGCATTCCGGGCGAGCTCGAGCTTCCATGCGTCTGTGAACGAGTTGAGTGCCCCGAACAGCCGTTCGGCCGCATCCGCGCGGGTGCTAGCGTCCTCGAACCGGGCGGCTGGATCACGCAGGCGGCCCAGGGCCGCGACCTGCTCGCGTGCCTCAACCACCGAGCGGTGCGCCTCCGAGAGCTCCACGAACTGGTCCACGGCCGTCTCGGCGAGGTCAAAGGTCTTCGGCCGATCGAGCATGAACGTGCGGAACAAGTCATCCAGTGTGCCAAGGGACTTGGCCGATTGGGTCTTGTGCAGGAGGACAAGCGCATTGTCCCCGCGGATCCCCAGCGCCCGCGAGAAGCGTTCGGCGAAACGTGAGTGCTGGTCTGTGACCATGGCCTCGGGCCACGCCGCCTTGATATTACGTTTGTCGATCCCCTTGGTGAGGTAAGGGACGAAGTCTGTCAGAGCGACGTCCTCGTTGAGCATGAGGCTCAGCTCAGAGATGTCGGCGGGCGCGCTGGCACCCCGCTTGAGATGGTACAGCTTGACGAGAACCACACGCCGGGGCGCTTTCCTGCTGCCAATTTCGAGGTCGTCGTCCGTATCCCGCCCGTTCCGGTAGCTGAGCAAGACCCCACTCAACGTCGCTCCCTTTCGGAGGTAGTCGCTCGCGACCTCGCCCGTCTCCTCGTCGGCGCTCCGCCGCCAAGCTCCGCGCACGTACGTCACAAGAGAGCGATCGTCTCCGCGTGTGCTCGTGTCCTGCGCGGCGGCGTTAAACCTCAGCTTTCCGCGCGGGGTCAGGACCGCGGCGACGGCATCAACTAGAGAGGACTTCCCTGACCCCGAATGTCCAGTGAGGAGGAACCCGCGCCTCGCTATGTCGACGGTGTGGTGGCCGCCGAAAGTGCCCCAGTTGAGCACTTCAAGACGTTCGAGCCGCCACTGCCCAGACCGGTCCTGACTCATGCATCCTCCTCCTCGACTTCGTCTGCCGTGCCTTGGGAGTCCTCGTCGCCCGCGCCGACGAGCCGCCGGTACTCCTCTTGGACTGCGCGAATCTCCTCCGCCCCGAAGACAAGTCGCAGCACCGGCGAAACCTCGAAGCGTCCCTCTGTGCTAGTCGGCGCTAGAAGGCCGTAGCGGACCATCTTCTTCCACGAAGCTTCGATGCGCTTGGCGAATCCGGCAGGATCCGCCTTGTCGTGGCCCTGGTAGACCCTGAGTTGGTCGGCGACTTCGTCCCGTCCCACGATCGTTTTGGACCCGCCGGCGTCGTGCAGGAGCTGTTGACGGAGGTGCAGGAGGAGCGCCGTGTCGAGGAACGTGAGTGGGGCAGTGCGCAGGACCTTGGGTACGTCAGGGCGGTCGACGGCGGCACCAACGTTCCGCACGAAGGCTACCTCCGCTTCGAGGTCCAGAACGAGATCAAGGTACAGATCCGCAAGGCGAGAGCGGATGGGGGCCTCGTCCGCCAGGAGAGCAGACCAGAGGTTCGCGTGCCGGTTCGAGGAGAGATAGGGGCCCCTGAGCAACTGGACCAGAGCCCGGCGTGAACCATCGCGGAGCTGGCCCACGTCGCCGTCCCAAAGTCTGGCGGAAACCGCCGGGTCATGGGTTCCCGGGAACGGGGCGGGGCTCGCACTGTTCGGAGTCGTGTCTGTCATGGGGCGGTCCTTCTGACCGGTCGAGCGCCGATCGGCTCGGTGAAAAGGTAGCGTCCGACGGTCCCACGTCGAGCGGTACCGCTGGACGACTCCCAAACGACGTCCTCGCGACCTATGAGTGGGCTGGCATGTTCATCCGCCAGAACGAGCAAGCCCACCACGCTCGCAACTCCCTGTGTGGCGGGCCGTACCGCAAGGACCTCTGCGATCGTCGCGGCACTGAGCGCGGCAAGGGCAGCGTTGACGCTCCCACGCAACTCCTCCATGTCGACATCGGAGGCGCGGGCCAGCTCGCGAAGTTGCTCGATGTCGACGGGTTCGGGATCGTGCGTCACAACGTGCTCTGACGCCTCAAAATCGCCGGGGTTGTGAAGGCTTAGCGCGGCAACGGAGTCCAAAGGTGCGCTTGAGAGGTTGAGCGCGAGGGCCGTCTTGGCATACGGTTTGACGCTTTCCGATATGTCAAGGGCAAGGCGCAAAGCCGAACGGAGCTCGTGGTTGATAACGCGGTCCTCAAGAAACTCCTGCGACTGGACAAAGCGACGCAGGCTGCGGCTAAAAGCCGTCATGACACCGTGGATCTCGGAGCTGCGGTCTTGGAGGGTCGGGAGAATACGGCGCAGGCTTTTCGCTTGCTGGACCGTCACCGTGTCCATGAAGTCACGGCCAAGCACGTCCTGGATGCTCTCCTCAAACTCGATGCCACGTTCGGGATCGAGCAGGAGGGAGTAGAAACCTGTGAAGCTACGGCCGGCGTCCGAGGAAGCGAGGAGGTCCACCCCAAGAAAGATGTCGTCTAGGACGGCGCCACGGCTGCCCTCTTGGTCGATGAGCTTCTCGCGGAGGTCCCGGTTGAGCCGCTCGAAGTCGGAACGGACCCGTGCGAAGTCAGCGGGCACCTCATCAACAAGTGCGAGAACATCACGTAGCCGCTCGGCGGCGTGCTCTGGCGCGGGAATGTCCACGTCACCAGCTGCCACGCGCTCGATCTGTGCATCCAGGCGAGCCCGCTCGGCCTGGAGGCCAGCGAGGCGCGAGCTGATGTCTGGGTCGGTGTCTCGCGCAAGCGCCCGAAGTCGCTCAATGACCGTTGCGAGGCGCGATTCGGTGACGGAAGCACGAGGTGCGGATAATTGCGACGCAAACCGGATCGCGGTGAGCGCCCCTTGGGAAAGCTCAAGCGTCTCCTCGCGGGCGTCTTCCGCTGCACGACGGATGAGGATTCCCGATGAGCGCCATTCGGCGCAGTACTGCTGGGCCGTTTGGGGCAGCTCGAAGCCGTGGGAGCGGAGTTCTTCGAGGTCGTCCTCGATCCTCTCGAAAAGGACCGGGGCAGCTACGCGGCGGGCCTCGCCGCCCAGATGCTTGTCGAGGATCGAGATCGCGACCGGAGCGTTGCGCGCACGCAACATGGCCCAAGCAGGATCGGACTCCTGGAGCCGGCTGGCCTCGAGCGCGGGGCGGAGAATGCTCACCGGCTCATCCTAACGGCCATCATCCGCCGGGAAGCGCACCGTACATCGAGCTTCGATCCTGTACGGCCGATGAGTCATTCCTCGGCATTGGGCTCGAGCGTGGCGGCTGCGTCGAGGGTGTCGCTGACAACGTTGAGGTAGTTGTCTCGGCCGCGGCCAGGGACCCGATCGGCAACACGATCGCGGATCGTTCTGCCCCTGGCAAGACGCTCCGGCAGGGCCGGCTGGCCTTGTTGTGTCTGCTCCTTTCGGATATAGCTCTTGAGTTGTAGAACCTGTGGGTTGTATCATGGAGTCGGTGTGGAATATTGACGTGGAGCTAGTCGAGCCGTGGCTGTTAGGGCTCGATCAGGACTCGTACGAGCAGGTGATCGCTGCGTTGGAGCTTCTTGCCGAGCGCGGGCCGCAGCTTGGTAGGCCGCTTGTCGACACGGTGGTTCGTTCGCGGCATAAGAACATGAAGGAACTTCGGCCTGGATCGAGCGGTCGGTCGGAGTTGCGGATCTTGTTCGCCTTCGATCCGGAACGGCATGCTATTTTGCTGGTTGCAGGCGACAAGGCCGGCAACTGGACCAAGTGGTACAAAACGAACATCCCGATTGCGGATGGGCTGTTCGATGATCATCTGAGGATTCTGAAAGGAGGATCGTAATGGCAAAGACTATCGAAGAGATGTTGGCCAAGCGGCCTGTTGACCGGGTTGCTGTGGACGCCCACAAGAAGCATCTGCTCGATGAGGTCCGGGCCTACCGGCTTCGGGAGCTCCGCGAGGCCTCCGACCTGACGCAGGTCGAGCTGGCTGCACGTCTGCACGTCAGCCAGAACAGGGTGTCCCGGATCGAGCACGGCGACATTGACCGTGCCCAGGTCGACACGCTGCGGAAATACGTTGAAGCGGTCGGTGGCCGGCTTCGTGTCGAGGTTGAACTCGGCGACGAACGGATCCAGATCGCCTGACCCGACAACCCGTTCCTGAACGTTTGAACACCTTGGTCCTGTTGGGACCGGTTCAGAAGTGGGAAAGAGGGTGTGTTGACAGTGTCAACACTTTGGGCTTCGGATTGAGCCGTACATAAGCCGGACTGGCTCGTACTCGGCATGTTTTCAGAAGTTCCCTGTGTTTGCGGGGTCTAGAACCCGGTTCGAGTCCCACCTCGGGCACAGTGTTTTCGCAGGTCAGGGGGCCTTTGGCCCTCTGACTGTGCACAAATCAGCTTTTTATGGGCCCCTTCGGGGCCTTTTTTGTTGGTGGCCGTTGGTGCGGCCGGGTGCCTCTTCCATTGTGTTGGGCGGTAGGTCTGTGTTCTTGTTTCTTCATGGTGCGGCGCATGCGGGGCTGCATGACTTGCCTTCAGACAGTGGTCTATCCAGGTGCCACAAGGGGGCTGGCCCGGGGTTCAGTTGGCTACTTGACCAAGCGAGCGGATGCTCGTGAAAGGATTTTGAGAGGCCCATGGCTTGCCCGAGCAGGACGCCGACGACTCCATGGCTGATCTCCAATCCGTTGTCCTCGACGTACCCGAGGGAACCGCCCTTGCCACGAGCGCGCCCCTCACCCTTGGCCATGTTCTGGCGAGTATGGGTGCAGATCGTGTGGAGCCGATCCAGCTGAAGGACATCCTCGTTGTCCGCCACGCCTTCAAGCCGGGCGATCCGGTCCACCTCCACGCGCCGGAGGCTCTGCCCCGGGAGGGTGTCCTCGAATACACCCCGGGTCCAGTGGCCCTGGGCAGTTCGCCAAGAAGCCGCCGCGGTATTGGGTGATACGGGTTGCCGACGGTGGGCGCCACTCGCGCGTATTCGGGGTCTTCGAGAATTCTGGTGAGGTCCAGCGTACGGACGCTGAAATCCATTTCGACTTGCGCCCGAGTAATTTCCTGTCTCTTCCGGTTGGCCGGTTGGTTGTTGAGTGGGGGTCAATACCCAGGCTGGGTACCGGTACCGGTACGGGTACGGGTACGGGTACGGGTTCTGGTGCTGGTACTTGTACGGCGAAACGGCGGCGAAACCGCCTGTCTTGGAGATCGCTGACCGGGACAAGGTCAACTGGTAGAGGTAGCGCTGCTAGAGGCGGATTGTCGACGCCAGACAATCTGCAGACTTTGTGCTGGCGATGCATCAGAACCAAATCGAATAAGGTCTCGTTTGCATGAGCTGACGAAAAAAAGCAGCTATCCCGGATTCATCTAGCCGGTCGCCGGACCCGTCCAATCCAAGTCCGCGCTAGCAATTGCGCCTTCTAGGCAGCCATGGCTGCGTACTGGAGAAGCGCAATCTCCGCGGCAGACGCGGAAAATGGGAGGCCTACCGACGAGAAAGTAGCCTAGTCTTTGTCGGCCCTTGCAAGACCATCCGCAACTGCTGCCGCATGCAACCCTCCGATCGGACCCCACCTGGCAAGCGGGATTGGGCTTTGCGTCCTGTAATCTGCGGGCGGGTTGGTAGGGTGAGATTCACAGGATTCATAAGATTCATCGACATTCACAGGAGTAGGTGTGGAGAACCCTTTTCGGCCGACGGCCGGGGCGACGCCGCCGGATCTTATCGGGCGCGGCGGAGTGCTGGACGAGTTCGCTTATGGTCTGCGGATCGGGTCGGGGGCGCCGGGGCTTCTGACGATCTTTACCGGGGCGAGGGGGATCGGCAAGACCGTCATGCTCGGTGCCGCCGAGGACCTGGCCGTGGCGGGTGGCTGGGCGGTGGTGTCCGAGACCGCGACCGGCGGGTTCCTAGGCCGTATCGGGGAGGCGATGTGCAGGCTGACGAATGAACTGGGGGATGGGCCGACGGGCCGCCGGGTGACGGGGGTGTCGGTGGCCGGCTTCTCGGTCACGACCCAGCTTGCCCCGGAGGAGCAGGTCGATTGGCGGGCGCGCGGAGCGGTGCTTTTGCGTTTGCTGGCGGAGCGGGGGACGGGGTTGGTCATCACGGTTGATGAGATTCATGCGGCGGACCGGGTGGAGTTGTCCCAGCTTGCCGCGGATGTCCAGCATTTCATTCGCGAGGGCCTGCCGATCGGGCTGATTTTCGCGGGTTTACCTGCGGCTGTTTCCGATTTGCTGAACGAGGGAGTGGCCACGTTCCTGCGGCGCGCTGACCGAATCGATCTGCATGCGGCCTCGATCGCAGAGGTGGAGCGTTCGTTCGCGGAAACTTTCGCCGCGGGGGGCGTGGCCCTGGACGGTGAGCTGGCCAGGGTCGCGGCGGAGGGCACGGGCGGTTATCCGTTTCTGATCCAGTTGATCGGATACTACCTTTGGCAAGAAGCAGAAAAGGTCGCGGGCGGTCTGGATGCCGCCGCCGTCGGCCGCGCGGTGACGGCGGGCCGGCGTCGGAACGAGCGGGTGGTCATTGAAGCGGCGCTGTCCACGACGTCCGGGCGTGACCGTGATTTCCTGCAGGCCATGGCCGAAGATCCCGGGCCGTCGTCGACCGCGGACATCGGCAGGCGTACCGGGATGCGGCCGAATGCCGTCGGTAACTACCGGACGCGTTTGATGGATGCGGGTCTGATCGAACCTGCAGGTTACGGGCTCGTGGAGTTCGCAATCCCAGGGCTGCGCGAATACATGACCGCCGGTCCGGCCAGGAAATAAGCCGCGCGGCCGGCAGAAGTTCGGATCTCCTAGTCCATAAGTTGGCATTCCCGGTGTGTTGACAGTGTCAACACTTTTGCCGTCGGTCTGGGCCACACATCGGCCGGACTGGCCCGTACTCGGCAGGTTTTCTGGACTTCCCAGTGTTCACAAGGCCTGGAATGCGGTTCGAGTCTCACCTGGGGCACAGTGTTTTAGCAGCTCAGGGGCCTATTTGGGCCCTGAGTGTGCGCAGGTTTCGTTGTGAAGGGGCCCTTCTTCATAGGTGGCCGGTGGTGTGGCCGGTTGCCTCCTTGCGTGCTTCGCTGATCGACCAGTTGGCGTTCGGTACCTGTTCATGGATGCTTATGGCCTGAGCAACATGAATTCGGGAAGATTCGGTGGAAGTTTCCTTAGTGCATCGTTGGGTGCTCATCAGGTTCTTAGTGCTGTTCGGCTCTTGGTTGGCTGTTCTGCTTGATGATGGTTGGTCCGGGAAGGCGCCGTGACTTGTGCCCAACCGGTGGAAAACCTGTGCCGCCGAACGTCCACAGGCTGTCCCACCGTGCAGCCCACGATGCCCAGTGCCATTCCCGTCCGAACCCAGGGATCGTTCTGTATGCAGCTGTCCATGGTTGCTGTCAGCGTCGACTGTGTAGTGCGTAAATTTTCATCGCACTGTCCTGCGCTGGGACGCCTGCTGCTTGGTCGTTTTTCACGCTTGTTCATTGGGCGGCTGGCAGCCGTGTCTGTCGCCTGACCGGCAGGCGATGCGAAGTGGCAATCCGGCTTCGGGCGGTGACCGGGGTCAGCCTTTCAGCGTTGTGTCGAGTAGAGCCTGCAGCTCCTGGAAGTGCCGCTCGGTGGCCGCCGGGTTGAAGGCGGAGGTGTCCGCCATGGTGTAGCCGTGCGGCGCCCCTGCATAGATTTCGTTGGACGCCTCAAGCCCTGCGGCCTGTAAGGCTTCGCCGAGCCGAGCGACGGCGTCCGGTGCCATGCTGCGGTCATTGTCCGCGTGGCCGAATACGAACCGGGCCCGTGCATTGCCAAGCTTCAGATGCGGGCTGTCTGGCCCGTCGGTGGCGAGGCCGCCGCCGTGGAAGCCGCCGCACGCTGCCACCACGTCCGCGTGGGACGTGGCGGTGCGGACGGCCAGCCGGGCGCCCATGCAGTAACCGGTGGTCCCGATGGGGCCGGGAGCTACGCCGTTGAGCCCTGCAAGTGCGGACACCCACGCGTTGATGTCCTGCAGCGCCTTTTCCGGTGTCAGGCGGCCAACCCGGGGGAAGGCAGCCTTGCCTGCCGCTTCCCTGCCTTCCTGGGCGGACATGTCCACGGCCGGGGCGAGCTCGGCCATTGATCCTTCACGGTAGAAAACGTTCGGCGCCAGCACCACGTAGCCCCAGTCGGCGATGCGCTGGACAATCTCCTGGATTCGGGGACGCAGGCCGAAGGCGTCCATGTAGAGGATGACGCCGGGAAGAGGGCCGATTGCAGTGGAAGGGCGGGCCACGAGGGCCTCAGCAGTGCCTTCAGCGGCAGGGATTTCGATTGGCATGGGCCCACACTATCGGAGCTCAGGAGTAAAGCCGGGTCACGGTCCCGCAGCGAAGTCGGGGGAGTCTGCTTCGAGACCGTTTCGAGTCAGAGCTTCACATACTCGAACGATTGCTGCGTGCCGATGGGCTTGATCACTATGGGTGTCCGGCATCGACCCTCGGGGTCCTCGACCGCAACCATCGCCTGCGCGCCTTTGCCTCCGCCATCAAGCGGCTGGCCTGTTCCTGAGGGCCCTCCCAAGGCGTTGATTGGTGCTCGCGGTCAGGGTCACTTCAATGGATACAAGGCTATTTCCAGAGGTTATCAGGTGGCCGATGGGGCAGGGGCGTCCACGAAGCCGCGCTGGGGAGACAGCCGAAGCCGCGTAGTCAACACGATGGCCATGCGGGCCGCCTTGTCCACCACGATCGCCTCGCGAACCATTCCCGCACCTTCTGCACCAGCCACCCCCGGTACCCGTGGCTCGTCTCCCCGAACCGATGCTGCCATCGTAGGAAGCTGGGTCGAGGCAATGGAGGTCTGGAGAGTGCGAAGACCGAAGAGAGGCGGCAACAACCGTTGTCACGGACCCGCAGTCTTGCTAACTGTCCTTTGAGCCGCGGAAATTGGTCCCCGGCTGTGGACAGGGAAACAGGCCATCCGAGGAGGCAGAAGCGACAGTCCACTGGCAGCGCTAGTGCTTCCACAGTCCGTTGTGCACGCGCGCTACCCACAGCGTTGCTCCGGGTAAAATTGCGATGCCGATGACGGGCAACAGCGACAAGGACCCCACATCCATCGAGCGTCCGGGGTGCCGTTGGGTCGGCCGGGGGTGCCGGCGAGGTCGCAGCGGTGATTGCCTTCCCGGCTTACGGGCGTCGTCGACGGAGGGATGCTTCAGATGGGCCCTCACGCCGGATCGTAGATCGTTGGCAACCAGCGGCGGGAGGGGTATTCGCCTTGGCTTAGCTCCGACCGGATGCGTGCTCTATGCAATACGGAGTCCAAGGCCTTGCCTCCAGGCGACCCTCCGCGATGGGCTTGCCGCACACGGCGCACAGTCCGTAACTCCCGTTGGCAATCCGCAGCAAAGCGGCCTCGATCTGTTCCAGGCCCACCCGGCTCTGCTCCATGAGTGCGGAAGCCTGGGAAAGTTCGAAGGCGATCGTGCTCCCTTCCGGATCGTGTTCGTCGTCGACGTTCGCGTCCTGCCTGGCGACGTTTACCGAAGTGATGTCCCCAAGGAGGGCTCTCAAGAGCGCAACCTTGCGGTCACGTTCCTCCTCAAGGAGTACTCGGAACCGCTTCGCATCGACCATGGGACGAAAGGCTACCGCACAGTTGAGCTCCTAGGCTGGTTGTCGTAGTTCGGGTCCGTAGTGCTTAAAATCCGGCGCGGGGTGTCGGTGTTTGGGATCCGGTGTCGGGCAAGGGTGGTTTCATCTCCACCCTGCGGTGCGTCCCTGCGCGTCGTCTTCTTCCCCGGGCAGTGGGAGATGGCGATTTTCTTGAGAGCACAATATGAGTGGGAGCCAGGCCGCGAGCTCGTGGGACCGCTCTGACAACTGGGAGCACCGCGACTCTGCAGCGCACAGCCGCCCAGGAATGCCCAACGTGTGGTCGATTGTAGGCCGTGACGCCTACTGCGGGTCGCGCCGGACTTCAGCTGGAGTCCATCCCAGGGCTGGACCGAGCTTGCTGGCGATGTCGGTGAGGATCTGGATGTAATCCTCGTGGTCGAAGCTGAAGGGCAGCGCAAACGCCACCTCGTCGACTTCCTGAAATCCTGCGTGTGCGTATAGCTGTTCGGCGATCTCGTCGCTGGTACCGATCAGGTCCGCGGCGAACAGCATGCCCCTTGCCCCCTGCGGCGCCCGTGTGCGGGGAGTGCGTTCATCAACATACCGCTGGTATTTCTCCCGCTGACCCGGCGAAGCCGAATCAGTTGGGATCACCACCAGGCCCTGCGACACGCGGGCCTGTCCGTGCGCCTGGGCTGACGTTTCAGCGGCTTCACGGAAGGCACGAATCTGCGACTGCTGGATTCGGGCAAAGTCCGGTTCCTGATCCGCTTCCGGAAAGATGACGCTGCTGGAGAGCAGATTGAAGCCGTTTGCCCCGGCCCAGACGGCCGACTTCCTGCTGGCCGCCCCATACCAAAGGCGATCCCGGAGCCCGGCAGAGTGCGGCTCGACGCGGTTGGAGAATTCCTCGACTACACCCTGCCTGCCGGAAAAGTCCCGCACCTTTTCCCCCGCGATCAGACGGGCAAATCGGTTCAGGCGCCCGTAGCTGAAATCCTCTAACTCGGAGGAATCCGGGTACAGCTCATGCTTCACTGTGTCGTAATGCATCGGTTCACCCACGCTCAGCCCCGGATTGATGCGTCCCCCGGCGAGCAGATCCACCGTGGCCAGGTCTTCGGCAAGGCGCAAGGGGTTTTCCCAGCCCAGCGGAGTTACAGCGGTTCCGAGCTCGATCCGTGAGGTGCGTTGGCTGGCGGCGGCCATCATCGCGATGGGCGAGGAGATTCCGAACTGCAGATGACGGTGCCGCAGCCACGCGCTGTCGAACCCAAGCCGTTCGCCAAGTTCGATGATCTGCAAAGTGGATTCGTGGCCCGAGGCGGGATCCGCCGGATCGAACAGGCCGATAGTGAGGAATCCAAGTTTGCGTAAGGGACGTGAGGTGTCGGGCATGGCTTCCTTCAGGATCGGATACGGCTGATCTCAGAATATGCGCCGGGACCTGCGGGTTCTTCTGACAATGGCGTGAGGTTACCCTTCGTGTCGACTGAGGTGAGCGGTGCCACATCGCCGGCATCGAACGCCCGCCGGAGATGGAGCTCCCTCCACAGGAGAGCCCGAGAAGCGTCTCCGGACGAAACCGGCCGGTCATGATTCGTGAATGCGGGATGCAACAACTCGTGGAACTTGCTGATGGGTGACGGGTGTCCGGGAACGGAACTCGCCAACCTGAATTCGCAGCCTGGGAAACCCACGCCGAACAAGCGAAATTCACGAACCCTGCCCGAGGGGAAACCGTCAGGGGCCTGGGCTGCAGTGAAGCTGTCAGCTTCGGGAATACCGGTTTCACCTACGTGAGCGGGCAGGTGGAACTGAACGGTCCTGTCCTTCAACGAATGTCTGCGGAACTCGGAACGGAACAGGTCCGGGCGGTGATCGAGCACGAGGTCGGTCACGTGGTGGGCCTGGACCACGTCAATGACCCGAGCCACGTCATGAATCCCTCCGAGACTCCGGGCGTGGTGTCGTTCGGTGCTGGTGACCTCACCGGGCTCTCCCTCCTCGGTCAAGGAAAGTGCCGGCCCGACCCGTAGGGCAGCGGGCAGGGATTGCCGCACGCATAGACGAGAACCTGAGAACACCGTCCGCGAAGCGACACTGCGGGGCCTTGTGGGGACCGCTCGGCCAGGTTGTTGACAACAGCCCAAAGGGCCCGTGCTGCGTCTTCCCACAAGTCGCCGGGCCCGATACCGGACCGGGGTCGTCCTGTTGGAGAATGCATCATGACCAATGACGATCTTCGGCCTGTGTACTTCCTTTCGGACAGCACCGGCATCACCGCGGAAACGCTCGGCAACACTTTGTTGACGCAGTTCCCTGCCAATAATTTTGACCGCATCACGGTGCCATTCATCACGACTGTCGAACAGGCCAAGACCGTGGTCCGAACCATCGACCAGCTGGCAATCACCGGCCAGCGACCGATCGTCTTTTCCACCGCCGTCAGCAGTGATATCCGCGAGGTTCTGGCGACGTGCGGGGGGATCATTGTGGATCTCATCGGAACGCATCTCGGACAGCTGGAGCAGGCCCTCGGTTCCCCGGCCAGCGGCGAACCCGGCAGGGCCCATGGCCTGGGTAACGCGGAGCGGTATCAGTCCCGGATGGCCGCCGTGGAGTATGCCATGGAACACGACGACGGCCAGAGCCTGCGGGCGCTCGAGAAGGCCCAGGTCATCTTGGTGGCGCCGTCCCGTTGTGGCAAAACGCCTACCACGATGTACTTGGCACTGCAGCACGGCATCTTCGCAGCAAACTTCCCGCTCGTGGACGAGGACTTTGAGCGGGAAGGGCTCCCCAAACCGCTGAGGCCTTTCACTGAGAAGTGTTTCGGCCTCTCCTCCAACCCCCTGCGCCTGAGCCAGATCCGCACCGAACGACGCCGCGGTTCGCCATACGCCTCGCTGCGGCAGTGTGGCTTCGAGTTGCGCAGCGCCGAGCAGTTATACGTGTCCCATAGGATTCCGTACCTGAATTCAGCCACAGTGTCCGTTGAGGAAATGGCGGCCACCATCCTGCAGCGGATGAACCTCAAACATTAGTTTCACAAGCCTGTGTGGCGCACGTCATGTGGAAAGTGCGCTGGAGACCTGTCAATGTGGACAGGGCTTGTGCCCATCAACCGGCCACCGCGGCGAGCGAGGCGGCGCACTTGCACGCCATCACCTGCAAAGGAGCAGTAATTATGACGACAGACATCCTGTGGTTCTCAGAGCTCGGACTCAAGGACCTGGACCGGGTGGGCGGAAAGAACGCGTCCCTCGGGGAGATGGTGCAGAATCTGACCTCTGCCGGGGTCCATGTCCCGGACGGTTTCGCCACGACCGCGGATGCCTACCGCAACTTCCTGGCCGATTCGGGCCTGGACCAGAAGATTGCCGACCGGCTGGTCGGCCTGGATACAGACGACGTGACCGCGCTCGCCTTGGCCGGGCAAGAGATCCGGTCTTTGATGCGCGAGACGCCGTTCCTGCCGGACTTTGAAGCGCAGATCCGGAACTCCTACCAGCAGTTGGTGGACAAGCACGGCGGTTCTGAGGACCTGTCCTGGGCCGTGCGTTCCAGCGCGACCGCGGAAGACCTTCCCGATGCCTCCTTCGCCGGGCAGCAGGAAACCTTCCTGAATGTCCGCGGCATCGAGAACATCCTGCTCGCCATCAAGGACGTGTTCGCTTCCCTCTACAACGACAGAGCGATCGCCTACCGCGTGCACCACAAATTCGAACACGCCGAGGTGGCGCTCTCCGCCGGCATCCAGCGCATGGTTCGCTCCGATGTCGGGGCCTCGGGCGTCATGTTCACCATGGACACGGAGTCCGGGTTCCAGGACGCAGTGTTCGTCACGTCCTCTTACGGCCTCGGCGAGGCTGTTGTCCAAGGCGCGGTCAACCCCGACGAGTTCTATGTATACAAGCCCGCACTGCAGGCTGGCAGGCCTGCAATCCTCAAGCGCGGACTGGGCGAGAAGGCCCTCCAGATGACCTACACGACCAGCCGCGAAATCGGCCGCACCATCGACTTCGTACCGGTTGAGGCCGCCTTGCGGAACCGCTTCAGCCTCAGCGACGACGACGTCGAACAGCTCGCCAGGCACGCCGTCGCGATCGAGAAACACTACGGCCGGCCGATGGACATCGAATGGGGCAAGGACGGAATCGACGGCGGCTTGTACATTCTGCAGGCACGCCCGGAGACCGTGCAGTCCCGTCGGGCCTCCGGCAACCTGAGCCGTTTCCGGCTCAACGGGACCGGCCGGGTGCTGGTCGAGGGCCGCGCCATCGGCCAGCGCATCGGCGCCGGCAGCGTCCGCATTCTTACCTCGATCGACCAGATGGCCGCGTTCAAGACCGGCGACGTCCTCGTCGCCGACATGACGGACCCGGACTGGGAACCGATCATGAAGCGGGCCTCGGCCATTGTGACCAATCGCGGCGGACGCACCTGCCACGCGGCCATCATTGCCCGGGAACTGGGGATTCCCGCCGTCGTCGGCACCGGCGCGGCGACCGACGTGCTCTCCGACGGCCTCGAGGTGACCGTCTCCTGTGCCGACGGCGAGACCGGTGTCATCTACGAGGGTCTGCTGGACTTCAGTGTCGAGGAAACCGAGATCACCCAGCTGCCCGAGGCCCCGGTCAAGGTCATGATGAATGTCGGGACGCCGGAGCAGGCGTTCACCTTCGCGCAGCTGCCCAACCACGGCGTCGGCTTGGCCAGGCTGGAATTCATCATTAACCGCCAGATCGGCATCCATCCCAAGGCACTGCTGAACCTGGACAGCCAGCCGGCGGACGTGGCCGCGGACATCCGGGAACGGATTGCCGCGTACAGCAGCCCGCGCGACTACTACATCAAGCGGCTCGCAGAAGGGGTGTCCACGATCGCCGCGGCGTTCGCGCCGCGGCCGGTGATTGTGCGCATGTCCGACTTCAAGTCCAACGAGTACGCCAACCTGATTGGTGGACCTGCTTACGAGCCGCACGAAGAGAACCCGATGATCGGCTTTCGCGGCGCCTCGCGCTACCTGGAGCCGTCCTTCCGCGACTGCTTCGACCTCGAGTGCGAGGCCCTGTCCTTCGTCCGCAACGAAATGGGGTTGACCAACGTCAAGCTGATGATCCCGTTCGTTCGGACCCTGGACGAGGCCCGCGGTGTCATTGAACTCCTAGCCGAGAATGGCCTCACCCGTGGTGAGAACGGCCTGGAGGTGATCATGATGTGTGAGATTCCGTCCAACGCGCTGCTCGCTGACGAGTTCCTGGACTACTTTGACGGGTTCTCCATCGGATCCAATGACATGACCCAGCTGGGCCTGGGCCTGGACCGGGATTCCGCGATAGTCGCGGGCGGATTCGATGAGCGCGACCCTGCCATCAAAAAGCTCCTGAGCATGGCCATCAAAGCCTGCAAAGCGCGCGGCAAATATGTGGGCATCTGCGGCCAGGGCCCCAGTGACCACACGGACTTCGCCGAGTGGCTGGTCGAGGAAGGGATCGATTCCGTCTCCCTAAACCCTGACACCGTGGTGGATACCTGGCTCCGGCTCGCTCGCACGGCCGCCGAGGCCGGGGTGGGCGCCACGGCGAACTCACAGCACCGCGCCGGGGAAGTCTAGTGGGACGCCCAGCGGCAGCACGGACTACGAATTTCAGGCCCTGCTGCCGCTGGGCGCATCGCCCATTGCGCCGAGTTGATGCTCACACCTAGTGCACCGCGCCGCTGAGGACCTTGCCGTGGCCGGTGGCTGGGCGGTGGTGTCCGAGACTGAGACCGGCGAATTCCTGGGCCGTCTCGGGGAGGCGATGCGCAGGCTGACGAATGAACTGGGGGATGGGCCGACGGGCCGCCGGGTGACGGGGGGTGTCGGTGGTCGGGTTCTCGGTGGCGACGCCGGCGTCCGAACGAGCGGGTGGTCATCGAAGCGCGCTGTCGACGACTTCCGGCCGGGACCGTGGTTTCCTGCAGGCTATGGTCGAAGATCCCAGGCCGTCATCGACCACCAATATTGGCAGGCGTACGGGGATGCCGCCGGATGCCGTCGGTAACTACCGGACGCGTTTGATGGATGCGGTTCGAGTCTCACCTCGGGCACAGCAAACCCTTTCGGAGGAGGGGTTTTTGCTTTAACGTGTTGACGTGCATGCCTCTGACGTGCCCTGAAGTGTCATGACGGCCGGATGCTGATTGCGGGGTCGCCCGGTCTAGGGAGTTGCGGCGAAGGCGCCGGCCACCATGTCTTCGAGGCTGTGGCGCATTTTCCAGCCGAGGTCTCTGGCGCCGAGGTCGCCCATGGCTACGATCCGGGCAGGGTCGCCGAGGCGGCGCGGGCAGATTTCCGGTTGGAACTCCTTGCCGGTGACTGGCAGTCATGGTGCCCATGATTTCCCGCACGGAGACTCCGGTTCCGGAGCCGAGGTTGTATCTGGCTTCCAGATGGCCGCCGGTCTCGAGAGCCTGAGCGGCTGCAACCTGGGCCTGGGCGAGGTCGCTGACGTGGATGTAGTCGCGGATGCAGGTGCCGTCGGGCGTGTCGTAATCGGTGCCGAATACTTTTGGCCGTTTGCCTGCCTTCAGTGCCGCGAGCACGAGGAGAAAGAGATTGCGGGGGCCGGAGTCGTAGATCCCGGTGTCGCCAGACCCAACGACCTTGAAGTTGCGCAGCGCCGTGCTTTGGAGCCCGCTGGCCGGCCCTGGTCTCGGATGAGCCGCCCTCCGATCAGCTTGGTTTCGCCGTACGGCGACTCGGGAAAGGTGGGGGTGTCCTCGGTGACAATTTAGAGGATTGATATTTGGGAATGGTGGGCTGCCAAAGCGTGTTAGGCAGCAACTCCTGACTGGTGAGCAGACGTCAATCGAGTGGCAGGGCCCGCAACCGCATCCTCGACCGCTCATAGGGGAGTTGGTGTTATGTCAACTGAGGACTGGTACTGTTTTGGTACCATGAGTTATGGCCATGAATCTGCGTGTTCCGGAAGACCTCGACCGCCGTCTCGATGAACTTGCGGCCGAGGAGCACACGTCCAAGTCGGCGCTGCTGCTCCAGGGGGCCGAGCTGGTCCTGCAGCGGCACGGCCGCCGCCGGGAGATCAATGAGGGTCTGGATTTTGTGGTGAGCCATGACGCGGCGCTGCTTAAACGCCTTGAGGATGCATGAGTCAGTACCTCGAAATTGAGGACGCACTGCAGGTGATCGACCGGTACGGGTTCCACATCCGTGACATTGGGCTGCTCGCTTCCGCCTTGGCGCGCCCGGCAACGACGGTCATGGGCACGGAAGCCTATCCTCAACTGGCCCTGAAAGCGGCAGCCCTGCTCGAGTCCGTGGCGAGGTTTCATCCGCTCATCGACGGCAACAAGCGCACTGCCTGGACGCTCATGGTGTTGCTGCTGTGGATCAACGGGTTCCGGCACGACTTCAACACGGAAGAGGGCTTCGACCTGGTGGTGGGAGTGGCCGCCGGCGACATCGATTTGCGGCGCAGCGCCATCCTGATCGAGAAACATCTGATTCGACGATAGCTCCGGTGGAGGGGGTCCCAGGCTAATGTGCCGGAATTCCCGATGAGCGGTCAGTGGAGGAGTTCGAAGGCCAATAAATGCGGTGTGCACCCACGAGCCCCTGGACTCGGCCGTACCGCCGTCGGACTGACACGTATTGCGGATATTTCAGGGAACTCCCTGTGTTTGCGGAGCACCGGAATGCGGTTCGAGTCCCACCTCGGGCACAGTGTCTTCGCAGGTCAGGGGCCTTTGGCCCTCTAACTGTGCATAAATCAGCTGGTGTGGCCGGGTGCCTCTTTCCTTTGCGTTCGCGGGGTTTGGGCCATCTAGAGCCCCGGGTTACACCCTTGGCTGGCCCAGAGCGGCAACGTGGAAGGTTCCGTCGCCGGCCAACGCGTGGTTACCAACGACGGTGTGGTGATTCTCGGATACCCCGACCGCCCGGCCGGCTGCCGCCCGGGCGTCCCAGCTGTACGGGACCAACATGGTGAACTCGCTCAAGCTCCCCACCAAGGATTGCGGACGGCCAGGGCAGCCTCGACTTCGACAACGTGGTGCAGCGGTCAGTGACCGTAGTGCGGGATGACGAAGAGACCTCGGTCAGGGAACCCGGGCGGCGTGGAGCCCTCACGTGCTCAGTCGTCCCTCGCCTAGTTGCATACTTCCGGATTTCTGCCGCCTGAGGCACCGTTTAGAACATCGGTCGCCAGGTTTCGACGGCGTCGTCGCTGACTGCCACTACCTCGCGCCAGCGGTCGAACACCGAGCACGGGTGGGAAATGCCCAGGTCAACGATGTCGCCGACCTGCAGGCCCTCGGCGTCGTCCACGATGGCGTGGTGGTCGAAGAGGCGGGTCAGCCTGGCGTCTGCGCCGACAGGCAGGAGGGCCCCGTTACGGTACCGGGAGACGATCACCGGCAGGCCGGCGTCGTACGCCAATTCGCGCTTGCCCGCGTTCAGGACCACGCGCCCGGCTTCCGGGGCGGAGATGACCAGCGCCCGCACCACGGCCGCGGCGGTGAGGCCGGGGACCGGTGAGACGCTCCGGTAGGTGCCGTGGTCGTGCACCACGTAGCAGCCTGAACGGAGCACGTTGACGGAGGCGTTGTGCGGCAGGAACGCGGCTGCGCGGTCCTGGAACGCAGAGCCGCCGTTGCTGAAGACCGGCAGTTCCACCTCGAAGGCGGGGTGCAGTTCATCGAAAATGTCGCGGGCCAGGCGGCAGTGCGAATCGATCCCGGCCAGGTTTTCAGCCGTCCGGGTGTTCGGTGCCACTCCCTCGTAGGCGCTGACGCCGGCCAGCAGCAGCCCGCTGGCGGCACGAATCTCCGCGGCCAGCGGCCCGGCCTCGGGGCCGCTGCGGATCCCGGTGCGGCCGCCGGGGGTTCCGACGTCGATCAGGACGTTCAGCGGCCGGGGCGAGTCCTCGAACACTTCGGCCATGGCCCGGACACCCGCCGCCGAATCGGCCAGGCAGTAGATATCCAGTTCCGGTGCGGCCGCCAGCCATGCACGCAACTGCTCAAGGTGGCCGCGGAACAGCACCTCGTTCGCGATGAGGATCCGGGTGGCACCCCACTCGATGGCGTGGGCGGCCTGCGCGGTGGTCGCCACGGTCACGCCCCAGGAGCCGGGCAACTGCCGGCAGACAATCTCGCGGGTCATGGTGGTCTTGATGTGCGGGGCCAGCACCATGCCGCGCTCCCGCGTCCAGGCCTCTTTGATGCCGATATTGCGCTCGACGGCGGCAACGTCCAGGAGCATCTGCGGCAAGGTGTGGAGCGGGACGGCGGCGTCAAGGTGCGGCATGCGGTGTGATTCTTTCAGGACCGTTCGGGAAGCTGTCCCCGGAAATCCTATCGCTGCCCTCAGACAGGCGCCCATTTGCCGTGGTGGCGGCGCAGCACGTAAAGGTTCCCGGTCAGAGCAACGCGTTCGACGTCGTGGCGCATCATCGCGGCCGACTCGCGTGCCCGGCTGTTCTCGCCCCGGTAGTCCTGCGCAATTGTGGGGGCGTGAAAGCCGGTATCACAGGCGGATGTACGCCCACCCTTCCCACTGCCGCATCGCCAGATGGGCAATTGCCGCAGGCACGGATCCGACACCGGCGTGGAGCTGCCCCGGTGTAAGCTCCGCTGAACGCAGGCTATTCCGGCACGCAAGGATCCGGATGCCTTGACCGATTGCTTCGCTGATGGTCTTCCCCAGCGTTGACCCTGAGACCAGCAGACCCACTCCCGGGCCCTGGACAACGACCCCGACCGGGACGCCCCGAGGGAGGGCCGCCACTGCGTTTTCCGCACTGCGCAGGGTTGCCGCGAGCCTGGCACTCTCGGCCGCTCCTGCGCTATGGACCAGAACACCCCGCGAGGTATCGGCCTCCAGGGTATCGGCCGAAAAATCGGTGTCCGGCATGAGGGCTCCTTCAGCATCGTGAGACCAAATTTCGCTCCGGTCAAGACTTGGGGTGATTCTCCCAGTGCACACCATGGGAGAGACGATCCCACCTGCGGATCGCGCTCCTGTCGGAGGAAGAGCTTATCCGCAAGCATGTGGCCGGCGAAGAACGCCTAGTCTCGGCGCCCGGCGTCACTGGCAGTCTCCCGCGATGATGGCGACTCTGTATGGAGATGGAGATCCTTCGCTTCCTCTGCCGGGCGTTGGTCGTGAAGTCTAGTCTTGAGATGTTCTCGGGCTACGAACAAGCCGCACGAGCTCTGCTTCTGGACCTGATAGTTGACGGGGACCGTCCCACACCGCACGCAGCGCCCGACGCAGGACAAGATCCTGCACTGGCACGATCTTTAGTTCGCCGGTCCTTACTTGGTCTGCCACTGCAAGGGTGCTCATCACCGAAGGACCCATGCCGGCCAAAACGCTTGTACGGATAGCGGCCGCGCTGCCAAGTTCAAGCAAGGGAGCTGCGCGCGGGTACTCGAGCAATGCCAGGTCGAGCGTAATCCGGGTGCCTGACCCCGGTTCGCGGACCAGCAGGGACGTTGATGCTAGCTCGGCGATGGAGATCGGGTCTCGTCGCCGGGTCCACGGGTGTTTAGGATGAACTACAACGACGAGTTCGTCGCGGGCAACGGTGAGGCTGTTTAAGGTCCGAGGGATGGTTGGAGATTCCACGAAGCCTATATCGCAGGTTCCGCTGGTCACATCCTCGAAAACCTGCGCGGAATTATGCACAAGCAGGTGTATTCGCACTTCGGGGTGCAGTCTTCCAAATTTGCCAAGCCAACCGGGCACGAGGTGCTCGGCGACGGTCATGCTGGCAGCTACCGTGAGTGCCGTGCGCCTCTCAGCGCGCAGGGAATCGGTAGCTTCCAGCATCTCCCGTGTTTCGGCGAGTATTCTTCGCGCCCAATGGGCCACGA
Organism: Arthrobacter methylotrophus; assembly: GCF_039539965.1. Classification (NCBI taxonomy): domain Bacteria; kingdom Bacillati; phylum Actinomycetota; class Actinomycetes; order Micrococcales; family Micrococcaceae; genus Arthrobacter; species Arthrobacter methylotrophus. Next base: position 2,595,024 of record NZ_BAABED010000001.1, on the reverse strand, counting down.
CCGTGCCCTGAGGGGTGAGGGTGGAACCTGTTGGACTGCGCTGCAGCAGGGTCATGCCCAGCTGGCGCTCCATCAATCTTATCGACCGGCTCGCATTGGGTTGAGCTAGGCCCGCCCGTCGGCTGGCAGCGCTGAGGCTTCCGTAATCGTCCACCCCGACCACTAGTTCCAGTACGGTCAGGTCCGGCCACTGTGCCATGCGCTAAGCATATAACAATGCGACATGTGATGCGATTTTGATATACCCCTATGTCAAGAAAACGGCTATCCCCAGACTAAACCTCGATCGAGAATTGGGACATGAGCAGACCCCGACTTAGCCCTTTCAAGAACACCGCTCGAGGATCGAGCCACAGTGAAAACCGTGGAGGACTTCGGGGTGTAATCGTCGGCCGACTCCCCGGCATAACCTTGCTGGGGCTCGAGCCCTCGGCAAGAAAAAAGGAGATCCAGCCGGTGCCTGGCGCTTGCCGACTCCGAGAGGATTGCAGGCAGCCATGAGACAAGACGTTGCCACCCCCGAGAAAGACGTACGGCAAATTGCGTTGCTTCCCCGAAGTTTGCGGAACAAGCAGTTGCCCGGGCTGGCGGCGGCAGCGGCCGCCGTCGCCGTCGCCTGGCTGATCCATACGACTGTCCCGGTGATACCTTTCCTCACAGCGGCGGTAATGCTGGGAATTCTTTCAGCAAATCTGCCCGGGATTAGTACCTCCGTAGAAGGAGTCCTGCAGCCCGGGCTGGTACTTTCCGCCAAGCGGTTCATGCGGCTGGGAATCGTTCTGCTGGGACTCAAACTCAGCCTCATCGATGTGGCCGCGCTGGGCTGGAAGACGCTGGCGATCGTGGTTGGCATTGTCCTGCTGACCTTTATGGGAACGCTGGTCCTCGGCAAGGCACTCAAACTTCCGGGCGATCAGCCCTTGCTTCTCGCCACAGGATTTTCCATCTGCGGCGCCTCCGCCATTGGGGCCATGAGCGGGGTCACCAAAACGGACCACCGCGACACCGTTGTTCCGATCGCCCTTGTGACCCTGTGCGGAACGCTGGCGATCGGGGCCCTTCCCGCGCTCAAGGGGCCCCTTGGCCTGGACAGTGTTCAGTTCGGATACTGGGTGGGAGCCAGTGTCCACGATGTAGGGCAGGTCGTGGCAACGGCGCAGACGGCGGGTGCGGCTGCCCTTGCCGGAGCGCTGATCATCAAGCTCACCCGCGTGCTGATGCTTGCGCCGATGGTCACCGGAGCCGCGCTGGTGGAACGCTGCCGCCACCGGCGGACGGCAAACGGCGCTGAGGACACCGGCATCAAGCTCCCGCCGCTGATCCCGCTCTTCGTGGCCGGGTTCATGGCGATGATCGTTATGCGGACGCTGGGGATCCTGCCGCCCGTTGTCCTGGAGGTTGCCGGCACGGTCCAGGACCTGCTGCTTGCCGCAGCCCTGTACGGGCTTGGGGCGTCAGTGCAGGTCCGGTCTCTGCTCCAGACCAGTGGCAGGGCCATCATCGCAGCGATGCTCTCCTGGGGTCTCATCGCGGCGTTGGCTTTTGTCGGCGTGCAATTCATCTAGGGAGGCAGGGGGTTCCCCTCGACGTGATGCGGAGGGGAACCGCCGGTAGTCATGTTCCGGCGCGGGCGCGCCGCATTTAACGGGTCCTGTCTAGCGTGCGACTTCGAAGAGGCCCGCAGCCCCCATGCCACCGCCGACACACATTGACACCACGACGAATTGTTGGTCGCGGCGCTGTGCCTCAAGCAGGGCGCTGGCCACGGCCCGCGAACCCGTCACCCCGTACGGGTGACCCAGTGCGATCGCTCCGCCGTTGACATTCAGCTTCTCCGGGTCGATCCCCAGGACGCCCCGGCAGTAGACGGCCTGCGAAGCGAAGGCCTCGTTTAGCTCCCACAGTCCGATGTCCTCAACGCCCAGTCCATGGAGCTTCAGGAGCTTCGGGATGGCGGTGACCGGCTGCAGAAATCGCGTGCCCGGCCAGCTCGGGAGCCGAAGTGTTGTTGAAGGCCCCGCGGTGCGCCTTCCCAATGGGGGTACGGGCGGTGGCAACGATAGCTGCTCTGGTCATGGTGCTCCTGATATGAGGGGTCCTTGACGTATGCGGGCCAACCGGGTGTGCGCACCGCGCCGCGGGTTCAGGCGGCAGGGGCTTCGTAGAGCCGGGAGACGACCTCGGCGACACAGCCTGGCTTTTTCGCCTCCCCGTTGAGCTCCTGTTCGATGGTGACCTGGACCGTCGACTGTGCCCACGTGTCCCCGCGGTCAAGCGCCACAAGTTTGATCCGGCCACGCACGCGCGAGCCGACCAGGACCGGGGCCGGGTAACGGACCTTGTTCGATCCGTAATTCACGCCCATGGACAGCCCGTCGATGCGGTAGGTGTCGAACATGAACCCGGAGACCAGCGAGAGCGTCAGGTAGCCGTGGACCAGCGTGGTGCCAAACGGGCCCGAGGCGGCACGCTCGGTGTCGACGTGGATCCACTGGTAGTCGTTGGTCACCTTGGCGAAGGCATTGATGTCTTCTTGGGTGATGGTGCGCCATTCTGTGACGCCGATTTCTTCCCCCACACGCTGTGCGAAGTCGTCGATGCCGTTGAAGATCCTCATGCCTTCGGGCCGCCTGCCACGTACAGCACCTGGCCGGAAACGAACCCTGCGTTCTCGGAGGCGAAGAAGGACACGGCGTTGGCGATGTCCGCGGGCTTTCCCGTGCGCCGGACCGGAATCGCCGCGGCTGCCTTGGCAGTGAAGTCCTCGAAGGTGATGCCCATCCGCTCGGCCGTGGAGGCGGTCATCTCGGTTTCGATGAAGCCGGGGGCGATCGCGTTGGCCGTCACGCCGAACGGGCCCAGTTCCAGGGCAAGGGTCTTGGTGAAGCCCTGCAGCCCGGCCTTGGCCGCCGAGTAGTTGGCCTGGCCACGGTTGCCCAGGGCCGAGGTACTGGAGAGGTTGACGATGCGGCCCCACTTGGCCTCGACCATGTGCTTCTGGGCGGCGCGGGCGACGAGGAAGGATCCGCGCAGGTGCACGTTCATGACCAGGTCCCAGTCGGAGACAGTCATCTTGAAGAGCAAGTTGTCACGGATGATGCCTGCGTTGTTGACCACCACGACAGGAGGGCCAAGCTCGTCTGCCGTGCGGGCGACGGCGGCCTCGACCGCCGTCTCGTCCGAGATGTCCGCGACGATGCCGACGGCCCGGTGACCGGCTGCGGTCAGCTCGGCGGTGAGGGCTTCAAGCCCTGCCTTGTCGAGGTCGAGCGCTGCGATGTTGAATCCGTCGGACGCCAAGCGCCGGGCAATTTCGGCGCCGATGCCGCGGCCTGCTCCGGTGACCAGTGCCGTGCGTTGTTGTTCAGTCATGATGAATCCTGTTTCCTTACTCTTGGGTGAAGTCGGTGCCTGTCCCGGGCCGCCTAGCGGTACGTGACCCAGGAGCGCGGAAGGTGGCCATGGTCGTTGAATGTCACCATCGTCTTCCCGGATGAACCCGTGACGATCTTGGTGACACCTGAATTCACGGTGACCCGGTTTAGTGCAAGCCATTGTGGAAAGCCGCCGTTGACAAGCCGGGCCACTGCCCAGGCGATGGCGCCTGAGCTTGAGACGACCACTGCGTCCTGACCCGATCCGAGCCCTTCGACGGCGCTATCCAGGGCCGTGTCGATCCGCTGGGTGAACGCGGAGAACGACTCCAGATAGTCGGCGTCGTGGTTGTTGGAGGCCCAGCGGGCAGAGGCTTTCTCGAGCAGTCGCTGGAAGGCTCGCGAGTCGGTTTTGGCGCTCGGGTCTTCTTCCGGATAAGCGTCCAGCAGCTCGGATGCGTTGAATTCGTCCCAGCCCGGATCGACGACGGGGGTCGTGTCCCAGCCGGCAGCCTCGATGAGTCCCTGTGCCGTCTGGCGCTGGCGTTTCATACCGCCGCTGACGATGCGGGTTGGAGTTGTCCCGGCCCGCATCATGTAGGTGCCGAGCGCGTGACTCTGGTCTTTGCCGCGTGTTGACAGCCGGTCGTAGTCCTCGGTGCCGAATGATGCTTGTCCGTGCCGGACCAAATAGAGAACACTCACAGTCCCGACCGTAGCCAACGTGGCGGTCGGGAACCATCCCTCGTTGGCTATCGGGGTGCCAGCAGGATGCTTGCACAACCCGTAGAGCGCCCGGGCCGGCTTCGGGGGTTCCGAGGCCGGGATTGCCCGGCGGGTACCTCAGTGGGTATCAGCCGGCCGTAGATCCGTGGCAGTCTGCTTTTTGGGTTGATCGGGAACAGCCAGCCTGCGCAGGCCAAGCGGTGCCAGGATCATCATCACGCTTGCCGCGAGCAGGCTTACCCAACCCGCGGCGTAGCCACTGTGGTCGGTCAGCAGTCCGAAAAGCACCGGACCTGCGGCGAAGCCGGCGAACAACCCCATGGAGATCCGTCCCGTCGCTGCGCCGGCCTGGGACCCCGGGACCAGGCGCATAACCACCGTGAGCAGGATCACCATGGCGGCGTTCCCGGACAAACCATAGAGCGCGGTTCCTGTCCACATGAGGACTTGCGTTCCCCAGAGCGATGAACCGGCTACCAGCCCTACGGCCACAGCGCTGAAGACCGCAATCAAGGCCAGCGGCACCCCGGGGGCCCTGAACCGTTCCGTCAGCCGGCCCCAGACCAACCGTGACACCAGGCCGCTCACCCCCAGCACCACACCGCACAGGGCTGCGATTTCGGCCCGCAGGTGGAGGCCCTCGAAGGCGAAGAGCGGCAGGTAAGTGGCCAAGGTCTGGTACTGGACGCCAGACAGGAAAGCGTAGGCCACGAGCCACGCGAGTCCTATCGCCTTGACGCGGCGCGGCCCGTTCCGGGATGCGCGTGGTGGAGCGGTGCATTGGGGACGGACGTGGAGGTAGTGCAGGGCCACCCAGAGCGACAGGAGGGTGACCGCGGCGCCCACCAGGAACCCTGCTTGCCAGGACACCAGCGTGGCAGCCAGCGGGTAGGCCAGGCTGGTGAACACCTGGATGAGCTGGACGCCCGTTTGTTTCACGCCCACCAACATGCCGCGGCGGCCCGGCTCCACCCGCAACGCCACCATGCCATTGGTCAGCGGATTGGCCAGGCCAAGGGCTGCGCCGCCGAAGACAGCACTGACCCACAGGCCGGCCATGGACTGGGACAAGGCTGCCGCGACCATGGCGCACAGGCCGAAGCCATGGAGCATCAGGATCCCGGTGCGTTGTGACAACCGGTCGGCAGCCCAGCCGAGCGGTGTGGACAGGATCGCCGCGGAAACACAAGCCACCACGGCGAAGGAGCCAAACTCCAGGCGCGTCAGGTGGAGGTCACGTGCCAGCAAAGGACCCAGGGCACTCACACCCGTGGTGAGCAGCGGGCCGATTCCCGTGGCCAGGGTCAGGACCACGCCGAGGCGCATCAGGCCCGGGGTGGCGGATCTTGCAACAGCGGTGGTCACGGTCGGGTTCTCCTCAGGCAGCAGTCTTAAGCTGTGCCATCACTCGCGCCGAGTCACGGTCGGGATCCACCAGGATCATGGCCAAAATCGCGCCGACGATCGAAACAATGCCGAATATTTGGAAGGATTGTGCGTACCCGACGGCAGGTGAAACTGCCTGGTCCACGATCATTCCGGTCAATGGCGGGGCGACGATGCCACCAAGGGCCATCAAGGCAAGGAACATGCCCAATGAACCAGCTACTTGATTCTTGGGACAGATCTGGGAAATGGCTGCGTTCATGATCGGGGCGAGGATGCAGCCGATTCCGTAGCCGATTGAGACAACTACTACGACGACGATCGGTGTGCCGATGTAGGGCAGCACCGCCATCGATACGCCGCACACAAGGAGTCCTGCTGCCGGGACGATTCCCCTCATGATCCTCGAGCTCACGCCCCGGCTCATGAACTTGTCACTGAGGTACGTGCTGGAGAACATTGCGAGCATTGCCGCGATGCTGGGGAACCCGAACATGGCTCCGGCCTGGAAGCGGGTGAAACCCAGTCCGACTTCGAAGTACGACGGCAACCACGTGAGGACAGCGGTCAGCAGGGCGTACATGGGGATAACGGCCGCAAGTGCACCCAGGAAGGTCCGCGTGCGGAAGATCGACATCCACGGAACGGCGGGAGCTGGAGTAGTGGCCGAACCCTTGACACCCGGGATCCGGACTTCGCCGTAGGGTCCCGGACGCCAGGTGAAGTACCACAGCGCGCACCAGCCCAGGCCGACGACGAGCATGGCAACGAAGGCCGAATGCCAGCCGAATTGCACGATGAGGAAGGCCAATGCCGGTGCGGCGGCGATCTTTGCCAGCGAACTTGAAGAGGCGATGAACGCCCCGGGCATGGAGCGCTTTTCGATGGGGTGCCATGAATACGCGGCCGTATGGATGAGCGCACCCGATGGGCCTTCTGTCAGGCCGAGCAGGAATCGGCTGACCAGGAGAACCACGAAGCTGCCTGCGACGATCATGGGGACCATGCAGGCCGCCCAAATGACGGCCAATGCCATCAGGGACCATTTAAGAGTGGCCCACTTGTTGATGAGTCCGGCAAAGAACCCCCCGGCCGAGAACGCGAAGAAGAACACGCTCGCGGCCAGCCCGATTTGAGCTGACGTGAGCCCGAATTCGTCTTTGAGGGGTTGGGCGACAAGTCCGAGCAGGATCTTGTCGCTGTAGTTGACGGTGTACAGCAAAACCAGTACTGACGTCAGGCCCCACGCCTTTGCGCGTGACTCTTGACCCGGTGGCGTCATCATTTCTGGCACTGCCTGCCGTGTGGTCACTTTGGACATGTCATTACCCTTCTAGTGTTCCCACCGTCGCCCAACAGCAATATCCGGGTATCCACTCGCCAGACGTCGAGTCCGTCGCTGACGTGAACCATCATGCGGCCTCTTCCTTTTGTCAGGTGGATCCACATGATGGTGCCATCAGGGCTGACGTCATCGACCCAGCCGGAGTCTATTTCCCGCCCCTCCCGGCGCAGCCCGACGAACTCCCCACGCCACAGGTACTTCCACCGCGTCATCAGATACGGTCTATTTCGCCTCAACGTTTGCATGAATCGAGTTCCTTCGCGTGGGTCCCGGTAACGTCGCTGTTACCCAAGGGACCTAATTTTTGGATCAAGTGCTGCTGCTCCGGGTTTAGCGGAAGGCAGCGACGCCGGTGAGTCGCTGGCCCAGAATGAGGGTGTGGACTTCGTCGGTGCCCTCGTAGGTGCGCACGGATTCGAGGTTGTTCGCGTGCCGCAACGGTGAGTAGTCCAAGGTGATGCCATTGCCCCCGAGGATGGTGCGGGCTTCGCGGGCAATTTTGATGGCCTCACGGCAATTGTTCAGTTTACCAACCGAGATCTGGTCCGGCTGCAGCGTTCCGGCGTCCTTCTTCCGGCCCAGGTGCAGGGCGAGCAGGAAGCCCTTGTTGATCTCTAAAGCCATGTCCACCAGCTTCTGCTGGGTCAGCTGGTAGCCGGCCAGTGGTCTGCCGAACTGCATACGGCCCTTGGAATAGTCCAGGGCGGCCTCGAAGGAGTCGCGGGCCGCTCCCATGGCGCCCCAGATGATGCCGTAGCGGGCCTCATTCAGGCAGGAGAACGGGCCCTTGAGCCCGACGACGTTCGGCAATACCGCGGATTCGGGCAGGCGAACGTCTGTGAGTTCTATGTCGCACTGGATGGAGGAGCGCATGGACAGCTTCGCTCCGATCGGCGTGGCCGTGAATCCCGGGGTCGAAGTGGGCACCAGGAAGCCGCGCACCCCGCCGTCGGTCTGGGCCCAGATGATGGCGATCTGGGCCACGGACGCCAATCCGATCCAGCGCTTGGCGCCGTTGAGCACCCAGTCGCCGCCGTCGCAGCGGGCGAAAGTAGTCATGCTGCCCGGATCCGATCCGGCAGTGGGTTCGGTCAGGCCGAAGCAGCCGATCACCTCGCCTTTGGCCATTGCCGGCAGCCATTCCTGCTTCTGCTCGTCGGAGCCGTGCTTGTAGATGGCGCTCATGGCCAGCGATCCCTGCACAGAAACAAGGGTCCGCGTCCCCGAGTCGCCGGCTTCCAGCTCCGCACCCGCCAGGCCGTAGTCCACGGCGGAACGGCCGGCGCAGCCGTAGCCTTTCAGGTGCATGCCCAGTAGGCCGAGCTTGGCCAGTTCCGGGACGATCTCCACCGGGAAGTGGCCATTTTCGTACCAGCCTGCGATGTTCGGCTTGATCTCGCTGTCAACGAAGGACCGCACGGAATCGCGCAGCGTACGCTCTTCCGCGGTGAGCAAGGAATCGAAGTCAATCAAATCACTGATGTCAGACATCTGTGGGCCTTTCATGGTGGTGGTCGGGTGTTCCGGGAACGAGGGCGGAGCGGCGCCGCTGCGCCCCGCCGCCCGATCAGTTCCAGTTGTAGAAGCCCTTGCCGGTCTTGCGCCCCAGATCACCGGCAGCAACCATGTCGTGCAGGATCTGCGGCGGTGCGAAACGCTCGCCGAGGGTGGCATGCAGGTACTCGGCGATGCTGAGGCGCACGTCAAGACCCACAATGTCGGTTGTCTTCAGGGGTCCGGTGGGGTGTTTGTAGCCCAAAACCATGGCGTTGTCGATGTCCTCGGCAGAAGCGACGCCTGCCTCGACCATGCGCATCGCCTCCAGTGCGATGGCGACGCCAAGGCGGGAGGAGGCAAAGCCGGGCGCGTCCTGGACCACGACGGCGGTTTTGCCCAGCCCAGACACCCACTGTTTTGCTGCGGCGAGAGTCTCTTCGGAGGTTTTTTCACCGACTACAACCTCGATGAGCGTGGAGGTGGGGACAGGGTTGAAGAAATGCAGGCCCAGGAACGACTCAGGCTTAGGCAGCGCCTCGGCGAGCCTGCTGACCGACAGGGACGAGGTGTTGGTCGCGAGATAGGCATGCGGGGAAAGGTGTTCCGCCACGGCGCTGAGTGCGGTCGCCTTCAGCTTTCCGTCCTCGGGAACGGCCTCGACCACGAGGTCGCAGGAGGCGAAGGCGGCGTAGTCGGTGCTCGTTTCGAACCTCTTCAGGACCTCACCGCAATCCCCCGACAGGGCACCGCGGTCAAACGACGCAGCGATGGAAGCAGCGACGCGCTCCTGGGCGCCGCGGGCGGAGTCGTCGTCGCGCTCGACGACGGTCACTTTCGAACCGTTGAGGAGGAAGGCATGGGCGATGCCGGCACCCATGCGGCCGCCGCCCAGTACCCCGAGGGTGGCTGGCAGGAGCCCGGCAGGAGTGCCGAAGGATGCTTCGATGGTGTTTGTCATTACTGCTTCTTCCTGTCCAGGAACTGCTGCATGCGGTCGAATTTGGCCGCGGATTCGAAGAGGATGCCTTGGGCCAGGTTGTCGATGAGTGGATGGACCTCCCGCGGCGAGTGGAAGACGGTTTTTGTCAGGCGCACGGCGAGGGTGTCCTGCCGGGCAATGCGGTCGGCCAGGGCGTGGGCGGCATCCAGGAGGTGCCCGGGTTCAACGAGTTCTGTGATCAGGCCGGCGCTGAGGCATTCCTGGCCTGTCAGGGTGCGTCCGGCGAGGAGGATTTCCTTGGCCAAGGGTTCCCCGACGAGCTCGCGCAGTCGCCATGTTGCCCCGGCGGCGGCCATGATGCCCAGCCCGGTTTCCGGGTTGCCCATCCGCAGGCCCGGCGTGCCGATACGGAAATCGGCCGCGTAGGCCAGTTCCGCCCCGCCACCCAGCGCGAAGCCGTCCAGTGCCGCGATGACGGGCATGGGAAGCCTCGCGATCCGGTCGAAGACGCCGGAGTTGATCCCGGCCAGGGCATCATCCCGACGACGTCCGCGCAATTGGGCGATGTCCGCACCGGAGGCAAAAATGGCCGTTGTTCCGGTGGCCGGCTCACCGGGAGTGCCGGAGAGAATCAGGACTTTGGGTGTCCGTTCAAGGTGCGCGCAGACTGCATGGAGCTCATCGACAATGGTCTGGTCAATTGCATTGCGCACCTCCGGCCTGTGCAGCCGGACCGCCAAACGGTCCCCGCGTTCGTCAATCAGCAGCGCCGTGATGGACGATGCGTCCAGGGAGGTTCCGGCGTCGTTCACCACCGCCGTCATCAGACGCCCTCGATGAGCAGGGCTGTTCCCTGGCCGACGCCGACGCACATGGTCGCGAGGCCGAGCTTGCGGGCGTTGCCGGTGAGTTCGCGTTCCATGCGTCCGAGCAGGGTCACGACGAGCCGGGACCCGGAGGAGCCGAGCGGGTGGCCGAGGGCGATGGCGCCGCCGTCGGAATTCACAATGTCCTCTTCCAGCTTGAGCTCCCGCATGACGGCGAGCGACTGGGAGGCGAAGGCCTCGTTGAGTTCGACGGCGCCCAGGTCACTGACCGAGAGGCCGGCGCGATCCAGTACCTTCCGGGTTGCGGGGACGGGACCGATGCCCATCACTTCAGGGGCCACTCCCGCGGAGCTGCCCTCGAGGATCCTTGCGCGGGGCGTCAGCCCGTATTTCTGGATAGCGGCCTCGGAGGCGACGATGATGGCGGACGATCCGTCGTTGAGGGTGGAGGCATTGCCGGCGGTGACCACGGAGCCGCCCCTGACGACGGGTCGGAGCGCGGCGAGGACCTCCAGGCTGGTCCCGGGCCGGGGTCCCTCATCGGTGTCCACGAGGGTGGTGGCGCCCTTGCGTCCGGTGATGCCCACGGGCACGATCTCATCGGCGAACCGGCCGGCGTTGATGGCCGCCAGGGCCCGTTCATGGGAGCGGACGGCAAAGGCGTCGCAGTCCTCCCGCGACGTGCCGTATACGCGGGCCACTTCCTCGGCGGTCTCGGGCATGGAGAACGCGGCCTTGCCGTCGCGGGAGTTCGGCCCGGAGAGGAACGCCGGGTTGGTGAAGCGCCAGCCGATCGACGTGTCAAAGACGGCTCCGGGCTTGGCGAAGGCCTTGTCAGGTTTTTCCATGACCCAGGGGGCACGGCTCATCGACTCCACACCGCCAGCTACCACGATGTCCGCGGCGCCGGCCTTGACCATGTGGGAGGCCATGATGATGGCGGACAGGCCGGAGGCGCAGAGGCGGTTGACGGTGATTCCCGGGACGCTGTCCGGGTAGCCGTTCAGGAGCCAGGCCATGCGGGCCACGTTGCGGTTCTCCGCACCGGCGCCGTTGGCGTTGCCGAGGATCACCTCATCCACAACCGCCGGATCAATACCGGCGCGTTCGACGGCGGCGCGTACGGTGAGTGCCGCAAGGTCGTCAGGGCGCATCGACGAGAGGGAGCCGCCGTAGCGGCCCACGGGCGTGCGGGCGCCACCAATCAGGAAGGCCTCAGCCATATCTTTTTCAGTCCTTAAGTTCGTGTCTGTGTCGTGCTGTCCCGATCCGGTAAGGGTCGAGGGTTTAGTTGAAGGGCGTCAGTTGAAGGCGGAGATGCCGGTGATGTCGCGGCCCACGATGAGCGCCTGCATCGAGTCCGTTCCCTCATAGGTGGAGACGACTTCCATGTCGGTCATGTGGCGGATGACGTGGTTCTCCAGGAGCAGGCCGTTGCCGCCGAGCAGCTCGCGTGCCTCGTTGCAGATCCACTTGCCTTTTTGGGCGGTGGCCATTTTGACCATGGACGCCTGGGCGTTGGTGAGCTGGCCGCGGTCGGCGAGTTCGGCCATCCGGGTGCACAGCAGCTGCATGGTGGTCAGTTCGCTGAGCATGTTCGCCAGCCGGGATTGAACCAGCTGGAAGGAGGCGATCGGCTTGCCGAACTGGTGGCGGGTCTGGGCGTAATCGGCGGCAATCTCGAAAACTGCCATGGCATGTCCGACGGCTTCCCAGGCAGCCCCGCCACGGGTCGCCTGCAGGACCCGGGATACGTCGCGGAAGGAGTGGCAACCTTCGAGCCTGTTGGCCGCGGGCAGGCGCATTTCCTCGATGACGATGTCGGCCTGCAGGATGGCCCGCTTGCCCACCTTGCCGGTGATCACGGTGGGGGAGTAGCCCGCCGGGTAGCAGCCGTCGTAGTCCTTTTCGACAACGAACGCGTTGACGTTCCCGTCCTCGGTGTTGCGGGCGAACAGGACAATAACGTCCGCGACATGTCCATTGCCGATCCACCGCTTGTGCCCGCTGATCACCCACTGGTCCCCGTCGCGCCGGGCGTGGGTTTCCAGCGCGACGGAGTCCGAGCCGTGGTCCGGTTCGGTCAGGGCGAAGGCTCCTGTTTTTTCAATCCGTGCCAGGGCAGGAAGCCAGCGTTCTTTTTGCTGCTCGCTGCCGAGGATATTCAGTGCTCCCATGCACAGATTGGAGTGCACACCCAGGAAGGTGTTCAGGCTGCCGTCTGCGCGGGCCATCTCACGGGCCACCATGCCGGCGGCCTTGCGGCTCATGCCCGGGCAGCCGTAACCCTGGATGATCGTGCCTATGATACCCAACTCGGCCAGCGGCGGCAGCAGCACAGCGGGGAACTCGGCCCTCTCCCAGTACTCGTTGATGACAGGCAAAACTTGATTCTCGGCGAACGTCCGGACCTTGTCCCGGATGCCGATCTCCTCCTGGCTGAGGTCATCATCCAGCTGGAAGTAGTCGGAGGTAGCTGTTCGACGGTCGGCCGTTGTGGTCATCTTTGAACCTTTCAAATGCAGTATTGAGCCGGTCTGCGCCGGTGCCGCTCGGGCTATGGTGTGGACCTTGGCGGTCAGCGGCGGATCGAGCCGCCGTCGACCACCAGGGTCTGCCCGGTCACGAACCCGGCGCCGGGTGAGAGGAAGAAACGGGTGGGGCCGACATAGTCTTCGACCACCGAGGCTCGCTTGATGGCCCTGGTCTCGATGTTCTTTGCCTCACCGCCGGCGAGCTGGGTGGCCAGCGGGGTCATGACCAAGCCGGGGGCAATCACGTTGACAGTGATATTCCGTGCGCCCATTTCCGCGGCGAGGCTCCGGGAGAAGCCGATGATGCCGGCCTTGGAGGCCGCATAGGCTGCCGCGCCCGCGGGAGCCTTGAACACGGTGCCGGAGGAGAAGAGGACAATCCTGCCGCCGTCCTCCACCAGGTCCGCAACGCCCTGGACGAAGTTCAGCGTGCCGTGCAGGTTCAGCAGCAGCACACGCTCCCACTCTGCCTTGGGCATCTCCATGAACGGGCCGAACACCCCGATGCCCGCACAGTGGACCAGTGAGTGGATGCTGGTGCGGCCCTGTGCCGCCAGGGATTCACGCACGGCCTGCGGAGCGTCGCCGGCGACGTCGCCGGCGACGTAGTTCACCCCGTCAAGCGGGTTGCTGGGCAAGGAACGGGAGACGGACGTGACCGCCCAATCGTTCCGCAGGTCCGCAGCCAACGCCTCGCCGATGCCGGAGGACCCGCCGCTGAGGACCAAGGCCGGGAACGTGCCGTTATCCGTCATTACTTGCCGCCTTCGATGGTCGATTTGAGGAATCCGCCGATCAGGTCCCAGGTCTCCTGCGGGTGGGTGATGTTGGGGCAGTGCTTGTACGGCAGTAGTTCGGCCTGTGCGTTGGGCAGCGCGGCCTGGAGATTCTTGGACCAGCCGCTTTCCAGCAGCGTGTCCCCGGTGCACTCCACGAGTAGGACAGGTGTGGCGACCCCCTGAAGCTGCGCGGGGTAGGGATCGGCCGGGCGCTCAACTTTGAGCGCCTCGGGTACCGGCATGTGTGGTCCCCGCATGGCCGTGAAGTGCCCGGGCGCGGCCGCCCAGCCAAATCGGGCATCGAGCTGGGCTTCCCGGCCGTCCGAAGGGTCGCAGAGGATGTCGAGGATCTCCTCAAGGCGGGTCCGGGTGCCGTCGAAGTCGCCGATCTTGGCCATGTCCGGAGCCTTCCACGGGCCGCCGGTACCGTTGATCGTGGTGACGGAGGCGATCCGTCCGCGGTAGGTCTCATCGGCCAGCGCGCGCAGGCCGATCGATCCGCCGAAGGAGTTTCCAACCAGGTGCACCGGCCCGTTGATGCCCAGGGAATCGAGCAGGGAGAAGACGTGGCGGATGCGGAAGGCGAACGGCGAGACGTCCACGCGGATCGACTTGGCCGATCCGCCGTAGCCGAGGAAGTCGGGTGCGATGACGCGGAATTTCTCCGCGGCCAGCGGAAGGACGCGACTCCATGTCACGTCGGAGGCACCGCCCCAGGCACCGTCATGCAGGAAAACCACGGGGACGCCGTCGTCGGGGCCTCCAGCAAGGTAGCGGGTTTCGAGGTTGGCGACGATCGTCGTGGCCTCGGTGATCAAGGATGTCTCGGTGAGCAATTGAGTCTCCGGTGAGGTGGGTCGGATGGTGGAAGTAAAAGGGGGAGCTGGTCAGCCGAAGTTGTAGTCTTCGCTGCGCACATGGCTGGTGCGTTCGAAGTATTCGCGGGCCGGAAGCGGCCACATGATGGTGGAACGGCCCTCGGCGTTCATGTACCAGCTGTGGGTCTTGGACCAGCCCCAGGTGCGCTTGGCGCTGGCTTCGGTGATTTCCTTGTCGTACTCGGCAAACACGTCGGGGCGCAGGGACATCGCACGGTAGCCGCCGGCGGCCAGCGTCTTCACTGCATCGATGATGTAGTTGGCCTGGCATTCGAGGAAGAACACCAGGTTCCCGTGGACAACAGTGTTTGTGTTGGGCCCGTACATGCAGAAGAAGTTCGGGTAGCCAGGCAGTGTCACTCCCAGGTAGGCGCTCGCGTCGATGCCCCAGGTCTCGTGCAGGTCCTTGCCTCCGATGCCGGATACGGACATAGGCAGCAGGAAGTCGGAGGCCTTGAAGCCGGTGCCGAGCAGGATGATGTCGGCCGGAACGTGCTCGTCGCCAAGCCACACGCCGTCGGAGTCGATGCGGTTCACTCCCTGACTGACCAAGCGGACGTTGTCCCGCTTGAGCGTCTTCACCCAGGTTCCGTCGTCGCAGATGACCCGCTTGGCGGCCGGTGGGTAATCGGGGATGATCTGCTTGCGCAGTTCCTCGTCGTCCCCGGCCTGCTCCTCAAGGTATGCGGTCAGCTCCTGGCGCAGCTCCTCGTTGGCGGCGGAGACCGAGACCTCCGTCGGCGGGAAGTCCGGGTCCACAGTCGCGGCTGGCAGGTTGCCGATGAGCCGGGGCAGGAAAATGGAGAAGCGGTAGTAGGCGCGGTACTGGTTCAGGTTGTTCAGCATCCAGCGTTCGCCGGTTTCGATCTCCTGGCGCAGCACCGGGGTGGGACGCAGCCACGGGGCGCTGCGCTGGAAAATCGTTACCTTCTCGGCAACCTTCGAGATGGCGGGAGCGAACTGCAGGGTGCTGGCACCGGTGCCGATGACAACCACGCGCTTGCCGCTGAAATCGATGCTGTGGTCCCATTGCGCAGAGTGGACCACCGGACCGCTGAAGGAATCCAGGCCCAGGAGGTTGGGGATCGAGGGCCGGTTGAGCTGGCCCACGGCGCTGACCACAATGTTGGATTCGATGATTTCCCCGACGCCTGCGGCCGTCTTGGTTTCAAGGGTCCAGGTTCCGGTTTCCTCGTCCCAGTGGGTGGCCGTGACCTCGGTGCCGAAGACCATGTGCTCGAGCAGGCCATTGTCGGCGGCGAACTGGTGCAGGTAGCGGTGGATCTTTTCCTGGCGGC
Source organism: Arthrobacter methylotrophus (assembly GCF_039539965.1). Lineage (NCBI taxonomy): Bacteria > Bacillati > Actinomycetota > Actinomycetes > Micrococcales > Micrococcaceae > Arthrobacter > Arthrobacter methylotrophus. Next base: position 2,579,440 of record NZ_BAABED010000001.1, on the reverse strand, counting down.
CGTAGTGGGTTTCCCAATCGTGCTGGACGAAGGAATAGGTGTAGATGTGGCTGCGGACGTCGGTGCGGCAGTCGGGGTAGGTGTTTTCCCACCAGGTGCCGCCGACGTCCAGGCTCTTCTCGATGATCTTGAACGGAACACCCGCCTGCTTCAGGCGCAGGCCGGCCAGCAGGCCGGAGAATCCGGCGCCGATCACCACGGCGTCTAGTGCGCTGTCCGGGGCGATGTCCTGGAGCGTCCAATGGGGCTGGCGCGGGTCCACGTTGTTGGGGGTAAACGCGACCGCAGCCATGGCCTGGGCGTCTTCGTTCTCCCCGCCCATCAGCCAAGTGGCAAGTTTTCGCCGCAGCGACTCGTCGGGGACCGCTGCCCATTCGTCCTGGGTAGCAAGGAACGGCGTGAGCAGTTCGAAGCAATAGGTGCGGGCCTCAGCCTCGGTTGCCGGATCCAGGCCGCTGAGCGGAAGCGTCTTCAGGTTCGGCCGCCATTCATCGCGCAGCACACTTGTGTCGCCAGTGACGTGGGCCGTCAGCATGACGAGGGCCGGCACCTGGGCCGATTCAAGGTGGGCGCTCAGAGCTTCTTCGCTCATCTCCGTCATGGCGCGATCGAGTGTTTTGTTCATGTCGTCTCCGTAAAACAGGTATATGGACTAGTCTGCTCGCTGATCGTCAGCGCGGCCAGCAAGCCAGATTTTCGAGGAAGGGCAGCAGTGCTGCGGCGACCTGGTGGGGGTTCTCGAACGCGAGAAGATGCCCGCCCGGGGCGATGCGCAGCTCGGCGTCCCTGATGGAGGCGGCGAGCTGTTCGATCACTGCACGCGGGGTGCTTTGGTCGTCGTCGCCGCCGATCACGAGGGTTGGTGGCGGCGAGTCCGTGTGGAAGTCGCCGACCTGGGTCATGGCTTCGAAATACTCGGCGACGGTGTTGCCGCCGGCGCCGAGGAATTGTGCGCGGGCTTGCTGGACCAAGGGGTTCGCGGCATCCTGGGAGCCGTCGCCGAACCAGCGGCGCATTGTCATGTCCACGGCAGCTTCAAGTCCGCCGGGAGCCCGGACCTCGGCAGCGCGTGCCAGGGTTCCGCGGGTGGCTGCTTCATCGAAGCCGCCCCGGGTTGCCATCAGGATCTGTGCATCGACCCGGTCCGGGAAGCTGCCGGTGACAGCCTGGGCGACCATGCCGCCCAGTGAGATGCCGAGCACCACGGAACTCTCGATGTTTTCGGCGTCCCACATGGCGGCGACGTCCTGGGCAATAAGCCCCAGTGTGAGGTCCGAGACTCCTCGCGGGCTTTGTCCATGTCCGCGGAAGTCAGGTGCGAGCAGACGATAGTCTTCGCCAAGTGCCTCGGCCAACGGCGCGTACCACGATCCATCCAACGCCAACGAGTGCAGGCAGGTGATCAGGCGCGGGCCTTTGCCGTACTGGCGGTACGCGACGGTGGCGCCATCGGCGCCGGCAACCTTTTGCAGGGTCTCAGCCATTCTGGCTCTCTTCCCTGATGCGCTGTTCGGCGAGTTCGACTTCGCTTCGAAGTCGATCGGACATCTCGTGGAAATAGGACTTGAACAGATCGGAGTCCCGTCGCATCTCCTGGCGTCGCGGCCGCTCGAGTTCGATCTTCATGTCGACCACCATGCGGCCGGGCCGGCTGGCCATCAGGATAACCCGGTCGCTGAGCAGGATGGCTTCCTCAAGGTCGTGGGTCACGAAGATGACCGTTGGGCGCTCAGCTTCCCAGAGCTGGGTGAACTCTTCCTGCTGGATCGCGCGGGTCTGTGCGTCCAGCGCCGCGAATGGCTCGTCCATCAGCAGTACTTTGGGGTTCTGCACCAGGGTTCGTGCGATTGCGACGCGCTGGCGCATGCCCTGGGACAGGTGGAGGACGTCGGAGTCCGCAAACTCGTGTAGTCGAACCCGGCGCAGCCATGCCTCGGCGCGTCCGCGGCGCTCTTCCTTGGGAACCCCCCGGATTTCCATGCCGAGTTCGACGTTGCTGCGGACCCGGCGCCAGGGCAGAAGAGCGTCACGGGCGAAGAGGAAGGCCGCGTCATTGCTTCCGGGGCGTACCTCGGCACCATCGATGCGAACATTGCCACTGCGCGGCTTCAAGAGGTTGCCCACCATGCCGAGGGCCGTCGTCTTGCCGCAGCCCGACGGGCCGACGATGCTGACGAACTCCGACGGTTCGATGCGCAGGTTGAAGTTGTCCAACACCCGCACTGGTCGATTGCCGTGGAGGAAGCTGTGGTTCACATTCTCGAACTCGACTGAAACTCCCCTGGCTGCGGTGGGCTGCGATGCCGTTTCAGTCAGTCCATTCATGGAAATCTCACTATCGCCGGTTGAGCGGAGGGTTGTGTTGGGCATTGTCGCTCCAGTCGTTATTTTGCGGGGCCGACCCGTTTGGCAGTCTTCGTTGGCTGACGATTGCGGAGCCGGCACCAAGGATGATCACGCTGGCACAGCAATGAACACGAGGAACCGGGAAGCTTGATCCTGTGGTGCACGTCACCCACTGGTCAATGAATCGTTGAACACCTTGGCTGCAGAGTCAAGAAAATCAGGCCCGATCCGTGGCTATCACCTCGATAGCGATTCTGACGTTGCCCACGGCTACGAATGGAAGGAAGCTTTCTCAAACGCACCATTGCCATGGAGGGCCCGCCATGCGTGAAGTCGGCCGCACACACCGGGCACACACCAATCAGGAGGACGTCAGATGACGAACACAGTCAGCACCAGCAAAAAGTCGGGTCAGACCACCTTCGACTTCACCGGCCAGGTCGTCATCGTGACAGGCGCTTCCGGCGGTATCGGCTCGGCGCTTGCCGACAAGTTCGCCGAAGCCGGCGCGGATTTGATCCTGCACGGACGCAAGGCCGAGGCGCTCGAAGCGAAGGCCGAGCAGATCCGTGAACTCGGACGCAAGGCCATCGTGGTCACCGGCAACATCAAGGAACCCGAGACCGCCCATGCGTTGGTCCGTGCTGCCCTGGAGGGGTTCGGTCGGATCGATATCCTGATCAACAACGCCGGCGGGAACTTCGCGGCACGCCTGGAAGACCTGTCAGCCAATGCGTGGAACGCAACGATCGGCACCAACCTCAGCGGTGCCTTCCACGTCTCGGTCGCCTGCCTCCCGGTCTTTGAGAGGCAGGGCGGCGGCAACATCATCAACGTCGGCTCGGGTTCGGCGAACTACGCCCACCCGATGCGTGGTGCGTATGCGGCTGCAAAAGCGGGGCTTGCCTCGTTGACCAAGACCATGTCCTGGGAATGGGCCGACCGCGGCGTGCGCGCCAACTGCGTTGAGCCTGGCGCCACTCTGACCCCGTCCTCGCGCTTCGCCAACGCGGATGTCGAGAAGTCCTTCGGCGAGTTCCTGGCCCTGGGCCGCGTGGGCCTGCCGGAAGAAGTCGCCGACGCCTGCCTCTACCTGTGCTCCGAGGCCTCGAGCTTCATCACCGGAACGGTCCTGCAGGTCACCGGCGGTCCGCACACCTCATCACCTTTGGACTCAAAGCTCGTCCGGGCACCGCGCAATGCGTGATTCAGCCAGCACCACCGAAGACCGCAAGGGAAGGGCTTGACATGGAAACGATCGCTAAGGCGGACACCTTGGTCGCCGCCGCAGGCTCGCGGGCCTACAACGACAACACGATACTCACGGAACGGCGCCGATCACGCATCAGGCGGGAGCTGAGCGTCTGGGCCCTGAGGATCGGTGCCCTCGCCGTCTTCGTCTTCAGCTGGTCGTTTGTGACCGGTCAGGGGATCGTGGATCCGACACTGGTTTCCACCCCCGGTGATGTCGGGACATCCTTCATCAAGGAACTGGGGGATGGCACGTTCTGGGTCGATGTGACCGCGACCTTCAGCGGTGCCATGGCCGGCTTGGTCTCCGGTGCGATCCTGGGCATCCTGGCAGGGGTCATTTTCGCCCGCGTCGAGGTTCTTCATGTCGCAGCGAGGCCCTTCCTGACCCTGATGAACAGCCTTCCCCGTCCGGCACTGGCGCCGATCTTCATCCTCTGGTTCGGCCTGGGCTTCGGCCCGAAAGCGCTTGTTGCCTTCAGTGTGGTGTTCTTCGTCCTGATGACCAGCACCATTGGTGCTTTGCAGGGGATCGACCACGACATCAAACAGTTGACCAAGTCACTGGGAATGACGGCCAAGCAACGCTTCTTCAAGATCGAGCTGCCGTCCGCGTTGCCGTCGATCGTGGGCGGGCTACGGCTTGGCGCCGTGTACTCGGTGCTCGGTGCGGTGGTCTCGGAAATGGTCGGCGCGTACACCGGACTTGGCCAGCGGTTGGTGGTGGTGACCAACAACTTCCACGTTTCGGAAACCTTCGCCATCCTGCTGGCCATGGGCTTGCTGTCGATGGTCCTTGACCTTTCCATCTCGGGCTTGCAGAAGCTCGTGACCAAGTGGACAAGATAGTCCTGACCAGGGTCGACAACAACCCATCATCCCATTCGGATCCTTTGTGACCGCAGAGGAAATATCCCCGGAGTTGTGATCGGAGTAACGTGGTCATCCACCGGTAATCGACCGCGGCAGCAGAGGAGAAAAAGCTATGAGGTTCGCACAGTTGCGCTATCTGGAGGCAGCCTTGCGGACGGGCTCATTCCGGCAAGCTGCCAAGGAACTCGACATCTCCCAGCCGACTATCACGAACCAGGTACAGCGGCTCGAAGAGGACCTGGGTGTCATCCTGGTGACCCGGGGTGCGAAGGGTGTGCGGCCAACCTATGCGGCAGACAGGATCATGCCGCACGTGGTTGCGGCTGTTCAGGCCGAGCGTATGCTGCGCGAGGAAGCCAGCGCTATCGGCGGCCTGAAGTTGGGCACGGTCCGGCTCGGAACGGTGCCGGCCGGGTCCCAGTCGATTCTTCCCACGGTGGTAAAACGACTGTTGACCGAATTCCCCAATGTGCGTTTCGAAGTCGACGAGGGTCCCTCGAAGATGGTGGTTCGCGGCGTCCTCAGCGGCCATTTCGACGTCGGCCTGGTAACCCGCCTGCCCGGTATCGAACTGGTTCCGGCCGAAGATGCTTTGCTGCACCACATCGATCTCGTCTCAGGCCGGCTGGTTCTGGCCGTTCCCGAAGGCCATCGGCTTGCCGGCAAGGATGACTTCGAACCCGCAGACCTGGAAGGGGAGGCACTGATCTTTCCTGCAGAGTCAAGCATCCTGCGCGTGGCCTTTGAACGAATGCTGGAAGGGATCGAGGCCAGAATCGTCTACGCCACACCCAATGCCGAGGCCGCGCAAGCCATGGTGCGCGCCGGCGTCGGAATTTGCATGGCGAACACGCTTCTCGATTCGACCATCAGCGGCAAGGGTGTTGCGCTCGTGCCGCTTCCCTTCGAATGGGCACGTGCCAGTACTTCCGCCATCGTCAGGAAAGACGAGGCCAGGTCCTCGGCAGTGCAGGCGTTCCTGCGTCTCTTGCGGGAAGCCGCCAAGACCTTCTAAGCAACTGACAGGCCCGCCGCGCCTTTCTAGCCGGCGGCCTTTTTGGCATGCCCAACGGCCGGCCCCTTAGGGGCGTTCGGTACCCGTGCCGATAGCGCAGGCATATCACCCTGCCAGCGCTGGCGACCTTCCCAGGGCCGAGTTGGCTGGCGAGACTGAAATCACACCGGACGCGAGAGTATGCCGTCCGGATCCGACGTTCAGTGAGGTGCCCCCCGTTGTTAGTTGAAACAGCCCTAGCGAGTCGCTCCGAGACAATCGTCGAGTTCATCGCACAGGCCAGAAACAGAGAATCGGCCATGTTTACCGAGGCCGAAGGGAAATCCCTGCTGTCGGCATGTGGAATTGATACCCCCCAAGGCGTCGAAATTGCGGTGGGCCAGGAACTTCCGGGCCACCTGCGCGAACCGCTGGTCGTCAAGGCGATCTCGGCGACGCTCGTGCACAAGTCCGACGCCGGCGGCGTGCGGGTTGGCGTGACCCGCGCCGAACTTGAAGAAGTCGCGGCACAGATGCGCGAGAGCCTGGCCGACTTCGGACACACACTGGATGGCCTGCTCGTTGAGGAAATGGTGCCGGCCGGCCATGAGATCATCGCCGGCGCGGTGCGCGCGCCCGGACTTGGCTGGACCGTCATGGTCGGCCTTGGCGGGGTCCTTGTGGAGGTATTCGAAGACGTTGCCTTTGGCCTGGCGCCCCTGTCGAACGAGCAGATTCTTGACATGCTGCAGGAACTGCGCGGCATGAAGGTGCTCAACGGTGCACGTGGCGGCGTGAAAGCAGATGTCCCGGCCCTTGTCACGTTGATCTCGCGACTTGCCGGCCCTGGAGGCCTTCTAGCTTCCCTTCCCGATGACGTCGTCGAAATCGATCTCAACCCGGTGATCGTTTCCGACACGCGTGCGGTCGCAGTGGATGCCCGCTTCGTCGTCGGGCCGCTGGGAACCGACGGCGTCGTGGTCGCCGACCGAAAGGATGGCCGGGTAACGGATTTCTCGCCGTTGTTCCAGCCCCGCAGGATCGCAGTACTCGGTGCAAGCGGCAAACGCCCAAACCTTGCCAACCGGTTCATCCGCAACATCCGCGCCGGCGGCTTCGAGGGCGCCATCGTCCCGATCCACCCGGCCGCCGACGAGATCGAGGGCCTGCCCACAGTCGCCTCGCTGGCCGACGTCGATGAACCCATCGACTACGCCTTCGTGGCACTGCCCGGGGCACGCGTCGCCGAGGCGCTGGGCCAGGGCGCCGGCAAGGTGCGGTTCGCCCAGGTAGTTTCCAGCGGTTTCGGTGAGGTCGAAGAAGGCAAGGAACTCGAGGCCACGCTCGTTGCCACAGTGCGCGAGGCGGGCATTCGCCTGATCGGCCCGAACTGCCTGGGCACCCACGCCTCGGCCGGGAAGCTTTCCTTCGTCCCCGAGGCCCCGCTGACGCCAGGAACCACTGCAGTGGTCTCGCAGAGCGGCGGGCTGAGCGTTGACATCCTGCGCGTCGGGGCGGCTCGAGGCATCGATTTCCACAGCGTGATCAGCATCGGAAACAGCGCCGACGTCGACGCCGCCGAACTCGTCGAGTCCTTCCTGCGCAACGATGAGGTGCAGGTTATCGGCCTGTACCTGGAGTCGCTGGCCGTGGCCCGCCAGGTCCTGGACGTGCTTGCCTCGGCCGAAACCCGGAAGCCTATAGTGCTGCTGGCCGGAGGCCGGACCGCCGAGGGCTCACGTGCGGCCACCAGCCACACCGGCGCGCTTGCAGGAAACCACCGCCTGTGGCCGGCCATCGCCCGCCAGGCGGGCATGACCCTGGTGGACTCCCTCGCCGATTTCGCCTCCGCGCTGCACGCCCTTTCGACACTCGATTTGAGCGTGCATCCCAACGGCCGTGAGGCAGTGCTTTTCGGAAACGGAGGCGGTGCCAGCGTGCTGGGCGCAGATGCCCTTGACCGCCAGGGGGTGGCAACCTCGCCGCTTCCCGCCCAGGTCATCGAGGCTCTCGAGGCGCTGGACCTGCCTCCGGGCAACGGATTCCACAACCCCATCGACGTGCCGGCCGGCACACTGGCCGTCAGGAGCGGCGCGGTCGCTGCGGACATTCTCAAGACTGTGCTCGCCGACAGCCACCCCGCAGTGCTGATTTCCCACCTGAACGTGGGCATCATCCAGCGCAACCTCGGGGCCACCCATGGAGACGTCACGGGCAACATCATCGACTCGATCGCAAAGGCACGCGACGAGTCGCAGCCGGGAACGCACCAGATCCTGGTCTTGAAAACGGATGGCAGCGCGGGAACCGCGGAGCTGATCACGGCGTACGCACAACGTGCCCGCAAGATGGGAATCCCGGTCTTTCCGGCTTTCGAAGACGCGGCCCTCGCCGCGCGGGCTGTGCTCGAACAGAGCCGTCAGACACACCAGGCGCCGCGTGGCGCAAACGGAAGGCAGTAAGAGATGACCCAGGAAGCAGTCAAGACCGAGGAAATCAAGCTCAGCCGCGAGCAGGAACACGAAGAGCGTCGCGCGGCCGCATTGGCCATGGGCGGCCCCAAGAAGCTTGAGGCCCGCCGCGCCGAAGGACGGCTGAACGCCCGCGAGCGTCTTGCATTACTGCTGGACCCCGGCACGTTCCGCGAGTCCGGCCTGTTCACGACCTCCGCCGTGGAAGCTGACCGACACAAGACCCCGGCCGACGGCAAGGTCACCGGCACCGGCGAGGTCGACGGCCGGCGTGCAGCGGTCATTGCCTACGACTTCACCGTCAAAGGTTCCTCTTCCAGCCCGGTCAGCAACAAGAAGATGTCCAACTTCAAGGAACTCGTGGGCAAGGTCGGCATGCCGCTGGTCTACCTCTCCGAGTCCACCGGCGTGCGAATGCCAGACGCCATGGGCGGCACGGGGATGGGCAACGCCAACGGCAAGACCCGGTTCCTGCGCAAGCGTGAAAGCCCCTGGGTCTCGGCGGCCTTTGGCTACTGCTTCGGGTCTGCCGCCTGGCACACCGTCGCCGCCGACTTCGCGGTCTTCCGCAAAGGCAGCGTGCTGGCCGTCTCCAGCCCCGGCCTGGTTAGCCGCGCCACTGGCCAGCAGGTTGAAGCGCAGGAGCTCGGTGGCTGGAAGGTTCACGCCGAGGTCACCGGCTACGCCGACGCGGTGGCCGACACCGATGAGGAAGCCATTGAACTGGTCCGCCGCTTCCTCTCCTATATGCCCGCACACAACGGCGAAGCCCCGCCGCTGGCACCGGTCCCCGCCGGCTCGGGAGAGCGCGCCGCCGAACTGAACCAGATTGTCCCCGAGTCCCGCACGAAGACCTACGATGTGCGCAAGGTTATCGACATCATCGCCGATACCGACTCGGTATTCCCGATCAAGGCCCGCTACGGCAAGTCCCTTGTTACCTCGCTGGCCCGCATCGGCGGCCAGTCCGTGGGCATCATCGCCAACAACCCGATGTTCAAAGGCGGCGCGCTGGACGGTGCTGCCTGCGACAAGGCCACCAGCTTCCTGGTGCTCTGCGACTCCTACAACATCCCGGTCATTATGCTCGTGGACCAGCCCGGATTCCTGATCGGCTTGGAAGCCGAGCACAACAAGGTCGCCGGCAAGATCATCAACTGGATGAACGCGCTCTCGCTGGTCACCGTGCCCAAGATCTCGGTGACCATGCGCAAGAACTACGGCCAGGCCTTCATCAACATGGGCGGCGGCGGAACCGCCGACGCCACGGCCGGCTGGTGGTCCACCGAGGTCAGCTTCATGGACCCGACCTCTGCGGTCTCCGTTGTCCACGGACTCGACCCCCAAACTGACCCGGAGATGTACGAGCTGCGCCTTGCCGAGATGGCCAAGGGGACCACCGCCTACGACGTGGCCCGGGTCTACGGATTCGAGCAGGTCATCGACCCCGCCGAGACGCGCGAATTCATCCTCGGCGCCTTGAAGGACCACTACCGGGCCCGGAGCAACGGGGTGGGCGAACACAACCTGAGCACCTGGCCGACAAGCTTCTAAGAGGACGGAACCATGAATTCATTTCCAGAAAGCCTGCTGATCGCCAATCGCGGCGAAATCGCACGACGAATCATCAGAACTGCCAAACGGCTGGGTGTGCGCACGGTAGCTGTTTACCACAAGGTCGATGCGGGTCTTCCGTATGTCGCCGAGGCCGATGTCGCCGTTCAGCTCGAGGGGGACATTCCCGTGCAGGCGTACCTCGACGGTGAACAGATCGTGGCCATCGCCAAGGAAAACGGCGCCACCGCCGTCCACCCGGGATACGGGTTCCTGGCCGAGAACGCCGGCTTTGCCCGGACCGTTTCCGAGGCCGGGTTGACCTGGGTCGGCCCGTCGGCCGAGGTCATCGACATCATGGGTGACAAGGTCGAGTCGCGGCGCGCCGTCGCCGTCGCGGGGGTGCCGATTTCCGGCGACGCCGGTGCGGCCCTGAAGACCGGCGACGAGGCCGTCGCCGAAGCCAAACGCGTGGGCTATCCGGTGATGGTCAAGGCCTCGGCCGGCGGCGGGGGCATCGGCATGGCCGTGGCCCGCGACGACGAGGAACTGCGCAAGGCGTTCGAGAACACCAAATCGATGTCCGAGCGCAGCTTCGGCTCCGACCGCGTCTTTGTGGAACGCTTCGTCGAATCGGCACGCCACGTGGAAATCCAGGTCCTGGGCCTGGACGACGGCACGATCGTCGCCCTGGGTGAGCGCGACTGCTCCACCCAGCGACGCCACCAGAAGCTCATCGAGGAATCGCCGGCCCCGAACCTCGATCCGGCCGTGCGCGCACGCCTGATCGAGTCGGCCATCGCGGCGGCGGGATCCGTGGGCTATCGCAACGCGGGCACCGTCGAATTCCTGCTCGACACGAACAGCGGGGACTTCGTCTTCCTGGAGATGAACACCCGCATCCAGGTCGAGCATCCGATCACCGAACTGACCCACGGCGTGGACCTGATCGAGCAGCAGCTGAGCATCGCCGCCTCGGGCACCACCACTGCGGACTTCAACCCGGTCTCCCGCGGACACGCGATCGAGCTGCGGATCTGCGCCGAAGACCCCAAGCGGTTCTTCCCAAGCCCAGGCCCTATCGATGTCTGGGTCGAACCCGCAGGCGAGGGCATCCGCGTCGATTCCGGCTACGTGGCAGGCACGGAGGTCACCCCTCACTTCGACTCGCTTGTCGCCAAGGTGTGCGCCTACGGAGAGACCCGCGAGCAAGCACTGGCCCGTGCCATCGTCGCCTGCGGCGAGTTCGTGATCGAGGGCCTGACAACCAACCAGCCGTTCCTCGAGGAAATCCTCGCCTCGGAGGAATTCACGGCAGGAAACTATGACACCGGCGTGGTGGAGAAGATCCAGAAGCGCCTCAAGGCCGCGGCCAAAAGGAGTGCATGAGCATGGCAGAGACAATCCAGTCAGTAATGGGTGCCAGCGTATGGAAGATCCTGGTGGGACCGGGTGACAGGGTCGAGGAAGACGACGTCTTCATGATCCTTGAGGCCATGAAGATGGAAATCCCCGTCATCGCGGAGGACGCGGGAACAGTGCTGGCAATCCACGTGTCGGAGGGCGACACGGTCTCTGCTGGCCAGGCACTTGTCGAATTCGCGGCGGAGTAGGCCATGTCGATCCCCAGCACCTTGAAGGCGTGGTCGGTCACCGAACTCGGGGAACCCGTCGACGCCCTGCAGCTTGTCGAACGCGCCGTACCCGTCCCGGGCGAAGGCCAGCTGGTCGTGCGCGTCCTGGCCTCCGCGGCGAACTTCCCCGATGTCCTGATGTGCCGGGGCGTGTACCAAGTCAAGCCGGAACTGCCCTTCACGCCTGGACGCGAAGTCTGCGCCGAAGTCGTGGCCACGGGTCCTGGCGTCACCCGCGCCGCGGTGGGCGACCGGGTACTGGGCCTGACCACGCTTCCGTACGGCGGATTCGCCGAGTACGCGCTGATGGACCAGGACAAGGTGCACCAGGCGCCCGCCTCGCTCGACGACGCCCAGGCCTCCTGCCTGTTCATCGGATACCAGACCGGCTGGTTCGGCCTGCACCGGCTGGCCCGGATCCAGCCCGGCGAGACGCTGCTGGTCCACGCCGCAGCAGGCGGGGTGGGCAGTGCCGCCATCCAGCTCGGCAAGGCTGCCGGCGCCAAGGTGATCGGCGTGGTCGGCGGCGAGGCCAAGGCCGAATATGCCAGAAAGCTCGGCGCCGACCTGGTCATCGACCGCCGGACGCAGGACTTCGTCGAGCAGGTCAAGGTGTTCACCGGCGGGAAGGGCGCGGACGTCATCTACGACCCGGTCGGCGGCGAGACCTACCAGCGCTCGACCAAATGCATCGCGTTCGAGGGCCGGATCATTGTGGTCGGCTTCGCCGGCGGTGAGATCCAGTCCGCCCCGCTGAACCACGCATTGGTGAAGAACTACTCGATCATCGGCATCCATTGGGGCCTGTACAACACCAAGAACCCGGCCGCGGTCGATGAATGCCACAAGGAGCTAAGCCATCTGGCGGACTCCGGGGCAATCGATCCCTTCGTCAGCGAAAGATTCACCTTGGACGGCGTGCCCGAAGCCCTCCAGCGGCTCGCCGATGGAAAGACAGTGGGCCGGGAGGTCATGGAACACGCCAGGAACGACCGATAGCCAAGACACTGCGGGCCGCGCGCCCGGTTCAGGCCATCCGGCCTCAAAACTACACAGGAGTAGAAATGTTTGAGTCACAGAACAGCCGATCGCCCTTGGGGAATCTGCTGGCGTTGGACAGCGGCGTCTCGCGACGTTCGCTGCTGAAGTATTTCGGCCTTGGGACAGCGGCACTTGGCTCGGCCTCGTTGTTGGCGGGCTGTGGGAGCGGTAACGGTGCTGCCGCCGCCGGCCAGCCGCAGAGTTTCGCCGTTGCGGCGTTTCCCGGCGATGCGTACTTCCTTGATGCGATCAACCTGAGCAACAAGGACTACGCGAAGCACAAACTTGATGTCCCCAAGCACCTCAGCCCCCAAAGTGGAGTCCAGGCATTCCAACTGCTGGTTGCCGGCGCCGTCGATGGATATGCCTCCGACACCCTGCTGCTGATGGCAACCCACGCGAACAGCTCCAAAGGCAAACGTCCGGTGCTTGCCGGTTTCCGCACAGTCGAAACCACGTATGGGATCGTCGGCAGCAAGACTTCCAGCTGGCCGGGAGCTGACGCGAGCTTCGAGGAGAAGATCCGCTCCCTGAAGGGCAAGAGGATCGGTGTATCTTCCGTGGGCGCAGGTGGCGACCTGCAATTGAAGCTCGCCCTTGAGCTGGCAGGAATGAAGTACAGCGACGTCACGGTTCTTGCCGTCGGTCCCACCGCCCAAGGCATCCCGAACCTGACCGCCAATCGCATCGACGCCTACGTCACCGTCCAGTGGACTGCGACGCGTTTCGTAGCCAAGGAGTCCGGTGGAACGGTCCTCATCGACTTCGCCGAAGCGAGCGCCCCCGACCTGATGCGCAACCAGGCAGTCGTCGCGATCGCCGTCCGCGAGGAAACGGCGCAGCAGCAACCGGAGCTTGTCCGGAACTGGCTCGCAGCCCAGGACGATGGCAGCCAGTGGATTGTCAACAACAAGAAGGCGGCGGCCGATCTGCTGAACACCAGCGGACTTGGCGGCAAGGCGCCTGAAATCGCCGCGGCCTACGTTGACCACTATGTGAACCAGGTGGCACCAAACCTCAAGCCGATGTTCAAAGCGCCAAGGGAGACCGTTGAGCGCATGGCAGATCTGGCTTTGCGCTTCGGAAGCGTCAAGAAGGGCGATATCACTTACGAACAGCTCGTTCCGGAGTTCGCACGGGCATGAGTGAAACGATGAGGAGCGCAGCTGCCAATGGTGTCGGCGCGAACCCGGTGTCGCCGACCGGGCTGGACCTGGTGCGGCTCCGGGACTGGCTGAACCACGAAGTGCCGGGGTTGGTAGCCGGGGAGCTCTCGGCCAGCCTGATCGAGGGCGGGAAGTCGAACCTGACCTATGTACTGACTGACGGTATTCATGAATGGATCGTGCGCCGCCCGCCGCTGGGTACGATCATGGCGACCGCCCACGACATGCGCCGCGAGTACACCATTGCTGATGCACTTCGTGCTACGGACGTCCCTGTTGCGAACATGATCGCCTATTGCGGTGACAAGGAGGTCCTGGGGGCCGACTTTTACCTCATGGAGCGGGTCGAGGGTGTGCCGTTCAGGTATGCCGAGGAAATCATGCCGCTCGGGGCGCCACGCACACGGGCCATCGCGACGGAGCTGGTGGGCACCCTGGCGAAGCTGCATCGGGTGGATCCCTCCGACGTCGGCCTGGGCGGTTTCGGACGGCCGGAGGGTTTCCTCGGTCGTCAGGTGAAGCGCTGGAAGACGCAACTTGACGCCTCATTTACCCGCGATCTTCCCGGTGCCGAGGAGCTTTACGACAAGCTCGCTGCTGCGGTCCCGTCCAGGTCCTACTCGGGCATCGTCCACGGCGATTTCCGCATGGACAATGTGCTGATGGGTGCGGATGATCTGCCGGCAGCGGTCATCGACTGGGAGATGGCCACGCTCGGGGACCCGCTGCTTGATTTGGCGCTCATGCTGACGTATCAGCGCCGCGCAAGGATCGTGGCAGCCCGGGAATCGACGGACCCAGCCACCTACGACGTGACGCTGGCGCCGGGATACCCGTCCGCGGAAGAGATCATGGGGCTCTACGAGGCGCAGAGCGGCTGCACACTCGACGGATTCGGATTCTATTTGGGACTGGCCTGCTTCAAGCTGGCGGGGATCTCCGAGGGCGTCCGCTTCAGACACATCAATCGCCAGACGGTTGGCGCGGGCTTCGAAGACAGCGGCAGAACTGTGCCTTTGTTGCTGGGGCTCGGGCTCGACTCACTCAAGGAGTACAAATAGATGGAATTCTCAACAGACGAGCGGACTGAGCTTCTGAAGAAGGAGCTCGTCGACTTCATGTACGGGCACGTCTACCCGGCCGAAGCGGCATACCAGGAAGAGCTGGAAAACCTCGAGAACCCGTACGCGTGGTCGGAGTCGCCGATCCTGCAGAAGTTGCGCACCGAAGCGCGCCGCCGCGGGCTCTGGAACCTGTTCCTGCCGGGCGAAGAAGGGGCAGGGCTGACCAACGTGCAGTACGCCCCGCTTGCCGAGATCACAGGGCGCAGTCGGACGCTTGCGCCGGCAGCACTGAATTGCTCGGCCCCGGACACCGGCAACATGGAATTGCTCGCCGAGTTCGGTACCGAAGAGCAGAAGGAAAAGTGGCTCAAGCCGTTGCTTGAGGGTGAGATTCGTTCGGCCTTCGCCATGACGGAGCCGGCCGTAGCCTCCTCCGATGCGACAAACGTGGAGACCAGCATTGTGCGTGACGGCGACGACTATGTGATCAACGGTCGCAAATGGTTTATTACGGGCGCGATGAATCCCAACGCAAAGATCTTCATCGTGATGGGCAAGACCGATCCCCTCGCCGAACGGCACCGCCAGCAGAGCCAGATCCTGGTTCCGCGGGACACCCCGGGCGTCGAGGTCAAGCGCGCCATGAAGATCTTCGGGTACGAGGACCACTACAACGGCGGCCACGCCGAGATCGTGTTCACCAATGTGCGGGTTCCCGCCACCAACCTTATCGGCGGGGAGGGCGACGGCTTCGCCATCGCCCAGGCCCGTCTGGGCCCCGGCCGCATCCACCACTGCATGCGGGCCATTGGCATGGCAGAGCGCGCTATCAAGATGATGTGCGAACGCGCCGACGAGCGCGTTGCCTTCGGCAAGCCGCTGAGCGAACAGGGCGTGATCCGCGACTGGATCGCCGAGTCCCGAGTCCGCGTTGAGCAGCTGCGCCTGATGGTGCTCAAGACCGCTTGGCTCATGGACACCGTGGGTAACAAGGGCGCCCACACCGAGATCCAGGCCATCAAGATCGCCACCCCGTCAACCGTTGAATGGATCCTCGACAAGGCCATTCAGGTCCACGGCGCCGGCGGGCTCTCGCAGGACTTCTTCCTGGCCTCGGCGTTTGCCTATGCGCGCACCATCAGGTTCGCCGACGGCCCCGACGAGGTGCACAAGAACGCTCTGGCCCGCAATGAGCTGAAGCGCCAGCGCGCGCGACGCACCGCGTAACGGAGCAAGGCTTAAGGTGGTTCAAAGTCCCCTTCACCACAACCAGTGGTGAAGG
This sequence comes from Arthrobacter methylotrophus, assembly GCF_039539965.1. Classification (NCBI taxonomy): domain Bacteria; kingdom Bacillati; phylum Actinomycetota; class Actinomycetes; order Micrococcales; family Micrococcaceae; genus Arthrobacter; species Arthrobacter methylotrophus. Next base: position 2,563,764 of record NZ_BAABED010000001.1, on the reverse strand, counting down.
GGACTTTGTCATGTCCGCAGATCCTCGCTTATTGCTGTCAAGTTCCGGGGCATACATCTGTGGCTATCGCCTTGATAAGTTATGTGAGATTGATTACAGCGGTGCTTTGCACGGATGATCGTCATATGCCTACTCATGCCGCTTCGCTCACGGTCGACGCTTCGTCGGCCTCCAAGCCCGCTGCCGGTCACCCTGGAATCCAGTGCCTCCGGGTCGCGCGGAAGGATGTCATCGCCGACGGCGTCGTGCGGTTGCGCCTCGAGGAGCCACACAACGGCCGCGTCCCTGACTGGACACCCGGCTCACACATCGAACTTGTGCTCCCGACCGCGGACGCCGGAGCCCTCTCGCGCCACTATTCGCTGTGCGGGGACCGCTGGGACGCACACGCGTACGAGGTGGCAGTGCTGAACGAACCGAACTCCAAGGGCGGCTCACGCTACATCCATGACGGGCTCGCCGTCGGGGACCTGCTCACCGTGGGAACTCCCCGCAACAACTTCCACCTGACTCAGGCGACCCGTTACGAATTCATTGCCGGCGGGATCGGGATCACTCCCATCATGACGATGATCGCCGCCGCCGAACAGCTGGGCATTGACTGGCACCTCCACTACGGCGGCCGCACGCGCGCCTCGATGGCCTTCCTCGACGAGCTGGCGCAGTACGGAGACAAAGTCACCATCTGGCCGCAGGACGAGCTGGGCCACCTGAATCTCACCTTCCTGAACGAAACCGTTGACGGGGGACGGGTCTACTGCTGCGGACCGGAGCCGCTCCTGAACGCCGTAGCCGGTGCCGCAGCCGCCTGGCCGTCCTGGGCGGTGCGCTTCGAACGCTTCGTGCCGGCAACCCTGCCGGCCCCGGTGCGGACCGAACCGTTCACGCTCGAACTGGCGCTCTCCAAGCGGTGCATCACCGTCCGGACCGATGAAACGGTGCTTTCCGCCTTGAGTGACGCCGGCGTCCCCGTGCTCTCCTCGTGCAACGAAGGCGTGTGCGGGACCTGTGAGGTCAGCGTGCTCCGGGGTACCCCAGAGCACCGTGACTCGCTCCTCAATGACGCGGAGCGCGCCAAGAACGACCGGATGTTTGTCTGTGTCTCACGCGCGATCACCGATCGCCTCGTGCTGGATCTTTAGGAGCTACCCCCATGTCGACAGTGACGAATTGCCCCGTTAACCACGGAACCATCCCGGTCCTCGACGATGACCCGTTCTCCCCGGAAATCCTTGAAAATCCCCTGCCGTTCCAGGAGCGCCTGCGCGAGGCCGGCCCTGTGGTGTTCTTGTCCAAGTACAACGCGTACGCGATCGGACGCTACGAGGACCTCTCTGCCGCCGTCGCGAACTGGCAGGAACTGACCTCGGGTTCCGGCGTGGGACTTAACGAGCCGTGGCGTGCCCGGGGCCTGCTGCAAATGGATCCGCCGCAGCACGACGCACCACGCGAGGTGCTCCAGGCGATCATGTCCTCGAGGGTGCTGCGCTCCATGAAGGACGGCTGCATGGAAATGGCCGGCAGCATCATCGAAGGATTGCTTGCCGGCTCCATCTCCGGGGGGCAGGTGGAGGTCGATGGGCACCGCGACATCGGCTCGAAGCTTCCGGTCAACTTCTTCCCCGAGGCTTCCGGTATCTCCGAGGAGGGCCGCGAAAACCTGGTGCCCTATGCCGACCACATCTTCAATGCGCTCGGTCCTGACAACGAACTGGTGGAGCAGGGCAAGTGCAAGGCCGCCGAATACACCGAGTGGGCCACCGCCAAGTGCCAGCGCGACGCCTTGAAGCCTGAGGGCTTCGGCGCCGACATCTGGGCCGCCGCCGACCGCGGCGACATCCTGCACGAGCAGGCCCCGCTGCTGACCCGCTCGCTGCTCTCGGCCGGCGTGGACACCACGGTCTACGGGATCTCCGGCATGCTCTATGCCTTTGCCTCCAACCCGGAGCAGTGGGAAGCGCTGCGCAGGAACCCCAACCTGGCGCGCGTTGCCTTCGACGAATCGTTGCGCTGGGAAACCCCCGTCCAGCAGATCTTTCGCAAGACCACGAGCGACGTCACCATCGGCGGTAGCACCATCCCCGAAGGCCGCAGGGTCATGCTGTGCTTCGCCGCGGCAAACCGCGATCCGCGCCGCTGGGAAAACCCAGACAAGTTCGACCTCTCCCGCGACCCGTCCGGGCACCTGTCCTTCGGCATGGGCATCCACCAGTGCGTCGGCCAGCACGCAGCCCGCCTTCAGGCAGCGTCGTTGCTGGAGCAATTGGTGCCAAGGATCAAGAGCATCGAACTGGCCGCACCGATCGAACGCCACCACAACAACACCCTTCGTGGCTGGGACTCTGTGCCCCTGCGGTTGACGCTCGCCTAGGCCAGGCCCCATCTCGCCTGGCCGTCTGACGGTCTCGTCGGGTGAAACAAGCTAAGGGCCCAGTTCTCGTCGGAATCGGACAAAATCATGCGATCAGTCCTCGAGAACGGCATCGGCCCGTCTGAGGACATGCTTGTCGAAATCCTCCAGCTGCCGGACGAACCCCTCCCCGGCTCCACGGGCGGGTCTGGAGACCGGTCTGCGGGGGTCCTCTGCGTCTCCGGGCCTGGTTTTAGGATCAGGCAACCACCGCTGCCTCGGTGCCAGGCTCGCCGAACTTGAGGCGACTGTCATCCTCCAGGAGACCGCCGCTGTCAAGATGCCTGCGGACCTGTCCTTTGACAGTTTTATCGCACCGATAACGGATAGTGCATCAACAGATGAGATCGCAGTCCTTCCGGACGTAGAAATGCTGTCTATCTTGAGAATACGCGAAGAAGTGCATTTCTTTTCACTGTTTTCTCTGGAAAGCCTCCCGGACGTGCTGAAAAGTAATGTGCAGGAAAGATTTTCCGCATTGAGACCGCCGGCGGGGACAGCAACGAAGCAGTACCTGCAACGTGTGGCCTGCCTGAGGTTCGGTGACGTCACGTTCCATAACGCTATCGGCGGAGCCTCGGTGCTGAGAATTACAGCACTCAAGGCAGCGTCAGACCTCGCTGGGACCGCGGGAGAGGATCTCAGGGACCGGTGCCCTGTAACCCAAGATGCCCGACGGCAAACGTCTGCAGGGTCCCTGGCGATTCAACATAGCTCGGTATGCCCGGGTGACGGATTCCCGTCCCGGGCATATTCATGACGAAAGAGAGTAGCAAATGACACGTATCGGGATCGTGGCCGAATTGGGCCTCGAAACGAGGGTGGCGGCGACGCCGGTCACCGTGGCGCAGTTGTTGGGGTTGGGTTACGAGGTTGTGGTGGAGAAGGGTGCGGGGGAGTCTGCATCGTTCCGGGATGAGGACTACGCTGCGGCGGGTGCCTTGATTGTGGGTGCCGATGAGGCGTGGGCGTCTGAGGTGGTGCTGCGGATCAATCCGCCCACGGAGGAGGAGATCGGCCGTCTGGCCGAGGGGGCGACGCTGATTGGTTCGTTGAGCCCGGGCCTGCGCCCGGAGTTGGTGGCGGCGCTGGCGGCGCGTCCGATCACGGCGCTGGCGTTGGATGCGGTGCCGCGGATCTCGCGGGCGCAGTCGATGGATGTCCTGAGTTCGATGGCGAACATCGCCGGGTACCGGGCCGTGATCGAGGCGGCGCACGAGTTCGGGCGGTTCTTCACGGGACAGGTGACCGCGGCGGGCAAGGTCCCGCCGGCGAAGGTCCTGGTTGCCGGCGCCGGTGTGGCCGGCCTCGCGGCGATCGGCGCGGCTTCCAGTCTGGGCGCGATCGTGCGCGCGACGGACCCGCGGCCTGAAGTGGCCGATCAAGTGAAGTCCATCGGCGGCGAGTACCTCAGGGTTGAGGTCGAAGAAGAGATGAAGTCCTCCGACGGGTATGCCAAGGCCACGTCCGAGGCGTACAACCTGCGCGCCGCCGAAATCTACACCGAACAGGCCCGGGACGTGGACATCATCATCACGACCGCCCTCATCCCGGGGCGTCCCGCGCCGAAGCTGCTCACGGCCGAGGACGTGGCCGGCATGAAGCCGGGCAGCGTGATCGTTGACATGGCTGCCGGTCAGGGCGGAAACGTGGAGGGCTCAGTCGCGGGGGAACGCGTGATTACCGACAACGGCGTGGTGATCCTGGGCTACACGGACCTTCCGGGGCGTTTGGCGGCCCAGGCGTCGCAGTTGTACGGGACCAACGTCCTGAACCTGCTCAAGCTCCTTACCAAGGACAAGGACGGGGTCCTGCGGATCGACTTCGAGGACGTGGTGCAGCGTTCGGTGACGGTGGTACGGGACGGGGAGAAGACCTGGCCCCCGCCCCCGGTGCAGGTCTCCGCCGCGCCGGTGGTGAAGACCGACGCCGGGACGGCCGCCGCTGCGGCTGATTCCGCTGCAGGTGCGGCTGTAAAGAAGCCGGGGCTCAGCCCTGCCGGGAAGGCCGGATTCATTGCTGCGGGAATCGCTGTTCTTTTCGGGATCAACACTGTCGCCCCGGCGCCGTTGCCGCAGCACTTTACGGTGCTGATGCTCGCCGTCGTGGTCGGGTTCTATGTGATCGGGAAGGTCCATCATGCCCTGCACACCCCGTTGATGTCCGTCACGAACGCCATCTCCGGGATCATCGTCGTCGGCGCCCTGCTGCAGGTCACCTCCGACAACATCGTCATGCAGATCATCGCTGCCGTGGCGATCCTGCTGGCCAGCATCAACATCTTCGGCGGTTTCGCCGTCACGAGGCGCATGCTCGCGATGTTCTCAGCCGGGAAGGCCCGTTCATGAGCGCCGTACCCGTCGCAGCAGCAGGAATCTTATCGAGGAGCTTTACCGTGTCTGAAACTGTCTCCGGTCCGTTGACCGCAGAGTCCATCGCGGGCGCGGCCTACATCGTTGCCGCCCTGCTGTTCATCCTCAGCCTCGCCGGCCTGAGCAAACACGAGAAGGCCCGCGCCGGGGTCATCTACGGCATCACCGGCATGATCATCGCCCTGGCGGCCACCATCTGGCTGACCCTCCAGGGTGCTTGGGGCACCGGGCTCACCGGGCTGGTCCTGCTCGTGGCCGCGGTCCTGGTCGGCGGCGCCATCGGGCTCTGGCGGGCCCGCGTGGTCGAAATGACCGGGATGCCCGAATTGATCGCCCTGCTGCACAGCTTCGTTGGCCTCGCCGCGGTGCTGGTCGGCTGGAACGGCCACCTGGAAGCCCCCGCACTGTCTCCGGATTTGATGGCAGTGCACCATGCGGAGGTCTTCATCGGGGTATTCATCGGAGCGGTGACCTTCACCGGCTCGATCGTCGCGTTCCTGAAACTCTCGGCCCGCATGAAGTCCTCCCCGCTCATGCTGCCCGGCAAGAACGCCATCAACCTCGGCGCCCTGGTCGCATTTGCCGCACTCACGGTCTGGTACGTCCAGGACTCCCAGCTGTGGTTGCTGGTTGTTGTCACTGTCCTTGCCCTCGGGCTGGGCTGGCACCTCGTGGCCTCCATCGGCGGCGGCGACATGCCGGTCGTCGTGTCCATGCTCAACAGCTACTCCGGCTGGGCCGCAGCAGCCGCTGGGTTCCTGCTCAACAACGACCTGCTCATCGTCACCGGCGCCCTGGTCGGCTCGTCCGGTGCGTACCTGTCCTACATCATGTGCAAGGCCATGAACCGGTCCTTCATCTCCGTGATCGCAGGCGGCTTCGGCATCGCTGCACCCACCGCGGGTGACACTGATCACGGGGAGCACCGGGAAATCACCGCCGAGGCTACAGCGGAAATGCTGACCAACGCCTCGTCCGTGGTCATCACCCCGGGCTACGGCATGGCCGTCGCCCAGGCCCAGTACCCCGTCGCTGAACTCGCCCACAAACTAAGAGAACGCGGCGTGAACGTAAGGTTCGGTATCCACCCGGTCGCTGGCCGTTTGCCCGGCCATATGAACGTGCTCCTCGCCGAGGCCAAAGTCCCCTACGACATTGTCCTGGAAATGGACGAGATCAACGAGGACCTTGGCGACACCTCGGTCGTCCTGGTCATCGGGGCCAACGACACCGTGAACCCCGCCGCAGCCGAGGACCCGTCCAGCCCCATCGCCGGAATGCCCGTCCTGCGCGTCTGGGAAGCAGACAACGTCGTGGTGTTCAAACGCTCCATGGCCGCCGGCTACGCCGGCGTCCAGAACCCGCTGTTCTACCGCGAGAACTCCCAGATGCTCTTCGGCGACGCCAAACAACGGGTCGAAGACATCCTCCGTGCCTTCTAAGGGAACGCCTCTCCAGACGTGTCCCGTCCAGGCCGTCATACTCCGCCCGGCAATCAGTGTTTCGACACATACACCCCTGACCACCACCCCATGAGAGGACGACACGATGCGCAGACGGCGAGTTCCCTTCAACATTCCTGAACGGAGGGGTTTCAGGTCCAGCTTCCTGGACGGGATCTTTTGCCCAGAGGAAGCACCCCCACCCCGTCACGATTCCGACATCGACGAACTTACTGCATCACCGTGGATCGGCCTTCACTATAGGCATGAGTTCTTGCTCCACCATAGGCACGAATTACTTTGATAAATCCGTGGAGTAGAACATCGTAGGACGCCGTAGAACGTTGATTGTGTGAACTGAAAAGGAGCGCCAACCGGCGGGTGGCACATTCCACGTTTGAAACTGCTCAGGTCCTTCCTCCTGCGCGCCCCTTTCACTCATCGCTTTTGCGGCGGTCCGCTTGCTCCACGAGTTCGGTCATCCATGGCCGGTGCCCGTGGTGGAAGACCATGCCCTCGGGGAGCCCATGCACGGTTGGGACGCAATTGGTGATGTCGATGGTGATCCGGCCGCCCGCCAAGGGCGCATTGGTGATGTGCAGGTCGCCGAAGGATTCCGGGAGCACAGGATCCATCCACAGGCCGCCGCGGGACATGTGCGCGTCGTACCGCATCAGGCTGGTCACTAGCCGGATCGGTGTAGTCGCCGCCCACGCCTGGGGTGAGCAGGCCGTTGGATAGGGGACTGGTGCGGCGAGCTGCTCCCGGCTGAAGCCGCAAAACAATTCCGGTAGCCTCCCTTCGGAGTAATCGGCCGCCTCCAGCAGCGCGGTGGCGATCCGTTGTGCCTCCACTACGAAGGCGTAGCGCAGCAGACTAGCCGCGATGATCGCATTGTCGTGGGGCCAAACTGAGCCGTTATGATAGCTGGCGGGGTTGTAGGCGCCCATGTTGCTGGCCAGGGTGCGCACTCCCATCCGCTGAACATCTCCGGCGACATGAGCCGTTCGGCTACCTGAGGCGCCTTGTCCTCTTCGACGATGCCGAGGAATAGACAGTGGCCCATGTTTGAAGCGCAGGCATCAACTTGCCGCTTTTTGCCGTCGAAAGCGATGGCGTAATATCCGCTCTCGGGAATCCAGAACTGCTCGTTGAACCGTCTCTTCAGCTGCGCCGCCCGGTCAGTGAGCTCATCGGCTAAAGCCGTATCGCCGGCGTCGTACGCCATCCAGGCCCGCGACATATACGTGCTGTAGACGTAGGCCTGCACTTCGCAGAGTGCCATCGGCGGCCCGGCCAGTGTCCCGTCGGCGAAGTTGACACCGTCCCAGGAGTCCTTCCAGCCCTGGTTGATCAGCCCTTGAGAGTTGAGGCGCTCATACTCGACGAACCCATCGCCGTGCTTGTCGCCGTAGTCCCGGATCCAGTCCAGCGCACGGTCCGCATGGGGCAGCAGCGCCGCAATGGTTTCCTTGGCGAAACCCCAGCGGCTCACCGATGCCAGCACCGTCACGAACAACGGGGTGGCATCGACGCTGCCGTAGTAGGCGGACTTGCCGCCCAGGGAAAGCCCGCTGGAGACACCGAGCCTGATCTCGTGCAGGATCTTACCCGGCTCCTCCTCGCTCATGGGATCCACGACGCTGCCCTGGCGGTCCGACAGCGTCTGTAGCGTGCCCAAGGTCAGTGACGGCCACTGGCATCGCCATGACAGACGCCCACAACGAGTCCCGGCCAAACAGGGTCATGAGCCAGGGTGCCCCTGCGGCCACGACGACTCGGTCCGGATGGTTCGGATCCTCGATGCGAAGGGCGCCCAAATCGTCGTAACTGCGGCGCAGGGTCCGTTCGATGGAGCGGTTTCCCATGTGCAGCACCGGGATCTTGGCCACCCATTCCTGTCGGCGCAGGTCCCGGGGGGACAACCTGTCGGCGTCAGAATGGACGAATACCGCCGCCGGAAGGGTTCCTCTGCGCTGGACACCACCGTCAGGACGGTGCTCCAGTGGCCGTGCGGCGGGACGGACACGTGGTAGGTGAGGGCCTCCGGTGTAATGTCCGCTCCGGGGGCCTCGATCGTGACGCCCTTCCGGACGTCCTGCCAGGAAGCCCGGATGGCCAGCGTCTCGCGGGCGGCCTGGCGGGTTTCGTCCCAGCGCCGCTGGATCCGTGCCTCTTTCACCTCGAAGACGTCGGCGAAGTCCGCCTCGATGCTCAGGGCCATCACGCATTCGGCCAGCGTCGGCGAGAAGTTACGGACGGTAATCTGCTCCTGGATTCCAGGCTCCTACTTCGCGCAGCCGCTCGACGATCAGAGCGCTGTCCGCATACCCGTCGGAGCGGGTAACGCGGCCGACGAAAAGTGCCCGATACGGCGCCTTCGTCTCCGCCGCCAGGGGCTCAAGAGGCTGGCCATCAACTGTGAGCCTCCAACCGGACAGGATTCGGGTGTCTTGGACGAAGAGACCGTGGGGGTGTTCGGAGTGCACCAGTCTTGCACTTCCGACACCCGGGGTCCTTACTAGTGGGAGGAGGCGAAGCCTCTCGAGCCTGCCACCAACAGCTCGTGGGGCGTGAAGGCTTAACCAACGAATATCGGAGGACGAAACCAATGTTCGCTCGTGTCAGCACGTACCGGCCCGCTCCTGACAGCACGGGAGCACCTTCACAAGAAACGGTCAGCCAGGTGCTTGGCCTGCCGGGATGCAGGGGGATTTATTACCTGCTGGGAAAAGAAAACACGTCACTCTCAATAACCCTTTGGGACGACGAGGACGCGCTTGCAGGCAGCCGTCAGGTTGCGGATCGTATCCGCTCCGAGACCAGCGCGGAGCAACACATGGAGGTCCTTGGAGTGGACGAATTTGATGTGCTAACCCAGCAGCTTAAGGACTAAGCGTCCATCGGGAGATCTTCTGTGCACCGCCGGGAAGCTCACGTGTTTTGTCAGAGCGGCCATTGGGTGGCGTCTGGAAGTTGGTCGCAGCCATTCCCCGTCGCCCTCGCTTTCGCAGCGGGAAGTTCGTACCCATGTCCGAAGGCTGCCTTCCGTTAGGTGGGACAAGGGGTTTGCCGCAATCGTCCACGATCGTTCCGCGCCCTGTACTGATCGTCCGAGTCGCATTCGCATCACGCCTGGCTATCAAGACGGCAGACCTTGGGCCGGCCATGATCTCAGCCGTCAAGCATCCCGCGTCCATGCCGAACCCTGATTGGCCAAGCGGCCTGTTGACCGTATTGCTGTGGACGCCCGCAAGAAGCACCTGCTCGATGAGGTCTGGGCCTAGCGGCTTCGGGAGCTCCGTGAGGCATCGGACCTGACGCAGGTCGAGTTGGCTGCGTCTGCACGTCAGCCAGAACAGGTGTCCCGGATCGAGCACGGTGACATTGACCGCGCCCAGATCGATACGTTGCGAAAATACGTGGAGGCGCGCGTTCAACGGTGGGAAAATGGCGTGCACAATGTGCACACCAGGGGCTTCGGACTGGGCCGTACTCAGCATGTTTTCGGGAGTTCCCAGTGTTTTCAAGGGTTGGAAGCCGGTTCGAGTCCCACCTCGGGCACAGTGTTTCCGCAGGTCAGGGGCTTATTTGGCCCCGGACTGTTGACAAAAAGCCCAAAAGTGTTGATACGGGTCTAGCATTTTTGTGTGGCCAGCATCCGCAAACGCGTGAAAAAGGGCGGAACATCCTCCTTCATGGTGCTTTGGCGCGACCCGAAGAGCCGCGAGTAACGGGGGCTTACCGTTGCGTCCGAGGCCGAGGCCGAGACCCTCAAGCGGCTGTTGGATGCGAACGGGCAATCCTTCGAAATCGCCCAGCAAGCAATCCTTGCCAACCAGTCAAAAGTACCGACTGTGGCCGAAATGATTCAGGAACATATTGACCTCCTGATCCGGCCTTCAAGTGGAACCACCCGGACCGACCAGACGATGCTGGATCTTCATGTGCGGGACATCACAGGTCACATCCCGGTGGACAAGCTCGATTACCGGCACATGAATCACTGGGTGAAGTCGATGATGGCCAAGGGCCGTTCACCGAAGACCATCCACAATGTTCACGATCTTATCTCTGCAGCGATGAACACTGCCGAGATGCTGCAATACATCCCCCGGAACCCTTGTCGTGGCGTGCAGCTGCCTGGCCTTGACCTGGCTGAGGATGAAGCGATGTTTCTCACGCATTCCGAATTCAGCCTGATCGTGGAAGGCATGGGGGAGAGGTATAAGGCGTTTACGAGCTTCTTGGTCATGACTGGGACTAGGTTCGGCGAAGCTACAGCGTTGACCGTTGGAGACGTCGACCTTTTGGACTGCTACGGCTCGGCTTCAGAGCCGATGCATGGATTGAGATTACGGACGCCGAAGTATGGGGAAAACGCTCTGTGACATCAGCGGTACTTGGACGTAACGCAAGTCAATTTCGCGACCTATAGATTAATACGAAGACCAAAACCTTCATCCGATGGTTTGCCGACCAAGGTGCAAACGTTGAGACGGACGCCGAGTCCGTGGGCGTAGTTATCAAAGGTGGTGCTTTGCGGATGGGATGGCTGCAGGGAGATCCTCGTTGCCGATCCAGCAACGCCCGGACGTCTGAAGCTCTGAAGGGCGGTCTCTCCCTGAGACGCGGGTGGCGCTCCGATTACGGATAACCGGTACCGGCAGGCAACCACAAGTGGATCTGGTCGGTTGGCTTGGTTCTTTGAATACTTCTCAGTAGGGCGGTCACACTGACGGGCCCCGACTCCATCCCGAATCTTTCTGAGCGGCGAGCATGACACTTGCATATTCCCCTGAAACGATGAACATCCCGCCACTCGGGCCGTTCAAGGATCCCCAGAAAGTGGTCGTCATCGGCGGCGCAACCGGTATGGGTGCCTCTACGGTTAAGAAGCTTCTCGAAAGCGGACGCCGGGTAGCCGCAATCGACATTAACAAGGTCGTCCTCGACTCAGATGCAGAGTTCAACACCCTAGGTGATGTCACGGACGCCGCAGACATTCAGCGCGCAATCGACGAAGCCGCCGAGGCTCTCGGAGGTCTCGAAGCCATCGTGTGCTGTGTCGGCATCAACGGTATCGGCACCATCGAGGACACCGAACCGGAAGAGTGGAACCGCCAGTTCGCGGTCAACGCCTTCGGCCCGTACGCAAGTGCGCGCGCTGCTCTCCCGCACCTGCGCAAGGCCGCAGGTGGTGCAATCGTGGTCCTCACCTCGCAGGTCGGCATCGTCGCCCAGAAGCAGAATGCGGCGTACTGTGCTGCGAAGGCGGCCGCCATCCACCTGGTGCGCTGCATGGCGGTCGACTTCGCTGCTGAGAACATCCGGGTCAATAGCGTGGCCCCGGGCATTACCGGTCCGACCGGCATGTTCGACAGCTGGCTGTCGCTCTTCCCCGACGAGGAATCGCGCGCTGCTGAGGCCCAGCGCCAGATCGACACCAACTTGCAGAAGCGGATCGTGCACCCCGACGAGATCGCCGCCGCGGCAGTCTTCGCTGTGTCCAACGCAGCCCCCGGACTCATCGGCCAGACTTTCGTCGTCGACGGCGGTTACAGTCTCATCTGACGCATACAGGACCCGTCGTCCCGAGCGGAGCTGCCGGGGAGGGAACCGGCGTACCCGAGCGAATCCGACCCGCGGTGCTACCAGGTATCCAACGGATGACCTGAACGATTCCATGACTTCCCGCTATGCCGCTGCCATGCAGTCCACCCTCGCCCGCACAGTTCTGCGCCTCGTAATGGGCGTTGTCTTCTTCGCCCACGGCTGGCAGAAAATCTTCGACTTCACCATCCGGGGTACGCAGGCAGCCTTCGTTCAGATGGGGGTACCGGCTGCCCAGCTGGTTGCTCCCGCCATTGGCTTCCTGGAGCTCCTTGGAGGGGCAGCCCTCATTCTCGGCTTACTTGTCCGCACAGTGTCTGTTCTACTGGTCCTGGACATGCTCGGCGCCCTCTTCCTGCTGCACGCCCCCGCCGGCATCTTCGCTGATAAAGGTGGATATGAGCTCGTGCTCGTTCTGGCAGCTGGCGCAGCCGCCCTCGCCACAGTCGGGGCAGGCCGCTTCTCCATCGACGCCCTGGTTTTCGCCCGCAGCCAGAACCCCACCTTCGCAGCCCTGGCCTAATCAGCTACTAGCCTCGAGACGAAGAACGGCGTGCGGCACCGCAAAAGGCGGTGGCCGGACGCCGTTCTTCGTGTGCGACTCCAGTCGATGATCCGAAGTAGCTCCTCGGTCTCTACCTGTGGAACCGTGAAAATAATGGCTTGTAGCGATTTGGCTAAACTGCCTGTACTGCTTTGATGGCCTGCATGACGCGATCTGTGACGACGTCGATGGGACCGATGCCGTCCACTAGGGTAACGATGCCGCGCGCAGCGTACTTGTCCACTACGGCTTCGGTTTGCTCGTGGTAGAGGTCCAGGCGGAGTCGGATGACGGCCTTGTTGTCGTCGCTCCGGCGCACTTCCTTCGCACGGTCCAAGAGCCGGTGGACCAGTTCCTCATCGTCGGCAGTCAGCTGCAGGACGACGTCGAGACGTTCTTCGCCCTTGGCGAGGATCGCATCGAGGTAATCCACCTGCGCCGCGGTGCGGGGATAACCGTCGAGCAGGAAGCCGTTTCTGACGTCGGACTCGCTCAGGCGGTGACGCACCATCTTGTTGGTTACGTCGTCCGGGACGAAGTCGCCGTTGTCCATGTACTTCTTTGCTTCGATGCCAAGCGGCGTCTCGCCCCGCACGTTCACACGGAAGATATCGCCCGTGGAGATGGACACAACGCCGAGGCGATCTGAAATCCGCTCCGCCTGCGTTCCTTTTCCTGAACCGGGAGGTCCGATAATCAGCATTCTGGTCATCGCAAACTGCCTTCGCCCTAGATCCACTTGGGCGCCACTGGCACCATAGTGCTGACACTCGATTTGGAGGCCTCCACGCCATCAGCGCCGCGGCCTGCAGCCCATCGGACCACGCCTGCCAGGGCACCGGTGACGACAGTCGGGTCGGCGGCATCGGTGTCGCCGAATGAGGAATCCGTGCCTGCAACTTTGACGACCAGTCCGGCATCGGTGCCGCGGGTGTGCCAGGCACCGGTGATGTCGTTCAGGAGCCGTTTCAGTACCGGTTCCGGGATGTCGGCAAAGGTTGCCCCGTTGTCCAGGTCCACGGCGTGGACCCAGACTTCGCGTGAGCGCATCCAGACCGTTTCGGAGGCGGGGACGTCGCGGCCTTGGATGGTCCGGACGGTGTGGTGCCAGGCGTCGTCGGGCAAGTCGCGCCATTCCACGCTCAGGTGCACGGCGGAGTGGTCGAAGAGGTTCCGCAGCGCGATGGGGGAAAGGGTGGCGCCGAACTCGATCTCCTCGTCCCGCACCGCGACGGAGGGGTACATCGGTGTCTCGACGCCGGTGGCGGCCCACTCGATCAGCCGGGCGATCGCACGGGCGTTGTAGCCGATGTGCGCGGCGATGTGGCGGCGGCTCCAGCCGGGAAGCAGGGAGTCGCCGTCGAGCCGGGCGTCGGTGAGTTCGTTGAGCTTGCGGGCGAAGAACGCGGTCCCGCGCCGGGCCTGCAGGAGTTGGGCCTGCAGGCCCGGATCGGTGGTGAGGTCGTGGCGGGCGACCATCAGGCTTCCTTGACCACGCGGTTGTTCAGCTGGCCCAGGCCCTCGATGGTGGTGACCAGGAGCTGGCCTTCCTGCAAGTACCGCTTGGGATCCTGGGCGTGGCCCACCCCGCCCGGGGTGCCGGTCGCGATGACATCGCCCGGGTTCAGGGTGATGATCGTGGAGATGTAGGAGACCAGGAATTCCGGGGTGAACACGAGGTCCCCGGTGGGGGTGCTCTGCTGGACCTCACCGTCCACCGCCGAGGTCATGAGCGGTCCTGCCGTGAATTCGTCCGTGGTGACCAGGGCCGGGCCGAAGGGGGTGGACTTTTCCCAGGTCTTGCCTTGGAGCCACTGCATGGTGCGGAACTGGTAGTCGCGCATGGACACGTCGTTCAGCACGGAGTACCCGGCGATGTAGTCCTTGGCGTCGGCCTCGCTGATGCGCCGGCCCTTCTTGCCGATCACCACCGCGAGCTCGGCTTCCCAGTCAACCGCGTCGGACTCCTGCGGCAGCGCGAGGTCGTCGTTGGGCCCGATCAGGGATTCCTGGTATTTGGCGAACAAGGTGGGGTACTCGGGGATTTCCCGGCCCATTTCCTTGATGTGGTTGCGGTAGTTGTGCCCGACGCAGATGATCTTCCCCGGTGCGGGCACGACGGCGGCGAGGTCGGCGCCGTCGTACGCGTGGGTTGCGCCGTTGGCTGCCCGCGCGATGGACGCCCAAGCGGGGTCCGTCCCTCTGCTCAAAGTACTCCCGCTAGATCTACAGGAGACAACATGTCACGACGTGTAGAAGGCCGCATCCTTCACGAAGATATAGACAGGTAGAGAGATTTCCAAGAAGTTCCACGTCGCCAGCCATGCCACGTCCACGCTGCCCGCAGTGACCACGGCACCCTTGGTGGTGATTGCCACTAGGCCGTAGACGATAGAGCCCACGGCGAGGGTGGTGATGACCGGGTTGAGGCCGGCGGCCCTGCATGACCCCCAGCACCACGGAGAGCACAACTGCGGCGCTGAGGCCCTCCAGCACCGATCCGGTCAGCCCGGACACCGCGAGGAACACGATCCCGACGAGCACGGTCGAGGACGCGATGCCGAGCGAGAAGAAATTGCCCGAGATCGTGATTGAGGTCATCGCGACCGTGATGATTCCGACGATGGAGGTATTGATGAGAATTGCGCGGATATTCGCAAAGGTTGCGAATATCCGGTGTGCTGATGGCAGATACCGTGAAGACTGCCGCTACCAGGAGCGGGAGCGTGTAGCTACTGACGAAGCGAATTACGCTGGCCTTCTGCGACACGGTGCATTACTTCGCGGACGAGGGCGGATTCGGTCCACTCTTCCGCTGGTCGGATAGATGTTTGTTCGCCGCGGAAGTAGGTGGCTATGGTGTCGGAGAGGCCCAGGATTTCGTTGGTGTCCGAGGAGCTGACGATCACACCTACCCCCGAGTCGCTGAGTACGAAGCGGGGCACAGATATCGGCGCGCGCCGATATCTACATCGCGGGTGGGCTCCCCAACGAGGAGAACGCGGGGTTTGATTCCGAATATTCCAAAGCTGAGCCCGGAGGCCGGCACCGCTGATCATTTGGGGGCGATTGGGCCAAGCACGGACGACGATGCCGGCGCCCGGTGCACCACCCTTGCCCCCGGAGCGCACTGGCCAGGCAGCAAGGTGTTCCTGAATGCTGACTCCGTAGGCTCCGTGGATGGGTTGCGGCCGGGCGTTACTGTCAGGGCCGTGGAGTTGTTGGCGTGTCGCGGTTGCGGGATCTGAGTTGGATGATGCGTACTGCACCGGCTACGGCGACCAGGGCCCCGCCGCCTATCGCAGCGATGAGCAGGGCAATACCCAGGGAGATGGTCCCGTCCAGACCGAAGAACCTGACTCTGGCGGCGTCCTGGTTCTGCACCATGAACGCGATGAGCAGGACCAAGAGCACGAGGGCGGTAATGGTGGCCGTCCATGCCATCCCGGCGCGGGTGACCACCGGTCGGTGTCCTGCCGGCGCGCCCGCGCCCGGTGTGGCTGCGTGCGAAGGCTCCGGTGCTGGCTGTGGTTCTGCATTCACTGGGGGACTCCTTTGTTTTTCACGCTCAACGTCAGCCTTCTCCGGGCTGTATCGCGTCGAAGAACCGGTGTTCCGGCGGAGCGGGCCTTCCTTCGGACCGGGCCAGGATGAAGTCGAGGTCTTCGGGGGAGAGACTGGCTTGGGCGTGCTGGTCCGAGTCCGCGGTGATTCCGGTTTCCCGATGGATCGTCTCCGTGATCGTGCGCGGCAGCACCACGCACCCGGGGTTTTCGGCGAGCCATTGCCGTGTTTCGGGGCTGAGGCTGTCCCAGTGGTCCCCGATGCTGATCTCCATGGCGATCCCTCACTGATTGAATCCGGAGGCAAAAGACCCGGGCCGGTCCGGTACCGGGGACGTGATCAGGGCACGCCCAGTGAACGCCGAAAGACAGGGGACCGAAAGCGGCGCCGGATCTCCTTGTGGGCCGGCCACGGGAGCCTGTCGGTCCGGGGCATTATCGCGTGAGCAGGGGTTCCAGACTGGTGGCTGCGACGCCCGCGGCTGCGGGTGAGCATGACATGCAGGAAGACCGGGGCCCGCGTCGTGACGGGATTCGGGCGCAAAGGCATTGGCCAGCCCAGGTCCCGTCCGGTGTAGTTGGCGCCTGGCGTCATGTTGCGCGACTACGTTTTCTTCGCGACTACGCATTCATTCTCAACCCAGGGTCACCGGACACAGTGCCGCGTCAGGGCTCACGGGAAACGTCGAGCGTCCGGTTGATGGCCGGACGTGAAGGAGGACTGCCATGACCGGTTCGTTCGAACTATTCGAAGATGAGCGCGGCTGTTTAAGGTTCAGGATCGCAGCCTCCGACGGGCCGGGATGGCCCGCTTCAAGGATTTTCCGGACAAGCGTTCAGCGGTAGATGGCATCGAAGCTGTGTGCAAGCCGCGTGCCGTTCCCATTCCCATTCCCCGGGAGCGGGCCGAGCTCCGGGGACCGGCGCCAAGCACCTCGGACACCTCATCCCGTACCGGCCCTTAGAACAGGTAGCCGGTACTCAGGCTGCGGGCCGGTTCCGCGGCGTACGATCTGGACGAGGGCGTTTCCTGGAAACTGCTCTCGACGGTAGCTGCGTCAATGCCCGGCATCGGGTGACACCGGGCATTGACGCATTTTCTTGCCCCGGTCGACCTGATCCGGAGGGGGTTGCCCGGAAGCAGCAGTGCACGATACTTCGCAAACCTCGAAGAGGCTAGCCGAAGTCGTCGGGGTTGTCGCCGGTGCGTTTCCCATCCTCGAGAGACCGGATCGCGGAGTAATCCTCAGCGTCGAGTCTGAAGTCATAAACGTCCAGGTTTTCCTTCATTCTTTCCGGCGTGATGGATTTCGGGATCACTACGTTGCCAAGTTCCACGTGCCACCGGAGAACCACCTGGGCCGGACTTCTGGAGTGTTTCCGCGCGATTGCCTCTAGTTTGGAGTTTCCAAAGACTCTGCCCCGGCCGAGAGGTGACCAAGCCTGCGTGAGGATGTTGTGTTCGGTATTGAACTGGCGCGTCTGCTCGTTTTGGAATCCGGGGTGGAGCTCGACTTGGTTGACCACGGGACGGACGGTCGTCTCCCTGAAAAGGCGGGAAAGGTGATGTGGCTGGAAATTCGACACGCCAATCGACTTCACCTGGCCCTCGGCAAGAAGCTTTTCCAATGCCAGCCACGTCTCTACGTACTTGTCTTTCCCGGGATGAGGCCAGTGAATGAGATACAGATCCACGTAGTCGAGCCCTAGGGTGGTCATACTCCTTTCAAAAGCTGCCACCGCACTTCCGGAGCCATGGTCATCACCCCAAATCTTAGTCGTGACGTGGACATCCTCTCGAGCCACACCTGAGCGTCGAATGCCTTCACCGACTCCGGATTCGTTGCCGTAAAATGCGGCGGTATCGATGCTTCTGTATCCGAGTTCTAAAGCGGTCATTACAGCTTCGGTCGTCTCCTGGTTTCCGGGACCGTCAATGCCGAGGCCGATTTGCGGTATGGTCCGCCCATCGTTCTGCTGCAGTCGCGTTATCTGTGTGGTCATAGTGGAGCATCCTCTCCTTTTCCGAGTTTTCTGACCCGATGTTGGTCCCATTTCCAGACCTGCGGGCCGGATTTGAGGCGCCCCTCATAGGAGCTAACCTCGTTGCAGGTCCATTCGGAACCGAGCGTCCATGTTTGGACAGAGCACGAGTAGTATCCAAAATCGCTGTCGCACCACACGCTGAGATTCGTAAAGACCCGCGTGGACTGGGCCTTTTCCCGCGTGTAGAGGCGGAGGAATTCCGACATGCCTGGTGAACCGGATGTGAAGCATTCGTCATCCATATACAGGGAAGCGTCTCCGAGCAGCACGCCGAGCAAACCGCAGTCACCAGCGTCGGCGGCGGAGCACCACAACGACAACAGATTCTCGACGTGGTGCCTGAGCATGGCCACTCCGCCCAGGTTCAGCTCCATGCACAGCGGAAGGGGTCTGAACGTCGGTGCCCGTCCGTCGTCGCCAGCAGCCGGATCGTTCAGTCCCGCCCGCGGGGGTTGACCGCCTCCCGGAAAGTGCTCCCCGACGCGGAATTCGCTGTTTGTCACAAGCTGTGGAATCATCGCGTCGCCGGCCAAATTCATCATTACTGTTCTCCTGTCCTGCCGCGTGGTGCCATGCACCTCCCCGAAACGATCACGTCGCTGCCGCCACCATCCGTCGATTCGTGGATAACCGGCGGTCGGCAGATCCGAAGGAAAAGGCGCCTAGGCTTCAGATCTGCCGGCAGTTGCGGCACCCGCCCGCTAGGGGGTCCGCGCGTATTCCTTGGCCCACGGGGGCTGGACGTCCTGGTCAAGTTCGACGACTATTGGCTTCTTGTCGGTTAGGGTCCACTCCGGGAGATAGACCCGTTCCCCGCCACGCATGGCCGATTCGTGGGAGAGGATGCCCGAACAGGTAATGTTCGCTGCCTGGACGGCGTTCGGGAACGGCTCGGCATCGCCGAGGACGGCTTGCAAAAGACGGTGGGCCAGGTGCGGGTGAGAACCGCCATGCCCCCCTCCTTGAACGAAGGAGCGGTGTTCCGATTCGCCTCCCGCAGTGTAGACCCCTGCAGCTGTGAAGTGTCGGATTGGTTCGGGCAGACGGTCGGCGAAGTCCGGGACCTGAATCCGTTCCGGAGTCTCGCCAAGATAAAGAACGTGGGCCGCGTCCTCGGTCTGTGCCCATTCGAAAGACCGGATGGACCCGTATACATCGAAACTTTCGCGGTATTCGCGCGCCACGGCCCACAGGTGCCTGGTCACTTCCGCACCTGTATCACTGTCAAGGAACTTGATATGGGTGGATTCAATAGCGAATGGAGAGCCGTACTGGCCCTTCATCCGTTCGAAGACGCTGCCCGAACCAAGGCACTGGACATACTCGGCCTGGTTTCCGGCCAGCCCGAGAGTGGGCCCGATGGCGTGGGTGCCGTTATACATGGGCGGCATGCCATCCCAGTACGAGGGCCAGCCCGTCATGTCCTGATGGTGGGACGCACGCAAGAACTGGACTTTTCCGAGGGCGCCGTCCCGGTAGAGCTCCTGGAGGTAGAGGAATTCCCTGCTGTAGAGGGTGGTCTCCATCATCATGTACGTGAGCCCGGTCCGTTGCTGGGCATCGACGATGCGTTTGCAGTCTTCCACCGAAGTCGCCATTGGTATGGTGCAGCCAACATGCTTGCCGGCGTCGAGGGCCGCCACAACCTGATCGGCGTGCAGCTGCAGAGGTGTGTTGATATGGATGACGTCGATGTTGGGATCGGCCAGCATCTTGTCGTAGTCGGTGTATCTGACCTCGACGCCGTACTGGTCACCGACCTCGTTCAGCTTGGATTCCGTCCGCTGGCAGATCGCGTACATTTCGGCGTTCGGGTGCTGCTGGTAAATAGGGATGAATTCAGCGCCGAATTCCAGTCCGACGATGCCGACCTTGAGGACCTTTGAGGATGGCACAGGGGTGCCCCTTTCTGATGGTACGAGTAGTTATTTCTTGCTCTCGCCGGCGTCAACGGGCATTTCAAGACCGGTGACCAGGCGTGCTTCGTCGGACAGCAGCCACAGGACGGCGGCGGTGGTGTCCGCGACTTCTAGGTCGGCGTTGATCAATTGCCCGGCGCGGAAGCCTGCCAGCAGTTGCTCCCGAGGGACGTTGTTCAGTTCCACCATGGCCGTCGTCATTTCCGTGTTGATGCCGCCGGGAAGGACGATGTTGCATCGAATGCCGTATTCCCCCAGTTCCTGGGCCAGTGAGGTGCCCAGGCCTCGGAGAGCCATCTTCGCGGCTACGTAGTGGGGAAGCCGCGGCACGGCCTTCAAACCTACCCCGGAGCTGATCAGGACCATGGCAGAACCCGCTCCGCGGTCAATCAGGTGCGGCACGGTTGCCTTGCAGGTGTAGAAAACGCCGGTGAGGTTGATATCGATCATCGTTTGCCAGTTCTTGACGGGCAGTTCCCACGTGCGGTGGAACCCGTCAGTGATGCCCGCGTTGGCAATGACAAAATCAATTCCGCCCAGCCGGGCGGCGGTGTCTGCCGCGGCGCGTGCGAGACCGTCGTAGTCGCGCACGTCGACTTCGAAGGACACACAACGCCGGCCGAGGGCAAGTACGTCTTCCCGGGTCTGTTTAAGGTCGGCGCTGGTGGCGGTGTTGTAGCGCGGATCGTCCACATGGCCCGCGGACCCTAGATCCACCAGGGCGATATCCGCTCCCTCACGTGCAAGGCGCAGTGCATGGCTGCGACCCTGTCCGCGTGCCCCGCCAGTGACAAACGCCACCTTGTGGGCGAATCTGGGTGGAGTCGATGGATCCAATGGCCCGGTAGAGAAGTCATGAGGCACGGAGGACCCCCATGTGAGCGCCGTCTACGCCCAGCTTCTTGAGCAGGTGTTCCGCGCTGAAGTAGGCCAATGCCTGGATGGTCTGGTTCGGGTTGTAGCCGCCGTAGCTGACGAACTGGCCGCCGCCAATGGCATACAACCCCTCGCACTCGTGCACCTGGCCATAGATGTCCGTCACTGACTTGGTGGGGTCCTCGCCCATCCGGTGAACCCCGACGTCGTGCGTTGAGAGGTGGTACGGGGGCCGGGGCGAATCCATCCAGTAGTCCTTCGCCCCCATCTCGCGGGCGATTTTCTCCTTGTAGCGGCCCATCAGCGTGACCGAGTTCGCGTCGTGGTCGTCCCAGTCATGGGTGATGCGCAGCGCCGGCTGGCCCCAGCGGTCTTTGATGGTCGGATCCAGATCGGCGTAATGGCGCGCGTACGGGAAGTTGGTGGTCTGCGAGTACATGCGGTGCATGTGCGTGTAGTTGTCTCGCAGCCAATGCTTGAGGTCCAGGCCCCACTTGCGGGTCCGGGGATCCATGTTGTGGTACGCCTCGATGGGCTGGAGGTCCCCGACGACGCTGATGATGGGAGATCCCCAGAGGACCCCTAGGTCGTTGTTCGGCACAAGTTCGGACGTAAAGTCGTCCACCGCGCTGGAGGCGTTGAACGTGCCGAGAAACGGGTTGGTTGGCTCGGGGAGGATGGAAGTGAACCAGCCGAAATTGTGGGTCATGAAGTGCTGGCCCACTTGGCCGTTGCTGTTGATGTCCGAGAGCAGCAGCAGCCGGACGTTCTCCAGGGAATAGGCCGTCAAGATGACCGTGTCGGCAGTCGCCTCCCGGTACGTGCCTGTGCTGTCGAGGTAGCTCACCCCAGTGGCGCGCTTGCCGTCCGTGGTCCGGTTGATCCTCAAAACCCGGCTGAGGGGCCGGAGGTCCAAATTGCCGGTCGCCTTGGCTGCCGGCACCGAGGTGACCTGGGTGGTGGACTTTGCCTTGACGTGGCACGGGTAGCCGTGGCAGAAACCGCAGTTCACGCAGGCGGGCCTGCCCTTGTATTCCTGTGAGTTGATGGCCAGTGGCTGGCGGAAGGGGTGCAGGCCCATCCGCTTGGTTGCCGCCACGAAGGGTACGTCCCCGGGTCCCTGCGTGACCGGCGGCATCGGGTAGTCCCTGCTGCGCGGTGGCTCGAACGGGTTGCCGCCTTCGGGCGTCACCCCGCCGGTGTTGCCCAAGCCGGAGATGCCCTGCTC
The DNA here is from genome assembly GCF_039539965.1 of Arthrobacter methylotrophus. Taxonomy (NCBI): domain Bacteria; kingdom Bacillati; phylum Actinomycetota; class Actinomycetes; order Micrococcales; family Micrococcaceae; genus Arthrobacter; species Arthrobacter methylotrophus. The sequence goes on along the minus strand of NZ_BAABED010000001.1, from coordinate 2,541,751 downwards.
GTATTCCACCCGATCGTAGTACGGCTCCAGGTCACCGTAGCGGATGGGCCAGTCCGCCAGTGTGGAGCCCTCCGGGAGTGCATCGGCACCGAAACGTTCAGCGATGGCGCTCTTCATCCGAAAGTCGGCTTCCCTGAACCTGTAGGCAGCAGCACCCCAGTGCAGGGTGCCGCCTCCGGTTCCAATCGAGGGGAGGCCGTACAGAGGCTCATCATTGCCCAAGGCACCGGCGGACCACGGAAGGATGCGGGCCGTGTCTTTGTCGGAGGCGCGCCAGGTCACCGGGTCGACGTTCACCCCGGCGACTATGGCGCCCCGCTGGTAGTACCTGATTTCGTCCTGCTTGATGGCGAAATCTTCCTCGGTGTAGTCCTGGCCCTTATCCAGGCCAAGCACCTTCAGACCGGCTTTGGTCAGTTGCTCGGCCAGAATTCCGCCGGTGGACCCCATGCCAACGATGATGGCGTCGAAGTTTTCGCTCATTGTGCTCCTCCAATACGGGAGTAAAGATCCTTTATGGTCAGCATCGGAATGGTGCGGGTATTGAAGTCCGGAGCCATCTGCGTGGCCGTGTACCCCCACTGGGCTCCGGGAAACCCGACCAGCTCCCAGCCGACCAGCTCCCGGTTTCCGCCATATGCAGGATCCCCGAAGAAACCCTGCACCGTGTGTTCGCGGACGATGCGGAAGAACTGGCCAGCGAAGTCCGAAGGATCCCGTTCGCTCAGCTCAGCCAGTTGCCGGACAACCTCTTCCTGCTGGCCGTCCGCCAGATCGTGGAACCGTCCCTCGGTGATGCCTGCCGTGAACTCGGCCAGCGCGATGAGACCGCTGCGGTACACGGGCTGCAGCTCGCGGAGGAATCCCGCCAGAGCCTTATCGATGTATTCCGTTACCCCGGCCTCCCTGGCACCCGGCGAGCCTGGCTCGGACGGGATGATCTGCCCCACGAGGGCATCAATGACTGCTGCTTCCTCGCGGTTGAGGAACATCAGGGGAAAGTCGAGCACAAATTTCGACGCCATCTACGTCGTCCTCCTTATACCTGCGCGCCCAGGCGCAGCTTCTTGCGTTCCTCCACGAGCGGGCGCAGGAACTCGATCCCTGACCGCGCGTCCTCGTCCGGCTCAATCCCGCGCTGGTGGAAGCCGGTTTCCATCGTCAGGTACCCGTCGAACTTGATGTCCAGCATGGCGTCCACCAAGGCCGGCCAGTCACCGATGCCTTTACCGGGAGGCAGCCGGTCGTTGTCGGAAATGTGGATGTGCTTCAGGTTGTCGCCCATCTTGTAGACATAGTCCGTGTTGACCTCGCGGCGGTACATAACGTGGAAGGTGTCGAACATGAGTTTGACGTTCTCGCGGTTGACGTCTTCCATGAGTTCGATGGCATCGTCGGCGCTTTCACACAGGTTCGTGTCGTGCGAGGTGGGCTCGATCACAAGGGTCACCCCGGTGTGGGCGATCCGGTCTGCGATTTCCGTGAGGCATTCACGGGTCCATGCCCAGGCCTGCCGCCGGCTCGTGCCGAAGATCATCCATCCGGGCAGGTAGATCAGTGTCTTGCCGCCCCACTGGGCGGTAAGCTCGGCCAACTCGACATAATGCTCTATAGTCGCTCGGCGCTCTTCAATGTACGGCGAAGCCGGGTTGTTTCCGGGGCCGCCGGAAGGAGCCGGAAGCATGCTGGAAAGCGAAAGACCATGTTCATCAAGGAGGTCCTTGATCTCGGCCCGCCGTTCAGCTCCAAGGTAGGCCGGGTAGGCATGCGGGGCTGCGCCTCCGATCTCGATGCCGTCGTACCCCAGCTTGGCGATCCGCTTGATGGTCTCCTCAAGCGTGTACGAGGGCACCCAGACAAAGAAGCTCGAGTAGGCCCAGGTGTTGTAAGAGATTTTCATGATGTTTCCTTTTGTCAGTCGAGGGTCTACTGGGGGGCCTTGCCAAGATACTGGTCGACGCTTTTCTGATCGATCAGTGTTGAGTCGAGCTTTATGCGGGCATCGACTGGTTCGCCTGCGCACAGCTTTGCAGCGGCGATGGTGGATTCCTTGACGACTAGCGGGTACCCGACGGTGGCGGCGTAGCTTCCGTTCTTAACCATCGTGAGCGCGTCGGCCTCGCCGTCGATTCCGAAGACCTTGATTTCACTTTCCCGGCCGGCTTCTTTGATTGCTTGGATGGCGCCGAATGCCATCTCGTCATTGTGGGCGTAGACGGCTTGGATTTTGCCTTTTCCGAATCGCTGCAACATGTCTTCCATGACTTTCAGGCCGGTTGCGCGGTCGTAGTTGGCGGTCTGGCTGGCGATGATCTGAAGGTTTGATCCTTGGATTCCCTGGCGGAATCCTGCGGCACGGGCGATCGTCGGGGAAGCACCGAGGCTGCCGGAAAGCTCGACAATGTTACCGGTGCCGTTCAGTGCAGCAACCATGGCTTTGCCGTCGGCGACTCCGGCCTCGGTGTTGTCTGAGCCGATGTAGGTCGAAACATCGGCATTTACCTGACGGTCGGCGGAGATCACCTTGATACCGACCGCGGTGGCCTGCTTAACCACACCGGCCAGTGCATCGGCATCTTGGGGGGAGATGATCAGGACCTTGATTCCCTGCGCGATCATTTCGGAAACCTGACTGGACTGTGTGGTGGCGTCCCCCCGACCGTCGCTGACGGTGACCTTCATTTTCGAGAAGAAGGCTTTGGCGAATTCGGGGATCTGCTGGGTGGATTTCGCCCCGTAGGGGAAGGAGGCGCTGCTCCAGGAGACTCCTACCTTGCAGTCGACGCTCGCTGGATCGGCTTTGAGCTGAAGCTGGGCCGTGCATGTGGAACCGCAGTAGATACTCGGGGCGAGCTTGGTTCCTACGGCCTCGTTTGAGGAAGCGGCAGTGCTCTGTCCGGTGCAGCCTGTGGCGAGCAACGTCACAGCGAATCCTGCTGCGGCAATGCCGGCGAATGGCTTGATCCGGCGTTTTTGGGTGTGCATCATTGCATCCTTCACTTTTTGGTGCGGGTGGTGAGGTAGAATCGGCGGGAATTACTTGGAAACAGGTGCTGACACTGCTGGGGCGCGGGTCGTTGCGGCTTTCGGGGCATCCGTTCGGCGTTCGCGGAAGCGGCGGACTCCTGCGCGTGCGGCGATCAGAACAGCGATCACAATGACTGCGCCTTTGACTATTTGTTGGTCGAACGGCGAAATTCCCAGCAGGTTCATGATGTTGGAGAGGATGGCCAGAAGGATGGCGCCAAAGACCGTTCCGACGGCCCCGCCAATGCCTCCCATCAGGCTCGTGCCTCCGATGACAACAGCGGTGATGGCGTCGAGATTGGAAAGGCTACCTGCAGTTGGATCACCGACTCCAAGCCGTGCTGCCGTCATTACACCGGCCAGCGCGGCACACAGCCCGCTGATGGAGTAGGCAATGATCACGGTTCTGGTGGTTTGAACACCGGAGAGTCTGGCCGCTTCCATGCTGCCGCCAATTGCGTAGATGAACCGGCCAAACGCGAGGTATCGCAGGGCAAGGATTCCCATTACGGCGACCAGGAGGAAGACGAGGAATGGCCCCGGTATACCCAAGACGCTTCCGCTTCCGATGAAGTCGAAGAACGCGTTCAGATTCTCGAACTGTTTGGGGCCGCCATCGGTAAGACGGAGGGAAACACCTTGGATTGCCACCATCGTGGCCAGCGTCATGATGAACGGTTGGACCTTTAGGACGGCAACGCCGATTCCGTTGACCACTCCAGCGGCCACGCCCACGAGCAAACCGGCCACAACTGCCAGGGGAACGACCAGACCGTTGTTAATGAGGAGAGCGGTGGTGACTCCGGAAAGAGCAAGGATGGACCCTACGGAAAGATCGATGCCTCCGGTGAGGACCACGAAGGTCATACCGATGGCAATGACTCCGACGATCGCTGACTGCCGCCCGACATTTAGGAGGTTGCTGGGCTGGAAGAACGAAGGGACGGCCACCGCGACGACGATGACCACAATCACCAGGGAAAGAATCGGTAGCCAGTTATTGCGTAGCTTCAGGGACAAGCTGTTCGACGACTGCCCGGTTGTCTGAGTGGACACTTCACTTACCTCCAACGGCGTGGAACATGATTTCTTCTTCAGTGGCGACGGCGCCTTCGAGTTCGGCTGCGACCTCCCCGTGGTACATCACGAGGATTCGGTGGCTGAGAGCCAGGACCTCGGGAAGTTCCGAGGAGATCACGATGATGGCCAGGCCCCGTCGGCATAGTTCGTGGATCAATTCGTAGATTTCCTGTTTGGCGCCGATGTCAATCCCACGCGTGGGTTCATCAAGGATCAGGACATCGACTCCCGCTTCCAGCCATTTGGCCAGGACCACTTTCTGCTGGTTGCCACCCGAGAGGGTAGCCACCGGGGCAGAAACGTCGGAAAGCTTGATGCGCAGCGTCTGCGCATACCGGGCGGCCAGCCTGCGGTCGCGTCCCGGCGATACACTCGTCCTCCGGTCCTTCAACATGCTGACCAGGGGGATATTCATGGCCGTCGAAAGCGACGTGAATAATCCTTGGGTCTTCCGCTCCTCCGGAACCAGCCCGAGGCCGGCGTCGATGGCTTTGAGCGGATTCCCGGCTTTCAGGCTCTTCCCCTTTAACAGAACCTCACCGCTGGTGTACGTGTCTGCTCCGTAGATTGCTCGCGCAAGTTCGGTGCGACCTGCGCCTCGCAAGCCGGCCACTCCGACCACCTCGCCGGCCCGGACATCGAATGAAATATCGTTGAGCACGCCCTCGCGCGTGAGGTGTCTGACTTCAAGAACCGTTTCTCCGAGGGTGGCGTTGACTTCACGTTCACCTCTAGTGAATTCCCTTCCCACCATCTTGGAAACAAGATCATCGTGGCTCGTCTCGGAGATCCTGCCAGCGCCCGTCAGCTTTCCATCCTTCAGAACGATGTATCGATCTGCGAGACCGAAGACCTCCTCGAGCCGGTGGGAAACGAAGATGATGCTAATGCCACGTTCTTTCAGACCGTGCACGAGCTCCAGCAGGTGATCAACATCCTCACCGCCTAGAACTGCTGTCGGCTCGTCGAGGATCAGAACCTGCGCGTTGCGGTGCAACGACTTCGCGATCTCGAGCATCTGCTTTTCGGCCACGCTCAACTCACGGACCTTGCGGTTGACATCGACGTTGAGACCAAGGCTTCCTAGAAAATCGCGCGCCTCGCGCTTGGCGGCCTTCCAATCAATCACACCCTTGCCAGGGTAGGCGCCGAATACCAGGTTTTCCGCGACGCTGAGGTCTGGGAAAAGATTCAACTCCTGATAGACCGTGGCGATCCCGTGGGCTTCGGAGTCCTTGGGGCTGTGAATCTGAACCGGGTTGCCATTAATCGTGACCTCACCGCTGTCCGGCTGATGCGCTCCAGACAGTATCCGGATCAGCGTCGATTTTCCGGCTCCGTTTTCGCCGATCAACGCCAGGACCTGCCCCGCGTGCAGGTCAAAGCTGACGTCCTGCAGCGCTTGAACACCCAGGAAGTGCTTTGAAAGGTTTTTCACCTCGAGACGGGCTACCATCATGCCTCCATGCATAGTTGGCATCTGTAGACCTCTGTGTCTACCGCTGAATTAGCCAATACAGTTACTCTAAAAGAGCCAACAATCAAGCAAAATGTGCCTGATTTATTATTTTTTCGACATAAATAAGGCCTTCGAATGCGCTAGGAGCGTCACATGGGTTCGTTGTGGACGGAAGTCGGGCTGCTGCATCAGGAGCAAAATCTGGCTCCTGATGCAGTAGTGGCCAGAAGCGTGGTAGCGCGGCTCATCGCGGACGGTACCGACACCACCCGCACGGATCTGGTGAAAGCAACAGGTCTGGCCCGCTCCACTATCGAAAACCACCTCAATGTCCTGCTCGACCATGACCTAATCGAAGACGCGGGACTTGGGCCCCAAAGCAACCGGGGGCGCCCGGCGCAGGCGTTCAGGATAAGTGCAGGCAAAGGCGTCATCCTGGTGGCAGACGTGTCCAGCCGGACGACGAGGCTGGCGGTTACGACGCTTGACAAGCAGATTGTCGCGAGAGATGAGATCTTCGCGTCCGTCGACGACGGCCCGGACCAGGTTCTGGATGCTATCGCCAGGTCCTTCGAATCGATGCTAACCAACAACGCGCTGAGCGAAAAAGATGCCCTTGTCATTTCCGTTGGTCTCCCAGGACCTGTCGACGCCAAACTCGGCATCGCCGTCCGCCCCCCGCTCATGCCGGGGTGGGACGGGGTTGGGGTTTGCCGTTACTTTGCTCAGCGCTTCGGCTGCGACGTCATCGTCGATAATGACGTGAACCTAATGGCTTTAGGAGAAGCTCGCTCCTACCGCGGAGAGTTCCTTCCCCTACTAATGATCAGCATCGGCACCGGAGTAGGCGGCGGGTTCGTCAGCGAGAGCGGGCTTCTGCTCCATGGAGCCGACGGGGCAGCCGCCGACATTGGGCACACTAAGGTGGACGTAATGTTCGACACCCTTTGTCGCTGCGGAAATCATGGCTGCCTGGAAGCGGTTGCATCCCTTGGCGCCATGGCGGAACGGGTTTCAGGACTTCGCAAAAAGCCGGTAAGTGAAGGCGAACTCTTTGATCTGCTCGTGCGAGGTGATCCCACTACCGTGAGCGTGGTGCGTGAAAGCGCCACAATAGTGGGCCAGGCAGTTGCAGACCTAGTCAATTTCTGTAACCCAGCCCGCATCGTTCTGGCGGGTGCGATCACGCAGTGCACGGAAGACATTCTTGCCCAGATTAGAAGCGTCGTTTACCAACAGGCCCAGCCGCTGGCCACACGCAATCTATCTCTGATGCACAGCACACTCGGAAACGAGGCTGGCCTCATAGGGGGAATGATATCCGGCATAGAACAAGTCCTGTCGCCGCGCGGTATCGCCTACCACACCCGCCACTCGGACTCCACTATGCTGCCACTCGGTCTCTAACTGAACAATCCCAGAAGGCAAGGAACTCCTGGGTGGTCCCCGACCATTCTCAGGGCACGTCCGTTTGACAAGGCTCTGCCGTCCGGCCGCAGCACCAGCCGTAGTTATGCAGACGACTTCGGGCATTCCGTGCTTCGAAAAATGAGATCCACGAATTGCGAATGGTGGCTGCCAAGCCATGATCCATCGATCGACGGTGGGTCGCCGGATCGTGCCGGTCCTGGCTTTCGCGAAGGACCCTTGCAGAGGATCCCTGCGGTGCGGGTGAGGTTGAACGCGATGCTTGCGAGCACCAGCCATGTGCTATTGGCGGTGAATTTCCCGGAAGGCAGGTGAGCCAGGGAACTGCCCTTCAGGTCGGCGTGGACCTGCTCGATGAGGGCATGGCCCGCTGGGTTTTATCGGCCGTGACCGTGTCCAGAGCCCAGGCGGGGACGGTGGTGAAGAACGCGTGGTGGCGCCAGGTATCGAACAGAGTCAACTGCCCTTCACCGGTTCCCGGGTTCAGGTCCGGGATCCTGCGCACCACGAGCCGGCCGGGCATCTGTTCGGCTTTCTCCCGGGAGCTGAACGCTGTGAAGGGAACCTCGGCGACTTCGGCACGGACGAGCACACGAGCGGTGTTGCCGGTGCGTTTAAGCGTGGAGCACGCGTCAGTGATCAGCCGGTTGGCACCGCGGGCCGTGTTCGCCGCACCCTTGGGCAGCTGCTGGGCCAGAGAACCACCGGCGGGCAGTCCGCGGTGGACGCCGTGGCCAGCAGGGCGTTCGTCCCCCGGATCCAGGAGTATCCGTAGCCGGATCCCTGTTTCTGATGTCCGTGGAGCTCGACGATCGTGTCATCAACGTCCAGGAAAACGAACTGGCCCGTTGATTGCACCGCCAACAGCGGCGCATGTTTGGCAAAGCCGGCCAGCAGGCGGGACGCCACAGCACCGCGCTGGCGGACATGCCCGGAACGTGAATGCCCGTAAGGAACGAACCCAGGGTCGAGGGCGCATACGCGTTGGCGAACAGTTTGCCGGTTCCGCCGTGGCGCAACCGGGCCATGTCAACAATCGAGTCCGCCCCGGCCAGCATTCCGGCCACGAGGGAAGCGATCTTGAACCCGGCATTCGCGACCTTGTCCGTGGAGACAGACAACCACGCATCAGCCAGCTCCCGCAGCCACAGCGGTGAAAATGCTGGTCCGCCATTGGTAAACGTCCTGAGACTCAAAGGACGAGGCCCCGCAACATCCAAGCGGGTCGAGCCCACAGCAATAGTCGGCGTCGGCGTCGACGTCGGACTTTAGTCCCTGTTCCGGAGGAGGGCTCCGGCGTAGGTTGGCTGTGGAGTCCTGAAAATCGGGGGCCTACACCAAAGGGGGCATCATGGCCAGACGCAGGCTTGCGGCGTTCAGCGTTCTGGGGGCCTGTGCCCTCTTTGCGCTCTCAGCCTGTTTCGGCCCTTCCGCCCCGGCGCCCACGAGTAGCTCTTCCACACCGAGTGCTACAGCAACCCCCGTCGCCACCCTAAGTGCGACGGCGAGCCCGTCCGCGCCGAGCAGCCCGTCGATTGAACCGACCCCCACGAGTCCGGCAGCGACTACCCCCACAGGGCTCCCGGAGCAGGTCGCGCCGCTGACGGTCTACTACGTCGCGATCGGCGACAACGGCACTTCCGGGCCGATGATCGGCTGCGGCGACAGTCTCGTCGCCACGACCACGGCCCCGGTCAGCTTCACGGACCAGGTCGGCCCCAGCATCAGGACCTTGCTTGCGAATAAGAGCCGCGCCGTCGGCATGTCCGGGCTCGTGAACGTCCTATACCAATCGAACCTCACCTACCTCGGCGGGGAGTTAGACGGCAGCACAATCACGATCTACCTCTCCGGGCAGTTCATGCTGTCGGGCGTGTGCGATATCCCGCGCGCGAAGGCACAGTTGGAGTACACCGCCATGGCTGCGTCCGCGGCCACGAGCGCCCGAGTTTTCGTCAACGGCCGTCCGATCGACGACGTGCTCAGCCTCAAGTAGTGCACGTCAGGGAAACTGGCGAAGATGAAGAGGGAGCATTTTGCTGGGTCCGGACCGCATCTCCACGTTTCCCGCGTTCCGGAAGGGCTTGAGATGCGCTTCCGTGTCAGACCGCAGCGGGAACCCGACTGGGGACCTTTTTGCCTCCAGGGATGCCGGGGAATCTTGGAGGATCCCACCGGGTGCCGTCCAGAGCCAGGACCGCCCCTGCCAGCCTTTTAGCGCACCGGCCAACCAAGCGATGGCGTACCAGATCGAGATTGTCCCCGCCGCCCAGAAAATCCCCGCCACCGGGTAGCGCCCCTGAACACGTACTCACGTGCCGAACAAGACCCCGAAGAAGGGCCAATAGCCTCCGAGCTCCTCGGGCCATCGACCCGGCACCGCTCCGCAGTCACGCTGCGCCGGATTGGCCCCCGGCTCGCCACCCGGTTCGCGACACATTTTCTTCGCGAAATGGGCGTTGCCGGGTCGGGATGGGGAACTTCGGCTGGGACGGAGTCGTCTTCCACTGTCCGGGCAGGCATTGTCGTGACCTGGACTATTTCGACCCTCCGGTTGGTCGGCCGCACCATGAGTCCGCCCTGGCGGTAAATCTTTACACCGTGCAGTCCCGGAGTAACCATTGGTGGATGACCCCACCTGCAGCAACCCTTACCGTGGCTTTGGACGACGTGGGAGATACCTCATGGTGGGCAAGGATCCTGACAATCCTCGGATCCCAGTACGGGAGCACCCGACAGCGTTCTGTGGGCCAGGTCGACGGGAAGATCCGCTACAGGAGCTCTACCTTTCCCGTTGCAGGGTCAGTCGGCCCGATCTCCCCTCAAGAGCAACGGGCTCCGGGGATGACGGCTGCACTGGAAGAACTGCAGCGGGATCTGGGCAGGGACGGGTGGAGAGAGACCGCTCGGGGGAGGGATCCGTGGTCACTAACGTATGAGCGGGTGACATCCGGTCTTTCGTGACCAGACTGCTTGGACGCCGATCGACAAGTACTGCCGATCGACAAGTACTCCGGGACCTAAGCGACGAGGAACAGGCCACCTTGGCTGCACTCTTGCGCAAGGTCTCCGACAACGCAGAACATGCCCTCACCGCATCGACGGAAGGCCCAATCCCCAGACATGCTGCGCATGCTCGGCGTGACCTCCTCGAACCTGAGCCCCAGGCCGCTGACGCAGCGTCTCGCTACCAGGGTCCGTCACGGTGATCGAAATCATAGATAGTTCGCTGGCGAAATAGGTATATGCTTTTGCATGTAAAAGAAATTCCGCCCTGACAGCCCTAGGTTCGCTGCCCCGGCGCATCGACTAAGGAAAACCGCAATGTCACAACGCGTCCTCATCACTGCAGGAGCCAACGGAATCGGCCTGGCCATCGCCCGTGCCTTCGCCGCCAGTGGGGCCCGGGTCCATATCGCGGACATCAACGCCGAGGCGGTCAGCGCCGTGACCGGCAGCGACGCCAACATCACCGGCTCCGTCACTGACGTGAGCAACCCCGACGCCGTCGCCGCCCTCTTCGCGGATGTCCAGAGCGAACTCGGCGGACTCGACGTCCTCATCAACAATGCAGGGATCGCCGGCCCCACCGCCTCGGTCGAAGACTACGACGCCGGTGCTTTCGCCGCTGTCATCGGCGTCAACCTGCAGGGAACCTTCAACGTCACCCAGCGGGCCATCCCGCTCCTGAAGGAATCCGACGCCGCCTCGATCGTCACGATGTCCTCGCTGGCCGGCCGCTTCGGCTACCCAAACCGTGTGGGTTACTCCACCACCAAGTGGGGCCTGGTGGGCTTCGCGAAGACCCTGGCCATGGAACTGGGCCCGTTCGGCATCACCTCGAACACGATCCATCCCGGCGCCGTGGACGGCCCCAGGATCATGAGCGTCTTCGAAGGCCGCGCTTCCGTCTCCGGCCGCACGGTCCAGGAGGAAATCGACTCCGCTATGGCCAATCAGTCCGTTAAAAAGTTCATCAATCCCGAGGACATCGCCGCGCTGGTCCTGTTCCTGGCCGGCCCGCACGCTCGCACCATCTCCGGGCAGATGTTCCCCATCGACGCCGATTCCAAAGCCGCCGTCTGATGGCCGCCGAAACCATGGCCCCGCAGTCGACCTCAACCACTGCGGCCGCCGACAGCACCGCCGCCGCGCCCCGTAACGGGGGCCTCTGGCGCGGGCGCGTCATACTCATCCTGGGCATCGTGCTAATGGGGATCACCCTGCGGCACGCCGTCACCGGCCTGTCCCCGCTGCTACCAGTCGTGCGGGAACAGCTGGGCATCGGCGTCAGCGGCGCGAGCCTGCTGGGCATGCTGCCCACCCTGAGCTTCGGCGTCGCCGGTTTCCTGGCGCCGGTGCTGATCCGCCGCCGCGGACCCGAGCTGACTGCGGCCGCAGCCATGCTGTTGGCCGCCGCCGGCACCTTCGGCAGGTCCCTGACCGACAGCGTCCCGTTGTTCTTCCTGCTCAGCGTGGTGGCCTTGTTCGGTATGGGCTTCGGCAACGTCGTCGGGGCACCGCTGGTCAAGAAGTACTTCCCGGACCGCCAGGCCGCCGTGCTCACCACGTTCGCCCTGCTGATGCAGGCCGGCGCGACACTGCCAGCCATGACCGCGGTGCCGTTGAATAACGCCGCCGGCTGGCGGGTGTCCATCGCATCCTGGTCCGTCCTTTCACTGGCTGCCGCGCTGCCCTGGCTCATCCAACTGGCCCGCATCCGCCGGGCGGGTTCCACCGCTGGCACCCCCGGGACAGTGGCCGCCATTCCCGGCGCTTCCGGCCCGCGGCTCGGCCTGGCCCAGCTGGTCACCAGCCGGATCGCGGTCGGCACTGCCTTGTTCTACGCGATGGCGTCGCTGAACACCTACGGCATGCTCGCGTGGCTGCCGACCATCTTCAAGGGCTACGGCATGGACCTGAACACCGCCGGCGCGGCATTCTCCGTCTTCACCTTCATGACACTGCCGATGGCCTTCATCGTCCCGCTCCTGGCCACGAAGATAAAGCGCGTTTTCCCGCTCGCGGCAGTCCTCGCCCTCGTCTACCCGGTGGGCTATATCGGATTGATCCTCAATCCCGGGACCCCTATGCTTTGGGCGTTCATCATGGGCCTTGGCGGCGGGGCGTTCCCGCTGGCCATCACGATGTTCAACCGCCGCACCCGCACCGCCGCCGGCTCCGCTGCCCTGGCTGGGTTCGCCATGGGCGTCGGTTACCTCTTCGGCACACTCGGGCCGCTGCTGGGCGGGACCCTGTTCGCGGCGACCGGTGGCTGGACCGCGGCCCTGATCATCTTCGCCCTCACGGGTTTGGTCATGCTGGCCGGTGGGTGGATGATGACTCCGCGCAACCATTTCCTGGAAGACAAATTCACGCCCGCAACAACGGCCGCGCTGAAATAGAACGCCGATCCGGGGCAAAGGCCCACCCGGAAATCCGGTGACGCCTACGCCGTCGAACGGGCACATTGCGACGGTCAGAAGTCGAGAGAGGGAGAAAAATGATGGCACCCGGCGGTTACGTAGACGGCGATCACGGCGATCACGGCGATCACGGCGACTACATCGACAGGGTACAGGATCAGTGGCAGGGTATCTTTCCTGATGTCAGCAGTGAACCGGCGGGGATCATCGCTCGGGTCCGCAGGCTCGCCCAGCTCATCCAGCTTCAAAGCGATAGCGTCCTGATGAGCTGCGGCATCGGCCGGGCGGAGTTCGATATCCTTGCTTTGCTGACCCGGACGGGCCGGCCCATGACGCCGTCGGAACTGGCCTCCGATCTCCTCACCTCTCCGGCGGGCACCACTAAAAGGATCAACAAACTGGTGGACGCCAGGCTGGTAACCCGGGAAAGCAACCCGCAGGACGGTCGCGGGGCTTTGATTCGTTTGACCCCGAAGGGCCAGGAAACCATCCTTCCTGTGCTCCGCTCTGTCTCCGACTTTGAAGCAAAGCTCACCGGCTTCATGTCCCCAGAGGACCGGATCGACCTGACCACGCTGCTCCGCAGCCTCCTGACTCACGTCGAAGCGGCGGAGCGGTAGACCACAAAGATAACGCGCCGGCGATCTCCAAACACACCCGTCTCGGCCCCGGGGGCACATGAATCCGTGCGGGCCGAATATGACCCGCCCGTCCGGCCCTGAACAAAGCTGGTCCGGCCGTCCTAAGGATGGCCGGACCGGCTTTTGCCGCTTAAGGAGCGGCGAAACGTTCAGTGCCGGTGTGAGGCATCGTGCGTATGGGCAGGGACGGCCGTCGCCCCGGAGATACTGCCCGTGATCCAGGACATCATGCCCGCACCGGCATCGAAGGCCGGCTTCCGGACGGCATTGGACCAGACCGTCTCCGGACGGCACTGGAGCAGGATCAGGTTGCTCCCGGCGGGAAGTTCCTCGTCCACCGCGAACTCGATGTCCTGTGGCGCCTGGTGCATGCGCTCCAGCTTCTTGCCGAGCGTGGCCAGGGCGACGACTTCATCGTCCTGCAGGCACAATAGCTCGCGGCGTTCGGCAGGAACCTCGACCGGCGCGTCCCCGCGGCGATACTCGATGATCTTGTTTCCCAGTGTCCGGTCTGCGATGCCGAGGCCCACTTTGTCCACGACAAAGCGGTCCGGTGTCACCTCTCCGCCGACCACTGAAAGGCCGAGGCCCCAGCTGGCTTCCATGACGATCTTGGAGCGATCCCCGCTGGTGGGGCTGAGCGTGAACATCACCCCTGCGGCCCGCGCCCGCACCGTCTTCTGGATCACCACTGCCATCTCGATGGCATGTGGGTCTATTTCCTTCTCGGCCAGATACGAGAGGACCCGTCCGGCGAACACGCTGACATAGCATTTGTGCACGTACTCGAGGACGGCGTCGGCCCCGACGATGTCCACCCACGTCTCGAACTCCCCGGCAAAGCTGGCGCCCACGGAGTCTTCCGCGGTGGCACTGGAACGCACTGCCACCGCGATGTTGTCCACTCCGGTGTCGACGCAGAGCTTGGCGTACGCGGCACGGATCGCGTTCGCGATCGCTTCGGGAAGGGGCACTCCGGTGAGCCGTTCGCTGATGGTGCGATCGGCGTCGTCGAACGCGGTCTGGTCCCGGCCACTTCCCAAGGCATCGAGCACGCCGCGGGTGAATTCCTGCAGGCCGTCAGTCTGGAGATAGCTGCGGTAGGCTGCCGCGGTAATCGCAAAGCCGGGCGCGACCGGCAGGCCTGCGGCGGTCATCTGGGCGAGCCCGGCGGCTTTGCCGCCGACTTCGCGGACGTCCTGGCAACCGGGGTCACTGAATTCGTGGATGTACATGGGCTCTCCTATCGGACCGCGGGGGCGGCTTCAGTTGCGGTTTCGGTTTCGAGCGCCGGTTCGAGGACGACGACGGTCCCTGCCTTGCCGTCGATCCGGACCCTTTGGCCTGTGGTGAGGCGGGCTGTGGCAAAGCCCGTGCCCACCACCGCAGGAATGCCGTATTCGCGGCACACGATGGCGGCGTGGCACATCATCCCGCCGATGTCGGTGATGACGCCCGTAGCGACGGCGAAGGCCGCAGCCCACGACGGTGCCGTGATCGGAGCCACGAGGATTTCACCCGGCTGGAGCAGAGGCAGGTCCTTTTCGGAGCGAAGGACCCGGACGGGGCCTTCGACGATGCCGAGCGAGCCCGGGATGCCGTTGAGCTTGTCCGTGGCGCCGTCGGAGGCGCCGAGCCAGTCCTGCACCCGTTCGGTGGTGACGCCGTAGTTCATCACCGCGAACGGGTCCGTGACCTGCTGCGGCGGAATCCCGTAGGCAGGCGGGGCGCTGGCGGCCTGAAGTGCCGCGACAATGGGACGGCGGCGGGCGATTTCGGCCTGCCAACGCTTCTTTCCCCGGGCAGGGACGCCGATGGCCCATGAATCCACCACGTCGAAGAGGGCCATGTCCAGCTCGAAGCGGTTGAGGTAGAACATGTCCCCGGCGGTGTCGAGGAAGCCGGCATCAACGAGGAAGCGTGCCAGGTCCCAGGCCTTTTCCCAGAACACCTTGTGGGACCAGTGCTCCACGTAGATGTTGTGTTCTTCGATGTACGGGAAGACCTTCCGGGCGAGGCCGAGCAGTTCGTCAAACTGGCGTGCCTCATCGCCGGTAAGGAGGGCGCGGTATTCGTCCACGATCTCGTCGCGTTCCTCGCGAAGCCGCTCGATGGGCCGGGAGATGTCTTCGCCGTTGGCAATCTTGACCGCGTAGCGGGAGATGCCCTGCAGGGGGATGGAGAGGTCGCTTGCCCAGGTCTCCTGGTCGTGGGTGAATCCGTACTCGGCAAAGTAATTGAACCAGGGATCCTTGGCCGCTTCGAACTCGGCAAGCCAGGTCCGGCCGTTGGTGGTTTCAGCCAGGGCAGCCAGGATGGCGTCCGGGCCGCTGTCGCCGGCGATGATGGGGTTCAGGTCCAGCTCGTGGGAGAGCGCGGCGAGCTTGCGCAGTTCGTCGTCCGGCCGGAAGGCCAGGACGTCGACGCCGGCCACCATGCGGGAGATGGATTGTTCGCTGATGAGCGGGAACGCCTGCTTGCAGAACTGGAAGAAGGTGATGTAGCCGCCGTAGCCCAGGTTGAGGAACTCGAAGTGGTACTGCCAGATGGAGAAGAATTCATCGATCAGCCGGTGGTAGTTCTCAATGACGGCCATGGCCGAGGAACGCCCGCGGGCTTCCATGACGACTTCTGCGGGGTCGTACTCGGTCAAGCGGGGGAATTCGATGGTGCGCAGGGAATCGATGGCGCCTTCCATCTTGGTTTTCCATTTTCCGTAGAGTTCGTCCCAGTTGGCGTAGTAGTAGCCCGCGCGTTCCTGGAAGATGGCGACGCGCTCCTGGATCCGCGCCGGGTCTTCAACGCCCAGCGGCGAGATGTAGACGTACCCGTTGACCACGCGGACGTCCAGGCCTAGGGAAACGGGCAGGGCGAATATTCGGGTACTGAACGTTCCCACGCCGAGGTACACGGCCTCGGCGCCGATGCTGTCGAACGGGTGGCAGCCGCGGGACCAGTGCATGGTGTCTGCGAACCAGAACTGGGCGTTCTCGTGCTCTGTGGTTTCCTCGGAGGGGACGAGGTAGTAGGGGTACATCGACTCCCAGCCTTCACCTCCGGCCGGGGTGGTGGATTCGTTGAAGAAGGGGAAGCGTGCTGCGCTGCCCGGGGTGGTTTCGGTCATGATGTGGCTCCTTGCGACAGTGAAAGGGAGGGGGTAAGGAATTCAAGCAGTTCCGCGACGTCTGCCAGCGCGAGATCCGGCCGGGCGGCGCCTTCGAGCGTGGCAAGCAAGCCGGGAGAGCTTGCGCCGGAGAGGATCAGGGCACTGTTGGCACCCATGGACCGGGCGAGGTCGATTTCGACGGTTGCATCGCCGACCACGGTGACCTCTGCGGCGGGAAGGCCCAGCCTGCGGAGCAGGGTTTCGCCCAGGGCGGCAGAGGGTTTTCCAACGACCTGCGGCTCGGCCCCGGCAGCCCAGCCGATGGCGTTCGCGATGGCTGCCGACACGCAGACCGATTTGCCGAGGCCGCCATGGAACCATGGCACGTCCACGGTGGTGTACAACGGGGCGCCGGCGTCCACCGCCAGGCTGGCCGCGTTGATCTGTTCGGTGCTGTACCCCTTCGCGGCCCCGACGACCACGACGTCGGGAAGTTCAGGTTCCCCGGGATCGGCAAGGGCGACGCCCAGGCTGCGCAGGGGAGCAGCCAAACCCTCCGCGCCGAGGGCCAGCACCCGGGACCCCGGGTGGCGGTGTGCAATGTACTCGGCGGCTGCGCTACCGGCAGTAACGAAATCCTCGTCACGGACATCGATTCCTTGCGAGCGGAGATGGGCGGCATACTCGGCTGGGGTCTTCTCCGAGGCGTTCGTGCAGACAACGACGGCGTGGCCGGCAGCGTAGAGCGCTGCCACCAGCTCCGCGGCGCCCGGCATGGCTTCCCCGCCGGCACCGCCGGCGCGCTTTGTGCGCATCAGGCAACCGTCTACATCCAGTACCCAGCCGTGGGACTTTCTTACTGCGTCGCTCATGCCGTAACCCCCTGGGTAGCGACCCCATCTTCGGAGGGGTCGCGTTGGATCGAAAATGTGGTGCCGCCGTCGGTGACGGAAACCGAGGTGGACGGCCGGTCATTCACCGCTGCGAGCAGCCGTTGCAGCGTTGACGCGGCGGAATTCTTCTTCGCGGCATACATGGTGTCCACCTGCTCGGCCGGCATCACCGCCCGGAGCAGCAGCTCCTCCTCGCTGATCGTGGCGCCGAAGCGCCGCCGCAGATCCGCGATGGTGACGTCGCCGCCGTCGTTGACCGGCTGTTGTCCGCGTTTGGTGGCCATGGCCCGGTCCATCAGTTCGGGGTTCACGGCACCGGGCAAGGGGCCGAAGTCGCCGCGCAGCAGGTCGATGACTTCGTCGGAGATCTGCTTGTAGCGCTCTCCGGTGATGACGTTGAGGGTCGCCTGCGTGACGATGTACTGCGCAAACGGCGTCATGACGATCGGCCAGCCGAGGTCCTCGCGGACCTGGACGGACTCCTCGATCACTTGGTCGAAAAGGTCCGCCCGCCGGATTTCAGCTAGCTGCCGGCGAGTGGTGGACTGCACGCCGCCGGGAATGGTGTGCCGGTAGTAGGCCTCGTCGTACTCGTTGGGGCTGCCGGCGGGCAGGTTCTTGATCCGTCCCTGACGCTGCAAGTAGGCCGACGCCTTGGCCATGGCATCCAGATCGACGTTGACACTGTGGCCGCGGGCCCGAAGGTTATGGACCAGCCGCTGGGCTTCCGGGTGTGAGCTTCCGTTGGCCAGAGGCGGCAAGGCGCAGTGGATGGTCTCGATGCCGAGGTCCGCGGCGTCGAGAACGGTGATGGGGGACAGTCCGGTGGTGCTGTGCGAATGGATTTCGTTCAGCCGGGTGGTGTTGAGGCTGGACCGCAGCACCGGCACCAGGCTTTTCACCCGGTGCGCGGTCAGCAGCCCTGCCGGGTCCTTCAGGTAGACGCTGTCGATCGCGTCGCAGTCGTCGAGTTCCTTGGCCTTGGTGGCGAAGTATTCGTCGGTGTGGACCGGGCTGGTGGTGTAGCAGATTCCGCCGATGACTTCTTCGAAGCCGACCCGCTTAGCCATTTCGGCGGTGCGCTTGGCGCCGTCCATGTCATGCATTGGATCGATCACCCAGAGACGCTTCACGCCGTTGCGGACCAGCAGCCGGAAGGCCAGTTCGAAGACGGCGTCCGGAGTGCGGTGGAAGGTGATGAACCGTTTGCCGGTAGTGAGGAAGCCGAGTTGCGTGTTGGGCATCAGCTCGCGGGCGGTCCGCAGCCGTTCCCACGGATCCTCCTGGTGGTACCGCACGGCGGTGGCCATGAGGGTGCTCGAGACCAGCTCGATGGCGTGGTATCCGACCTGGTCCAGCAGCGGAGCGACGCCCTTGACCATCCGCGTGGTGACGCCGGTGGCGCCCCAGATGCTTTGGTTGCCGTCCCGCAAGGACACATCGACGAGTTTGACGTCAGTCATGAGTTCACCTTTTCCGTCATCAGTTCGTTCAGCCAGTGGGTGGTGACCGTGTTGTCCTGGAAGTCTGGATGGGCCAGGATCTTGCGCAACAGAGGCAGCGAGGTGGTGACTCCTTCGATCTCGAATGCTGCCAGGGCCTGTTCCATGCGTTTGATGGCGGCGGCGCGGTCCGGTGCCCAGGCGATTTGTTTGGCCATCAGGGCGTCGTAGAACGGCGGGAAGCGGTAGCCCTCGTAGATATGCGTATCGAGCCTGAGTCCTCCGGCGGCGGACGGGCGCCAGCGCGTGACGGTTCCCGGCGAGGGTCGCAGCTCGTTCTCCGGGTCTTGGGCCGTGATGCGGCATTCGATGGCATTGCCAGTCAGGGCGATGTCGGACTGGGTGAAGGACAGTGGCTCGCCAAGCGCGGCCAGCAGCTGTTCACGGACAAGGTCGACGCCGGTGATCGCCTCGGTGACCGGGTGCTCCACCTGCACGCGCGGGTTCACCTCGAGAAAGGCCAGCGAATCACGCTGCACGTCGTAGAGGAACTCCACGGTTCCCAGGCCCACATAGTCCAGGGCCTCGGCGATGCGCAGGGCGCTTTGGTAAAGGAGCGCCCGGGTAGCTTCGGGGAGTACAGTGCACGGTGCCTCCTCCACGACCTTCTGGTAGCGGTACTGTACCGAACACTCCCGTTCGCCGAGGTGGACGCGGTGGCCGTGGCGGTCGCCAAGGATCTGGACCTCCACGTGCTTGGCGTCCTGGACGAACCGTTCCAGGAATACGGTGCCGTCACCGAAGGAGGCTTCCGCTTCGGAGGAGGCCAGCTGCCAGGCCTCGGCCAATTCCGTGGTGCTCTCTACGAGTTTCATGCCGCGGCCGCCGCCGCCGTGCGCTGCCTTGATGAGCACCGGGTAGCCGATGCGTTCGGCCAGCTGCTGCACTTCCTCGGCCGTCTGGGCGGTGCCGCCGGCGGAGACCGGGACTGCCACGGATTCGGCCAGCCGCCGGGCCGTCAGCTTGTCGCCCAGGACGCGCAGCGCCTCCGGCGACGGGCCAATGAAGGTCAGCCCGTTCTCTGCACACAGTTCGGCAAAGGCCGGGCGTTCGGAGAGGAAACCGTAACCCGGGTGCACTGCCGTGCAGCCGGTGGAAATCGCAGCCTGAACGACGGCGTTCATGTTCAGGTAGCTGTCAGAAGGACGGGGCCCGCCGAGGGTTAGCACGCGGCCGGCCCTCCGGGCTGCCAGGGTGTCCTTGTCCGCAGATGAGACTCCGAGGACTGTGTCGTAACCCAGCCGGTCGCAGGCCTCAATGAGGCGGACGGCGATTTCGCCCCGGTTTGTTATGAAGATGCGGTGGGTCATGAGGCGGCCCGGATGGCGAACAGAGGCTGTTCGAACTCCACCAGGTCCCCGTCTTTGACGAAGACTGCGGTGATCTCACCTGCGGCGCCGGCGGTCACCGAGTTCATCAGCTTCATGACCTCAACAATGCACAGCACGGCGTCGGCGGCCACCGAGTCCCCGACCTGGACGAAGGCCGGCTCGCCGGGCTTCGGGGCGCCGTAGTATGTTCCCAGCATTGGTGCGGTGACCAGGATGTGGCCCTCCCGCAGCGCGTCAGGGCTAATGGCGGGGGAGTGCCCATTCACGGCGGCCGGCATTGCGGCCGGTGCTGGAACGGGCACTGCGGCCGGTGCGGGAACGGGCGCCGGCGTAGACACGGCCACCGGGTTGCCTGGACCGGCAACATCCGGAATGTGGCCCCCTCGGCGGACATGCAGGCGCAGTGCACCCTTCTCGTACAAGAAATCAGTGAACTCTGTTTTGTCGAGCTGCTCGATGATCGCAGCGAGCTCTTCCAGGTCGACGTCCATATGCGGGAAACTTCCTTCGTTCATGCCTGTCGTTGTTGAACAGGCCGGAATGTGGTCCGTGCCACATTGCGAGCGTACGAAGGGCGTACCGCTCTCCGCAATGATTTCTGAAGAGATTCCGCTGTGCGTAATTTGGTGATCTTAGTGAGGCTCGCTTGCCCCCGTCAGCAGCTCGGCCTCCGTTGCGGACGCGGCCTCCCTGAGCGCCTTGACGTGATCCGGGACTTTGCCCTTCTGGTATCGGGCTGTGGGGATCGCGGTGGTGAAGGCTGCCATGGGCTTGCCCGTGGCATCTCTGATGCAGACGCCAAGGCCACTGACGCCCTGCTCCGTCTCTTCAGTATTGACTGCGTACCCGGTCTTGCGGACCGCAGCCAGTTGCCGCTTTAGTGCGGGGAGAGTATGAACTCTCGCGGTTGGCCACGGCGTCAGGCCGCCGCGGTAGAGCTGCTCCAGTTCCACGTTGCTGAGTTCGGCCAGGATCGCCTTGCCCCCGGCGGAGCAGTACGCAGGCATCAGATCCCCCATCCTTGCTTTCACATGCAGCGCCGCTTCAGACTCGATGCCGTCAATGAACCGCACATGCGAACCGGCCAGGACCATGAGTTGGACGGTATCGACGACGTCGCCATAGAGCCTCTGCAGTGCCGGGCGCGCCACTTGGCGCAGCTGGTTCACCGAGAACCGGCTCTCGCCCTGGGGGACCAGTTGGGATCCCGCGCGGTAGCGCCGTTCCCGGTCCTGGGTGGCAAAGTCCCTGGCCACCAGCGTCCCCAGTAGTCGGTGCGCCGTAGAGGGAGCCACCCCTAACCGCTCCCCGGCGGACTTGACGCTTAAGACCTCCCCCTCTCGCAAGAGGACGAGCAGCTGGAGGGCTCGGTCCACGGATTCCAGCTTCACAGGATTCTCTAGATTTCGCATAGCAGAATCTTGGCATAACCCACCCGCTCCGGCTAGGGACGGTCGGCCGGCTGGGTTCCCTTCGAGACCTTGGAAAGTGCTAAACGGGTACTCCGAGTCAAATTTCGCTAAGCGAAATTGTGAACAGAGTTGTGGACGCTTGCGGTTTTGTGTGACTACGATCACTGAACGCTCCCTGAGCTTTGCACAACAAGAAAGTGGACATGGACGTCTTAGCCCAAATACGGCACTCAAGGATGACCCGGTTCCAGGTAATGGCGATCGCAATCGCACTGACCCTCATCCTGATCGACGGGTTCGATGTGGCCGTGATGGCCTACGCGGCACCGAGTCTCTATGGATGATCGGCCTTGGCCGAAGCGCCCCCGCCATCTAGGCAGTCCCCCCGTTCTTCCCCCGAATTATCCAGAAGGAAATCTCATGCGTTCTGTTGAAACCGGCACCCTGCTGCGAGCAGCCCCCGAACGGGAGGAATGGTCCGGCTACCGGATGGGCCGCTTCCTCGCGGGCATCGAGCGGAAGACGGGCAGAACGTTCGCCGGGTACGAAGACGCCTGGCGGTGGTCCGTGGACAATCTCGAGGAGTTCTGGGCGGAAGTCTGGGACCACTTCGAAATCATCACGCACACCCCCTATGAAACCGTGCTGCGGGATCACAAGATGCCCGGGGCCGAGTGGTTCCCGGGTGCGACTATCAATTACACCGAGCACATCGTCCGCGCGCTTCGGGGACGCCCGGACGATGTCATGGTCAAGGCCCGGAGCCAGACCACCGGCAGTTCCGACTGGACCGGCGCCCGGCTGCTGGACGAAATCGGCCGGATTCAGCAGGGGCTGATCCGGCAGGGCGTCAAGATGGGGGACCGTGTGGCCGGATACCTGCCGAACATCCCGCAGACGTTGGCCACCTACCTGGCCACCACAGCGCTGGGAGCGATCTGGTGCTCAGTGCCACCGGAAATGGGACCGAAGTCTGTGGTGGACAGGATCACCCAACTCGAACCGACGCTACTCATCGCGATCGATGGCTACCGCTGGGGGAAAAAAGACCTGTCCCGCGCTGACGACATCGCCCGGATCCGGCTGGAACTTCCCGAGACGCAGGTGGTACTGCTGCCGTACCTGAATCAGGACTGCGAGCTACCCGCCGACACTATTGCTTATAGTGACTTCACCGGGGACGGTTCGGAGATCCGTTTTGAGGCCGTGCCTTTCGCGCACCCGCTGACGGTCCTGTTCTCCTCGGGAACCACCGGCAAACCCAAGGCAATTGTGCACTCCCACGGCGGGCTGCTGCTGGAGCACTTCAAGGCCATGGGGCTGCACTTCGACATGGGGCCAAAGGACACCGCGTTCTGGTTTACCACCACCGGCTGGATGGTGTGGACCCTTGGCATTTCCACCCTGTTGACCGGCGCCGCCGTCGTCCTGATGGACGGCGACCCCAACTGGCCCACGCTCGACGGCGAATGGTCCCAGTGGGGCGTAGCAGCCGAAACCAAGGCCACCTACCTCGGCACCGGCTCCGCCTACCTTGCTGCGTGCGCGCACGCCGGTCTCACGCCCGGCACCACGTGGGATCTCAGCCGTCTGCGGGAAATCCAATGCTCGGGTTCGCCCCTTGCGGCGGATGTCGCGGCCTGGGTGTACGACGCCGTCAGTCCGGATCTGGTGCTGGCCCCCACCTCCGGAGGTACTGATATATGTGCCGCCTTCCTGGGTGCCAGCCCGCTCACGGGAGTCTACGCGGGCGAAATGTCCTGCCGGCCGTTGGGCGTCTCAGTGGAGTCGTGGGACCGCGACGGACACCCGCTGCACGGCGTGGCGGGCGAACTCGTAGCAACCAAGCCCATGCCCTCGATGCCGGTTTTCTTCTGGGGGGACAAAGACAACGCGCGTTACACCGACAGCTATTTCAGTGCATACCC
This sequence comes from Arthrobacter methylotrophus, assembly GCF_039539965.1. Classification (NCBI taxonomy): domain Bacteria; kingdom Bacillati; phylum Actinomycetota; class Actinomycetes; order Micrococcales; family Micrococcaceae; genus Arthrobacter; species Arthrobacter methylotrophus. The sequence continues at coordinate 2,518,518 of NZ_BAABED010000001.1, read as the reverse complement.
GGGCGTCTGGCGACACGGCGACTGGCTTATCGAGACCGAGCGTGGGACCTGGGTGATTTCCGGCCGGTCGGACGCCACCCTGAACCGTGGCGGCGTACGACTGGGCACGGCCGAGTTTTACGCCATCCTCGATGGCCTGCCGCAGGTCAGCGACAGCATGGTGTTGCACTTCGAGGACCGGGCCGGCGGCATGGGCCGGCTCGTCCTGCTCATCGAACCGCAGGAAGGCGCCGATACTGTCCATCTCGAGACGGCTGTCCGCCGCGCACTGCGGACAGAGCTGTCCCCCCGGCACGTGCCCGACGACGTCGTATTTGTCCCCAGCATTCCCCGCAACCCTTCCGGGAAGCGGTTGGAAATTCCCCTCAAACGCGTCATCCAGGGCGCGGTCATCGGCGAAACCTTGGATCCCGGGGTGCTGGTCAAACCGGAGGACGTCGAGGACACGGTGCGGATTATTAAGGCGGCATTCGCCGCATGAACAAGCCCGCCATTACGGCCGAGGGCGGCCCCTCGAAGGGTCTACGGCCCGTACATCGGCCGGACTGGCCCGTACTGGTCAGGTTTTCGGGACTACCGAATGTTTTCAAGGCCCGGAATGCAGTTCGAGGCCCACCATAACTCACACCATCTCGCCCCCTGCTCCGCAGCAGCTACCGCGCCACCCGCATGAGGTTGCCGAGCCGTCGCTGGCTTTGAAGCTCCACCGGACTTCCTACAGTTACGACGGCGTCGCGGAGCCCAGCGCGCCTGGCGGGACTCCCGCCATCTACAAGGACTTGATCGCCAACGAGGATCGCCTGCAGCAAATCTACGACGACGTTATGGCGGCTTACGAACAAAACTCGCGAATTCTTTTGCTGACGACCTGGAAAACCCATCTTGATTCCTTCAGGTCCCGGTTCGAGGCGGATGGTCTGAAACCGATGGTCTTCACCGGGGCAATGAAGACGAAGGAACCACAAGCCGCCGTCGAGCGTCTTTCCAACTCCGATGACGCGCAGCCGCTGCTGGTGTTGGGAACCGGCTCCCACATTGGCGAAGGCTTTGATTGTCCGAAGCTGGACACCTTGTTCCTTGCGGCACCCATTTCCTTCAAGGGCAGGTTGGTCCAATACGCCGGCCGAATCATCCGACCATAACCAGGGAAAACGGTCGCGACCCATGATGAGTCCACTCCGGTCTTGGCAGCTTCACTGAACAATCGGGCGCATGGGTACGTCTCGCTCGGGTTCCCTGATCCGCGGAAACTGCCAAGCGAGTGACGTCGGCACCCCCGCGGGAACAGTCTTCGGTGATTTTGCTATGGCATCAGCCACCAAATGGTCCCAGTGACGACCACGGAACGGAAAGCGACATAGAAGTACTTGACGTACTTGATGTACGTTCGGATGATGGATATATGAGCACCCCCGCACATGAGGCAGTCGGTGGACACGTCTACGGGTTTACCCAGGCACGGGATTCGTTGAAGACGATCCTCGATGCCAGCGAGCGGGGAGGGCTGTCCACGATACGGCGGCCTGACCGGGCTACAGCCGCCGTGGTCAATGGAGAGAGCTTGCGTCGGTATCTGGAACTGACGGTCGTCGCCAATGCCCAGGTCGTGAACGAGGACGGAGCATGGGCTGTCTTCATGCCGGGGCAGCCTTTTGCCGCTGAGGCCACGGAACTGGCTGAAGCCTTGGCGGACTTCGTCGATGCTTTGCGGGACTACGCGGAGGACTGGGAGGACCATTTGCACGCGGCGCCCAATCACCGCGAGAACTGGGCCTTGGTTCAGCTCATTGACCTGTCCACCGATCAGCAATTGACCGCCTGGCTCACCGGCTCGGTGGCATGAGCGTCCGACGCATGGGCGGACGGGACGACCATGAAAAGTTCTGTCTAACCGAGCGCTGGGAGCTGGTGACGAATGCCCGGGGGAAACCACTGCGCCATCACGCGACCTACCGGTTGAGTCTGCAAGATGGACGGATCTTGCGGACCCGGATTTCCCGCCCGGTGGATCGCACCACGTATTCGAGTTCGATCTGGAACCATATTCTCCAAGATCAGCTCGAGGTCGGTGAGGATGAGTTTTGGGCATGCGTCGATGACGGAGCCTTGCCTGCCCGCGGAATGGCAGCCCCTCCCGCTTTGGCTATTCCCCTGGCGCTGGTCTGGCAACTCACCCACACCGTTGGACTGAATGAACGAGATGTTGCCCGCATGACGAAAGAGCAGGCCGTTCAGGCGATCAACGATTACTGGATGTCGCAAGGGGAGGGACAGGTCGATTGAGACGTTTCCCCGGTTGGTCGGACAGACCGCATTTGCCGTAGGGGACATTCGTCTCCGTGAAAAATGTGCTGATACAGATCTGTCACCCGGTGCCTATTCATTCAGGGCGGGGAGTGCCTGCGCGTGCATGACGTGGCTGGAGGTGGGGAAGTGGTGACGGTTCGGCTTTTCCGCTTCAGTGTCGCACCGGCCGTCTGGTCATAGGAGCAGAGCGGGTGTCCGGCGAACGCAGCGTCGGCATCTCGGCGAACAACGTCACCCCCTGGCCGGTCGTGCCTGGAGCCGGTCATGGTGTGGTGTCCTTCCTGCCGCGGTCCCGGGACGCGGCGGGCTCCTCGATCACCCAGGCTTCGTGGTATTCGGTTTTTTCGTAGAGCTTCCGGATCTGTGCCGGGTTCACGAGCCAGAGGATGGCGCCGTCATCAGTGACAGAATCGACACAGCCGCTGTCCACCAGTTGTCCTTGCAGCCGGATCTCGACGCTGGCACCTGCAAGGGTGGTCCAGTCTTTGACGTAGCGGGGCTTCAACACAAGCGGACTTTCGTGAACATGTCGACGGCGGACGGCGGGCGGGGCTGTGGGTACAAGGAAGAATCCAAGCGGAGTTCGCAACACCGGGCGGGGCCTGCGGATTACTGCAGTTTCCGGCTTGGCGTGTTTACTGCTGTTGTCAGCTGTTCGTTGCCGGCCAGATACTCGAGGCAGGCGTTGTAGTCGGCCATGACTTCCTCGAAATTCCGTAGGCGGGGCTGGGTGCCGCTGGTCCCGGGGGTGTCCGTTTGGGTGAGTTGTGGCTGGCGGTTGCGTTTGCCGGCGGTCAGGGTTGCGATGCCCCAGTAGGTGGTGGCCGGGGTGACAGCAATGCCGATTGCGTTCAGCGGGTCGGTAAGGAGGTTGCGGGTGACCGATTTCCAGGCGGCAAGGACAGACTCGTGGAGCATTTCGACTTTGTCGTTGTCTTTGAGGTCGTAGGCCCGGAGCAACTCTTCTGAGAGGGTGTCCCACTCTTCGGCGGACCGCACGAGCAGATGGGCGGCCCGGACACGGGCGCTGGTTTCGTTCAAGGAAGGCATTTGTTTTCTTTCAAGGCGGGAGTCGGTTAACAGGACGTGTCTGCGGTGCTCGGCGTGCGGATGACCTGGCCTGCGTAGGAGAATCCTCCACCGAATCCGAAGAGCAGCACGGGGCTGTCGGGTGGGAGTTGGCCGCTGCGGATGAGTGCGTCCAGCCCGGCTCCGATGGCCACGTCCGCGAACGATTCGGTGTCGGCGACGCGGCGTGTTTCGATCCCGACCCTGGTGCGGATCCATTCGTCGCTGGTCTCCACTATCCGGCTGAGCTCGTCGTTGCTGAGAACCCTGTCCGGCTGGTAGGAACCGACACCGACGATCCGGGATCCGCGCGCGGGAGCCTGCGCCGCGTTTTGCTGGGAGGCAGTCATGTCGCTCCTTGGGGTAGGGAAGTGTTGTGCTTCTGGCTGGCGTTGGAAATGGTGTCGATCCGACGGAGGGAGGGAGGAACCGTTTCTCAGCTGCGCTTGCGTAGCGTGTTGAACAATTCGCTCAGGCTCATGTTGGCAGCCGCCGCGGCATCGGCGGGCGGGACTTGTGCTGCCATGGCCTCGCACAGGGCCTGGACCAGATCGGCATGGGCACGATCCTGCCGGGAGGGCTGGCTTTCCAAGTCTGAGATGGCGGTGCGGATGGTTCTGAGGTGTTTTTCCATTGGATTCATTCGTCGGTGGGGTCGGTTACGGCTGGAGCCGACTCCGTGCTCCGGCCGTGCTTAGCGCGGGTGGTGGTGGCGCGGGTTACGTGGCTTCGGGCGTGTTCGATGGCGGGGGCTAGTTCGGTGAAGAGGTGTTTGTGGTGGCGTAGGGAGTCCAGGACGCCGACTTGGGTGACGAGTCGGAGGTGGCGTTCCTGGATTCCTTTGATGAGGACGGTGATTCCGCGGCGTTCGAGGGTTTGGATGATGTCTGTGATGGTTTTGGCTCCGGTTGCGTCCAGGATTTGTAGTTGTGACATGCGGATGATGACGACGTCGACGTTGCGGATGGCGTTGACTCGTTCCAGGACGCGTTCGGCGGCGGCGAAGAACAGGGCCCCGTCGAGTCGGAATACGGCGATGTGTTCGTCGCCTTCGTGGACGGGGCCGGGGATTTCTTCGCGGTGGACGCCGCTGGAGCGGACCAGGGCGCGCAGGGCGAAGAAGGCGGCGGCGGCGATTCCGATTTCCACGGCCTGGATCAGGTCGAAGGACACGGTGATGAGTGCGGTGACGAAGAACACGATCGTGTCGGCCCGGGTTGATCCGATCACGCTGCGTAGCGTTTTGAGGGAGACCATGCGTGTGGCGGTGATCATGAGTACTCCGGCGAGGGCGGCGAGGGGGATGCGGGAGACCGGGCCGGTGGCGAGGTAGACGACGGCGAGCAGGACCAGTGCGTGGGTGATGGCGGCCAAGCGGGTCTGGCCGCCGGAGCGGATGTTCACCGCGGTGCGGGCGATGGCGCCGGTGGCGGGCATGCCGCCGAAGAATCCGGACGCGACGGATGCGAGGCCTTGGCCCAGGAGTTCGCGGTCCGCGTCGTAGGGGCCGGTATCGGAGATCGAGGAGGCGACGCGTGCCGAGAGCAGTGACTCGATCGCGGCAAGGGCCGCGATCGTGGCTGCGGATCCGGCCAGGGCGGTGATCGTTGCCGGGTCCAGGGAGGGCATCGTCGGGGCTGGTAGGGAATCGGGCAGGGTCCCGATCCGTGTCACCGGCAGGTCAAGTAGTTGCGCGGCCACGCTGGCGATGATGATCGCGATGAGGGAGCCTGGGATGCGGGGGTGGATCCGCGGCGCGGCAATCATGATTACTGCCACGAGTGCTACGAGGGCGAGCGGGGCGATGAGCGAGGTCGGGGACGCGGTGCCGAGGGCTTGGATGGCTGAGAGGACGGCGTTGCTGGCGGGCCCGGGTTTGGTGCCGAACGCGGCGGGGACTTGTTGCAGGAAGATGATCGCGGCGATTCCGACGGTGAAGCCTTCGATCACCGGCCAGGGCAGGAGCGTGACGACCCGCCCGAGTTTGAGGAGTCCGGCGGTGACCACGATCACCCCGGCAAGGACCGAGACTGCGGCTAGTGCGCCGAGCCCGTGGGCGGCGATGACCGGGCCCAGGACCACCACCATGGCTCCGGTGGGTCCGGAGACCTGGATGTTGGAGCCACCGAAGACGGCCGCGATCACGCCGGCGATCACCGCGGTGATCAGTCCGCTGGCCGCGCCCGCGCCGGAGCTGACACCGAATGCCAGGGCCAGCGGCAGCGCGACGATGCCGACGGTGATCCCGGCGACCAGGTCTCCTTTCCAGGTACGCGGCAACAGTGCGTAGTCCTGCCGGCCGGGTAGCAAGGCCCGGGCCGCGGTCAGGGCCTTCACCGGGTGCTGCCCGCTGCGGCTGACGCGGGCGCGGTCGCTTCCGAGGACTCAAGCTGGGCCCGGGTGGTGTGCAGCATGTCCTTGAGCAGCAGTCTTGCCACGGAGAGGAGTTCTGCGACCTGCGGGTACGCCAGGGTGTAGAACATCTGCAGCGCCCGCCGTTCTCCCTTGACCAGGTGATACCGGCGCAGCACCGCCAGGTGCTGGGACAGGTGCGAGGCCTCCAGTCCCGTTGCGGCCAGAAGCTCCGTCACGGACACCTCGGGGGCCGCTGACAGCAGCTCCAGTACCCGGATCCTCACGGGGTGGGCCAGCCCTTTGAACAGATTGGCCTTCACCTCGTACAACGGTGCCCGGAAATCCGCGAACTCTTCCATGCCTGCCTCCCTGCCCAACACAATCCCTGCTTGACGATCCCTTGCTTGACTAATTTATGGATCCATCATCCAGTGTAGCAAGGGCAGAGACGATCCGCCCGGCAAGGCAGCGCTTCCCAGGCCCATGCCAAGATCACCCGGATCCCTCTGCGGGTTATGGCGATATGGTCGATGTTCGCCTTCGAGCCGGGAATGCGGCGGTCCCAGTCCTTGGTGCTTTTCCAGCGGAGACATTTTGTGGATGTGCTGCATGCCCGAAATACCAACGACATCTCGGACTGTCTCAGCCCCGACGCCAGAGGTTGAGCACCCCGCCCACTTTTTCACGTACCCCCTCGCGGGCTTTATCCCGCGGCACGCCCGCCATGGGTAGTGCGTCGTAGTCGGTGTCTTGGTGGCGAATGGAGGCCACGCCGGCCAACTCCAGAGCCTGCTTGGTCAAGGCCTTGTCCCTCGGCGGTCCGCAGCTGGCTGTCAGCCTCGCGGCGCCGCTCCTCATCGCGAGCTCGACGGCGGGTGGGCGCCTCCGCGTCCGCCAGGCACGAGGCCTCGGCATTCACCAGGGCCTGCTCCTCGACGAGGACGCTTTGTCGCTCGTAACGCGGTCGGGACCGGCTGAAGCGCACTACTACGGCCGACAAGCCGCTGGCCTTGCGCGCCCGGCGCGTCAGAGTGGTATTACCGGCGGGCAGGTAAGTGAGGTGGTCGAGATCGGCGCACGTCATGCACAGCGGCGCTTCGTCTTCCATTAGCAGCAACTCCCCGTGCACGCCGCACCCCGTGCATGTCCGGTCTTTCAGCGGAGAGACTGGACGAGGTCCGGCGGCCGGCTGGCCTGCTCCTGGACGCGCGCGTTTGGCCGCTGACAGTGTCGGGTAGAGCCAGTGCGTGCGTTATCCGCGTTCGATGGACGGGCTGCACAGGCTTCAGCCAGCCCATTCCCACGAGCACGTCCAGCGGCGCAACGTAGCCGTGGTCCTGCATCCTGGGTGCGGCAGAGGCCTTGGCATTGACCAGCGGGTGGGCAGTGATTTACGGGCATTCCGGGACGATTCAACCCGGTTGTGGTGCCTGTTGACGAGGTTTCCTGACCGGACCTAGCATGGCGTTGCTGGCGCGTGAAGCTCTTGGTCATGAGTGGAGGGGAGCTGAGAATGGCGGCTCCGGGGATCACCGATGTCGGCCCGTCCTCGCCGCTGAAGGAAGCCCGTATCCGGAAAAGGGATGGAGTATCCCGATGAATGCCGAGCAGGCTTCGGGACAGCAGCGTCTTGGGTTGATGATGCGTGCGCTGGTCCGCGGTCTGGCTTGGGACGTTGGCGTACCTCTGGTTGCCTATTATGTCTTTCACGTTGCCGGTGCGACGGATTGGGCTGCGCTGTTGGCGGCGACGGGGGCCGCTGGCTGCCGATTGTTGTGGACCGCGTTCAGGCGACATTCCCTGAATGCGTTTGCGATGTTGATGGTGATCGTCTTTGGACTCGGCTTGGGTCTGTCTTTCCTCACAGGTGACCCGCGGTTTCTGCTTCTTAAGGATTCGGCTATCACCGGTGGCCTGGGTATGTCGTTCCTGGTTTTGGCCGCACTGGGGCATCCTCTGACGTTGGACGCAGCCAAGACGTGGAGACCGGAGCGCGCCGGGGAAATGGATCGGGAATTCCATCACAACCCGGCGGCGCACCGTTGGCACTTGAAGATTTCGGCCGTTTGGGGTGCGGGGCTGATTGCTGAGGCCAGCACGCGGGCCGTTCTGGTCTATTTGCTGCCTATTGATGTGATGGTGGGGGTTTCCGCGGCCTTGGCGGTGATTGTTTTCGCTGCCCTCATCGTCTGGAGTGTCTGGGACCGGAAACGGCAGCAGGCAGCGTGGTCTTCCTGACGGCTCTGTCTCAGCTCATCAGAAGCCCGCTGCTTGAGCAGGACCGTTGCGCTTTTGGAACAATGCAGGCGGGACACCCTGGGTACCCGCGACATTTCCAAGAGCGTGGCCACGGGCTTTCGGTCCGCCCCGAGTTCCTCAGCCGAAGTTTGTGAAGCATATAGATTCTTAAAATAAGAAGATCACCGCGGCAAGGCTGTCTTGCTGCTTAGGAGGAGTCATGAAGTTGACCGGTAACACCATACTCATAACGGGTGGCACCTCCAGTATCGGCAAAGGCTTGGCGCAGCATTTCCTGGGCCTTGGCAATACAGTCATCATCTGTGGCAGGCGAAACGATCGATTAGAGGAACTCAAAGCGCAGTACCCTGATCTCGTAACCATCCAGTGCGATCTGACGGCGGCGGAGTCTCGGGAGAACCTGGTTCGGCAGGCGATTCACGAGTGTCCCGACCTGAACATTCTTATTAATAACGCTGGCATACAATTGACGGGTGACCTGACCAAGCCGATCGATTTATCGGCACTGGAGCGGGAAATTGCGACAAACCTGATTGCGCCCATTCATCTCTCATCGCTTGTGGTGGAGCAATTAAGGGGCAGGCCGGAGCCGGGTATCGTAAATATTTCCTCTATGAGATAGTGCCTCCGTCAGTGGATACCGAGCTTGGCCATGAACGGCGCAAGGATAAGGATCAAACGCATGGTGGGATGCCGGTGAATGAATTTATTGATGAAGCGATGAAAGCTCTGGAAAGTAATATTTTTCAGGTGGCCATTGGCCAGGCTGCCAGTATGTTGGATCAACGAGATAAGTTATTAGAGCGGCTCAATGCTAACTTCTAAATAGGTGGGACCGTGCCGAGGACGTTTCCGTGGCGGTTCGGTCCGAGAACAGGCCGGGTGTAGTCGGAGGTTCGTGCAGGGATGGTCTTTCTCGATAGCGGCGTCTGGATCACGCAGTGGTTGCCTGGTGTCAAAGAAATCGGGTTACGGGAGTAAGTACAGCGAGGTTCAGATCCTCCGTAAGGGCCACGCGCCTACCAGCTCGCCAGAAGGGGTCCCGGAATGGCGAATGCCAGATCCGCGGATTGCAGCACGCTCATTGGTCCTACCGGCATTAAGCTTAGATCAAACCTAATTGCACGTTATTGTTGGTTCCTAACACTTTATGCGCCCCCAAGGATCCGGGTAAGCACCCGCAGGCGGGGTGCCGGCGAGGGCGGGCGAATGACCGAAATCCGATGGCTTGAAGCTTTCGTTGCGGTTGCCGAGGAACTCCACTTTGGGCGCGCGGCACTTCGCCTGCACACCTCGCAATCCCCCCTAAGCCAGACCATTCGGAAGCTTGAGGCGGATCTGGGGACCCGCCTCTTTGAGCGCAACACCCGAAGTGTGGCCCTCACGCCGGCGGGATCTGCCCTCCTGCCGCGGGCGTATCGTGTGCTTCAGGAGATGCGGCTGGCCCGCGAGGCGGCACAGGCCGAGATTGAGGGCGTCAGGGGCAACATCAGAATCGGGTTCTCCGGAGCGGTGAACCACCTGACCCTGCCGCCGCTAACCCGTGCTGTGCGCCGTCGTCACCCCGACATCAAAATGGACCTCACCAGCCGTGTGCGCACGGCGGACGGATTGGCCAGTGTCGCTAACGGCACCCTGGACCTTGCCTTCGTGGGTCTTCCCGAGACCCCGATCCCCTCGGTGAGGACGCGGTTGGTCGCAAGCGAAGAAATCGGCGCGGTTCTGCCGCTGGATCATCCGCTGGCACAGGAAAGATCCATACCCTTGCAGGCGCTGGCGGCCGATGACTTCATCTCTCCGCCGCTCGACGGCTCGTCCTCCATGACCGAAGTGATGCTGGCATCCTGCATGGCAGCCGGCTTCCGCCCGCGCATTGTTCAGGAGTTATCGGACCCTTACATGGTGCTGACCTTCGTGGCCGCCGGTGTGGGAGTCACTCTGATGAGCAGCGGGATAGTCGGGATCATACCCTCCGGCGCAACATACGTGGCCCTGGAACACCCGCAGCACTTCATGAATCATGCCATCGCGTGGTCCGAGGAAAATGACTCCGCCGTGTTGGCGGCTGTGCTCGCCATTGTCGAAGAGATCTTTCCTGAGGTCCCGAGCTGACCCTGCCGTATATAGTCGAATTTGAGCATAGTGATAGATCATTTTAGTCGTGGACTAACTAAGTGATGACAGCCACACTGGATGGAGAAGCCGCATAGCGCGGCAAACCGTTTCGCAGCCGGCCCACCCCAGGAGCCCCCGAGACGGTCCCGTTACCTGAAGGGAACACCATGTCAGTGTCGACATCGGCGCCAGCACGGCCCAAGAACAATGCGAAGATCGCAGCGGTTTCGGGGTTTGTGGGCAGCGCACTTGAGTACTACGACTTCTTCATCTTCGGATCAGCGGCGGCGCTGATCTTTGGCAAGCTGTTCTTCGCCTCCGGCCCGTCCTCGATGCTGTTGTCTTTCGCCACGGTCGGCGTGGCATACATCGCCCGCCCGCTCGGGGCGGTCATCTGCGGTCACCTCGGGGACAAATTCGGCCGGAAACGCGTGCTGCTCCTCACCCTGATCCTGATGGGCTCATCGACCTTCCTGATCGGCTGCCTGCCCACCTACGGCCAGATCGGAATGGCAGCGCCGATCCTCATCGTGGCACTTCGGCTTCTTCAGGGACTGTCGGCCGGCGGCGAATCGCCCGGTTCCAGCTCTCTCACCCTTGAGCACGCGCCCGAACGGAAGCGCGCTTTCTACACCAGCTGGACGATGAGCGGCATCATGTTCGGCATCGTGCTTTCCACCCTCGTCTTCATTCCGGTGGCGTCGATGCCCGAGGATCAACTCCTTGCCTGGGGCTGGCGCATCCCGTTCCTCGCCAGCGCAGTCGTTACCGTCATCGCCTTTGTGCTCCGGCGTCTCCTCGAGGAGCCCCCCGTGTTCGCGGAAGTCAAGGAGCACGACGCAGTAGTCAAGGTGCCGCTCGCCACGTTGTTCCGGTACCACTGGGTCACGGTCATCCGTGTCACCGCGATGTCGCTGTTCACCATCATCAACACCATCATCAATGTCTTCGCACTCTCGTATGCCACATCGGTTGTGGGCGTGGACAAGGGACTGATGCTGACAGTCATAGCCGTGGCCAACCTGGCGGCAGTCGCCATGGGACCGCTGGCAGGCATATTAGCCGACCGGATCGGCCGGAAACCCGTCTTCCTGACCGGTCTCGTGCTGCAGATCGGGATGATCTACGTGTTCTTCGCAGCCCTGTCCGCCGGCAACGTTCCGCTGATATTCCTCACCGGCATTCTGCTGATCGGTGTCGCCTACAGCGGTTCGAACGCCATCTACCCCGCCTATTTCCCGGAGCAGTTCCCGGTCAAGGTCCGTTACTCGGGTATGGCCATCAGCCTCATGTTCGGCCTGCTTTTGGCCGGATTCGCCCCGGTGATTTCCGAGCTGCTGATTGGCGGCGACAAGGCCCTCTGGGTTCCCGTCGCAACTTTTGCCGCCGCGGCCTGTGCCATCTCCGCCATCGCGGCGCTTACAGCACCTGAGACGTTCAAGACTCCTACGGCCCTCCTGGGACTGAAAAAAACCGATCCCCGCCTCCACGCGGCGGCTTCCGTGGCTTCGCGTGCCACTGAGCCCAACGACGCCATCTCCAGGGTCCAGGCGTGAACCAGCAAGCCCTGGCGAGCACATGGGCGTTCCAGCCGCGTCGAGCCGAAACCAACCACCGGTTTGTTGTGGGACTGCTCGGCGCCGGCATCGGCGGGTCACTCACCCCGGGCCTCCACGAAGCGGAGGGGGCCAGATTGGGCCTCTCCTACACCTACCGGATCATCGATCTCGACGCCATAGGCGAGCAGGCTGACAAGTCCGCAGCCCTGGTCCAAGGCGCAGCTGACCTCGGATACGACGGGCTCAACGTCACCTATCCAAGCAAGCAACTGGTGCAGGACGGTCTGGACGCGCTCTCCCCGGATGCCCGCATCCTGGGTGCGGTGAATACCATCACTTTTCATGATGGCAAAGCGGTAGGCCATAACACCGACCACACCGGCTTCATAGGCGGATTCCGGGCCGGCCTACCGTCTGCCGCTGCCAACTCGGTCGTGCAGATCGGTGCCGGCGGAGCTGGAGCGGCGGTAGCCTTCGGGCTCCTTCGCGCCGGAACCAAGCACCTGGTCATTGCAGACATCGAACCGGCCCGGGCCGAAAACCTCGCGGCCAGGCTGGCCCCGCACTTTCCGGACAGCGAGGTGTCGGCGACCCGGACGGACGCTGTCTCCGGAAGCATCCGGGAGGCCGATGGATTGGTGAACTCAACGCCCATCGGCATGATCGGCCACCCCGGTGTTCCCGTGGATATCGACCTGATTCACCCGGGGCTGTGGGTGGCTGACGTCATCTACCGGCCGCTCGAAACCCAGCTGATCAAGGCAGCGCGCGGCAAGGGCTGCGCCGTACTCGACGGCGGACGCATGGTGGTGGGTCAGGCCGCCGCGGCCTTCGAACTCTTCACCGGAATCCCCGCTGACGCAGACAGGATGCTGGCCACGTTTCGACAGGCGGTCAGCTAAGAATGGCTCCTCAGAAACCCGGCACCATCGCCGAGTCCCGCTGCCTGGTGGTGGGGGCAGCCAGCGGCATCGGTCGTGCGACGGCGGCACAACTCAGGGCGTCGGGCGCCGCGGTGGTAGGCGCTGACCTGCCCTCGGGCACCTGGCCCACAGAACCAGGCACCTCATCACTCGCCATGGACGTCACCGACCCGGCGTCGGTTGCCGCTGCCGTCTCTGCAGCGGCGTTGGAGATGGGAGGGCTCGACGCGGTGGTGAACTGCGCCGGCATCCTGGGGCCCGTGGCCCCGGCGGCCGCTACATCGATCGAAGACTTCGAACGCATCATGAAGATCAACCTGACAGGGGCCTTCATCGTCTCGCAGGCTGTCCTGCCGACGATGGCCGAGGCAGGCTACGGACGGCTACTCCATATCTCCTCGACGGCGGGCAAGGAAGGCGTGGTCAATATGGCCGCCTACTCTGCCAGCAAGGCCGGGATTCTAGGCCTTGTTAAGTCCCTCGCCAAGGAATTCGCGCTCACCGGCGTCACTGTCAATGCCCTCGCCCCGGGCAATGTGGTGACCCCGCTTTTCGCGGAAGTTCCGGCGGAACAGCAGGCGGCCCAGGCGGCCAAAATACCGATGGGCAGGTTCGGGACACCCGCCGAAGCGGCCGCCCTGATCGAATTCATCATCTCCCCGGCGGCCTCCTACACCACCGGTTCGGTCTTCGACCTTTCCGGCGGCCGGGCCACGTACTAACCAGGCCCAACCTCCTGCCACACCGCATCACACTTTCCTACCAGCACCAGAAAGATGGCACCTGTTGATGATCACTCCATCATCTGTCACCGCCCGCTCCCTTCGCATCGGAATCGCAGGGTGCGGGGCGATCTCCGCCAACCACTTGGAAGCATTCCGCTCCCTTAAAGACGTCGAAATCGTGGGCGTCTGCGACATCGACCTCCAGCGCGCCAAGGACACCGCGGAAGCGTGGGGAATTCCTGCAGCGGTCAACACAGTCCAGGAGCTCCTGGACCTTGAATTGGACATCGTCTCGGTCTGCACACCGCACCCCACCCACGAGGATGTGGTGCTCCAAGCCGCTGCGGCAGGAGCCCACGTGCTCTGCGAAAAGCCCATCGCCACTGATTTGGCCTCCGCAGAGCGCATGGTGAAGGCCTGCGAGGATGCCGGCGTGAAGCTGGGTGTCCTCTTCCAGCGCCGGTTCTGGCCGGCAGCCCAGCGCATCCGCGCTGCGATCGAGGACGGCACGCTGGGGCGTCCCATCATGGGCCAATGCTCGGTGATGCTTCACCGCGAGGCGGAGTATTACTCCCGCGACGCCTGGCGCGGGACATGGGCCAACGACGGCGGTGGGGTCCTCATGACCCAGGCCATCCACTACATCGACCTGCTCCAGTGGTTCATGGGCGAGGTGGCCGAGGTCTACGGCAAAATCAACACCTACAAACACGGCGATCACATCGAAGTGGAGGACTCAGCAACGGCCATCATCACGTTCACCTCGGGCGCCATGGCTACCCTCGAAGCGTCGACGGCGGTGTCCCCGAGCCTGGGCGTGCAGATCCGCGTCACGGGGGAGACCGGAGCTTCCGCTTGCCTGAGCGAATTCCCGGAGGGCAGCGACGGACGCGTGGACCTATGGGCCGTATCCGGTTCGATTAGTACCGAGCCTGTCTACCCCGCAGGAGTTGACCCGAACGTGAGCTTGTCCACGATCAACGGCCAGCTCATCCCGCACCACACCGCCCAGGTTCGCGACTTTGTCCGGAGTATCCGCGGAGGCGGTGAACCGGCTGTCACAGGCGGAGACGCGACGAAGGCTTTGCGGATACTGCTGGCGGTTTACGAATCGTCCCGGACAGGTCTCCCGGTCCCCTTCGCCCCGCTGCCTGAAAGCACATCGCCGCTCGCTCGGATTGCAGGCTAAGGAACAGCAATGGAAGAGAACCCGCGCTACGCCGCCCGACCACTGACGCTGGGCCGTAACGGCCGCACACCGAAGACCCTTCGCAACCGGCTCGCCTCAGCCCCCATGGAACGTAACTACGGCACCACGGACGGTCGCATCACCGAGCAGTACGTCGACTACCTGGTCACCCGCGCAAAAGCGGGCCTGGGCATGGTCACCACAGAAGCCACCTACGTCCGGGCGGACGGCAAGGGCCGGAGCCATCAGTTGGGCCTGCACAGCGATGCCATGATCGCGGGCCTGCGCAGGCTCACGGACGCCTTGCACGCCGAAGGCGCGTTGGCCGCCGTCGAAATTAACCACGGCGGGCGAACCGCGCAGTCTGCGGTCTCCGGGTACAAAAACCTGGCGCCGTCACCCGTGGCGTGCGAAGTGGCCGGCGGCGAGGTTCCTCGTGAACTCACCGTCGAGGAGTGCTACGAGCTGGTGGAGGCCTACGCCCAGGCCGCCCGCCGCGCGGTGAAGGCGGGGTTCGATGTCATCAACATCCACGGCGCCCACGGCTACCTGATCCACCAGTTCATGTCACCCATCTCCAACCACCGCACCGACGAGTTCGCTGCACCGGAGCATTTCATGAACCTGGTCATCGACGCTGTCCGGGCTGCCGTCCCGGACACCATCGTGGGTATGCGCGTCTCCGTAGTGGAGGGCCCCGCGGACGGCATCACCGCCGAGCAACAGGTGGCCATCATCGCCAAAGCCAGCCTGGACCAGCTGGACTTCCTGGACATTTCCGCCGGCAGCTACGAGGCCGGCGAATGGATTGTGCAGTCTGGCGAATGGAAGCCCGGCATCCTTGCTGACTATGCCAAGGCCTACCGCCAGTTCGGGCTTCCGCTGGGGATGGCCGGCCGGCTGAACTCACCGGAAATCATCGAGGAGGTCCTCAGCCAGGGGACCTGCGACTTCGTCAGCCTCGCCCGGGCCATCCACGCCGATCCTGCTTTTGTGGGCGGAGTCCTCCGTGATGAGAGCTACCGCCCCTGCATCGCCTGCAACGTCTGTATCGACAACCTCGGACTCGGCCAAGTCACCTGCACCGTCAACCCCGCGGTCGGCCGCTCCCGGGTCCCGGTCCCGACACCAGCCGTCCGTGATGGTGCCCGCGTGGTGGTGGTGGGTGCCGGCCCCGCCGGCCTCACCGCCGCCCGGGAACTTGCCGAAGCAGGGGCTAAAGTGACAGTGATCGACGACGGCGCCCGCGCCGGCGGTCAGTTCGGCTTCGCCGAGCGGATGAAGTCCACCCCGGACTTCCACCGCTTCGCCGAATGGTCCGCCGGGGAGAACACACGGCTTGGCATTGACGTCCAGCTGGGTTCGCACGTGGACACTGAGCACCTCGACAGCCTGGTCCGCGACACTGCGGCAGACGCCGTCGTGCTCGCAACAGGAGGCCTCCGGCCCGACGTCCCCTTTCGTGGGGCAAACTCCGCGAACGTCGTCGATGTGCGCGAATGGCTCGCCAATCATCCGGAAGTGCTCAACGTCGATTTGCGAGACCGCGCCGTCGCGCCTGAGGCCGTGACAATCTGGGGGGCCGACTCCGTTGCCATGAGCGTTGCTGACACGCTTGCTGACCGGGGGACTGCCGTCCTGCTCATCGGGCCGCAGGAGGGGATTGCCCCCGAGTCCGGCCGCCGCGCCAAAATTCTGGCCGTGCCCCGGCTCGAGGCCAACCCCCGAGTGCGAATCCGCCTCGAATCAACCATCGAGGAATACGACGGCGGCCGGGTCCGGATCAGTAGTCCGGGCCTTGCCCCTGGAGGAGAGTGGCTGGACGCGCCGGGACCGCTTCTGGTCTCACGCTCCGTGGTTCCGCTGGACGGCTCCATCCCTGCGAAGATTCGCGACGCTGAGCTGAGCCGCCAGACTGGAGCGCCGGTGACCCTTGCCGGAACCGTGGTGGACCAGACCCCTGCCATTGCCTCCAACGCCGTCAAGAGCGGTTACGACGCAGCCCAGCGGATCGCCTCTCTCCTGATGGGCGCCGCCACTCCAAACAACGAGCTGAGCCTGAACGGAGCACAGTCATGACCGGAAACGCGCGCAGGCCTGTCGGCCTTGCCCAGTTGTCCCTGTTGAACACCGCGCCGCCTGAACTGGTGGGGGTCGCAGCCCAGGCAGGCTTTGATTTCATCGGCGTCCGCGTGCGCCCGGTGACGGTAACGGAACGGCCTTACGACCTCCAGCCAGGGACACCGATGCTGCGCGAAACCCTTCTCCGAATGCGGGACACCGGCGTCACCGTGCGGGATATCGAATTCCTGCTGCTGGACGGCAGCGACCAGCGCGAAGCATGGCTGCGCATGATGGAGGCGGGCCAGGCACTGGGGGCAAGTTCCCTCACAGTCGCAGGAGCTGATCCGGACAGCGCCCGGTTGGTCCGCACGTTGGCCCGGATGACCGAGGACGGGCGCGGCTTCGGAATCACTCCCACCCTTGAAGCGATCTCCTACCAGCCCGTCGCCTCGATCGCCCAGACCGCAGATATCGCCCGCCAGGCCGGCTGCCGGATCGTGGTGGATACCCTGCATTTCAACCGCTACAACGGTTCGGGTGCAGCCGCCCAGTGGGAGGAGCTGCGCGCCAACGCGGGACTCGTGCCGCTCCTGCAGCTGTGCGACGGCCCGGCGGAACGGCCAGTCACCCGCGAGGCGCTCGTCGTCGAGTCGCGGTCTGAGCGGGGAGTTCCCGGAGAGGGCGTTTTCAGGCTTGCGGATGCGGTGGCCGCTCTACCGGACGGGCTTCCTGTCAGCGCGGAGGCGCCGTCGGAACGGCGGGTGGCTGAACTCGGCGAGCTGGGGTGGGCGCGCCTGCTCAAGTCCGGCGTGGACGGCGTGCTGGCAACGGCCGGAACTGTCCAGGCCACAGCAAATCCCCAGGGGACGGAAACCAGATGAGCGGCATCACAGACGAGATCGGCACGGCAGAAGTCACTCCAGGGGTGCGCATTCCGCTCATTGGCTTGGGAACCTGGCCCCTCATGGATGAGGACGCCACAGCGGCGGTGGTCCAGGCCATCAACAATGGCTACAGGCACATCGACACAGCCGAGAACTACCGCAACGAAGCCGCGGTGCGGGAAGGCATCCGCCGCAGCGGGATCGACCGCGCGGACCTGTTCCTCACCACCAAGTTCAATACCCGTTGGCACAGCCGCAGCGGAGTGCGCGATGCCTTCGGCGAAGCGGTGAAGCGGCTCGGAACCGACCACTTGGATCTGTTCCTGGTCCACTGGCCCAACCCGCAGCAAGGCCGGTTCGTCGAAGCCTGTGAAGGACTACAGGACCTCGTTGACAACGGCTCCATCAGGGCATGGGGTGTCTCGAACTTCAAGCCGGCGCACCTGCGCCTTGTCCAGGACGCCGGCCTGGCCGTCCCACTGAACCAGATACAGCTCGATCCCGAGCACGGCCAAGCAGGGCAGCTTGCTTACCACCGCGGGCACGGGATCTTGACCGGTGCCTATAGCCCGCTCGGCCGCAACGGCGGCTTCCTCAACCATCCGGCGGTCAGCAGTCCGGCCAGGGAACTGGGCAAGACCGGGGCCCAGATCGCCCTGCGCTGGCATGTCCAGCACGGCCGTGTGGCTGTGCCCAAGTCTGCGGACAGCCATCGCCAACGGGAGAACCTGGACGTCTTCAGTTTCGCCCTGACCCAGCAGCAGATGTCTGCAATTGATGCACTCGAAACCGGCGCACCGCCACGCCTGGACTCCGACACCTACTTCCACTGAGAAAGCACCGAAAATGACTGCACCAGAAAGTCCTTCACCTGTCCTCCCGAGCCTGGACTGCGATGTCTTGGTGGTCGGCTCCGGGGCGGGCGGTTTATCCTCCGCCGTGACCGCTGCATACCACGGACTGAAGGTAGTGGTTGTTGAAAAAGCAGAAGTCTGTGGGGGTGCCACCTCCTGGTCCGGCGGCTGGGCATGGACCCCCGGCAACCCGCTGGCCAAAGCCGACGGCGTCAACGAGGACCGCGAATTGTTCCGCACCTACCTGCGCCACCGCCTCGGCAGGAACTACCAGGAAGACAGAGTGGAAGCGTTCCTCGAAGCGGTGCCTCACATGGTGGGCTTCTTCCAGGACAAAACCAGCCTCCAGTTTGTTCCGGGGGCCAAGATCAAGGACATCTACGGCGGCACTCCTGGTGCGGGCACAGGGCACCGCTCGGTAGGACCAAAGCCGCTGAACGCCCGCCGGATCAAGCCCGAACTGCGTGCCAAGATGCGCCACCAGCTTTACGAAACCTCATTCCTGGGCATGGGCATCATGGCCGGTCCGGACCTGACAAAGTTCCTTTCCGCCTCCCAGGGAAACATCCGGGGCATCTTCCATGCAGGCTGGCGGGTGGGCTTTCACCTCCTGGACCTCCTCACGCACCGCCGCAACATGCAGCTGGTCAACGGGACCGCGCTGACTGGCAGGCTGCTGAAGTCCGCCGATGACCTGGGCGTGCAGATCCTCGTCTCCACACCGGCCAAGCACCTGCTGACCGACGGGGCCGGGAAGGTGAGGGGCGCCGTCGTGAGTTCTCTGGAAGGCGAACTGCAGATCAACGCCTCCCGCGGCGTCGTCCTGGCGGCTGGCGGGTTCCCCCACGACGTCTCCCGCCGGAAGGAGCTGTTCCCCAAGACGCCCACCGGCCGGGAACACTGGACGCTGGCCCCAAAGGAGACAACGGGCGACGGCATCGCCATGGCGCAGGCCGTGGGTGCCCGCTTCGAGACCGATGTGGCATCCCCGGCCGCATGGTGCCCGGTCTCCCTGGTCCCTTACCGGAACGGACGCACCGGAACCTTCCCGCACATCATGGACCGTGCCAAGCCCGGCAGCATCGGGGTCCGCCGGGACGGAAAGCGCTTTGTCAACGAGGCCAATGGCTACTACGACTACGTCGAAGGTCTTCTAGCTGCCACCCCTGAGGGCGAACCTGTCGAAGCCTGGCAAATCGCCGATGCCGCGTTCGTGCGGAAATTCCCGCTGGGCATGGCCAAACCGCTGCCCGTGCCGCTCTTCCCGTACTTGCGGTCCGGCTACCTCAAGAAGGGCAACACCCTCGAAGAATTGG
Organism: Arthrobacter methylotrophus; assembly: GCF_039539965.1. Taxonomy (NCBI): domain Bacteria; kingdom Bacillati; phylum Actinomycetota; class Actinomycetes; order Micrococcales; family Micrococcaceae; genus Arthrobacter; species Arthrobacter methylotrophus. The sequence continues at coordinate 2,498,900 of NZ_BAABED010000001.1, read as the reverse complement.
CCGCAGCCTGCGGCATCGACCCACAGGGACTTGCCGCGACGGTCGCAGAGTTCAATGACAATGCACGCAAGGGCATCGACCCCGGCTTCAACCGCGGCAGCACTGAGTTCAACAGGTACGGCGGCGACCCTACCCACACGCCCAATCCCTCACTGTGCGCCCTGGAAAAGGGGCCGTTCTACGCAGTAAAAATTGTCCCCGGATCCTTCGGTACCTTTGCTGGACTTGCGGCCGATTCACGAGCCCGGGTTCTAAATACCGACGGCCACCCGATCAGCGGCCTCTACGCCGCAGGCAATGACCAAGCCTCAGTGATGGGTGGGCACTACCCCGCTGGCGGAATCAATCTTGGCCCCGCCCTTACCTTCGGCTACATCGCCGGACGCGACCTCGCAAACGCCACACACTATGAAGACGACGGAGCGCCCTAGGACGGGCGCGTTTCCTCCCAAGGCGTAGACGGCCCCGCGAGCCGGTAGGCTGTTTCGAGCTCGGAATCCGCCAGGAAGATGGCCGCGGCGGTAGCTACGCCAGGGTTTAGTCGCTGCTGTTAAGGATGTAGTCCACAGCGGCTGGTCCCGTCATTCGCAGGCCTTGGAAGACTCCCTTCTTGCCCTTCCCGTTCTTTTCCGTACGAAGGCCCGCGAGGCGCAGTGCGGTACGGAAGGCATGGTCGGGGAGGGGGACTTTGCGGTTCAGCGAGCACCAGCTCACGTAGAGCCCGTAGAACGCGTCGGCGTCGAGTCCTGGATCGTTCGTGTCATCTTTGATGATGCTGTCCTGGAGGAACTGGCTAATCTGTAGAGAGGTCATGGCGTAGTCCGGTAATGGGTTTTGTAGTCCGGTATTGTCTATCGGGGCCGCGGACCATGGCGGGAACGGGTCGGATCCGCGGTGGATCCGGAGGATGGGTCGTGCCCGGCTTGCTGAGTTGTCCGGCTGGTCCGGGCCCGGTGTTCAGGGCTGGGTTCCGTAGATGAATTCTTTGGCGTGAGCGACGGCTTTTCGGAATGCGTCGTTGCGCAGGGTGGCTTGCTCTGCATTCCTGAGGTCGGTTTCGAGGTAGTTCGTGTACCCGGGCCGCAGGACCCAGATGTCGCCGGCCGGGGGCAGGTAGAAGACCCCGAACGAGCGGTGCTGGGGGTCCTCGGTCCAGATGGGCACGACCGCCAGGGCGGCGCCGGTGTCGGCGTTGATCCATTGGGCCCGGGGCATGGGTTGTTCGTGGGTTTCGGGGTCCAGGAACGGCGCTGTTCCTTTGCCCCATCGTTTTTCGAAGCGTTCGTAGAACGCGGGCATCAATTGGCTGTCGTACGGGCGCCAGGCACTCATGGAGGCTCCTTGCGATTGCGTGATTTAGGCTCTCAGCGGCGGATCAGCGTGTAGCGGGTTGGAGGATATGACCCTTGCCAGTTCGGCATTCCAGGGGACCGTCCGCCGGGCGGCTCCCAGATGACCGGTCCGATCAGCAGCGAGGCGGCGGGAAGCAGCTGCCCTGGTGTCAGGGTGGGGATGTCGTCCGGCCGCTGGGACTTGGAGCGTGCGGCCGGACGCGAGTGCTCCCGGTCGTAGGCCGCCCGCTTTTCCGGGTTGCCGAGGATGGCGTAGGCGGCCATGATGTCCTGGAGCTCCTGGAGCTCTTCCTGCAGCTCCGGCGCCGATGGGCCGGGGCCGGCGTGGTGTTCGCGGGCCGGCCGGGTGTCCGGGTGCCGGCCGCGGATGAGCGTGCGGTAAGCGTGGGCCACCTCACGCGCCGTGGCGGTGGTGGTGATATGCAGGATGTCGTAAGGATCGGGGCCGTTGCTCTTCGTCATGGCCGTGCTGTGTTCTCTTGGGCGGGGGACGGGGATGGTCCCCGGTCCGTTCAACCGGGGACCATCGTTGCGGGAGTCATCCTCGGGGCCTCATCATCCTTGCGCTGGCTGCGCTGTGGCGTGGTCTGTGAACTCGACCGCCCTCTTCGCATCATGGGCCGCTGAGGTGCTCCCGGTCCGGGAGGCCGCGCCGATGGTCAGGCGCTGATTTCCTGGCGCTGTTTTCCGGCGGTTTCAATTTCGATGCGGCGCGGCTTTGCTTTCTCCGCCACGGGGATCCGCAGGGTCAGGACTCCGGCGTCGTAGCTTGCCTTGACGCCGTTCGTGTCCAGCGCATCCCCGAGGATGAGCTGGCGGCTGAAGACGCCGCGGGGGCGTTCGGAGGCAATCATTTCCGTGCCCTCGCCCACGGGGTCCGGGCGCTCGGCCTTGACGGTCAGCACGTTGCGTTCGACGTCGATGTCCACCGAGTCGACGGTGACTCCGGGGAGGTCGAAGGCGACCACGAAGTCCTCGCCTTCCCGCCAGGCGTCCATCGGCATGGCCGCCGGCCTTGCCGTGGTGCCGAGCACTTGTTCTGCCAGTCGGTCGAATTCACGGAACGGATCCGTTCGCATCAGCATGGTGTGTCACTCCTTGCAGATCGCAGCTTTTTGTTGACAACCCAGCCGATCTATAGTGGCTGGTATATATTTCTTATAGCACTGCAAAGGGGGCAGGGCAAGCCTGATTTTGGAAGATTTGGAGGAATCCGATGGGCCAGGCCGAGGACCGGGGGAGGGGTGTATACGCGATTTCCGTTGCGGCCGAACTGGTGGGGACAGGGCAGCAGAACCTGCGCCTGTATGAACGCAGGGGCCTGCTGGAACCGGGCAGGACCCTGGGTGGGACCCGCCAGTACAGCGAGGACGATCTGGTGACTTTGCGGCGGATCGGCGAGCTTCTGGACTTGGGATTGAACCTCGCGGGCATCCGGATGGTCCTGCTCCTGGAGGCCGACAACCGGCGCCTCGAAGGGGAGCTCAAGGCCGCGAGCGCCTCGCGGTCCCCGGTCAGGAGAGAATGACTGTTGCCCTGGCAATGGTGCATCCGGCGGGGTTCGAACCCACGAGCCGAGGACCAAAAGTCCCCTGCCCTGTCCGCAGCTCTGCGGATTCAACCGGCCTCCGCCGGGGCGGGCGATGAATCCTCACCCTGCGGTTCCGGATTCGGTGAGGTTGCCTCCGGCACCGCGCTCCAGATACGGCCCCGGCGTACTGGAGCCGTATCTGCTTCACGAAGAATGCCCCGGAGTCCTGCTTCCGAGCCCTTTGGGGTGGTGTGCGAAAAGTGAAAAATCCGGCACTAAGGTTTGCGGGAGTAGGGGCAGCCTGTATCCGCCGGAGGTGTTGTCGAGTTGGGGTTACTTCTTCGATCCGTCGATAGCCTTGATCACGGCTTTCGTCTCGGGGGAATAGGCGTACGTGGATTCTCCATCGACCGTCACCCACCACTTGCCGCAGAGCGAGCTCGCCTTCTGCTCTGTCCCGGCGGGCCACCAGTCGGCTTTCAAAGTTGCCTCGCCGCTGTTGTAGTCAGCAGCCTTGAATTTGCCGTCAGCATCGTCAACGGGAGCGGGCTTTTGACCGGCCGGGATTGTTTTGCAGCTATTGGGGAGCGTGACGTTCTTCATCACGATGATTCGTTCAAAGCCGGTGCTGCGGAGCATCTCTTTAATGTCAGTGGCCTGTTCTGGAATCCAGCCGGGTAGTACCCCTGAGCCGTCCTTAGCGGTAGCAAAGGTCTTGGTTTCTTGCTTGTCGTTTTCGTTTCCGTTGACGCCGGGGTTGCAGGCGCTCAATAGAAGAGCGGCGCCGACGGACAAGGTGATAGCTGCTGCAGTTCTTCTCATATTTAGGTGATAGTTCCGTAACGGCGGAACGTGACGACGATGAGAGCGTGGCCTTCTTCACATCAGGCCCGGACGGCTCAAAGCATCACGGCGACGTCTGGGTGAATGTAACGGCCAGGACGAGGATCTGGCAGGCACGGCATCGACGCCCGGGAAGTCTCAATAACGGTCCGGGATACCATGCGCCCGACACTTGACGGGACCCAGATTTTCCATTTTCCACGCAGCCCCACTGCCGCCGCGGAACGCAGAGACCGGCAGACCGAGGGCTTCCTGAGCCCATTCCGAAGACGCCGCTGTGCACGCCGGGGCATGTATCTTTGCATCAAGCTTTCTGTCCAGACTTGCGGCCTACCGAGGCGGCATCCTTTCCCGCCGGACTGCGCCCTGCCGCGTTTCTGGAAGTCCGCAACGATGCCGCCGGCTGGCTCGCGATCGTCGTGCCGGTGGAAATAGCAAAGTCATTGGGGCGCCTTGGTTGTCTGGAATTGCTGACGGATCGGGCCATGCGGGGGTACCTTGTCCTCATGGTCAGCGAAGCAACCACCCTCACCGTTGACGGACCTAACGGCCCCCGTGAGGTGCGGATCTCGAGTCCGAGCCGGGTCCTCTGGCCGGACCAGGGCCTGACGAAGCTGGATCTGGCGCACTATGTCGCCGAAGTCGGCGGTGCGTTTATCTCCGCTAATGGTGACCGGCCGGTCTCGCTGCAGCGCTTTTCGGGGAATATCGACGGCGAACAGTTCTTTTCCAAGAATCCGCCGAAAGGGACGCCCGACTTCGTTCGCTCAGTGACGGTGATCTATCCGAGTGCACGTTCGCACCCTCAACTTGTTCTTGACGAGCCTGCGGCGGCTGTATGGGCTGTGCAGATGAACACCGTGGTTTTCCATCCATGGCCTTCGCGCGCGGAAAACCCGGACAATCCGGATCAGTTGCGCATTGATCTTGACCCTCAGCCCGGCACGGACTTCGACGACGCCATCCCCACTGCCTTGGAGCTGAGAAAGGTGCTGGACGAGGCCGGGCTGAGCGCCTTTATCAAGACGTCCGGCAACCGGGGGCTGCACGTCTACGCCCCGATCAAGCCGACTTATGAGTTCCTGGACGTGCGCCACGCCGTGATCGCGGCTGCCCGGGAGCTTGAGCGGCGTATGCCGGACAAAGTGACCACCAACTGGTGGAAGGAGGAGCGTGGTAAGCGCGTGTTCCTGGACTTCAACCAGGCCAACCGCGACCGCACGATCGCCGGTGCCTATAGCCCGCGCGCTCTGCCGCACGCCCCCGTTTCCTGCCCGATCAGGTGGGACGAACTGGAAAGCGTCCGTCCCCAGGACTTCACCATCCTGACGGTCCCGGAGCGACTCAGGACCGTTGGTGATCCGTGGGCGGACATGAATGCGGAGCCTGGTGTCATCGACACGCTCATGGAATGGTGGGAGCGTGACCTGGGCTCCGGGCTTGGGGAGCTGCCTTTCCCGCCGGACTACCCGAAGATGCCGGGGGAACCGCCTCGAGTTCAGCCGAGCCGGGCCCGCAAGGACAACGGATCGTTGTAGCGCGCAAACGATATATGAAGCTGCGGGCGGTTCCGACTTCTTCTTGGCGTTGGCAAAGCCTGGCCCCGACATCAGCAGGGTCCCCGAGCAAAATTCGGCGTCGCGCCCTTTCTAGCCGGCGGGCGCGCACCCCCTGCGCGAGTCAGGGCGACGTAGCTTGTCTCACTGGAGCTGGAGCTGCCATTGTTGCCAACCATAGCTCCTGAAAATTCATTCATGAACTTATATCTGGAGTCATATTACTTGCATCTTGAACTAATCGCTCGTACGGTTAACTTCAATCTTCAAGTAATTCCGCCTCTCACGTCGAATGTCGAGGACCTCAAGTGACCGCTGTTGTTGAGACCGCCACGCCGGCCGAGGTTGTGCCCACGGCCACCGTGCGCAGCCAGGTCACAGTTCCACTGCGCTTTCCGGACGGATTCCGCACAACAGCCGAGGTGCTGACGTTCCGTGGCCTGGCCGACGGCAAGGAACACCTGCTGCTCGCCTTGGGTCAGTGGGAGCATGCTTATCCAGGCCGGGAGTCAGGAGACGGAGCGCCTCTGGTCCGGCTGCACAGCGAATGCCTGACAGGGGACGTGTTCGGAAGCCAGCGCTGCGATTGCGGTCCGCAACTGCGTGAAGCAGTCGAGCAGATTGCCGCCGTTGGCGGTTTCCTGCTCTATCTCCGTCAGGAAGGCCGTGGCATTGGTCTTTATTCAAAGCTGGACGCCTACGCATTGCAGGACACCGGCCTCGATACGTACGAGGCCAATCTGACCCTTGGCCATGGGGAGGATGAGCGCAACTATACGGCCGCCGCTCAGATGCTGGAGACCGTCGGCGCCACGAGGATCCGCCTGCTCAGCAACAACCCGGACAAAGCCGCGCAGCTCACAGCGCTCGGCATCGACGTCACCGAACAGGTCCCCACCGGGGTCCATCTGTCTCCGGACAACCATCGCTATCTGTCCTCGAAGCGTGACCGTACCGGACACACGCTGGAGCTTTCGCCACTCGTCGTCGGGCGCGCCCCGATCGCCGCAACCCCCGGAACCGTACCCGGCCACGAGGACATGCTCGCGCGCGTGGATGCGCTGATTCCCCGTCTGCGGGAGCGGGCGGAGGAAACGGAGCGGCTTCGCCGCATTCCCGATTCCACCATGGCGGAGCTGGAGGAAGTCGGGGTCTTCCGTATCCTGGCTCCGAAAGCCCTGGGCGGCTACGGCATGGGAGTGGAGACTTACGTTCACGTCATTCGGCGGCTTGCCCGCGGATGCGCGTCCACCGCCTGGACCGCCGGGCACCTGCTCGAGCATGTCTGGATGCTTGCGCGCTGGCCCCAACGGGTCCAGGAAGAAGTGTTCGCGAACGGGCATACCCCCTTGGCGGCCGCCACCGGGGCTCCCGTGGGTGTGGCGAGGAAGGTCCCGGGAGGGTTCTCCATCACAGGAAATTGGAGTTTTGCTTCCGGAGTGATGCATTCCGAGTGGGCGCTCCTGGCAGTGCAGTGCGACAACGTCCGTCTACAGTGCCTCGTCCCGATCGCTGAACTCGATTTGCTGGACGTTTGGCAAACAGCCGGATTGCGGGGGACAGGCAGCAATGACCTCCGGGCCGAGAGCGTGTTTGTTCCAGAGCACAGGGCGATGGACTGGGCGCTCCTCAGCTCAGCGGACAACCCCGGCAGCCGGATCCACCAAGACCCGATGATCCACACTCCCATGGCCGCCCTGCTGAACCTGGTGGCACCCACCACCGCCTTGGGAGCCGCCGAGTACGCCGTCGACATATTCCGGGAACGGATCATGGGACGAAAGGTCAAAAACACGGTGGAGAACCGCCAAGCGGATTCTCCGCTCGCGCAAGCCCGCTTCTCGAAGGCCTATGGGATGGTCGCCACGGCACGCTTACACTGGCAAGAAGCGGTCCGCGTTATCGCCGGGTCATACGAACGCCAGCTGTCAACCCTGACAGACGACGAGCGAGCCAGCTACCGGCTTTCCCTGGCCCTCAGCGGCGAGGCATCGGAAGAAGCGGTTCGTCTCATCACCTCAGGATCGGGCGGAAGCGTCTACCGGCTTTCGCACCCCCTTCAGCGAATCCAACGCGACGTGAATGTCCTCCTCAACCACCCGACCCTCAGCATGGATCCGATTCTTGAGCAGGCGGGCCGGGGCTTGCTGGGCCTGGGATTCACCATTCCCGCCTTCTGACCCCGGCGCCGAAGAAGAGCAGCGTAAGAACCGTCCTGAGAAGCCCGCCTGCGGGTCTTGCCACGGCCCCTTATGGTGACAAAAAGCGTTGGAGATTGGACTGCCCCGGAGTGAGTACGGTCGGGCGGCCGTTGAGCCAGCGCAGCAGCTGCCGGTCGGTGACGACGGCAACCCCGGTGACTTCCACCGCCTGGTTCGCCACGGAGGCGAGGAGTTTTGCCGACCGGGCGGCTTCATAGCTGGCGTTCTGGAGGTGGCGCTGCTTCTTGCCCGCGACCATCAGGGTCCGCCCCGCCGCCCAGACGGATTGACCCGCATGGTTCTTGGTATTGAGGGTGAAGACGCCGGCCGGACCGATCAGGACGTGATCGATATCAGAGGTGCCGGCGCCGATCGGGACGGCGTGCAGGACCGTCCATTCAGGCCCCAGACGTTGAAGGATCTTCCCCACTGTTAATTTCGCCGAGCGCGCCCTTTTACCAGGGGTGGTTGTCCGGACTCAGCGGGTCAGCACCGAAAATTCGTCCCAGGAACGACGGCGGGGGCTCACCTTCCCTGTCAGCCAGCAACTTCTCGATGACCGCCTGTCCCGGGACCCGGTCATTCAGCCCGCCGCGGTTTGGGCGGTCGGCCGCTTCAGCCTCCTCGCCCTTCACCCGCTGGCAGCTTCGAGGTGGTACCGGCCGTTGTTCGCACCTTGAATGTGAGCGCGGCGAGCGCGAGCATTTCGAGTCCGGTCCATGCGAGCGTCCCGCCCCAAAGTTCAGACGAGAAGCTGAGTGCACTGTCGTGGAGCGCCACACCAGCGAAGTACGGGGCCCAGAACACGACGGGGGAGAGACCGATCGCCGTGAGGAGCCTTGCGGGACGGTCGGGCTTGGGTCGCGCCACCGCCCACACCACCCCAACGAGGACCGCACCGACGAGGGCCGCGGGCACGAGCCAGGCGTCCCGCAGCGCGACCATGATCTGCAGGGCTACGGAGGGTAGCAGTGTCATGGCCGCGGGCACGGCGGCGTGCAGGCGCCAACGCAGCGACAGCAAGAGGACGGGCACAAAGAGCACGGCCGTCGAGACGAAGAACGACGCCAAAGAGACGATGATGCTCGACGACGTCGGAATGGTCACCGCGGGCTGGGCTCCCGCAGAGCCGCTATACGTCTGGATGAGTCCGTGGCGCGCGAAGACCGCGAACTCCTGCAGGATGAACGCCGCAACCATGCCCGAGAGCATGGCGCTCACGACGGCGGGCATCAGCCGCGGCCATGACCGCTCGGGTGAGTGCCATGCTGCGGAGAACGGCGCGCTGAGGATGAGGAAGCCGCCGGTGGCGAGCCCCAGATGGGACGGGCTGAAGAGCGCCTTGATGCCCTGCTCGATGCCGAACACAGAATGCCAGGCGAAGTCGGCTGCCCCGGATACGAGGAAGAGGAGGACCCCGGCTGTCGCGGCCCCGTAGCCGGCGGGTATCGCTTCCATCCACCGCGCGTCGGGGGCGTGCCGGCGCCAGGTCAGGGCTACGATCCAGAGGGCGCAGGCCGCGAAGCCCGAGTAGAGGATCGCGTGCCAGGGAGTGAAGAACGTTTCGAGGTCGCGAAGGTTGTTGTGCGCCCAGCCGTCAACATAGGTTCCGGTGAGGAGCCAGACACCGGCCGCGAGGGTGATGACGTCTTCTACGGCAGTGGTCGGTCGGTGGACTGATACCGGCGGAGTTGCAAAGGCGTGAGCTGCTGTGGCGTCCATAGCTCAACAGTAGGTCCCGTCACCTTCCGCGGCGAGGGAGCAATTCCGCGGGCATTCCGGGACGATTCAACCCGGTTGTGGTGCCTGTTGACGAGGTTTCCTGACCGGACCTAGCATGGCGTTGCTGGCGCGTGAAGCTCTTGGTCATGAGTGGAGGGGAGCTGAGAATGGCGGCTCCGGGGATCACCGATGTCGGCCCGTCCTCGCCGCTGAAGGAAGCTCGCATCCGGAAAAGGGATGGAGTATCCCGATGAACGCTGAGCAGGCCGTCCAGCACGCTTGCCTGGCCCATCCCGCTGACGCGCAGCGTCAATCCACCCCCGTCACCGGACCATACGCCGTCGTCGGATCTGGAGAAATTCACCCTCTGAGACCCGAAGCCGGGCCGGGGTTGAAGAAGGACCCGAACCGGAGCGGTGCCCGAGATGAGCCGGATGTGGCGCATCAGCACAGCCCTTTCAAGGTCGCCGGGCAATGCGAGGGCTTCGCGGCATTCGACGATTCCGTCCGTCGTGACCCAGCGGCTGTTCCAGATCAGCGTGCCGTCGTAGTAGTGCCCTCCCAGACATACCGCGGGTTGACGGGAGTCACCGCAAACACCGCGGAACCGCCCACCAAGGACGAAAACACTGCGGGCCCTCCCATTGCGGGGCGCACATCCAGACCACGTCTCCGCGCGGCCCGATCACGGCGCCGCGTTCCCCGTCGCCTATCAACGCGTAGTCGCGGAGAACGTGGGCAGGAAAGCGGGGGCTGTTGCGGTCGGACCTTGTATCGGATTCCATCTGGCTATGCCTGGATCCTGTTCTTTTCGGCGTCCCGCACCCTGAACGTGAGTCCGATGCCCGGACGGTCGTCGTCGGGCCGGACCGCCATGCGGGTCGCCGGCCCCGTCAAAGAACATGTCCTCTACCCGGACGTGGTCGTGGAACCATTCCGGCGAAGTTGAACACCGGCCCGTACAGCGCCCGGCCCAGCAGGTTCGAGGCCAGCACGTCCGAACGTCCGTTCTGGACGATGGCGACCGCTGCGGTCATCCCGTCCAGCAGACGCAGCACCCCGGGACGGACCCTCTGCTGCGGTGGCCGCCGTTGTGTCCGACGCGACGGCGCATTGGCCGTCCGAGCCAGATCCATCAGGTGCGCCCGCTCGGCCTCGTCCAGCTGAAGGGCAGGCGCCACGGCCTCGAGCACAGCGTCAGAGGCCCCGCGGATACTGCCGCGCTCCAGACGGGTGTAGTAATCCGGACTCACCCCCGCGAGCTGCGCCACTTCCTCACGGCGGAGCCCGGGAACACGCCGCAGCTTCCCATAGAGGGGAACGCCTGCTTGCTCCGGGCTGATCTTCGCCCGACGCGAGATCAGGAATTCACGGATTTCGTCGCTTCTGTCCACATTCACCACGCTACGCAGCCGCGGCGGCCGGTGGCAGTGTCCATCAGACACCCCCAAACCGGCCCGGAGAAGTCAGCCTTGCTATGGCTGGGGGAAGGGACACGGAACCCGGCACGGCATCCGCAAGGCCCTCCATAACATCAATGTGCTGCGGACGCGGGCTGTTCCTGGAAGGCCGGAATGACGTGTTCGATGAAGAGTTCCAGGGAGCGCTTCTTCTCCTCGTGGCTCAGGCTGTTGTCGGACCAGATGCTGAACTCGTCGACGCCGAGTGTCTCGTAGTGGCGGATGCGCTCGATGATCTCGTCAGGCGTCCCGATCATCGCGGTCTTGTGGAGGGATTCAGGGGTGAACTCCGGGCGGTCGGCGAACTTCTCGGCTGGGCTCGGTTCGAGGAAGCCGTTCTTCGGAGTGGTCTTGTTTCCGAACCAGGCATCAAACGTCCTGTAGAACTTTTGAATGCCCTCGGCAGGACGCCGCCATCCCTCGGGCTCGTCTGCTGGGTGGACATGGGTGTGGCGGAGCACCATGAGATCGGGGCGGGGGACTCCGGGGTTGTGTTCCACCGCGGTGTCGAATTTGTGCGCAAGGTCTTCGACCTCTTCGTCGCCCTTCATGAGGGGAGTGACCATCACGTTGCAGCCGTTTGCGACTGCGAACTCGTGTGAGGAGATGTCGCGGGCGGCGATCCACATGGGCGGTGTCGGCTTTTGCACGGGCTTGGGGACACTCGTCGAGGTCGGGAACTGCCAGATCTCGCCGTCGTGGGCGTAGTCGCCTTCCCAGAGCGCGCGCACGGCCGGTACCAGTTCGCGCAGGTGCTTGCCGCCGTCGACTGCTGACATGCCGCCCATGAGGCGGTCGAACTCGAACTGGTAAGCGCCGCGTGCCAGTCCCACTTCCATCCGGCCATTGCTGATGACGTCCAGGAGCGCCGTCTCGCCGGCTACGCGCAGCGGGTTCCAGAAGGGCGCGATGATCGTTCCGGCGCCCAGGCGGATGCGCGAGGTGCGCGCGGCCAAGTATGCAAGCTGGGGCATGGGACTGGGCGAGATGGTGTACTCCATCGAATGGTGCTCACCAATCCAGATGGTGCTGAAGCCTCCGGCCTCCGCGATGAGGGCGAGCTCTGTCAGGTTCTCGAAGCATTCTTGGTGTGAGACGGACTCGTCCCAGCGCTCCATATGGGCGAAGAGGGAAAAGCGCATTAGTGACTCCTTTGTTCTGGCGCGGTGTTCGCCGACACGTGCTGGATGGGTGCCGCTTCCTGGGCGACTGCGTTGCGTTCGGCGATGGTCTGGTTGCCGCGGGACCAGTGTTCGTGTTCGATTTCGCGGATGATGACAGTGGTGTTTTCGGGTAGCGCGCCCACTGAGCGTTCGGCGGCGCGGTGAAGCTCAGCGATGAGCGCGCGGAGCTGCTCGGGGCTCCGGCCTCGGGCGATGGAGACTTCGATAAGAGGCATGGTTAGCTCCTCATGATGAAGGGGTCGGCAATGGGGGATTCGTCGGTGTTGATCCAGACGCTCTTGAGCCTGGTGTATTCCCGGATGCTCTCCATGCCGTGTTCGACGCCGACTCCGCTGGTCTTGAAGCCTTCCCGGGGTGATTGGGGAGACATGGTGCGGTAAGTGTTGACCCAGATGGTGCCTGCTTCCAGGCGGCTGGCCATCCGGTGGGCCCTGGCCAGGTTGGTGGTCCAGACACCCGCTGCCAGTCCGTAGCTGGTGTCGTTTGCCAGCCGGAGCACTTCTTCCTCGGTTTCGAATGGCATGATGGCTGCGACGGGGCCGAAGATTTCCTCCCTGACCACGCGCATGGAATTGTCGACGTCGGTGAGGACGGTGGGTTCGAAGAAGTAGCCGCCGAGGCCTATGTTGGGCCGGGCGCCGCCGGTGAGGACGGTGGCGCCTTCGGATACGCCGAGATCGACGTAGCTGGCCACCTTGTCCCGCTGATCCTGGAAGGCGAGCGGCCCGAGCTCGGTGGCGTCAAGGAGCGGATCTCCGATGACGATGCTGCGGGCACGGTTGGCGACCCGCTCCAGCAGTTCGTCGTAGACGGCCTTGTGGGCGAACACGCGGCTGCCGGCGATGCAGGTCTGGCCGGCCGCGGCGAAGATGCCGGCCACCACCCCCATGGAAGCATTGGCGACGTCGGCATCGGCGAAGACAATGTTCGGGGACTTGCCGCCCAGTTCGAGGGTCGAGCCGATGAAGCGGGACGCGGTAGCGGAGGCAATGCGGGCGCCCGTGGCGGTGCTGCCTGTGAACGAGATTTTGGCCAGGCGGCGGTCATCGACCAGGGCCGCTCCGGCTTCTGCTCCGAAGCCGGTGACCACGTTGATGACACCGGGCGGGAAGCCGGCTTCGTCGGCCAGAGCGGCCAAGCGCAACACGGAGGCGGAGGTGTACTCGGAGGGTTTGATCACGATGGTGTTGCCGCTCGCAAGGGCGGGGGCGAGTTTGCTGGTGGTCAGCGTCAGGGGAGAGTTCCACGGGGTGATGGCACCCACGACGCCGAGGGGTTCGCGGAGGGTGTAGTTCAGCATCGCCTTGCTGGAGCCCGGGATGGTGTCGCCCTGTATCTTGTCAGCCAGCCCGGCATAGTAGTAGTAATACTCGGGCATCGCGGCGAGCTGGGCGCGCATTTCCCGCAGGAGCTTGCCGTTGTCTTCGGTTTCCATCCGGGCTAGTTCGTCCCCGTATTCGCCTACGAGGTCGCCCAAGCGGCGGAGCAAGTGCCCGCGCTTTGTCTGGCTGAGGTCCCGCCATGCGGGGTTTTCGAAGGCGGCCGCCGCGGCAGATACCGCCCGCTCGACATCGGCTTCGTTGCCCCGCGCGGCACGGTAGAGCACGTCCAGCGTCGCCGGGTTGGTGCTGTCAAAGTACTCCCCGGACGACGGCGGAACCCACTCCCCGTTGATGAAGTGCTCGTAGCGGCGTTCAGTGGACATGGGAATGCTCCTTGATGAAGGCGGTGAGGGTGTCGGCGAGTTCTTGGGGACGTTCCACGGGCATCATGTGGCGCGCCCCGCTGATGACGGAGTAAGTACAGCCGGGGATGGCCGCGGCCAGCCGGGCGCTCATCTCCGGCGTCGACCCGGGGTCCAGCCCACCGGTCACGGCATGGGAAGGAACGGTGATCCGGGGGAGTTCGGGCGCGATTTCCGCGTCTGCGGTGGCGAACACGCGGTAGCAGGCCAGGAAGGATTGCGGGTCGTTGCGAAGCAGGACTTCCCGCGTCGCCTCGACTAACTCCGCTGGCACCGCAGAGCCTTCCGGGTACCACCGGCGGATCGACGCCTCCACCGTTGCCGGGAAGTCCGCTTCCGCTGCGGCCAGACGCATCATCACCGCAGCGTGTTCTTCCGGCGTCCGGGCGCACACCGAGCCGACGGAAACGAGGGAGGCAACGAGGTCTGGCCGGAACCGGGCCAGATGCTGCGCTACGAGGGCGCCCAGCGAGAACCCGACAACATGTGTGCCCGGGTCCAGGCGCTCCGCGACGTCCGTTGCGAGCTCGGCAAGCGTCACGCCTTCGGGGGCTTTCTCCCGACGCCCGTGGCCTAGGAGTTCGAGGATCTGGACGTCGTATTCCGGTTCGAGGAACTCACGCAGGGGTCCCCACATCGAGCCATCGAGGCCGACGCCGTGGATCAGGGCTATGCGGGCGCGGGTCACGACGGCGGTCACCTACTTCGATTCGGTGGCGAACGCCGCGAGTCGTTGCTGAGGGCGTCCCTGGGCGGCGGCGGCAAGGGCGATCACGATCTCATCGGCGTGCGGTGCGTCATTGATGCGGACCTCGATGCTCTGGTGGTGGGAGCGGATGGTCGCGTCCGTGATGTGTTTGAGCGGAATGTCGAACACGACTCCCGCCGGCCCGCGCTTTTCCACGGCCGGCAGTAGCGTGGTGGCATTGGCCGCGTCACGGAAGTGGTTTCCGAAGGCAAGGGTGTGGATGAGGCCGGAGCCGTGTTCGATTTCACCGTTCAGGCCGACGATGGCAGCCTTGCCGTACGCTTCGGCGGGGGCGCCGAGTGCTTCGAGCACGCGGGGGGCGAGCAGGGCGCCGATGTCCGAGGCGTTGGCGTCGATTCCTGCGGAGAGGTCCTCGACGAAGCCCTGGCCGGCCCACGGGTTTTTGACAATGGCTGCGACGACGGCGACACGCGCGGAGGGTGCGACCTCCCGTCCGCCTTCGATGAGTACGTCTTCGGTGAAGGTGACGATCTTGCGGATGCTCATGAAATCAATTCTCCTAGTATGTCTGCTTTAACGACCGGGTCCGTGAGGCGGTCACCGATACGCGAATGGGGCCGCGGCCCGGTGGATGCGCCAAGGACGACGACGATCTCGCCGGGCCCGGGCGCGTCACCGATCCGCGTGGTGATGGTCTGGTAGTGCGTGCGGGTTGCAGCAGCGTTTTTGTGCCACAACGGCACGACGAGGGTGCTGCCGGCGTCGGCCCTGTCATCCGCGAAGCAGATGATCGATTCGCCCTCGAAATACTCACGGACCAAGTTGCCGAAGAACGGAGTGTGGATGAGGGCCGCGCCGTGTTCGATTTCGCCGCCTGTGCCTACTATCGCTGCCTTGCCGAAGGCCTGGATGGCGTCCACGCCGCCTAGCTCCGCGCTCAGGACGTCCGTCAGCTTCCGCGCGAGGACCGGTGCAAGCTGGACGACTTCCGACGACAGGTCATCGCTCGCCTTCCCGCCAAGCCAAGGATTGGCGACGACGGCGGCGGCAGTCGCGCGGACGGCAGGCACCGCCGGGGCAGATCCGTTTTCGAGCAGGATTTCCTCGCTGTAATAGACGATCTTGCGGATACCGAAGCCTTCGTCGTTCATCATTGGGTCCTCGCCAGGTCGGGCTGAAAAATCGAAAAGCGCATGGCTTCCTCTCGTGTTGTCGTTTGTTAGTTCCGGCGTTCCAACGCCGGCTCGGTAATCAAGGCTTCACGGGACGTCGCGTAGACGTGGTTCCGCATCGCGGATTCCGCGCCGAAGGGGTCCTTGTTCTCGATCATTTCGAGGACTGCATGGTGCTCGCGGGTGGACGCGGCGATCCGGCCGGGGTGCTCGACGGTGCGCACCACAAGCCGCTGGTACGCCAGCTGGTTCATGAGCCGTTCATAGTGTTCGTAAAGCTTGAAATTGTCCGAGCCGCGGACAATCGTCCAATGGAATTCGTGGACGAGCCGGGCATAGGCCTCTTTGTCCCTTGTGAGGACTGCCTCGTCGGAGTCCCGGAGGTTCCGGCGGAGCACCGAAAGTTCGGAGACGTCCCCGCGCCGGGCGAGCAGCGATGCGGCCAGGCCCTCCAAGGATTCCTTGAGTTGGAAGAGCTCGACGATCTCCCGGCGGGTGGGCTCCCGCACGAAGGTGCCGACCTTCGGACGGATTTCCACCAGCCCTTCTTGCTGGAGCTGTTTGAGGGCCTCGCGAACAGGGGTGCGGCTGACCTCGAATTCCTGGGCGAGATAAGCCTCGGGCAGGAGCGCGCCCGGAGGGAACTCGCCTCCCAGGACGAGTCGCCGGATCCTCTCGAGGAGGCCTTCCTGCTCGACAGTTTCCGTGGTGACCATCAGATCCTCTTGCATGCAAGTCAGCTTATGATGCATGCATGAAGTGCGTCAAGACTTTGGTTGCCACTTATGAACTTCCTTGGATTTTCGCTATTTTCAAGGACTTTCAGCAAGGCTATTGACCCAAACAAGTGACCTGCCTTACCGTCATTGGTATGCAACAGACTCTTGAACCGCTCATCACATCAGCTTGGCTCGAGGCCTGGGACAAGGGTGACCTTGATGCCCTCGACAGTCTCGTAGCGGTTGGCTACACGCGAACCAGCAAGGCGACGGGCGCCACTGTCGACATCACGGGTCTCAAAGCCGAGATTGCCGCGGTGCGGGAAGCTTTTCCGGACCTGCGCACCACGATCGACAACGTCGTTGAGGGAAATGGCACGGTCGCCGTCTTCTGGACGTCTACCGGCACCCATGCCCATGAATACCTCGGCGTCCCGGCAACAGGACTTACCGTCCACACCAGGGGCTCGAACATCCTGGTCCTCAAGGATGGCAAGATCACGAAAGAAACCGTGACCTGGGACGGGAGCGAGCTGCTGGCTGCCCTCGGGATTCGCCCGCTGCGCGGGATAGCCACTCCTGACGTTGGAGACAGCAGCGACTTCCCGGAGCTTGACGCAGACTTGATGAAGGCGTTCAACCGCCAGTTCATCACCGGTGTCACCGTGGTCACCACCAAGGAAGGCGAAACCCCCAAAGGGCTGGCAGCGAACTCATACTGCTCAGTTTCCATTGAGCCGCCCCTGGTCCTGATCTGTGTTCAGAAAACCTCCAGCACCTACCCGGCGCTGTTCTCGTCGAGCCACCTCGGCATCAACATCCTGGGAACGGCACAACACGAGACGGTGCGGGTGTTCGCCTCGAAGGCGGCAGACAAGTTTGCGGACCTGGACTGGCACGAGGGGCCGAAGGGAAGCCCGCTTTTGAACGGGTCGGCGGCTTCTTTGGAGGCCGAAATTCAAGAGCGGTTCCAAGCGAAGACCCATACAGTCTTCATCTGCCGGGTCCGGCACGCGGAAATCGACGATTCTGCGCCGATGGTCTACAAGGCCGGACATTTCTACGACGGCGGAAATCTCGCCGAACTCTAGGTGTCGGCACGGCTGATGAGCCTTTGCACGGGAAACCAGCCGCACCGACACAACCTGCTCTCTCAAGCAGCGCACCTAGGTGCGCATTCCACCATAGGACAAAAAATGAGCCCAGACACTATGAGTTCCGTCTCCGAAGACAGCGTTGCTGTAGATCGCGGATATCGCGACAGCCTCACCAAGATCGAGCCATACGGCATCGAGCACATCCCCGACGTCGAACGCCACGGCAAGCCGCGTTCGCAGTTCTTCCTCTGGTTCGCAGCCGGCATGAACTTCCCCATCGTGGTCCTTGGCTTCAGCGCCACCTACTTCGGGCTCCCGTTCTGGGCCGCCGCTTTGGCGATCGTCCTTGCCGGCGTGACCGCCTCGGCCGGAATGGGCTACCTCTCCGCGATGGGCGTCCGGCTAGGTGTACCCCAGCAGATGCAGGGGCGCGGCCCGCTCGGATTCATCGGCAACCTGTTCCCCGTGGCGTATGTGAACGTCTTCGCCGGCATCGGCTGGGCGGCAGTGACCGTCATCCTCGGCGGCAAGGCCATTGCATTGCTCACCGACATTCCCTTCTGGCTCTCGTCACTCGTCCTCATGGGCATCCAGCTCGGTGTAGCGGTCATCGGGTACAACCTGATCCACTTCCTCCAGCGCATCCTCTCCTTCGTCCTGGTGATCGGCTTCGTCTTCATCACCGCCGTGGCCGCCGTCAACGGACACATCGTCAACGACTTCAATCCGGCGGCACAGGGCTTCGACGGGATCGGCGGATGGATCATCTTCTTCGGCTGGTTCTTCTCCTTCATCGTGGCCTGGATGCCCTTCGCCTCCGACTACTCCCGCTACCTTCCCAACACGCCCGGCAACCGCCGCGGCGCCGGCTGGGCCACCATGCTGGGAAATGGCGTCACGCTGGTCTGGATGGGCATTCTCGGCACGCTCCTCGGATCAACAGCCACCGCGACCGACAGCATCGGTGCCCTCAAGGAGCTCATGGGCGGGTGGGCGCCGATCGGCCTCGGCGTCGTCGCGCTGTCCTCCTTCACGCAGAACTTCCTGAACGTCTACGGCGGTGCCATCTCCATCCAGACCATGGGTGTACCCGTCAAGCGCCACACCGGAGTCATCTTCATCTGCGTCGTTTCCTATCTTGTGGCTCTCTGGGGCCAAGACGGGTTCAATGAAGGATTCACGGCTTTTCTCAACCTGACCGCCTACTGCATCGCCCCGTACGTCGCGGTCCTTGTGTGCGACTACTTGTTCGGAGGCCGCCGCACTGAGCGCGGACTACGGGAGCTTTTCGATAAGAGCCGGAAGTTCGAATGGGGCTTCGTTGCCTGGGCCGCCGGCGTCGTCCTCTCCTCCCCGTTCTGGATGTCTTCGATCTACACCGGACCCATCGCCACCGCTTTCCCCCAGATCGGTGACCTCTCCTACTACGTCGGAGCCGCCGTCGCGACCAGCGTCTATCTCCTCACCCACCGCCGTCAGCGCCTCTCCGGGCACGACATGCTGGACCGCAGCGCCGCCGGGCGGACCCTCTAAAGCCAAGTGGCTCCCCACAGCCAGGTGGGGAGCCACCCACCTGACCTCCAAATGCCGGAAAGGAAGGCCACACATCGTGACTAACAGCAAGAGCAGTACCGCAACGGGCGGGGCAAAGCGACATCTGGTGGTGATTGACATGCAACGCGCGTTCCGCGAAGCGGGGGAGTGGCACATCCCGCGCTACGACGAAGCGGCCCGAACCATCGCGGCCCTGTCAGCCTCTGGAATGGACCCCATCCTCACCCGCTTTGTCCCCGACCCCGAGGAGAAAGGCTCATGGTCCTCGTACTATGACCGCTGGCAAAGCATGCGCCTGGATCCGGCCGATCCTCTATGGGATATCGAACTTCAGGGGGTCGAGGTGAGGGGCTCCATTGATCTTCCGACGTTTTCGAAATGGGGGGAAGAGCTCGCGGAACGGATTCCCGTCGGGGAAGAGATGGTCCTCACCGGTGTTGCGACTGACTGCTGCATCCTGGCCACAGCCCTCGGCGCCGCGGATGCAGGCCGATATGTCACAGTGGTCGAGGACGCCTGCGCCGGTCAAAGCGACGCAGCGCATGACCAGACGCTAGACCTTTTGGAACTGCTTGCACCGATGGTCAGGGTAGTCAAAAGCGATACCCTTCTTGTTTGAGGCCGTGCCGCCACCATCTCGGCACGAAGGCGGTCTTTGGAGAATCCGTTCATCGATTCCCAAGATTCTCCTAGGTTTTCCCTAAGTTGCCGCCATGGCCTGCCGGCTGGAGTATTCTCGTGCCCGGGGTAGACGACGACCGACAAAGCGCGGTGAACGCGATATTCCCCGCCAGGTCGAAGTCTCATCACCATCGAAAGGTCTCAGGTGTCGCAACCCAAATACAACCAGCCATATCAATACCCGAACTACCCGAACGTGCAGCAGAACAACTCCCTGGAGTTCTTTCGCGGCACGAAATTCAAGGAAAAGTCCACGATCTTCGGTGTAATCGGGTTCTTCTTCCTGGGCATCGTCTTCGGTCCGCTTGCGATCTCAAATGCAAAGAAGGCGGAGGCCCTGCACCACTCGGCGACCTTCGGCAAGGTCCTTGGTTGGATTGACACGATTGCCGGCATCATCTGGCTGCTCGTCGTCCTTCTCATTGTCATCTCTGCGGCATCCGGCCGACACTGAAACGTGGGTCGTGCACCTGCTGAAGTAGGTGCCAGTGGGAGCCGTCCGGCGGTGCGAATCGGCGAATCCGTGGCCTGGATGCAAGGATCGGTTATGCCTCACCGCCTGATGCTCCTCGATACGGCCTCGCTCTACTTCCGCGCCTTCTTCGGTGTACCCGATTCAATCCGCCGGGCCGACGGCACGCCGGTGAATGCCGTTCGTGGACTGCTGGATATGATCGCGCGCCTCACCGCCGAGTATGGGGCGACGCATCTGGTGGCGTGCTGGGACGAGGACTGGCGTCCGCAGTGGCGGGTGGACCTGATCCCGACGTATAAGTCGCATCGGGTCGCGGAGGCAGTAGCGGGTGCTCCGGATCTGGAAGTGGTGCCGGACGCCTTGCAGATGCAGGTTCCGATGATCCGGCGGGTGCTCGGCCTCGCGGGAATCGCCGTCGTCGGGGCTGCCGCGCATGAAGCCGACGACGTCATCGGCACATACGCCAGCCACGCTGACCTTCCTGTTGACGTGGTGACGGGCGACCGGGATCTGTTCCAGGTCGTTGACGACGGCCGCCAGGTGCGGGTCATCTACACGGCGAGAGGCATGAAGAACCTCGAGATCGTGACCGATGCCGTCGTCGTTGGCAAGTATCGTGTGCTGCCCGAACAGTACGCCGACTATGCGACGCTGCGTGGCGACGCCTCTGACGGGCTGCCGGGCGTCGCAGGGATCGGCGAGAAGACCGCGGCGTCGCTCCTCGCAGCATATGGCACCCTTGACGGGTTGCTCGAGGCCGCGACGGATCCAGGCAGCGGACTGTCCGCGCCCGTCCGGTCGAAACTCGCGGCCTCCGCCGACTACCTGGCGGTTGCGCCCGTGGTTGTGAAAGTCGTGCGCGACCTCGCATTGCCCACTCTCGAAGAGGCCGGAGCGGTCTTGCAGCCCGTCGTCGGAGACTCGCGCATTGAACTCGAGCGGCTCGCGACCGACTGGAACCTCGGCGGTTCGGTAAAACGATTGCTCGACGCCTTCGAACTCCGTCGGTAAGAGGGTCACCCGCCCTGCGTCGCGACCACCCGTGAGCGACGTCCGGTGGTTAGCGGCCGTTGTATTCGTCGTCTGTGATGTGCCCGGCCCAGGTGGTGGTCTTGGATGGATCTTCGCCGTTTTGGAGCATTGCGATGTGTTCCATGAAGCAGCCGGGGGCGGCGGCGTGCCAGTGTTCCTCCCCGGGTGGGGTATAGACCGTCTGGCCGGGGTGGACTTCGATGATCTTTCCGTCCCGGGTTCCGAAACGGCCTACACCCTGGGTGATGCGAAGATATTGACCGTGTTGGTGGGAGTGCCACGCGGTGCGGGCTCCGGGAGAGAAGCGGACGGTCGCTACGACCATCGTCTGCTCGCTCTCGTGGGGAAGGGCAATGGGATCCAGCCACACGTCTCCCGCGAACTGGGCCGGCGGGTTCTTGGAGGTCGGCACGGTGGGTTCGATGTTCATGTTCGTCCTTACTTGTTGTCTGTGAAGAGTTGCTTGGCGACGCCCATCGCGCGATCGCTCTCACCGCCGTTGGCGGTCACGTCTGTCGCCGTCGTGCTTGCTCTGTGAGTTCGTGTGCTCCGTAGCTGTTGTCGTCAGGGTTGGCGGTCACGCCTGGTGCGACGAGCTGGTCGATCCGGTCCAGTACGTCGGTGCTGAGCGTAATGTCCGCGGCGGGCAGGTAGGACTCGAGCTGCTCCATGGTGCGCGGTCCGACGATTGCGGCGGTCACGCCGGGGTGGTTGATCACGAAAGCGATGGCCAGCTCGATGAGCGTCACACCGGATTGTCCGGCGAGCTGGGCGAGTTCTTCGACGATGTCGAGTTTTCGCTGGTTGGCCGGGCTTGTCATGTCGAACCGGGCGCCCGGACGCGCGGAAGAGGTGGGTGCGGATGCGGAGTCTTTGCGCCAGCGCCCGGAGAGCCAGCCGCCGCTGAGCGGGCTGTAGGTGAGGGTTCCCATGCCATGGCGCTGCACCGTGGGGAGGATGTCCTCCTCGATGCCCCGGACCAGGATCGAGTAGGGCGGCTGTTCGGTAACGAACCGCTCCAGGTTCCGTTCCCGGGATGCCCATTGGGCTTCGACGATCTGGGATCCGGAGTAGGCCGAGGAGCCGATGTAGCGGACTTTGCCCTGGCGGACGAGGTCGGTGAGCGCGCCGAGGGTCTCCTCGACGTCGGTGTCAGGGCTGGGCCGGTGGACCTGGTAGAGGTCGATGTAATCGGTGTCCAGGCGGCGAAGGGAGTTCTCGACCTCGCGGATGATCCAGCGGCGGGATCCTCCACGGTGATTGGGGTCTTCGCTCATGGGCATGAAGAACTTCGTGGCAAGGAAAACCTCGTCCCGCCGGCCTTCCAGTGCCTGGCCGACGATTTCCTCGGATGCCCCGCCGGAGTAGACATCGGCAGTGTCGATGAAGTTGATGCCGGCGTCGAGCGCGCGGTGGATGATGCGGGTGGAATCGGCGGTGTCGTTGTTGCCCCAAGGGCCGAACATCATCGCACCGAGACACAAGGGGCTGAGGTGGACGCCTGTGCGGCCGAGGGGACGGTATTCCATGCTGTTTCCCTATCTAGGTCTTAGGTCTTGGGACTTAGGCTTCGGGGATGACCATGGCGAAGCGCTCCGGCCGGGCTTGGTCCGGGTCCGGTCCGTTGCGGTTGCCGGTGTTGAGCGCATCGATGGCGGCGAGTTCGTCGGCGGCGAGTTCGAAATCGAAGACGTCGAAGTTTTCGGCGATGCGTGCCGGGTTCGTCGATTTCGGGATGGCCGAGCGGCCCTGCTGCAGGTGCCAGCGGAGCATGACCTGCGCCGGGCTCTTGCTGTGGGCCCGCCCGATGGCGGCAATGATCGGGTCTTCCATGACGTTCCGGCGTTCCTCGCCCCATCCCGGGTAGAAGGTGATTCCTCCGATCGGTGACCACGCCTGGGTGAGGATGCCGTGCCCGGCGTCGGCTGCTTGTACGTCCGGTTGGGTGAAGTAGGGGTGTAGTTCAATCTGGTTCACGGCCGGGACGACGTCGGTCGAGTCGAGCAACTGCTCCAGGTGGTGCGGCATGAAGTTGCTGACGCCGATCGCCCGGACGCGCCCGTCGTCGAGCAGGGTCTCCAATGCCTTGTACGCGGCGGTGGTCTGCTCGAACCGGTCGGGGGCGGGCTGGTGCAGGATGAGCAGGTCCAGGTAGTCGACGCCGAGCTTGCCTGTCGCTTTGTCCCAGGCGTGCAGGGTCTGGTCGTAGCCGTAGTCACTGACCCACACCTTGGTCTCGATGAACACCTCGGAGCGGTCCAGGCCTGAACGGCGGATGCCCTCACCGACCTCCCGCTCGTTGCCGTACGCGGCGGCGGTGTCGATGTGCCGGTAGCCGGTGGCTAGCGCGGCCGCGACGGCCGCCGTCGTCTGCTCCGGGGCGCTTTGGAAGACGCCCAGGCCCAGGGCTGGCATTGTGATGCCGTTGTTGAGTGTTAGTTTCATGTCCATGCCTTTCACGCTATTCAGATGTGCGGGGTTGTGGGAGTGCATGTCAGTACCCCCTTGGGGTGGGCGGCCGGGAGGTTCAACGGACGGCTTCGAGCTGCGGTTCCGGCGCGGCTTCTGGGGGGTCCTGGTGCGGCGGGCGGCCAGGTCTGCGGGCAGGATGAGGGCCGCGGTGACGGCCAGTGCCAGGGGCAGGAGGATGCTGCCTGTCGTGAGTGCGGTGCTGACCTGGGTGGTGAGGTGCGCGACGGCGGAGCCCGCTGCCGGGACGGTGGCTGCGGCGGCGACCGCCATGCCGAGTCCGAGGCAGGTGCCGACCTGGTGAAAGGTGTTCACGAGCCCGGATGCCGCGCCGGCGTCGGACGCGGGGGTTCCGGTGATGCCGAAGGTGGTCAGGGGCGCAAACGCGAGGCCCTGCCCGGCGCCGATGAGAATCATCGGCAGGGCCACTCCGGTCAAATACGCGGAGTCGATGCCGGCCCGGCTGAGCCAGAACATCCCGGCGAGCGTGAGCAGTATCCCGGCCAGGAGCGGGAGCGATCCCGGCACCCGGCCAACGAGCCGGGGATGGTCATCGCGACGGCGAAGTTGACCGCGGTCATGGGGAGGAATCCGATGCCGGCCTGCAGGGGGTCGAAGCCGAGCACTTCCTGGAGGAACTGGG
Source organism: Arthrobacter methylotrophus (assembly GCF_039539965.1). Taxonomy (NCBI): domain Bacteria; kingdom Bacillati; phylum Actinomycetota; class Actinomycetes; order Micrococcales; family Micrococcaceae; genus Arthrobacter; species Arthrobacter methylotrophus. The sequence goes on along the minus strand of NZ_BAABED010000001.1, from coordinate 2,474,756 downwards.
TGGTGAAGAAGAACGCGATCATCGCCCCCAGGTAGAGAAACCGTGCCACGTAGGCGCCGGTGCGTCGGCGGCTCCGGACCAGCCGCAGCGGCATGATCGGCTGGGCGGCCCTGCGTTCGGTCAGCACGAACGCGATCAGGAGTACGACGCCGGCGCTGATCGCCGTGAGCGTGACCGGGGACGTCCAGCCGGCGTCGGAGGTGTTGATGATGCCGAACACGTGAGCGCCGACGCCGAGGGTGGCGCTGAGCGCGCCGAACACATCGAAGCGTCCGCGGGCACGGCGGGTTTCAGGGAGGAACCGGGGAGCGAGCGCGATCATCGCGGCGCCGATCGGCACGTTGACGAAGAACCCGGCGCGCCAGGAGATCCAGTGGGCCAGGGCGCCGCCGATGACCAGGCCCAGGCTGGCGCCGATCCCTGCGGTCGCGCCATACAAAGCGACGGCCCGGGTGCGCTCACGTCCTTCCGGGAAGCTAGCGGTGAGCAGGGAGAGTGAGGCGGGCGCGACGATCGCAGCACCGATACCCTGCACGGCGCGTCCGGTGATGGCCCACCAGCCCGCCGGCGCCAGCCCGATCAACAGCGACGCGAGCGAAAACACCACCAGCCCGAGGACGAAGACGCGCCGTCGGCCGAGCAGGTCACCGGCCCGGGCTCCGAGGAGGAGCAGGCCGCCGAAGACCAGCGTGTACGCGTCCTGGACCCAGGAGAGCTCGCCCGTGCTCAGCCGCAGCTCTGCCTGCAGGCTCGGTAGGCGGTGAAGATGACCGAGTTGTCCAGCAGGATCATGAAGTAGCTGACGAGGATGATCGCCAGGATCGCCCCCGGATGGGAGGCTGTTGCGGGTGCAGGTTTCATGCTTTACATGCAACCGTGATTCTGTACGGGCCGGGAGTCACGGTTGTTCCAAGTAATGCCGGACCCTCCCTCGTCCCACAAGCCACGGCGTACCGTGGATCCATGACACATAGCGATGATGTGCGGAAGTTCCTGACCTCCCGCCGTGCCAGGCTCACGCCGGACGATGCCGGTCTGCCGGTCTACGGTGGCAACCGGCGCGTTAGCGGGCTGCGTCGCGAGGAAGTCGCGATGCTCGCCGGGATGAGCATTGACTACTACATACGCCTGGAACGGGGAAATCTCTCCGGCGCTTCGGACAGCGTCCTAGAAGCCCTTGGGCGCGCGTTGAAGCTCGACGACGCCGAAACGGCCCACCTTTTTGACCTTGCCCGCGCCGCTACCGCCTCCCCTCGGGCGCGGCGCAGGCACAGCCCGCAGACAGTGCGGCCGAGCGTGCAGCGCGTTATCGACGCGATCACGGCCGCACCGGCCTGGGTTCGCAACGACCGCGGGGATGTCCTCGCTTCCAACGAACTCGGCCGTGCCCTTTACCTGGACATGATGGCAGAGGGGCCTCTTCCGCCGAACAGTGCACGCTTCACCTTCCTGAACCCGAAAGCGCGGGAGTTCTTCGCCGATTGGGAACGCGCTGCAGATGACATCGTCGCGGTCCTGCGTTCCACCGCGGGGAAGAACCCGTACGACAAGGACCTGACGGACCTGATCGGCGAGCTGTCCACGCGAAGCGAGGAGTTCCGTACCCGGTGGGCCCGTCACGACGTGAAGTACCACCGCGCCGGCCGCAAGCGCCTCCACCACCCGATCGTCGGGGACCTGGACCTGAGCTTTGAAGCACTCGAGCTCCCCGCCGACCCGGGACTGCGCATCAACGTCTACACAGCGGACCCCGGGACACCCTCCGAGGATGCCCTGAAAGTGCTCGCCAGCTGGGCAGCGACTCAGCTCGACGCCGCAGAGGTACCGGTCAAGGAGAAAAAATGAGCCACGGTCCCTCCACGGACCTGATCGTCGGCGACACCGGAAGCATCGGCGGAGCATCCCCTCTTGTGGCTTGGACGATAATCCACTCTTCCGCGCTGTAATTTGGTGACTTATGCTCGGTGAGATATTGGACGCTTCTTGGGGAAGCAGTTCCGGATCGGGTCAAGGGGCTCCGGAGGCGGGAACGTGGACGGACAACAATGGATCTGGGTCGCGGCAGTGATCGTGGGAGCAATCATCCTAGCTGCAGTCATGGTCTTTGGACACCAGATGAACTTGCCCGCAGATCGCCGAACTCGGCGAACGGGCCGCGGGAAATCTCACGGACCACGGCCACGGCACACCAAACGGACGACGTCCGGGCAGAGAACCTCGGAGCAGGAGCATCCCTCGGCGGCGCGCCCTGGGATGCCAGATGCGTCGATCTCGGATCAAAGAGACTACCGCCACGACGACGAACGCCGGGGTGACTGACCTCGACGTCCGTGTTCATCGACGGCGCCCTCATGCAGGGAGCGCCGCGTTGTGGGATGCGAACTATGCGCCGTTATCGTACATCTCGTAGTCGTCCGTGGTGATGGTGCCGTTCGTTTGGATGTTCAAGCCCCAGCTGATCCCCGAGGCACCGGCCGGCAGGGGTGGGGTGGTCCAGGTGGTTTGGGTCCAGTTCGCCGCGGCGGCGACGAGGGGGCTGGCAGTCCAATAGGTCCAATAGCCGTTGCCGATACGGTAATAGAGTTCGAATTGGGTTGCTGCGGTGGATTTATACCAGGCTTTCAACTGGTAGGTATGTCCGGGTATCCCCGTTGGTGAACAGCCGCCGAGGTCCAAGGCGGGGAGGAGTTTCGCGTCCCCGGACACCGCGCCCGTCACGGTGAGCTGTTCCGCATTCGTACCGGTGTGGCCGGGGGTGACGACGGAGAAAGCGGGGGTGTTGGTGCCGTACCCGCCGGCTGCCCAGCACTGCGGGATGGTGTTGACCAGGGTTTCGAGGCTGGGGTTTTGGATCAGGTTCGTTCCGAGCGGTGGTGGTGGAGGTACCGCGGGCCCCTGGACTGCTGGCTGCTGGGTGCCTCCGATGACTTGGTCGACGGTCTGAACCGCAACGGTACCGGCCGTCTTTTGCTGGGCCAACCAGGTGGCGAACTGACTGAAGAGGGTGGGAGTGATCGTCAGCGTCGGGTCCGTGCCGACGGCGATGTGATGGAAAGTAAGCTGGACCCAGCCGCCTCCGGCTGATTGGGCGTGGGTCACCTGATCCTCCAGATTCTGCAGGGTCCAGGTGCTGTCTACCTCATCCGGTGCTGCCGTGATGTAGGGGTTGGCGGGTGGGATGGTATCTGCCGCGGGAAGCGTCGCCGTAGAGGGATCCGGGCTGGAGGTGTCGCCCAGTCCGCGGGCACTGTTGAAACCGCACTGCTTCACGAGGGCTTCGGTGGCCGGGTCTTCGGAAGCGAAGGGATAGGCGAAGCTGGTGACTTTGAAGCCCATGTTCATCAGTGCCACGCGCCCGTCACAGATTTGCCGCGTCGACTCAGCGGCGGTCAGGGACACCAGATCCGGGTGGGTCACGGTGTGGCCGCCGATCTCATTGCCGTCGGCGGCGATCTGCTGAAGATTGGCCGTGGTCAGGTAGGTGGGTTGGCCAATCCACCCGGTGGTGATGAAAAACGTGCCGCTCAGGCCCAGGCTCTTCATCGTGGCTTCAGCCGTCAACTGGTCCGCGTTGCCGTCATCGAAGGTCAGTGATACCACTGTGTTCGCGGCAGCGTGCGCCGGTGCGGCGAACCCCACCGCGGCCAGCAGGCCGGCAACCAGCAGCGTACTGCTGCCGAATGCCGTCCAGCGTTTGCGGAGCAGCCTGCCGGGCCCCGCTCCGTTCGCGGTGGGCCGTGTGGGGCCCCCGCGTGACGATTCGCTCGTCCCTCGCTGCTGACTTGTGGTACTCATGGCCAACTCCTCCCCGGCTTAGGCACTGCGCCAGAGGCCGAGTGATCCTTCGTTGATATTCCAGGAGGGTGCCGCTCGAAAGAGGGGTCCGATCAGGGGTTCCGGTGGATGGCACCCGTTGTGACTAGTTCGCACACGCGTACCTTAGAGGCTACGACTACCGGGTTGCCGCAAAAACGAGTGGTCGACACTCGTTCCTTCTGACCCGCCGTTAGGTAGGCCTTCCGATGTAGCTAGCTAATTGCCTAGTCCCAGGCCGTCGTGCTCAGGACTTGGCAGTCGCAAGCTTCGACCTGACCCGCACCAGTGGTGCGTTCGGATCCTGCGGTTGGGGGATCGCAGTGAGGGCGAATTGCTCGATAACACCGGGCCGGAAGACGAGGCACTCGGTCGAGCCACCGAACTGGAAGTACCCCAGCTCATCGCCCTTATTAACGTGGTGGCCCGGGACGATCTCCGGATCGATGACGCAGGACGAGACCTCGACCATGCCCACGGGGACCACCGCCATGAGCCCGATGACGGGGTCGTCGGCTTGGATCAGGATGATCGCCCGGGCTGCGACGTGGGCCAAATATGATTGTGAGAGGGTTGCCTCGACGGCGTCGGCCCCCTCGGATTCCGCTTCGGAGAAGTACGTGCCGTCCTTGAGGTACGCCCGCACGATAGTTCCGGCGACGGGAGCGTGCCACCGGTGATAGTTCAACGCGCTCAAGAACGCCTGGTACACCGTTCCGCCGACAAAGTGATCCACTGACTCGTCGCGGGCGAGCAGGTCCTCGAGTGAGTAGGGCTGGCCCTTGACCCAGAACCGGCTCTGGCGTTGAACGTCGGAGCTTATCCTGTAGGGGGTCGACTCGCAGGCGCTGACGATGACCTTGTCGTCTTCGGGTGCAGCGACGGGTCGGGAGGTCGATGTGAGCCGGCGGGTGAAGAAATCGTTCCACGACGTGAATCCCCAGTGCTCGGCGAGAGCATCGTGTTGGTAGTCGTCCATCCCGACAACCTGCCGCGCCTTCTCCGACATCCACCCCGAAGGCGAGTCGTTGAGCACGTACAGCGACTCCTCGCTGCTCAGGAACACGCACCAAGCGTTCAGTATCTTGCGGAACATGGCGACGATCCGCGGATCGCGGTGGGCAGCGAAGCCGGCCTCGGTTCCCATGGTCCAATCGAGGATCGCCGTCAACGGCGTGGTGACCATGCCGCCTTCGCTGAACTCCGGGGCAGTCGTCAGGACCTCGTTGATCAGCCGGAGCATCTGGTCAACGCTCGTGAGGTGCCGTTTGCGGTAGGGCTTCGACTTCGGAACCTGCTCGATCATCTCCGTCATGTAGAGGCGGACAACCGGATCGCTCGCGATCAGTTCCTTGAACTCGACGATCACGGGATGCAGAGGAACATCTTCACCCCGCGCCTCCGCCCGTTCCCGATGACCGGCAATCCATTCCTCGAGGTCGTCCTGTTGCTCTGGCAGCCAGCCACCCAGTCGCCGGACCCGGTCAGAAGAAGAGTTAAGGCTCATAGTGCCGAGCCTACTCGCCTCCTGACCGGCAACGGCGAATACTGCACTTCTACGCGGGCAGGAGGTGACCTGCTATCCATACTTCCGGACTCCGTCTTGCTCGATGCCCACGCCAAAAGCTAGCGATCATGCCTTTGGCCACCGCAAGCCGCCCAGGCTCGCGCTCACTGTGGCTTGCCTGCTGGACGTGGCCGATCGGCGCGAATCACGGCCGCCGCCTCGGACAGGGCGGCATAATTGTGCCCGCTGACGAACGCGTCACAGTAGGGCAGCGCGACGGCCATGCCGCCCACCAGCGGTTGGTAATCAATACCGGCCTTCCTCGGATTGATCCAGACGATCCGGTAGGCCAGGCGCCTCAGCCGCGCCATCTGGGCCTCCACAAGTTCCGGCGCGTCCTGGGCCCAGCCGTCGGAGAGCACCACAATGACCGCACCCCTGGCCAAGCCGCGGCGGCCGTGGCCATCGATGAAGCGTCGCAGGCTCTCCGCCAGCCTTGTGCCGCCCGCCCAGTCCGGGGCGGCGGCAGCTCCGAGCGCCAGCGCTTTGTCCGGGTTCCGGTACGAAAGCTGGCGGGTCAGTCTGGTCAGCCGGGTGGAAAACACAAAAGCCTCGGCTTGGGCCCCGGACACTGCGCCTTGCAGCAGCGAAAGGTAGACCTGCGTGTACGGTTCCATGGAACCGGATACGTCGCACAGGAACACCAAGCGGCGCGGACGCGGACGACGGCGGGCATAGACCAAGGAGCTCGCGTCGCCACCGGTGCGCCGGGCCGCGCGGATGGTACGCCGGAGGTCGAGCTTGGCGCCCCCGTGTGCCCGCTGTCGTGTCCTGCGGCTTTGGCGCTCCGGGGTAGCCAGCACGATGCGCCGCACCAACCGCTGCACTTGGGCAGCTTCCTCGGGGGTCAGCTCGGCAAAGGACTTCTCATGCAGGTGCTCGTCAGCGGAGGCCATCGCCAGGATTGCCTCCCGCTCCGGTGCGTTGGACTCATCGGCGCTTCCTGCGCCAGGGGAGGCGACGTGTGCCCTCGAAGCCGGTGCATGACCGTCGGCATGAGCCAGGAGTCGTTCGCTGGGCGCCGGTCGGGCATGCTCCTCCGGGCCGGCCGCCGACGGGCGGTTGGAATCCCCACGGGTGTCAGCCGGATCGAGCGTCCCGTCAAAGGCGGCCGAAAAGACCGCGTCGAATACCGGGAGCTGTTCCCGCGAGGAGACCAGTACCACCCGGCACGTCCAGTACAGGGGCTCACGAGCAGTAGGAGGAACAATCCTGAGTGCCCGGGCCAGCCAAGCTGCGCGGTCCGGGGAACTCGGTAGGCCAGCTCGGCGCAGGGCCGTGCTGAACCCTACCGCCAGGGCCGCAGCATCGACGCCGGGCAGGCCGTCCCTGAGCGCGTACTCAGTCATGGCCGCCGGCCACCCATGCGGGGCCGCGGGCCCACGCAATATCCAGGTCGTCGCGATTCTTCACGATCGAACCCCAGGTCTGCTTCACGGCAGCCGGGTCCAGTCGGTCCACGCCGAGCACCGTCAGCGCTGACACCCAGTCGATTGCTTCCGCGATCCCCGGGGGTTTGGCCAAGTCCAGTGACCGTAGCCTGGTGATGGCCGATACGGCATCCAGGGCGAGCGGCTCGGCGCTCCCCGGAACCCTGCGGCGAACGATCGCGGCGATGCGCTCGGGCCGGGGGTAGTCAATCCAGTGGTACAGGCAGCGCCGGGTCAGTGCGTCGTGCAGGTCCCTGGTGCGATTGGATGTCAGGACGACAACGGGCGGGTGCGTGGCACGGATAGTGCCTAGTTCGGGGATCGTCACGGCCGCCTCGGCCAGCAACTCGAAAGTGAAGGCCTCGAACTCTGCGTCGGCCCGGTCGATCTCGTCCAGAAGCAGGACGGCCGGACGCGGTCCTGGATGCTCGATCGCCTTCAGCAGCGGGCGGCGCAGCAGGTATTGTTCCCCGAAAAGATCGGACTCCTCCACGCGGACATCCCGGACCTCCGCCAAGCGGATGCCCAGAAGCTGGCGTTGATGGTTCCATTCGTAGAGGGCCTCGCCCACGTCGATGCCTTCGTAACACTGCAGGCGGTACAGGGGAGTGTCGAGCACCTTGGCCAGCGCCTTCGCCGCCTCGGTCTTCCCGACGCCGGCCTCGCCCTCCAGCAGGATGGGCTGCGGTAGCCGGACGGACAGGAACAAGGCGGTCGCCAGTCCGACGTCGGCAAGGTAGTCGCCGTCGTCCAGCGCGGACATGAGCGCGGAAACGTCCGGGACCAGGCGCCGCACTTCGTCTTCCGCACCCGCCCTCACCGGCCCGTTCATCGGGCACGTTCCAGCTGGGCGGCCGCCCGCGCAGGGCCGGACCCTCCGATCGCCGGAAGGAGTCCGGCGGTCCAGGGCTCAAGACGCAGAGGCATAGCGCTCCGGATCGGCGAGGAAGGCTCTCCTGCATTCAGCAGAACAGAAATAGTAGCTCGCTCCCGAGTACTCGGCGTGCAACGTAGACTCCACGGCCGCGACGCTCATGCCGCACACGGGGTCCACAGCGCTCGCGGGCACGGCGCTCGCCGACGCGGTCTCCGCCGTCGCAGTCTCCACCGTCGCAGTCTCCACCGTCGCAGTCTCTACAGTTGGGCCAATGGATCGCACGGATACAAGCTCTGCCAGTATCGACAGCGCGATCTCGGCGGGTGTTCGGCCGCCCAACAGCAGCCCGGCCGGGCTGTGTACGCGCGCACGCTGCTCGTCGTCGACGTCGAGTGAGGCCAGGACGGCGGCCCCGCGCGTCCGGCTGGCGACAAGGGCGACGTATGGCACCCCGATTCGGAGTGCGGCCTCCAACGAGGGCTCCTCGTTCCTGCCTTGCGACGCGACGATCAGGGCGGCGTCGTCGGCCCGCGGTTCCGCGGCGGTTCCATTGGTGAGCTGCACGTCCAAGTCGAGGAGGGCACCCAAGGCGCCCAGGGCCTGTGCCACGGGGGTGGCCCCGACCACAACCACCCGCGGAGCGGGCATCTGCGGCTCGAGGAAGATCTCCACCGCACCGCCGCTGAGGCAGGGATTTGCGACCTCCACGGCGCCCTCCTCGCGAATGCGGGACGGCTCGCCTGGGACGACCCGCAGCAGCAAGGGTTCGTGCTTGGACAGTGTCTGCAGACCGTATTCACGCACGGAAGCTTCGACGCAGGTGCCGCCAAGGAACCCGTCGATTTCCCCATTGGCCAGCACGAGGGCCGTGTCGCCGGCGTGGGCGCTGGTAGGGTGCTGCGCGCGCACTACCGTGGCACGCACAAACGGCTCCCGGCGTTCTATCAGTTCCTGCGCCCTCGCCGCCAGGGCATCTCCGTGCAGGGGCATGTCACACCGGTGGCCTGGCTCGGCCCTGCATGGCCTCCCACACCCGGGCCGGGGTGCAGGGCATATCCATGTGTGTCACGCCGTACGGCGTCAAAGCATCCACGATGGCGTTGACGATGGCCGGCGGGGATCCGACCGTTGCCGACTCGCCGATGCCTTTGGCACCGATCGGGTGGTGCGGCGAAGGCGTGACGGTAAACCCGGTCTCCCAATCCGGGACTTCCATCGCGGTGGGGATGAGATATTCCATGAACGAGCCGCTGAGGCAGTTGCCGTCCTCGTCGAACGCGATGATTTCCATGAGCGCCATCCCGACGCCGTCGGTCAGCCCACCGTGGACCTGGCCCTCGATGATCATCGGGTTGATCCGGGTCCCGCAGTCGTCCACCGCGATGAACCGCCGGACCTTGACGTGGCCGGTCCCGGCGTCGACGTCCACAACGCAGATATAGGCGCCGAACGGAAACGTCAGGTTGGGAGGGTCATAGGTCACCTCCGCGTCCAGGTTGCCGTCGATTCCCTCGGGCAGCGTCATTGTGCCGTGAGCGGCCATGGCGATTTCCTCGATCGTCTTGCCGGCGCTTGGATCCCCCTTGACGAACCAGCGGCCCTTTTCCCACTCGAGGTCCTCGGGCCGGGTTTCAAGCATTGCAGCAGCAATGAACTTCGCCTTTTCGCGGACCTTGCGCGCCACGAGGGCTACTGCGCCGCCGCTGACCGGGGTCGACCGGCTGCCGTACGTGCCCAGGCCGAAGGGCGTTTGGTCCGTGTCGCCGTGGACGACGTCGATGCTCTCCGGCGGGATACCGAGCTCCTCGGCCACAATCTGGGCGAACGTGGTTTCGTGGCCCTGCCCCTGGCTCTGCACCGAGATCCTGACGACGGCTTTGCCGGTGGGATGAATTCGGAGTTCCGCGCCATCTGCCATGCCGAGCCCGACGATGTCGAAGTGCTTGCGCGGTCCGGCGCCGACAGTCTCGGTGAAGAAGGAGACACCGATGCCCATCAGTTCGCCGCGCTCCCGCTTTTCCAGCTGCTCGCGCCGGAGATCTTCATACCCGGCGATCTGCATGGACAGCCGCATGGCAGGCTCGTAGTTGCCCGAGTCGTAGACCCAACCGGTCTTATTCGCGTAGGGGAACTGCTCCGGTTTGATGAAATTCTTCAGCCGAAGCTCTGCCGGGTCCATCTCCAGTTTCCGGGCCAGGATGTCCACCATGCGCTCCACCAGGTAGACCGCTTCCGTCACGCGGAAGGAGCAGGCATATGCCACGCCCCCCGGCGCCTTGTTGGTGTACACACCCGTGACCTTGCAATAGGCGGCTTCCAGGTCATAGCTCCCGGTGAAGATGGAGAAGAAGCCGGCCGGGGTCTTGGTGGGCTGAGCGGTGGCATTAAATGCACCATGGTCTGCCAGCACATTGGTCCGGACCGCAAGGATCTTGCCTTCCTTCGTGGCCGCGATCTCGCCCTGCATGATGTAGTCGCGGGCAAACGACGTCGACATCAGGTTCTCGGAGCGGTCCTCTACCCACTTCACCGGTTTTCCGGTGACGATCGAACCGACGACGGCGAGGATATAGCCGGGATAGATGCCCACTTTATTGCCGAACCCGCCGCCGATATCGGGGGAGACGATCCGGATTTTGTGTTCAGGGATACCCGCGACTATCGCATACAACGTCCGGTGGGCGTGCGGGGCCTGGGTGGTTTCGTAAAGCGTCAGGTTGCCATCGATCGGATCGAAGTCCGCCACGGCACCGCAGGTTTCCATGGGTGCCGGGTGCACGCGCGGATACACGATCTCCTGGGCGACGACGACGTCGGCAGCGGCGAACACCGCTTCCGTTTCAGCCGCATCACCGATCTCCCAGTCGAAGATCCGGTTGTCGGTCCGTCCCTCAATGTCGTCACGGATGACCGGCGCGCCGGGGTCGAGGGCGCGGCGGGCATCAATTACCGGCGGCAACGTGTCGTATTCGACGTCGATCAGTTCCAGGGCGTCGCGCGCGGCATAGCGGTCCTCAGCGACGACGAAAGCGACCTCCTGACCCTGGAATCGGACCTTGTCCGTGACGAGCACCGCCTGGACGTCCGCCGACAGGGTAGGCGCCCACGCGAGGTTGAGGGCCTGCAGGTCTTTGCCCGTGATGACAGCGAGCACCTTGGGGTGCGCCAACGCCTCGGTGGTGTCAATTGAAACCAACCTGGCATGCGCAACGGGGGCACGCAGGATGGCGCCATGCAGCATGCCGGGCAGCACGATGTCGTCGATGTATGTGCCCTTGCCGCGGACGAACCGCGGATCCTCCTTGCGCTGGAGGCGGCCGAAGCCGATGGGGCGGTTTGGGTCTCCGGCTGCCGGGTTGGGTGCATGCTCCTGGACGGTGGTCATGCCGTCACCTCTTCCGCGGTGGTCCCGCCGGTACCGCCGTCGTCCGTCTCAGTGTCCGCACCGAGCGGGTGGGCGGCGGCCCATTGCACCGAACGGACAATCGTCGCGTAACCGGTGCATCGGCAAATCTGGCCGGAAATGGCTTGGCGGATCTCGGTGTCGTCGGGGTGCGGGTTGCGGTCAAGGAGGGCCCTGGCGGTGAGCATCATTCCCGGAGTGCAGAATCCGCATTGCAGGCCGTGTTCTTCCATGAACCCCTGCTGCACCGGATCGAGGGTGCCATCGACGGCTAGTCCCTCGACGGTCCGGATGTCGTGTCCGGCGGCCATGGCTGCGAGCACGGTGCACGATTTCACCGGCTGTCCGTCCATCAGGACCACGCAGGTTCCGCAATTGCTGGTGTCGCATCCCCAGTGCGTGCCGGTCAGTCCAAGGTTTTCGCGGATGAAGTGGACGAGCAACACTCGGGGTTCGATCTCCCGGGTCACCGCGTTCCCGTTGACCGTCATGCTGATCTGCATTGCTTTCAGCCTTCCTGTGCAGCTGTGGCCCGGGCACACGCGCGCCGCAGGACCCTGCGGGTGAGTTCATCGGCCAGATGCCGTTTGTAGTCGACCGGTCCACGCTGATCGGCCACCGGGTTGCACGCGGCTGCTGCAATGCGGGCGGCTTCGACGAACAGGTCTTCATGCGGCTGCTGGCCGCGGAGGACGGCTTCGGCCTCGGGCACAGTGCCGTCCAAGGCAACCGCTGTGAGCCCGATTGCTGCTTCTTCGACTGTGCCGTCCGCGGAAAGTCCGACGGCGGCCCCGGCCGCGACGACCGCCCAGTCACCCACCCGGCGTTCCACCTTTTCATAGGCGCTGCCCGAGCGCGGGCGGACCGTAAAGCGGATTTCGTACAACAGCTCGTTCTGCGCCACGGCGGTTTCGTACGGCCCGCGATGGAAGTCCGACATCGCGACGATCCGTTCGCCGTCGGGCCCGCGGATCACGGCGTGGGCGCGCAGCACATCGCAGACAGTGGACAGGTCTTCGGCCGGATCGGCTTGGCAGAGGGAGCCGCCGATCGTGCCACGGTTGCGGACCACCGGGTCCGCGATCACTTGCTCTGCGTCGCGGATTATCGGAAAGAGCTCGGCGACGTCGGCGGACTCCAGGAGCGCTGTGTGGCGGGTTAGTGCGCCCACAACCAACTGGTCACCTTCCCGGCGGATGAATTCCAGTTCCGCCAAGTCGTTGATGTCGATCAGCCACTCGGGCCGCGCCAGACGCAGCTTCATCATCGGCAGCAAA